>JAFRJN010000007.1 GCA_017432225.1 Candidatus Saccharimonadota bacterium
AAGCGGTGGAGAGTGTGAAACTCTCGCTACGGCATACGGCTATGGCACTGATAGCGGTAGCACAGTGGCTGGCAAATTACTCGTCGCTAATCCATCTACTGCCACCGAGAATATCAATGGCCAGTATACCCCTGGGCTCTTACTCAGTGGCGACTACTACAGCGGTGGTGCCAACGACCTAGGCGCCAACGGCTACTACTGGTCGCGTACTTCGTACTCTACGGGGCGCGCTTACTACCTGGGCCTTACTACTTCAGGCGTCAACCCACTGCCTCACCTCAATAAGTACAATGGCTTCGCCGTCCGTTGCCTGCTCTCCGAGCCTCAATCCTAAATATCTAAAATCTCTCAAAACCAAAATATCCCCATTAGGTAAGGGTGGGCATCACCTAATGGGGATATTTTGGCCCTCTAACGCTTCACTTCCTATACCGGGTGAACCCCGGAAGCGCGACCCACCTCACACAAATTGGGGCCCGCCGGTTAGAGGGATTGCTATGCTTTCGAAATGCTCCCCTTCTAAAGTGGAGGTAATACTTATAACTTAAAACCATTAAGAAATTCTAAGCCCGAAGGGGTTTCAAAAGCACGCAATTTCTGGTATACTTAAATAAGTATAGCTGAAATTATAACTTATTTAGGTGCGGTGTAGGGCGCTTTTTGCACCCTAACTGTATTCATTATATCACGTGAGGAGAAATATGTCAACACTTTTTACACACTTTTTTACAAAAATCAATCAAATCTCACCTCTAGAACACGATTTTACAGAGGTGTTAAGCACTATTGCGGTTATGCCTAAAATGTTGTATTTTTATGGCAAATTGCCCCAAAATGTGTCAAAAATAGACCCAAATAACGCCCCAAAATCCGGCCCCAAATCGGCCCAAAATAGCCTTTTTGACGTGCCTAAAAGGCCTAAAACCGTGGCGATTGTTGGCTCGCGCCATAATACCAGATATGGCGAGGAAGTGACCTACAAACTTGCATACGAGCTAGGAAAGCGCGGCGTCATCGTGGTCTCTGGGCTAGCCTTCGGTATCGATAGCATTGGCCACAGGGGTTGTTTGGATGCTGGTGGCACTACTATTGCCGTGCTCGGTACCAGAATAGATGATATTTATCCGAAGCCCCATCTACCCCTAGCTAAGCAGATTATAGAGCAGAATGGCGCTATCATCTCTGAATATGCCCCTCTGAGCTTCCCCGATGCCACAATGGCGCCAGGCGAATATATCGACAAAATCACTGGTCGCCGCCAAATCCACCAGCAATCTAGCTTTCTCTACCGTAACCGCCTCATCTCTGGGCTCTCCGATATCGTGGTGGTAGTCGAGGCGGCGGCGAAATCTGGCTCCCTCAATACCGCTACTCACGCCCTAGAGCAAGGCAAAGAGGTTTTTGCCGTCCCTGGCAATATTACCAGCCCTTATTCACAGGGTTGCAACAAACTAATTCAGCAGGGGGCCACCCCCTACACCGAGCCAAATGACGTTTTGAAGCTTCTCTTCCCTGAAGAATTTGTCAAAAAGCACAAAAATGCCAAAAAACAGGGCCTTATCGGCGATAATGACGTCGAAACCGTCATTCTTACCGCTCTTTCAGAGGGTATCAGAGGTGGCGAGGATATTATGAGGCTCACCAAGCTTCCCCCAGAGGTGTTTAACCAGGGAGTCACCATGCTCGAAATCAAAGGCCGCATCCACCCGCTAGGGATGAATAACTGGGGGCTGGTATAGGAGTTATTATGGACAAATTGCCAACAATTATCATTAAATCGGGCCTTACTCTTCATATCTTGGGTCGCTTGTCATAAGCGGCCCATTTTGCTATAATGTTGACATGAATATAGAGGTAATTCCGATTAAAACTAGAGTCGTTTGCCCTCCGAAAGACGAAATTTGGGATATTATTGATAGTTTAAAAGTGTCTGATGGTGATATTGTCTTTATTACTTCAAAAATCGTTGCAATTCACCAAGGCCGTACCAAAAAAACGACAGAAATTGAAAAGAGAGATCTAATTAAAAGTGAAGCCGATCGGATGTTGGTTCATGAGAATACCGACGCTGGGTTTAGCGTTCACTTATGCTTATCGCACAACGCTTTGACTCTAGCGGCCGGAATCGATGAGAGTAATGCTGATGGTTATTATATTCTTTGGCCGGAAGATATAGATGAGTTTTGTAAAGAAGTCCGTAACAGATTAATCAAAAAATTTAATTTAAAAAATCTAGGGGTAGTAGTGACTGATTCGCATACCATGCCTTTAAGGTCGGGTGTCACTGGATTCTCGATTGGCCTTGCCGGGGTTGAGCCTCTACGCGACATTCGTGGTACTAAAGATATCTTCAATCGCACTATGAAAATAACCAAGGTCAACCTGATCGACCCCCTAGCTGCGCTAGCAGTCAAAGAAATGGGTGAAAGTGCTGAACGTAGGCCAATCGTAATTTTAAGAGGGGATTTAAATATCCCCTTCTCCGATACGGCCTCAATGGAAGGATTTAAAATCGCCCCCGAAATGGACTTTTATAGACCTCTGATAGAGACTATACCAAAGGTGTAAATATCTTATTATTTTCTGATAAAATCGTCAATTTTCTCGCAAACTTCGGTCAAAACCAAGGGTAGCTTCTCTTTTTCTTCAGGGGTGAAGCGAGAGAGAACAAAATCTACCGCCCCGACGCGGTTCAGAATCTCCTCATTTTTCGTTCCCACCCTAATCCTCGCATAATCCGAGGTAGAAAGCTCCTTATCTACCGATTTTAGCCCGTTATTCCCCCCAGCCACCCCTGTCGCACGGTACCTTACTTTGCCAAATTCCAGATCAAAATTATCACAAATTACCAAAATATCAGAGGTCGCAATCTTATAATACCTCGCCCACTGCGCCACCGCTACCCCTGATAGATTATAAAAATCTTGCGGTTTGATCAAAATCACCTTCTCGCCCTCCGAAGCAGCCGAAGAACCCCCCAGAACCTCCTCTATTTCGCAAAATAAAGCCCCTAGGCGCGGTTTTTCGCTCCAAGTGCCCCCACACCGCTTAAGGTAAAAATCTAGCGCCAGAAACCCCGTATTGTGCCTCGTAAAGTTATATTTGTCCCCTGGATTTCCCAGACCTACAATCAATTTCATACCCCTATTATATCATAAAGCCCACAAAAACTTCTCTGCGTTTAAAACAGGGCAGCTTAATACCACAAAATTACCCCGCTATTAAAAGCAGGGTAACTCTAAAACAGGTGGAAATTAATGGGTCAGCCTCTCGGCGATATGCTTGGCCGCTACCGAGCGTACTACCTCGCGGGTCTTATCAAACGAAATTACCGCCGCCAGCGGATCTCCAGCCAGCTTGCTTGCGCTGTAGCTTAATCCGTTACTGGTCTTATTTAGATGCGGATTAGTCGTCTGACTAGGGTCGCCCAAGATCACAATTTTGCTGTTATTGCCAATCCTAGACAAAAGCGCTCTCGCTTGGCCACGTTCCATATCTTGAAATTCGTCATAAATCATAAACGAATTTTCAATCGAGCGCCCGCCCATATAGATGACCGGCTCAAACTCAAAATAGCGTTTTTGAAAATCTTCGACCATGGCCTTGAGAGGCATCTCTTTGCCATTCTCTCCAGGCAGTTTTTTGGGCTTTATGTCGACCAGCCTCAACACCGAACCGAGATTGTCGAGTATCGGCGCTGCTTGGGGCAGGATTTTTTCGAGCTTATCGCCTTTCAAAAATCCAATTTCGCGGCCCAGCGCTCCATCGCGCGGACAGACGAAAATTTGCTCGTATCGATTATTCAGCACCTGCGCTAACCCAGTCGCTACCGTGCAAAAAGTCTTTCCCGTGCCAAAAGTCCCCGAAATCACTACGATCGGCAGCTCTTCGACTGGCGCAAGCAAAGCGTCAAACAACATCGCTTGCCCAGGGGTCTTTGGTCGCACTTTAGAAAAAGCCGGATTGTCAATCTTGGTTGTCCTAAGTGGCACAATCGCCTCGCCGTTAAATCGCCCGATATTCTGGAAAGTACTATCCACCTGGCCACTCTGGCTAAAAATCAATTCAACATATTGATTGATTATCAGCGGATGGTCTGGAAAAACCTCGTTCCAAACATCGACCGGAATGGCGTGCTTCGTCCACCATAGACTCGCCAAATCATCCGGAAAGTCAACTTTGACTCGTCCAGTATAGACATCTGGATTCACCCTCGCGATGTCAATGCTGTTAAAAGCCGCCGGCATCGCCAGTTGGTCGCTACCAGTCATGATGGCGACCTCATTCTTCCCAAACTCCTCTTGTAAAACCTTTGCAATCGCAATTGCGTGGAACTTCGAGCTGGTGTACTTTTCGGCGGTGCTCTTCGAAAAGCCTCGAAAAGTCGGGTTCTCTGGAAAATCACGAAATTCCAGTCGCATCCCGTTTTTGAACACGTAGGTTTTGCCTCCGCTCTGATTCACCTCTTCAAAGATTTCTCCCAAAATCTCGGTTAATTCCCTCGCTGACTCTCCGCGGTTGGTCTGCTCGTTGTAAAAATCTAGCAGACGATAAACGTAAAAAGACGGAATTATCAGTGTCTTTGCCTTTGGTTTGGTTTTCTTATCTGGGGTCAAGAAACTTGGGTCGCTGATTAGGACGTCTAACCCTGGGACAATGTAGTTATGAAAACTTCCTTGACTCATATAACCACCTCCTTTGTAAATGTGCTTACTCCAACCAAAAAAGGAGTAAAATCACTCCCACCTGTTTCAATTATACCACATTATTTGTTCCGGTGCACTTTGATGCCGGTAGCTTTGGAGCTGTGCTCCACGATGCGAATTTTCATTTTTCACCTTTCTGCCCACCGTTATCATCAAATTTGTGTGAGTCGGATTTGTTATCGCGACTATTATCATCGCTTCGGTACGAAAACATAATCGGTGCCCCTACCATCGGGTATTTTTCACGAATTTTGCGTTCCAAAAATCTCTTCCACGACCAGTGGAGAAGCCCTAGTGAATGCCCGTGCAGTACAAACCACGGCGGGCAGGTATCAGTCTGGACCAGATATTTTGGCTTCGGTCGGGTGTTTTTGAGCCCCGCCGGGGTATGCTCCACCACCGCCCCCGCCAAAATCTTATTTAGCTCCGAAGTCGGAATCTCGGTCCGTCGCGCCTCATCTACTTCTAGAGCCAGTTCAAAAATCTGCGTGGCATTCTTCCCTGTCTCCGATGAGGTCAAAATCACCGGCGCATAAGGCAGAAAATCAAAATCCCGCTCCAGGTCGTCCAAAAGAAAGTCCGCCGCCGTGCGATTTTTGACATTTTCTTCGCCAAAATAATTGGTCGGCTCGGAATTTTCGAGGAGATCTGCCTTCGTCACTACCATGATGATGCCTTTACCAGCCTCCACGATCTGCCCCGCCAGAGTTTGGTCGAGCTTTACGTGCGGCTCGGTCGAGTCCACGAGCAGGCAGCAAATATCCGCCTCTTCAATCGCCGCGAGCGTGCGAATCGCAGAAAATTTCTCAATCCCCACCTCTCTCTTGCCAGGGCGACGCAGCCCCGCCGTATCGAGAATCTCAATCTCCCGCCCCTTATATTTCACAGTTACGCGGTTCACATCTCTAGTCGTCCCCTGCCTTGAACTGACAATCGCCTGCTGTTTTTTACTCAAGGTGTTAAACAGCGATGACTTCCCTACATTCGGCCTACCGATCAAGGCAATGGTAAGAGCTTTAGAATCGCCATTTTGGGACCGTCCGGAGGTTACGACCGAGGAAGAGGGCGCTTCGCCCGTAACGACGGGCCGAAGCGACCCGAGTCCCAGAATGACTGATTCTAAAGCTCCCATTCCCTTTCCAGTAGTCGCCGACACATAAAAAGTGTTTTTCGGATCGATGCCAAGTGCCCGAAATTCTGTTAAAGGCAAAGACTCCGCGAGGTCGCATTTATTTAGTACTAGATACACCGGTTTCTTGGATCGGAGCGCATCCTTGGCAATTTTCGCATCTTTCGCATCAAAATATTTCGACGAGTCTAGCGTCACCAAAATCACATCGGCTGCCTCTATCGCATCCTCGATTTGTTCCTGAATCGACGCCTCAAAATCGTCGGTCGGGTCCTTCAGCCCCGCCGTATCGATCAAGACAAAAGAATTGTCAATCGTCGCCATCACATTGTCGCGCGTGGTGCCTTCTTCGCGCGCCACAATCGCGATATTTTTCTTCGCCATCCTATTTAAAATGCTGGATTTCCCAGCATTCGTTTGACCAATCAGAGCTACAATCGGAAGGCGCTTCATAGTTCCATTATATCACATTTTTCATAAAAAATCAAGCCATAAGAGGCTTGTCTAAAAGATGCGTGGTAGTCGCGGCGGGATTCGATTCGGAGAACGAATCCGTCTTTTTGTGCGCATCTAAAGATGCGTGGTAGTCGCGGCGGGATTCGAACCCGCGATTACCTGGATGAGAACCAGGCGTCCTAGACCACTAGACGACGCGACCATACCACTATTATATCACATAATTATCTAATATTCAACTGACCCGTACTGGGGTACCGCCTCCACAAACGTCTGCCCTGGCGCCAGTGCGATTTCAGAACCGCTCTCATCATAGAACCGAATCTGCTCGGCCACCGAGTCTTTCTTCCAAGTCCCCTTGATCGCCGTGCCATTTTGGAAAATATAGGCCTCTCCCGACCCCACCGTCGTAATGTCCTCATGGTAATCATCCGAGGCTCTTTTTTCCGAAACCACCATCGCCACCACTACTGACGGCGCGAGCTGGGTCAACTGGCACACCGACTCCGGATCCTTCTCACCGAGATCCTCCGCAGGGCAGGCATAGACGTCATGCGAATATCCGCTAGCAAAGCTCCGCGCATAATTATTATTATCCGCATTGTAGTTATACCGCACGTTGAAATTCGTCAGCCCACCGAAGTTGATCGCAATATTGATCGCACTAGGGCTAAAAGTTGAAGTCTTGCCCGAGGAGGCCTTATAAATCACCAACTTCTCCTCCACTGTGGAGTCCACTCGCGATCTTAAAGATTCAGACGGCGTCATCCGGGTGAACCCAGTGATATTTGATCCGCCATAGCCACGGTCGGAGTTCATTTTTGCTAAATAAGCGGAAGTGGTAAAGAGATTATTCCACCGCCTCTCACCCCGAGTCCCGCGGTACATATAGGAGTAATTTTCGGTCAAATCTTTATACCCGTGCGAAACCGCCTGGAGTGCATCCGGCGCCCCGCCCGCGTGCACGATTGTGCAGTCAAACGGCGTATCCCACTGTAGATAATATAAACGGAGCGACCGAATCGGCCCAATCACCGCCGATGACGGATTTTGATAAATCGCTGCGAACCGCGTGATTCCCGCCTCCGCAATCGCTTCAAACACCACCCCCGCTTCGTTCAGCCCCGCCTGTGGCCGCGCCCCGTCCATGCCATTTGGAGTCTGAATACAATAAGCCGGTGCCGTTACGTCCGCTTCCGAGGCTAGCGCCACCCCAGTCAAATGGCTATAAATCCCGCTATCAGAAGATTTGACCGACGGTATTTCCGGAAACGTCGCCACAAATCCAGAAGTTTTGTTGATAAAGAAGCTCCCGGCCGCCATCCCCGCCCCAGCTAGCAAGGACAAAATCCCAAGGATTAAAAACACCAAACTAGATTTTGGTTTCGAGCCTTTTTTAGAGTTTTCCACAACTTTGTTATCAAAATCATCAGACTTTTTAAGAGGTAATTTGGCTTTTTGGGATTTTTTATCCTTCATTTTTTGCTCCACTTTTTAGAAAATTCTTATATTAATTCTAGCACATTTTTAAAAGCTTGTGTTATAATTAATACATGGTTAGGTCAATACATAAAACAAACATTATCTTTGGCGCAGTGGCTACCATACTGTCAGCCGCTTTTATAGGGTCAGTTTCTCCGGCGATGACGGACGACAGTGTCACTTTTAATGTTAATCTAGAAGAGGTTCTTACTGTGTCATTAACCAAGCCCACCACCTGGGCTAGTGGTAATGTCAATACTTTACTCCGCAACAAGGTCACTGTTTCGGCGCTCACTAATAATTATTACGGCGCGACCGTATCTATGTATGCAGATGATACTCAATTAAAAAATGTTACGTCCTACGTTTCTACCGATGCTAGCACCTACATCGACACCTTGGATAATAATAATGCCACCTACAATAATTTCGATCCCAACGCTTGGGGTTATTCTTTGACCGACTCCGATGCTGGCACTGCGTCAGCCAGCTATTTACCAGTCACTTTGGTGTCTAACCCTGTTACGGTGATTCCTCGTACTGTAGCTACGACCGGCACCAACTCCACCAAAGACGTTTTCTTCGGGGCCAAGGCTACTGACGCCAAGCAATCTGGTACCTACGCCCAGACTGTTAATTTCGTCGCCGTTACCGGTGTGATTGACACTGATAACCCAGTAGTCCCGGTCAACCCATCTACCGACAATACCATTAACGATACACCTGTCTATACTGCTTCGACCAACCGCACCACCTATACTTCTCGTAGCACTAACGCTACAAACAATACCGCCACTACAACCACTGATGTCATGCCGGGTAACACCACCAGCGCTTATGCTAACGCCGCCGGCGTCACCGCCAGCTCGGATGGTAGCTCTACTATCGTCACCGCACTTGCCACCGTCGCCGCAGTTACCGCGGTCTCCGGTATCACTTTCTTCGCTTTAGCCAAGCGCGACAATGACGACGAAGAAGAAGAGGAATAAAAATCAAAGACCAGGTCATGGGCCTGGTCTTTTTGACCTCTGTTATCGGAAAAATCAAGGGCGCTAGGATTAAGCCTAAATCGCTCTAGCGACCGCATTTAATCTCGAAAGAGCTGTGTCCCTTCCGAGTACATTCAAAGTTAAATCCAGTGCCGGGCTAAACGGCGCAAAACTCACTGCTATCCGAATTAGAGAAAATAGTACCGCGGGTTTTTGCCCAGTCTCGGCGAGTAGCTCGTTCAAGGCGGCGTTAAGATTCTCTGCTGTCCAATCCGTAATTTCACCTAGGCGGCTGATTGATTTTTTCATCAAATCTTCAAGCTCCGCTTCGGACAATTTCTTCAAAAACTTATTTGACTTCAGCATCTCCATGTCAATTTCCGGGTCTTTAAAGAAATATTCCGTCATGGCCCGAAGGTCCGACAGGGTCTTTAGCCGGTCGTAAATAATCGACAAAACTTTAAGCTTATATTCTTCGCTAGAGCCTGCCGCTGCCTCCGGCCAGAACCCCTCGGTCTTTACATACAGCGCCGAGGCTCCTTCCGTGTCAAAAATTCGCCGAATCCATTGCCCATTCATCCAGAGTAGCTTCGTCTCGTCGTAGCGCGCCCCCGAGCTCTGAATCCGATCTCGAGAAAACCGAGAGACTAGCTCATCTTTAGTATAAATCTCTTGCTCGGTACCATCGTTCCATCCTAGGCACGCGAGGTAATTTAGCATCGCTTCCGGCAAAACTCCATCATCGCGATATTCGGTGACCGACTTCGCTCCGTCGCGCTTGCCGAGCTTTTTGTTCCCCGTCGGGGCTAAAATATGTGGTAGGGACACCAAAACCGGTCGTTCCAGACCAAAAGCATCATAGAGCCCCAGATAATTTGGCGTAGAAGACAGATATTCTACTCCGCGCATTACGTGGGTCACGCCCATTTCTGCGTCATCCACGATATGGGCGAAGTTGTAGGTCGGATAGCCGTCTTTTTTGATCAAAATTATATCATCCTGGACTTCTGGTCCAGCTTTCATCGGCCCCATTACCGCGTCGGTCCACTCATAATCTTTCGGTTCGGCCAGAAACCGAATCGGCACACCTTCATGGAACTCAAAATCCAGCTTCTCTGGCCGGAAATTGCGATATAGAAATGGTACTTTCTTCTCTGAACATTCCTTGCGGTACTCGTCAATTTTCTCCGCTGGGGTCGGGTCCGAATAGGCTCGATGGGCATCAAGAAGCTTTTTTACCCACTCATGATAAATTTCAAGTCTCTCACTCTGAAAATACGGCCCGTTATCTCCCCCGACCTCTGGTCCTTCGTCCCATTCCAGCCCGAGCCATTTCAAAGTATCCTCAATCAAGTCCGTCGCCCCCTCGACATAGCGTTCCCGGTCGGTATCCTCAATTCTCAAAATAAACTTCCCGTTATTCTGCCGGGCAACTAAATACGGATAAATCGCGCTCCTTACATTCCCGATATGGATATACCCAGTCGGGCTCGGAGCAAATCTGGTAATACAATTGTCAGTCTTCATTTTTTATATTCTAACACAAAATTTGAAACGGAATTCACTTTCGTTTCAAATTTCAAGCTGGTTTTCTTTGCTGGGCTTTCTTTTCCCGAAAGAAAGTCCACTACAAAGACGTCGCGATGGTTTTGAGCTGTTTTTTCGTGAGAGACCCGGTTTTAACCTGGAGTTTATAAAGCAGCCCGCCGTTCACCCAGGCTTCCCAGTTAGAACCCATATAAATCGTCAGCCCTTGTTCGATTACCACGCTGTATTCGTCGTCAGAGTAATTTTCTCGGACGTAGTTGTTGAGTAGGGCCGAAGAATCCCAGCTAGAGGCCTCTTCGGTGATCATAAACGACCCTTCTTCACTCTTAAAATTCATCGTCACTTTGCCGCTGGCCGAAGTCACATCAGAAAGTTCATACCCTCGCGGCACGTAGTCTGGATAAGTCGCCTCAATCCCGGATTGCGAAGCTGCTACTTTGAGCGACATATCCGCCGAAGTCAGGTTGACAAAATAAACCAACGCAAATACTGCCGTTACTGCGCAGGTAATCATTAACGTCAATCTTGCCCAGCCAAACCGAGTGATGAGGTCACCCTTTTTGTGGTGTTTCTTCCCCGTGTCGGGCAATTTCTCAGCTAGAGAAATCGCACGTTTGATCTCATTCTCTTTGACTTCTTTAGCGGACAATTTCCGTGGTTTCTGTTTGGAGGCCTTAAATGTATCGATGCCAAAGCGCTTTCTCTTCGTCGCCTCTTCGGATTTCTTAGGGGCTATCTTTGCAGGCTGATTCTCGACTTCCGCTCGATTTCTCGCCACATCTCTCAAGATGATTTTTGACTCATACCCTCCTAGATTAGCTCCAAGATTCAAAGTCTCAAAGCTTTCAGTCTCCGCCTCTTGAGTCTGTTCAGGCAAAATTACTTCTGGCGCCTTTTCCGGTGCTTTCTGCTCTTTTAAGGCCTTTACGCTTTTACTAAAGCTCGCCGGCTTTTTTAATTCTTTTACTGGTTCGGCCGCTTTTTTTAGTTCTTTTTTTGGCTCTTCTAACTTTTTAGGAGCAGTTTTTTCTACCGTAGTCTTTTTTGCGGTAGCCTTTTTCGTAGTGGCCTTTTTTGCCGTAGTCTTCTTTACAGTGGTCTTTTTAGCAGTCTTTTTTGCAGTGGTTTTCTTCGCGGTGGCCTTTTTCTTGGATTTGGCCTCAAAATTATTATTTACCCGGACGCTGTCTTTCTCGGTCTTGTTCTCTTGTACGACACGCACATTTAACCCGCGTTCTTTACGTTTCGACTGCGACGATTTTGCTTTTTCTGCCATTATGACCTCACTTATATATAATAATGATACTAAACTTGCCGCAAAAAAACAAGAGCGAAATAAAAACTCTCTTGTGTTATAATATATACATGGACGCAGAAAAACGCGCTCGTCGTCAAAGCTTAAGGGTTATCATATCAGAGATAATCATGGTCATCGCCGTGGTCGCTACGGTCTCGGTTTTGGCTTTTGTGGTCTCCGGTTATTGGCTGGGGTCAGATTTCAAAATCGAGCGGCAGGGTCTGCTCCAGATTTATTCTACGCCTACCGGCGCCGATGTAGAAGTGGATAATAATCCTGGCTCGTGGCTCCAGCGCACCAACACGTCCAAAACTCTCTCGGCCGGCGAGCACACGATTAAATTGACTAAAGACGGTTATGATTCTTGGTCACGCACCATCAGCATCACCGAGGGGCTACTCTATCGGCTTCACTACCCCCGTTTATTCCTCCTAAATCGCGATCATGAGAGCGCCCTTGATTTTTCCGGAAATTTTGCCTCCGTCACGCCCAATCGCAACACGATTTTGCTTGCTAATAACACTACTACCTGGCAGATTTTTAATCTCGATAGCGACTCGGGCAGGCCCCAGAGCATTGACCTATCCAAAATCCTGCCTTTCACTAGTCTAGCCGAAGGCGCCTCCGAGGGTCTCTTCACTGGCACGATTATAAGCGCCGATTGGGCCACGGATAACGAACATGTTCTCTTAAAAATCGCTGGCCCAGCCACTCCAGATGCTACTAGCATCGCTACGAATTGGCTAGTTTTGAATATCAAAAATCCTTCAAATTCCATCAATCTCACCAAAGAATTCAACGCCGACTTTTCTGAAATCCAGATTCTCGATAGCTCTGCCAATAATCTCCTCGCAGTCCTGAATGGCAACCTCCATCGCATCGATGCCGGCGCCAAGCAAATTTCCGCAATTTTGGCCCAAAATGTAGTCTCTTTTGACTACTATAATGGCGATGTTATCTTTTCTACCCCTAGCGTAGTGAGCCTACTTAAGCTCGGCAGCGGCGAGATAGATGAGCTTATCTCTATTTCCGAGCCCACCCAGGTTTTTGCCACCAAATTTTACGACGACGAATACCTCGGCCTCATGAGCGGCAGTAGCGCAAAGCTTTATTTCAAAAAAGATTTTGTCTTGAAATCTGAATATGACCTCAACTTCTCGCCCGCCAGTGTCAAAGTCGGCCAGCACGGCGAGTTTATCGCTATGTACACCGGCGGCCATATCGCCACACTCGACATGGAGGCCCAGGCAGTCGTGGACTGGTCCACCGATACCGACAGTTTTGGCTGGCTCGATGGCAGCATGATTTATGCGGTAAAGGATGGCGTCTTAAACGTCTATGATTTCGACGGGCTCAATCATCGTACGCTCGCCACCAACGTCTCCGCCCACTTCCCCGTCACTATTACTTCCGACAAATACCTCTATTATTTCAAAGACGGCACCCTGGTCCGCGAATATTTGTACGAAAAATAAATTTATGAGGACAGCCTATCTTCGATAGTCTGTTTTAGCTCTTTTAGGTTAATTGCTTTGCCATCAATTCTAAATGTCGGCGTGCCGGTGAGGCCGGTTTTCTTACCCATACTATATTCAAAGGCTGTGCGATCCTTCACCGCGTCGCTTTTTATATCCGTAGTAAACTTATTGACATCGCCAAGGCTATTACTGGCCTCTTCAAAATACCCTGCAAACAGCTTGACTAGCTCGTTAGCATCTTCTTCATAGCACCACTCGCTCTGATTATTAAAGAGTAAATCTTTGTACTCCTTGAAATAGCCTTGGATCTGGGCTGCCGTGGCCGCACAAGCCGCCAACGGACCATTTGCAGAACCGAGATTATAGGTGCGAAATACCAAGGCGATTTTGCCGTCGTACTTTTCCATCAGGCTATTAATAATTCTGTTCCATTCAGCACAGTGTGCACAGGTGAAATCGGCGTATTCGTAGAGAACCATCTCGGCCGTGTCGGGGTTGCCAACTATCTTTTCGCCAATGTCGCCAGTCTCTACTGACGCGGCGTGAATCGTGTCTACATCCGGGTCCACTGTCTTGCGAGTACTAGAAATCATTGCCGCTACCAGCCCCACTAGCGCGACCAAACAAATCCCGATAATAATTTTTCTCTTCATATTCTCCTCGCTCAATTTTATACTATTATACACCTTTTTAGCCTTTTTGCTGCACAAAAAATGGTGGGCGAAGAGGGACTTGCCCGCCGAAGGCACCACAGTCCTGCTTTTTGATTTTTTGCTACAAAAAATGGTGGGCGAAGAGGGACTTGAACCCTCACTCCATTGCTGGAACCAGATTTTGAGTCTAGCGCGTCTACCAATTCCGCCATTCACCCCCACAAGACCAATTTGTGGCAACCGATAAAACCAGTTAGGCAATTATCAGTTGCTCTTCTATTTTAGCATATTTTATCGATTTATGCTATAATTATTTTATGGATTCAAATACCGGTGGGCAATTTTCTAATGGTTTGAACAGAGACGGGTCCATCAGCGACCCACAGAGAAGAACCGCGGTAGACATCGCCAGACAAAAAGTGCTTGCGACCTATAATTCGCAGTCCCGCCAGGGTATTTATAGCACCGACGCTACTTCGGTTCAACCTGCTCAAGCATCCTCTACTCCTACTGCTACGCCCTCCCATCTAAAAGATGCCCCTGTTGCTACGTCTAATTCCGACGCTTGGAAGACTTACCACTCCGCTTGGCAAAATTATTATCAAAAATACTACAGCGAATACTATTCCAACGCCGCTAGAAATTATATCGCTAGGGAGCGCCTCAAAGACGCACGCGAACGCGCCGAGGAAGAAGAGATTGTCTCTAGTCTTTCCCGTTTTAACAAAAACGAGCCGCTCTCTCCATCGGGATTGTCGCTCGGCACAGGTGGCACCCCCAATCCACTTAATTCTGACCCATCTAGTCCTAATAATGCGAATAATGAGACCGCCGGTATTAGAGAGAACCTCCGCAAAAAAATCCGCCAAAAAGCCACCGACAGTGCCAAAAAATCTCGCCGTCACCGCCGGTTTATCCCGATTCTTGCCGGTGTGGCCGTGGCTCTATTTATTCTCTTTTTGCAATACAACCGGCTGATTTTTGCCCCGATTATGGCTTATGTTTCCCCGGGCAACACTCCGGCCTCCGAGATTGAGGCGCTCGACCCGACCATCACCCAGGCCGTTTCCTCTGATCCGCGCCTGATTATTCCAAAGCTAAATATCGACGTACCGATCAATTTCGACGTAGCTCTGGCCGACGTGATGAGTGCGATGAATCACGGCGTGGCACATTACCGCATCGCTGGCGCTAGCGCCTATCCGGGCGAAATCGGCAATTTTATCATCACCGGCCACTCCGCAGGCGACGTTTATAGCTCGAACCCATATAAATATATCTTTAGTGGCCTTGAACGTCTTGAGGAAGGTGATCTGATTTATGTCAATTACAAATCGGTCCGCTACACTTACAAAGTCACCCAGAAACAGGTAATCGAGCCAACCAACGTCGCCGCTCTGGTCATGCAGACCGACCGACCATTGATTACGCTGGTTACTTGTACCCCGCTCGGCACTTCCCGCTATCGCTTACTCGTTACCGGCGAGCAAATTTCCCCAAGCTACGACGGCGCCTCCTATTCGGATGAATCCGGCTCCGACATCAACGTGGACGACGGCTCCTCCGAGCTTCCATCAAACGAACCTTCCTTCTTCGAAGGCATCTGGAACTGGCTCACCGGTCAGTAAATTTGGTATAATAAAACTATGAAAATCGCGATTTTTTCCGACTGTTTCCTCGATCTCACCGGTGGCATCGTCACCACTATTTCCGCGCAAAAAAGAGAGTTAGAACGTCGTGGTCACACCGTTTACGTCTTTTCTAGTGCATACAAAAAATCCGAAAAAGAGCTAGCCAAATTGCAAAAAGAAAACATCTTCCCCGTCAAATCTTGCAAATTCTGGGGCCGCGGCCTCACTCCCATCGCCAGAAGACCCAAAGTTATCGAAAAAGACCTCTTAAAATCTCACCCCGAGCTCGAGAGTTTCGACGTTTTTTACGTTCACTACGAAGCTGGCTGCTCCATCGCCGGTCTCCGCCTCGGCAAAAAGCTTAAGAAGAGGACCATCCAAGTCATGCACGGCCGCGAAGACATCGGCGAGCAAAATCTCGTGCCTTTCGGGTTCAAGACTCTCGTCGCCGTGCTCCTCAACTGGTTCCACTCCTGGTATCTTCCCCACCCCATCAAAGTCAAAAGAGACGATTATCTCGCCACCACTATCGCCGGCAGCAAAATGTGGACTCTGATGGTCAACCATGCCAATTTCGCCGACCTCGTCCTCACCCCCAGCCAGCATTTCAGAGAAAAGTTGCTCCACTACGGGGTAAAAAAGCCGGTTAAGGTCCTGCCAAACGGCGTCTCAGACGACTATTTTGTCCCCGATTTAGCGCCCCGCGAGTTAGCTCCCGGCGAGTCCTTAAGAATTATCTGGCACTCCCGCGTTTCCAAAGAAAAGCGCATCCTCCCTTTCCTCGAAGCACTTAGCTACGTGAGTGGTCCTTATCATCTTGATGTTTATGGTGATGGCAATGATTTAAAAAAAGCACAAAAATATGCGAAGAAGCGCCGTTTAAATGTTAAATTTCACGGCCCCACCCCGTTTAAGAAGATTTACCCCGAAATCATCAAATCTCACCTTGATGTCTTGAATTCCTACAATTTTGACACCTTTGGCATGACTCTGATCGAGGCCGAGTCCGCCGGCACGCCAGCGCTCTTCGTCGACCCGGATTTGCAGGAAGTCATCCCCACCTCCGGCGCGATTTTGTCTGCCCCTTCCCCCACCGAGGTCGCCAAATCCATCGAAAGCCTCATCAATAACCCCGAGAAAATCACCAAAATGTCCAAATCCATGCTCTCCCACCGCAACGCCGTCCGCGTCTCCCACATCATAGATAAACTCGAGAAATATTTCGTGCTATAATATACTCATGAGATATTTAGCAGACATCCTAACCTTCTCCCGCATGGGGCTATCCGTCGCGCTCCTTGTGATGATTTTTACAGACGCCCCCATCCACGCCGCCTTCATCGTCTATATGATCGGCGAAATCACCGACGCTCTTGACGGTACCTGTGCTACCCACTTCCCTTTCCCCAAAAATAAAATCCCCAGATACCGCAAATACGCCGCCAAATACGACATGCTCGCCGACGGCATGCTGGCTTTTGCGGTCGTGCTATTTTTTACCATCCGCGTCAGCCTGATCACCGGCATCATTCTCTTTGCCACCTATCCGTTGATTTCCACCATCCTTGAATTTATCGTCTATGGTAAGTTCCTCGGCCACCCCGACGACTGCACCAAGACTTCACTTATGCATAGAAACTTTAAACTGGCCAAGACTATCGTCCTCGCCCGCCGCAACGTCTATCTCGCTATCATGTTTATGATTGCTGTCTGGATGCTCTACGCTTCCGAGTGGTCGCTCCTTACCAAAAACATCATTATGGGTATCGGTATCGCCGGTTCGCTCTTCTTCTGGATCTTCCTTTCCACCCGCCGCCACAACATCTCCCGCGACGCCATCGACATCGAAAAAGAGCTTAGCAAATCCAAAAAATAATTATTTCCCCATCACCGCAGCTACAGTTGCTTCGATAAACTTCCCCGGATTATAGAGATTGAGGCAAACAATCTGCGCGGCCATCTCGCCATTCCAAATCGTCAGTACCGAATACGGCGTCTTCACCATCGGCACCGCCACTACCTGGCCGTTTTTAGCAATCAAAATCTGCCCTTCGTGCAAAGTTACAATTTGTGTCGGATAGCTCAAAGTAAACTTATGGAAAACTTCCACTACCTGCACCAGCGACTGCGAAGTGAGTAGCATCTTGGGATAATACACCGCCTTGAGAATTTTTTGCATCTGCACTAGCGACCCGACCAGAGTCAAATCCCCCCGCATCAAAATCTGCTCGATTTTCTCCCCCGCGATTAAATCTACCGCGTCGCGCGTAATTAAAATCGGCTTCTTCCCGCCAATGATTGCCTTACCTACTGCTCCCGCCGTCACCGAATTTTTAGACAAATCCCCCACGACCACCGAGAAATCCACCGCCTCAAGCGCCGCTGACAGACCATCCGTATCCACGATCGACCCACCAGCCACATCTTTTAGAAACACCGCGTCCGGCAGTGGCGGTAATTTAGATTTCAAAGTCTCCGGCAACACCACTCGTACAGTTTTCAAAGGGAAATTACCCATTAGATATTCCGCCGTCTTTACCGGCACACGGAAATTCTGCGCGTTCCCGCCCACCACGGCCACCTCGCCCTTTTTCTGCTCCTCCGGCACGTTCCAATACAAATCTTTGTACGGATTTTTCTCGATTTTTTCAAAGTATTCCATTAAACCTCCAATTCTATACTTACCGGGCAATGATCTGACCCCAGCACGTTTTCATAAATCTCCGCCGACTTTAATTTGGGCTTCAAAGTGTCAGAAATAAAGAAATAATCAATCCGCCAACCCACATTATTTGCCCTGGCATTGCCCCAATGACTCCACCAAGTGTAGCGCTCGGACTTGGGATGTAGGCTCCGAAAAGTATCCACGAATCCAGCATCTAGCAGATTCGAAATCCCCTTTCGCTCCTCATCGGTAAACCCAGCATTATGATGATTAGCCTTAGGTCTTGCTAGGTCAATCTCTTCGTGCGCCGCATTGAAATCTCCACACGTCACCACCGGCTTTTTCTTCTCCAACTCCTTCAGCAAATCCAAAAACTCCGGATCCCACTCATTATAACGTAGCGAAAGTCGTGACAAATCCGGCTTTGCATTTGGCGTGTAAACATTCACCAGATAGAAATTCTCAAATTCTGCCACCAGGACTCTGCCCTCTGTGCCAGGATTGCCATAATTATCTTCACAATTAATTTTATAATTTTCGGTATTTATCGGTTTAATTTTCGTAAAAATTGCTGTACCAGAATATCCTGGTCGCTCTGCTGAATTCCAAATTTCTTCGTATTCGGGTAAATCTACTTCAGCCTGGCCCTGCTTGGCCTTTGTCTCCTGGAGACATAAAATATCCGGCTGATACTCCGAAATAAATTTTTCCAAAGCCCCCTTTCTAATTACTGCCCTTAGCCCATTCACATTCCAAGAAAAAATCTTTAATTCTGCCATCAATATTTCCCTCTCTTAATGTCGCGCTTTTTAATCGTCTCGCGCTTGTCGTATTTTTTCTTACCTTTTCCTACTGCAATCACCAGTTTAATATATCGCCCCCCACCAAGTAACTTCACCGGTACAATCGTCGAACCAGCTACTTTAGCTCGCAAGAGCCCCTCGATTTGCTTATGAGTCGCGAGCAACCGGATATTCTCCGCTGTCTCCGCGCCAAGCGTCAGGCCATAGAGCCAGAGCTCCGAACCACGAATCGTCACGTAAGACCCCTTCAGCTGCACATGATGGTCGCGAATCAGCCGTACCTGCGGCCCCGTCAGCGACATCCCAACAACAAGTTCCTCGCCAAGCTGGTAGTCATAATGCGCCCGCCGATTCACGGTCACGGAATCTGGAGTCTTTTTCTTCTTCATACCTCTATTATATCACTAAACGCTATATCTAGCGCGCTATATCTAGTGTCTAGACCACCTTTACGTGGTCTTCCCCAAGTAACCCTTTAAAATCATCTAGCGCATCCGACCCCAAGTCCACCTTAAACGGCATCTTTAGTATCTGTTTTTGCCCATTTTCATAGGTCACCAGTACTACTTCAGAAAATCCACTATTTAGGTCAGAGATTCGTTTAATCTCGGTCAAAATCCGCGTATCGTCCATATTGTCAATGAGAAGAAACAGTTTTTGTTTCCGCGGGTCCTTCGGCACATTTTTGAGTACCTTCGGCGCTTCAATCTCGGTTGCCATCTTTTGTCGCCACTTCGAAGTCCCCTCCACCTCGGCCCGAGTCCACGGCTTTGCAATCCGCGTCCCCGTCGCCTGATAATTTTCCAAAGTTTCATCCGATACCAGCTCCACTACCTCGGCCTTAATCTTTGCTTCCGAGGTCAAATTCCCATCTCGGTCTTTCGCATCCACCTGCCCCTGCACCCGGATCACATTATCCACCAGAAGTTTTGCTCCACACACGGCAAAAACTTTTGGAAACACGATGATTTCTACCTCGCGCGTCTTGTTCTCGATCTTCACAAAGGCCATTTTGTCGCCTTTTTTGCTCAAAATCGTGCGCACATCGGTGATAATCCCGCCGATGCAGACCGTTTTGTCCTGATTTTCCGGGCAAACCATTCCCATCGGATGAGTTTGCTCGTCAAAATAGAGGTCGTATTTGTCCAAAGGATGCGCAGAAAGATATAGCCCCATTAAATCCCGCTCCCAGAGGAGCTGCTCTTTCTCGGAGTATTGTGTCGGTGCCGGCTCCATCTTCGGCTCCGGGATTTCGCCCGCCTTCCCCATTAGTCCAAAAATATCCATCTGCCCAGATTTGCCGTCCTTTTGACTTCTGGTTCCGAAGGCCTGAATCGCTTCCAAATTATATAATAGATCCGACCGCGAAACCCCAAAGCTATCAAACGCCCCCGTCTTGATTGCCGCTTCCCACGATTTTTTGTTAAATTTGGTCGAATCCACGCGCTTCGCAAAGTCGCACACCGATGTAAACGGCCCGTTTTTGTCCCTCTCTGGTATCACAATTTCTTCAATCAAGGATTTGCCCATATTTTTCACCCCCGAGAGTCCGAAGCGGATAGTTTTCTCGCCTCCTACGATGCCAAAGTCGCCATAGCTCTGGTTGATATCCGGACCTAGCACCCGCAGCCCCATCCGCTTGCACTCGGCAATTTCCGGCGCTAGCTTCTCTGTCCAGCGCATATCCGAGGTCATCAGCGCCGCCATAAAGGCATCCGGATAGTGCGCTTTGAGATACGCTGTCCAATACGCGACCAAGGCATAGCACGCCGCGTGGGACTTGTTGAAACAATAGTTTGCAAAGTCGAGCAGCTGATTCCAAAATGTCTCGGCAATCTCGCGCGTCGCCCCACCGACCTTCACCGCGCCGTCGATAAACTGCGGCTTCACTTGCTCCATTAGCTTGACTTTTTTCTTCCCCACCGCCTTACGGAGGGTGTCTGCCTGCCCGCCGGTAAATCCGCACCATTCTTTACTAATCTGCATGAACTGCTCTTGGTAAATCATAATCCCGTAAGTGCTTTTTAAAGAATTTTCTAGCCCTGGATGGAGATAAGTGATCGGCTCCTCGCCATGTTTCCTTCGAATAAACGAGTCAATAAACTGCATCGGTCCCGGACGATAGAGCGCCACCATCGCGATAATATCCTCAAATGACGACGCCTTGAGGTCTCTGAGATACCTTTTCATCCCGGCCGATTCCAATTGAAATACGCCGGTTGTCTCTGCTCTCTGCAGTAATTTATAAGTCTCCTCATCATCTAGCGGCAGTGTACTCATGTCAATATCATTACCATAGACTTTGCGAATCATCCGAAGCGCGTTGTTAATCACTGACAAGTTCGAAAGCCCGAGAAAGTCCATTTTGAGAAGCCCCAGCTCCTCCACCTGCGTCATCGGAAATTGCGCGGCAATCGGCCCTTTTGCAGAAACTTCTAGTGGCAGGAACTTTACCAAATCATCCGGCGCGATAATCACCCCACAAGCGTGCACGCCGTGGTTTCTAATCGTACCCTCGAGCCGTGATGCATAGTCAATCACCTGTTTCGAAATTGGATTAGTTTCGTACTCTTGTTTGAGATCCGGCACGTCTTTAATTGCATCAGCCAGATGCACATGATGCCCCTGCACCGGGTCCGGCACCATTTTGGCCAGCCTATCCGCTTCTGCATAAGGCACCTCGAGCACCCGCGCCACATCGCGCACCGCGTTTTTGGCCATCATTTTACCAAAAGTCGCGATGTTCGACACCCGCCCGTCACCATACTTGCGCGTACAATATTCAATCACCTCGTCGCGGCGCGTGTCCTGGATATCCGTATCAATATCTGGCATAGAAATCCGGTCTGGATTCAAAAATCTTTCAAAGAGCAAATCATATTTCAAAGGGTCCAAATCGGTAATACGCAGAGCATACGCTAGAATCGACCCCGCCGCCGAGCCACGCCCCGGCCCGTAAACAATCCGCTGCGATTTGCCCCAGTTAATAAAGTCCTGTACAATCAAGAAATAACCATTATAGCCCATGTGATCTACCACCGAGAGCTCGTAGTCAATCCGTGGCAAAACTTGATGCAGCTCATCCCGGTCTTTATCGACTTCTTCCAGAATTTTGCGGCACTCTTCTACGGAAAGTTCCAGAGTTTCGTCTAATTTTTTACCCCCATACCGATAGACTAGTCCTTGAAATACTAATTTATCTAGATACGATTTTTCGTCCTCGCCATCCGGCACCGGGAATTTCGGAATCAAAATCCGCCCCAGCTGCAAATCTACATTGCATCTGTCAGCGATTTTTTTGGTATTAAGTACCGCCTCCGGGCAAGTATCCTGCCAGTGTTCAATAATTTCCTCCGCCGGAATCACATGGAGGTCGTAATCTTTTAGTGTCATCCGGTTTTGGTCGGAAAGATTCGCGGCTGTACCGACGCAGAGCAAAACTTCGTGCGCATCCTGGTCCTCTTTTTTGAGGTAGTGCGCATCGCAAGTTACCACTAGCGGGAGTCCCAACTCTTTCGCGTGAGCCATGTGCCAATCGTTGACCTTTTTCTGCTCGGCCGAATGCGTCGAAGATTTGGGATGTCCGTGGTCTTGCATTTCGAGATAAAATCGGTCTTTAAAGACGTTCCTGTACCAGTCGATTAGTTTAAACGCCCGCTCGTCATCATCCGCGCGGATGGCCTCCGAAATTTCCGAGCCCATACAACCAGACAAACAAATAATTCCCTCATTATATTTTTCCAAATCTTCGTGGTCGGTCCGTGGCTTGTAATACTTACCTTCAATCTCCGCATTGCTCATAATCCGGCAAAGGTTCTCATATCCCTGATTATTCATTGCGATTAAGGTAATATGATAGCGTCTTTTGTCGTGTGCTGGGTCTTTGTCTGTGCGTTTTCTGGCTGCCACATAGGCTTCTAGACCAAGGAGTGGTTTGATTTCGGCCGCATTGCAGCATTCGTAGAGCTCTACCAGCCCACTCATGGTTCCGTGATCTGTCACCGCCACCGCTTCCATCCCATCATTTTTGACAAAATCCACCAGTTCCGGCACTTTGGTTAGGCCGTCAAGCAGCGAATAATGGGTATGGTTGTGTAAGTGCACAAAATCACTAGGGCTTAACTTCATAATACTATTTTACCATGTTTTACTATCAAAAATCAGATGTAAAAAGACTACTTTTTCTCGGATTTTTTGGCAGCCTTCTCAGATTTTTCGGCTTTTTCGGCTTTCTCGTCCTTTTCGGCTTGCTTTTCAATTATTTCGGCGGCATCTTCTAGAGCGGCTTCTTCTTTTTCTTCTTCATCGGCTACCTCCTGGGCTTTTTTCGAAATAAAATGCCCAGCCACTGCTCCGGCTACTGCTCCAAGCGCAGCCCCGAGGAAAAACTTCCCCGCACCGCTCTTTTTCTTTGGCTCGCAGTCGCAGTCCTTGTCGCACTTGCAATCCTTACCGCAATCACAATCTTTGTTGTCGCATTTAGTTTTTGCCATTACTTTTCTCCTTTCTTTTCAGCTTTTCCAGCTGTTTTTAATTTTGGCTCTACATATTTATCGACAAAAGTCTGCACTACTCCGCCGATCGAAGTCATTCCCCGTACGTTCATCACCACATCGTTGGCGTTGTCGGCAATATCTTGGCTTTTGACTACCACTTTGCGTGCCTCATCGGTGAGCCCGAGAAGTCTTACCATTAAGATAATCCCTACCACCAAAAACACAAACAAAGTGACGGCTAAGATTACCACTAATACCCATTCTGCTACGTTCATATATTATTCTCCTTGGCTTTATTATAGCACATTTCGAGTGCATCTTTAGCATAATCTGTTTCGTCAAACACGTATTCGAGTAGCGCCATGAAATAATTTTTTGGGTCGCCCGTGGTCATCCACTTACCTTCGCTCCTAGCGACCAAAACGTCACCAGTCTCGGCTAGCTTGGTAATCGCGTCCACCGTCCAGAGCTCACCATCTAGCCCAGTATTAGCCGGTGCCAAATAGTCAAATACCTCTGGTGTTAGCAAATATCGGCCGTAGCTCGTTAGATCACTCGGGCTGTCTTCTGGCTTCTCTGGCTTTTCCACGATGTGAGAAAGCGTGCCATTCTCTTTCAGCGCCACCATGCCGTATTTGTGCCAAACTTCCTCTGGCATTTCTTGGACGGCGATCACCGCCTTGGCCTCTGGATTCTTTTCGTAGGTATCAATCAAAGTCTTCACATCCGACCCACCAAAAATCAAATCGTCACTATATAGCACCGCAAAGGCTTCTTCATCCTTCACATATTCCTTCGCAGACAAAATCGGCGAACCATTGCCATAAGGAAGATTCGCATCCTGCTCAATTACGGTGATTTTTGGAAAATCTAGTACTTCTTTCACCGGCTCAAACCTTTTTGCTTTGCCCTGTTTCTCGAGCAGAGCCTCTACATTTGAAGCCTTGTCATGGAAATAATTTTCATAAATCTCGCGCGCCATCGTGCCCGGTGTCGCTACGATGATGATTTCTTCAATTCCGGCCGCTACGCACTCCTCTACGCACAGCTGCATCACTGGCTTCGCGCCAATCGGCACCATCGCCTTTGGAATCGTCTTAGTAATCGGTAAATACCTACTGGCAAATCCCGCATCAGTAATAATTGCTTTTTTTACGGTTGACATAAACCTCCTTAAAACCCTATTATATCATACAAAGGAGGATTATTTTTTCTTTTTAGCAGCTTTTTTACTGGATTTTTTACGTTTTTTCGCGGCCTCACTTCTTGCCACTGTATCTTCAATAACTTGCGAACGGTTGTGTACCCCGTAAATCATGCTAGTTACACCTACGATTAGCATATATGCGCCAAAGAATCTCACAAACGTGCTAATCTCAAAATCACCCGCATTCATAATTACGATACCCATCACGCAACCCAGTACGCCGGCAAGTACCCGGATGAACCGGTCGGTCGGGTCCACGGTAGAAAGGAATCCATGAAAAATATCAATCACGCCCGAAATAATCGTGTAAACTGCAATGATAACAAGCCCCACTACGATGTTGTTTTTTGCAAAGAACAACAACGCAACAGCGGCGACGATGTCGATAAGTGCATCAATCACAGAGTTGAGCCAGCCGTGCTTTTTAACTGAAGCATACAGAGCGCATATTGAATCGATAATTCCCATTAGTAGTAGGAATACTGCTACCACCGAAATCACCATTTCAAAATCTTCCATCACGCCAAAGAGCGCCATTAGACCAAACGCCCCCGCCATGATGCCACGGAGGATAAATACCAGCCAGTGTTTGTCAATAAATCTTCGATTGATATGTGCCATTTATAATCCCTTTTTTAGATGCTTATGCTTCCATTATACCACAAAAACTTGATTTTTTGTAATGCTTGCGGTATAATTAAAACATAAGGGACAAGTACTAGGAACTTATCCCAATGGTTGTTTGTAAGGTTAGATTAGTCTAGCCTTACTTATTTTTCTTTGGCTGCTTGTTCTTTTTACTGAAATTCAAGATGATGAGTGCAAATTGCGCCATTTCTCTCCTTCCTAGGACAACTTTGACTTACCTAGAACGTCGTTTAGTGAGTCCTCGCAGTGGGTACTGCTAGACTAAAACCCGACCCGCTAGACCAACCAAAGCCAACCGCTATCAACAGTAGCACATTCTTGTCTAGAAATCAACCCCCTACCTCCAGCTTATGGTTATTTAAGATTCTTGGAGGAGGCAGCGGACTGGGAGGCCATAGGCTTTATTAAGAGCGTCAAGTGGGTAAACCTGCGAAGCACTAATGATAAAGCCATGTCCACCTTGTTGGTTTTTAGAAGTCCTAGACCAACCGTAGCCCCATTCGCCAATAACTTCAGCACCACTATTATTATAGCGACCACTTAATAAAATACCAGGAACATATTGGCCATTAATATTTTCAATAGTAGAAGTTGGATCAGCGACGAGCAAATTAGCAGCCGCAGTTACATCGGTGCCACCGTAAGCATTAGCAAGAGCTTCGAACTCGCCACCGGAACCACCAGTAGGAAGCGACCAGCCTACCGGACAGATAGAATATATCACCGTAACATTCTCTCCGGTAGCAGAAGTCATGGCTCCAGCAGTGGCAGTGTATGCATTATAATAACAACCGTAAGCTTCCGTACAATAATACTCTGAACTGTCGTTTTGATAACGGATACCATCTATTGTATAAAAGTGAAATACCCCATCCGTCAATTCGCCATCCAGCGTAAACCCCCCACTTGAAACATTAGAATCTGCGCTCGTAAGCGCAATTGAGTCGGAGAGTTTCCCAAGCTTCAAATTCTGCACCATCCAACATTTACCATCGGCTAGCCTCGCGATGGCGTAGGTCTGGCCATCTCTACTGTCAACAACGAGGGTAGGGTCGGCAGTACAGAGGGTGGCTTTGTCAGTATCAGAGGCAGAGCCAATTTCTTGCATAGTAAGTGTAGTAATTAATGGGAGAGCTTTGAAATTTAAATCTAGAGTATAAGTACCAGATGGTTTCTGATAATTGATTTTTGAAGCAAAGGTAAGAGTTGCGCTACTAGCATTAGTAGCAGTAGAAGAAGAGCTAATCAGACTTCCAGGAGCAA
This sequence comes from Candidatus Saccharimonadota bacterium, assembly GCA_017432225.1. GTDB lineage: Bacteria > Patescibacteriota > Saccharimonadia > Saccharimonadales > Saccharimonadaceae > Nanosyncoccus. The sequence continues at coordinate 26,452 of JAFRJN010000007.1, forward strand.
ATGGAAAGAAGCTGGTAGTACTAGTAATACTAGTATCACCAGTGATACTAGAGTCTTCTGGATCTCCCGTAATTCTAAAGCCCCATTTGTTGGTATCAAAGGTTGATTCAGTAACAGTACTTCCTAGTGTTTCTATATAAGCATCAGAATAATTAGTATTGATGAGATTGGTAGTATCATTATCGGTATTTACGTATAGTTTATAGCCATTAGAATTATTAGTGCTAACTGTGACTAGTAAATCTTGGGTATCAAAGGTTTTGTTTAATGGATTTAGATCTAAAGAAACGTTGTCAGAAGAAAATGAAATGTTTAAAGACGGTTCTACTTGGACTTCGTAGGTGACGGTGGTATCGGCAAAGGCGGAGCTGATATTTACTAGAAGTACTGAAAATACCAATAGCGCGATACCGTATAATATATATCTTTTTCTCAAATTATGTATGGCCTGTGGCATTTTTACTCCTTATAATTTTAATTTGTAGGCCATTTTGTAGGTTTTTACTAAAAACGGCACCACGAGGTGCAACAATCATATATACTTACAGGCGTTAACCCATAAAGCACATGATTCCCTCATGATGCCGTTCTTATGTTTTATGGATTACGCCAATTTTAATAAAAATCGGCCGCCTTTTGTAAATATATATAATTGTTGCACTTTAATTATATCACGCTTTTGTTTCAAAGGTCAATAAAAGTGTTGTAAAATTTACAACACTTTTGTACCGGACAAAATTTGTGAGCTAGTTCTTTACACATGTCGCTTTTTCTTGCGGGTGGTTTCGACTAGTTTGGTTAGCTTATATTTCAAAGGCGAAAGCACCATATCATGCGCTGGAGTATATTTGAGCTCCTCGCACCCAAACGACCGTTTAAATTCGCTTACTCCATAGAACCGATGCGAAGTCTCTTCCTTCCCCACAATCCCCCAGAGATTATAGCGCATACATCCGCGCTTTCTCGCTTCATCCATCGCGGCGAGATGTAATAGCGGCGCTGCCGAATACTTGGTCCCGAGCTCGCTCGACACGCCATAATGATAGCTCGCTTCCGGCCCGTAAAAAATCATAAAGTTCTGCGCCAAAATCTCGCCATCTTTCCTCGCGGTATAGATTAAAATCTCATTGTTCTTCCTAAACGCCTCAAATTGTTTAGTCAAAAAACTATCCGAGAATGCCACATATTTTTGCCTTTCAGAATGCAGTTTTTCCAGCTTGCAAAAATCTGCAATATCCGCATCGTCCGCCGAAGCGCTAATTTTAATTTCATTTCTCTCGGCTTTGCGCAGCTTCCGTCGGAACCCTTGTGACGCTCCAGCCAAAATCTCTTCACGGGATTTCGTAAGATCCAAAATCCCGGCATACTCCACCGAAAGATACATCGGCGCCCGTACTAGTCCGTTATCGGCCATAATTTTCAAAGATTTTTCGGACAGTTCCAGCTGTGGCCTTACCCGCACAAACACACATTTGTGTTTCAGCCCTTCAGAACGGACGTCATCAAACACTTCTCGTACCAACTCCCTGTCATTCCAGTCCAGAAGCGGTCCGCCCGCCACTGCGAGGTACGTCCCGCGCTTCGCGGTCTCTACTACTCCGGCCCAGGCTCCCACAATAACATCATTTTTAAAAACCAGCCTTCGGACTACTTTCTTCCCCCGCGCGAGGTGAAATTCATAAAAATCCCAGCTCTGCAAAAAATTCGCTTCTGGCCTGCCCGCAACAAACCCGTCCCATTCTTCCCGCGACGAACAATCAACAAACTCACTCATTGCACGCTCCCCTTTCCTCACACGGCACTTTTTCTTCCTCGGACAAGGCTTCTTCTAAAGTTTCCTCCAAAGTCTTTAAGTCACTATCTTTGTTCATAAATGCCTCTTTTTCTTCCGCATCGTTTCCACGGCTAAATTTTTCATATATTTGATTTTAGAAATCACCAAATCGTGCGCCGGCACGAATTCTACTACTTCGCCGCCAAACCCAGTCTTAAAGGTGGTCACCCCGGCATACCGGTGGTGTGGCTGCCCCGCCGGAGCAATCCCCCAGAGGTTGAACCGCTCGTAGCCGTCTTTTTTGAGGTCTCGCATCGCCTGCCACAAAAGCATATAGGCGCCCGGCAATTTGCGATTAAGTAGTGTCGAAGCGGCCTCGTAATAATCAGCCTCTAGCCCACTCCCCACAATCAGCCCATACGCCACAGGCTCATTCTCATTTATTACTTTGTAAATCCAAATTTTGTCACTAAACGCCTCTCTCTCGGCTAGCAAAGTCTTAAGTGAAGGCGGTACAAAATTTTGTCTTCTTGCTGTCTCTGCCTGCACAGCATGGAATTCTCTGAAAATCTCCTCGCTATTGTCTCTAGAAACGGTGAGCCCCATTTTGACTCCGCGTCGTACTTCGTAGCGCGTTTGCCTTCGCATACTCGCGAGCATCTCTTCATCCGAGCGCGTCAAATCTAGTATTACGGTATGTTCCGCGGCGAGATGCATCGGCGATTTTTTGAACCCTAGCCCCGAAAGAATTTGTAGATTCTCCGCCGTGGCGGTTAACTGCGGACGAATCCTCACAAACACACACTTTTCCTTCGCTGCGATTTCGCTAATTTTGTCCAAAACCTCTCTAGCTACACTTTTGTCTTCCCAATCGATTAGCGGTCCGCACGGTATTTCCAGATACCGCCCGCGCTTGGCGTTTCTTACGACCATGGTGGCAAAGCCTTTGCCGTCAAAATTATCATAAATCACTTTGCTGCCCAAAATTTCGTTCATTCTGCCATATTCTGGTGACTGCAAAAAATTCGCTTCCGGATATTTTTTAACAATTTTGTCCCAATCCGCGATTTTGGGGTCTGGCGATGTCTTTATTACTCGCTCTTCTCTCGTAAACATTTAATCCTCCCTTTTTAAATATGGCTTGATAATCTCAAGCGCCGGTTTTAGATCCTTCGCGCTGTAATATTTTGGAAAATTGATAATTTGCTGACTAACTTCCACCGCTACCGGGCATTTTTGCTCTGGAAATTTCACTTCTTTGTAGTATCTAGCTGGCGAGACCGGCTTTTCGTACCAAAAAGAGTCAAAGAAATATCCCGCCTCGCGCAGTTTCTTTAATACTTCATCTCTGTCTCGCACTAGATAAAAATCTCGAATCGTCCCCTGCCCTCGGTGGTGAAATCCGCGGATTTGCGTGAGAGCGATTTTGGCCACAAATTTTGGCGGCCGCCTCTTCAAATCTACCGTGCTATCAGCGCTACGCTCCACCCAGTGGATTTTTAAGAAAAATCGCATCAAAGCCCCGCCGAGATGTACTTGATTGAGCACTCGAGACATACCGCACAATAAAGGATAGAATCTCGCTCTCAAAATCTCCGATATTTTCGGAATCTTGAAGGGCGCTTCGATCTCGTGTCTAACAGGGGCGCGAAGCACCAAAGCTCCGCCCGTGATTGAATTAATCGCCTTGTCGCGGCCAAAGGATAGCGCCGTCGCCGCTCCCACCGTTCCGACCTCTGCTCCGCCAAAATATTTCGCCCCCGCCGAATGTGCCAGATCCTCGATAATAGTCAAGTCATGTTTCTTGGCGAATTTCTGGATTTTCTCAATATCGCAGGGATTACCGAGTGTATTCTGGATAATAATCCCCTTGGCAGCCCGCCCGGTGGTACTCTTCATCAGCCCCTCGAGCGCATTTATATCAAAATTCAAATCCGTCTTTGAGATATCAGCAAAAATCGGCGTCATCCCGGCCTTTTTCACTGCTTCGTACACTGCGTAGCAGGTAAATCCTGTGATGATGATTTTGTCACCCCCGTTGAAATAGGCCTTAAGTGCCAGCGCTAGAGCCGAGCGCCCGTTTTTGCAAAGCATCGGCGTCCCCTGATATTTCTTTGCTAAAAGCTCCGAAAGCTCGCGCACTGCTCGAGTACTCCCGTGAGAAAACAAACATTCGCGAATTTTTGGACCTCCCGCATTTAGACCTAAATAATATCTTCTCATGCGCTTTTCTTCGCCTCCGCTTCGGCGGTCTTAACCGGCACCTTGGCCGCCCCGTCAGTCTTAACTGGTACTTTGGCCGCTTCGGCGCCCTTCACTTTCATTTTTTCAACCAAATTCCGAATCGCCCGAGCTAACCCTTCCGGATCCGAGATGTACGGGGCGTGTGTCCATTTAGCATAAAATTTCAAATCCGCGTTTGGCAACTTTTCATAAATCGTCGTAGCCTGGCGCGGGGGTGTAGTGGTATCCTTTTTGCCCCACAGGATAAAAGTCTTGGTTGTTACGTTTTCAAATTTCAGATTTTTGTCCGATTCTAACATATTAACGAGGGTCTGTTTCATATTCTCTGGCGCCTTGGAATAGTCTGTTGTCCCAGTAAACCGATGAAAAGCTTTGTCTACAATTGGGATCTTTTTGAGGGGTTTACCCATTTTGGCGAGTTTTTCGACAAGTTTCTTTTTGGCTGAAACCTCGTAGACTCCAGCCGAATCTAGCAAAATCAAATATTTTAGCTTCCCTGGCTTATTCGCGCAGAGATTTAAAAGAATCCGTCCGCCATTAGAGTGTCCAAGTGCTACTGCTCCGTCCGGAATCTCTGCATCCGCCCATTTTACATAATCAGAAATCTCGTAAGTCTTCTTCGAAGGCTCGGTCAGCCCCGGCACGCGGAGCATTTTTACGTTAATACCCTGGTGCTTTAATATCGCCAACGTTCGATTCCACGGCTCTACCGTGTAAGTCCACCCGTGGATGATGTAAAGGTCGTATTTCTCCCCGCTCATGAATCCAGCCCCCAATTCTTCCGTCTCTGTACCGACCCCTTATCGCGTCGGCAGAGCTTATTCGCATCCTTCGGGTCGGCTAGCAATTTCTCAATAATCCATTCCAGGTACTGGCTCCCCTTAAAAATCAATGTTTCTTTGCCGGTAATGTGATGCTCGATGTAGGTGAGAGCCTTCTTCGGGTCGGTCGTCGCCACCACCGAGACTCCGAGCTTGATTAGCTCCGGCGCAGTCCACTTTTTGGTGCGCCGCCCCACTAGAATCACCTTGTCTGGCTCTACATTAGCAATCAACTTGGCGAGCTTCTTATGCTCCTCTTCCTCTAGCGACCCCTGGTCTACAATGTCGCCAATCACCAGCCACTTGCGCTCCGCGTGCATCCGCTTTACCATGTCGAGTACCGACTCCATACTGATCATGTGCGCATTGTAGCTACTATCAACGATGTTAATTCCCTTCACTCCCTTGAAATACGAGCTCCGCCCTGGCAGCTGCTTTACCCCCGAGAAGTCCGGGTTGAACGGCAACTTCAAATATTTCATCAAATCTTGGAGCACAAACAGATGAAATGCTAAATCTTTCGGCTCAGGATGGGAGAAATGAAAAGTTGTATCCCCATAAGTAAAATCTGTCGAATCCGGGTAAACCACATATTTTTTGAGCAAAGTCTTCTTGATTGCAACCACTTTGGCCTTGATATTTTTGGTTGCGTCCACCATCGCCTTCGACCCCGCGTCGATATAAACCAATTTCTGCGTGTTCTCTGGCAAATTGGCAAATTCCGCCGTGATGGCGCTCTTTAGATCTTTAAATTCGCCCTCCTCTACTACCTTTTCAAACTGCACTGCGTGGGATAGGCCTGCTGAGACCCAAATCGTCACCTCTGGCTTCAACCACTGGGCTAGAAACTCCGCCTCGTGCGGCCTCTCTCCATCAATTTCCACCACATAAAAAGGCTCCTTATGCTTGTAAAAAAGCGATCGAATCGGTGCCGCGACAATCAGATAAATCCACTTTAATTTCGACGCTTTTACTCCTTTAAGACCCAGTAAATCAAATGGCACCCCAAAGGCCGAGTTGGCATCATGGGAATAGTGGGCTTTCTTCCCAATTTCGTGCTCAAGTAGGTTTAGCATCGTAGTCTTCCCCGCCGAGCCGGTCACCGCAATAATCCGCGGATGCCACCGTTTCAGGGCGCGATTGGCCAAACGCCGAAAATAACCCGCCAGCTTAAAATAAAATCGCTTTTTCACTTTTGCGAAACTCATGTATCCATTATAGCACAAGATATCAAAGCTACCAACCCTTTCTCTGTTGAGGATTTTCTATAACATGGGTGAGGGGTACCATTGATTTTTCACACAAAGTGTGATATAATAAAGGTATAACAAGCTAATTATCTACCCCTAAAAACTTATCGCCTTGTCATCTAAGTACAAAGCTAAGGTTATAGAGGAGAAAGGAACCAAAAATGGCAGAAGCCAAAAAAACCGAAGGTCTGACCATCCGGATCAGATTAAAAGCTTATGATCACCGTGTGATCGATCAGAGCGCCCGCCAGATCGTGGATACCGCTATCCGCACTGGCGCTAAAGTTAGTGGCCCAATCCCACTACCTACCAAGAGGAGCACTTTTACCGTAGTGAAGTCCCCACATGTCTACAAGACCGGTGGTGAAGCTTTCGAAATGAAAGTCCACAAGCGTCTCATCGACATCCTAAACGCCACGCCAAAGACGATCGAGAGCCTCCAAAATCTCTCCCTCCCTGCCGGCGTCGACGCAGAAATCAAGATGTAACAAGCAAAAATTAAAAGCTGTCATACTCTTAAAAATGGAAAAGGTCGGCTAAAGTAGCCGGCCTAATCTGTTTTCAGTTTTGTTAATGAAGTAGTTTTAGTCTACCCTGCCAAGGTATTCGTTGTAGTCATATAAATACTCTTTGAGGCATTTTTGCATGTCAATCGGCAGACTGATGTAATCGTATGAAAAGGTTACGTCATCCACATTTGGATAAAGCCAGCCACGCCCGTTGTAATCACTAGCGCCGGCTGAATAACTTTTGTAGACGGATGTCTTGGTAGTACTCCCGGTCCAATCATCAGTCCAAAGTTTGGTGGTTACACCCTCTCTGGAGTGCATAATCACTTCGGCTACGCACGGGATCATTCGCACCCATACTCGGTCGCCAATAAATGACAGCTCCACCTGAGGATTTTCACCCGGGTTAAAAACGTAGAGGTAGCTCGTCGCTCTCGTTTGACCCGGGAGCGCTTCGAAGTATTCTAATGTTACCATTAGGATACGTTTTTCCTGTGTATCTGGATTTGGCGCATTGAAATTATAATTTTCAATATCCTCCGCGTCCAGATTTTCTAACTCTGGTACCGAAAAAGTGATTAAACAGTTTCGGTATAGAGACTGGCCGAGCAGTTTGTTTCTCACTCCATCCTCAAAATCGTCCAGATTTAGCGGGAAAAGGTACTCCTTGCTGTCATCTGGCAAAACGAGTGGCACATCGCTCATTGCGACAATGTTCGTTTCCTCCGCTCGCGCTGGCACCACTGGTACTAGACCAATAGCCACCACCAACATCAACAAAACTAACTTCTTAATATGCTTCATTTTTTCACCCCCTTATGATTTTATGCTCTAATTATATCACACTTATGCAAAAATGTCAAACAACAAAAATCCCCCTGTATAGGGGGATTTTGCCAAGATAGAACAATACTACTTGATAACTTTGGTGATCACACCAGAGCCAACGGTCTTGCCACCTTCGCGGATAGCGAAGCGGTCTTGATCGTTCATAGCCACTGGAGCGAGCAGCTTGACCTTGAAGGTTACCTGATCGCCAGGCATGACGATTTCCTTGTCAGCTGGAAGTTCGACTTCACCAGTCACATCGGTGGTGCGGAAGTAGAACTGTGGCTTGTAACCCTTGGAGAATGGAGTGTGGCGACCACCTTCCTCTTTCTTCAAGATGTAAACCTGTGCCTCAAACTCGGTGTGTGGGGTGATAGTACCAGGCTTGGCAATCACCTGACCACGCTCAATCTGATCGCGCTCGATACCACGGAGGAGAAGCCCTGCGTTATCGCCAGCTTGACCCTGATCGAGAGTCTTATGGAAGGCCTCGATACCAGTCACCACTGACTTCTGAGTGTCGCGGAGACCGACGATTTCAACTTCGTCGTTCAATTTCACAACGCCCTGCTCGATACGACCAGTAGCAACAGTACCACGGCCTTTGATCGAGAAAACGTCCTCGATTGGCATTAGGAACGGCTTGTCGAGATCGTGCTCTGGAATGTCGAAGTATTCATCCATCGCATGGACGAGCTCCATGATTGCGTCTTCGTTTTCCTTGTCGCCTTCGAGCGCCTTAGTAGCAGAACCCTTGATGATAGGAGCGTTGTCGCCATCAAAGCCATATTTGTTCAAAAGATCACGCACGTCCATCTCGACGAGCTCGACGAGTTCTGGATCAGCGAGGTCCATTTTGTTGAGGAACACAATGATCTTTGGTACGTTCACCTGGTGAGCGAGAAGTACGTGCTCACGAGTCTGTGGAAGCGGACCATCGTTCGCAGCTACCACGAGGATAGCACCATCTACCTGTGCAGCACCGGTAATCATGTTC
>JAFRJN010000008.1 GCA_017432225.1 Candidatus Saccharimonadota bacterium
AAATCTTCTGAAAATCCTCTAGTGACGGAGAGATTTCATCCAGTGATTGCTGGCACAGAAATGGGCAATGGCTTCTCGGAGTTAAATGATCCCTTGGATCAGCTAGCGCGGTTTGAAGAGCAGCAAGCGGCGCGCGATGCCGGAGACGAAGAAGCTCAGATGCTAGACCAAGATTTCGTAGAGATGTTGGAGTATGGGATGCCACCAGCGTGCGGGTGGGGAAATAGTGAAAGAAACTTCTGGTTGCTCGAAGGGGTATCCGGCCGCGAAGCTGTACCATTCCCTTTAATTAAGCATTCTTAAGATTTTTGATTATTATTGATATATATTATATAATATATATATGCCTAATTTTAAGTTAGTTTCAAAATATCAGCCTACGGGAGATCAGCCGCAAGCAATCCGGCAGTTAGTTGATGGGCTACATCGGGGCGAAAAGGCCCAGACTTTGCTCGGCGTGACAGGCTCGGGCAAGACCTTTACCATGGCTAATATCATCCAGGAAGTGCAACGCCCGACTTTGATTTTGGCACACAACAAGACTCTCGCGGCGCAGCTCTATTCCGAATTTCGAGAGTTTTTCCCGGATAATGCGGTGCATTATTTTGTCTCGTATTTTGATTATTACCAGCCGGAAGCTTACATCGCTTCGACGGATACCTACATTGAGAAGGACTCGGCGATTAATGACGAAATTGACCGTCTGCGCCACGGAGCAACGGAAGCACTCTTAACTCGTCGCGATGTAATCGTGGTTTCATCGGTCTCTTGTATTTATGGCATTGGCTCACCAGAAAATTATCTCGAGATGTCGTTTGAGCTGGAGGTGGGTAGTAACATTCCCCAAACCGACCTGATTCGCAAGTTAGTCGGCATTCAGTACCACCGAAATGACCTGGCGTTTGAGCGAGGTAATTTCCGAGTAATGGGCGACACAATTGATCTTTTCCCGGCTAATGGTGAAGAGGCCTATAGGTTTGAATTTGCTTTTGATGCACTAGAAGAAATTAAAATTGTAGACCCGCTGACTTTTGAGGTCAAAGACCGACCAGAAAAAGTCCATATTTTCCCAAATACTCATTATGCGACTCCCAAAGAACAACTGGACCGGGCACTTGATTTGATTAGGGCGGAATATGAAGAAAGACTGGCGTATTTTAATGAACACGAAAAGTTTCTTGAAGCACAAAGATTGTCACAAAGAACCAAATATGACCTCGAAATGTTGGAGCAAACCGGTTTCGTAAAGGGGATCGAGAATTATTCTAGGCATCTTGAGGGCAGGAAAGCGGGTGAGCCACCGCACACTTTACTCGACTTTTTCCCAAAAGATTTTCTTTTGATTGTGGATGAATCACACATGACTTTGCCACAGGTGAGAGGAATGTATAATGGTGACCATGCGCGCAAGCTTAATTTAGTAAATTATGGATTTCGTTTGCCGTCGGCGCTCGACAACCGGCCGCTGACTTTTGGTGAGTTTGACGAAAAGGTCAATCAGGCGATTTATGTTTCGGCGACGCCGGGCGAATATGAACTTGAGAATAGTCCAAAGCCAGCCGAGCAAGTAATTCGCCCGACGGGGCTGCTCGATCCGGAAGTAGAAGTGCGAAAAACTGACGGACAGATCGATGATCTAATGGAGGAAATCGACCGGCGGATTGCCAAAGGCCAAAGAACTCTGATTACGACTCTGACCAAACGTATGGCGGAGGATTTGACCGACCATTTGAAAGAGCGGGGAGTGAAAACTGCTTATATTCATTCCGATATTGACACGCTGGAGCGTGGCGATATTCTCCGCGATCTGCGCGAGGGGGTAGTGGATGTGCTGGTGGGGATTAATCTACTGCGCGAGGGATTGGATTTGCCAGAAGTGTCGCTAGTTGCGATACTGGATGCGGATAAAGAAGGGTTCCTGCGTTCAGAGTCAGCCTTGATTCAGACGATTGGCCGGGCAGCTCGGCACGTGGAAGGTAAAGTAATTATGTATGCCGATTACATCACTGAGAGTATGGAAAAGGCTATCACGGAAACCAATCGCCGGCGCGAGATCCAAAAGGAGTACAACTTAAAGCATCATATTGTACCGACTTCGATCAAAAAGGAAATCTCTCTTGGGCTTCGAGCGATTATTCCGGAGAAGAAAGTAGAGGATAAATTAGATATTAAAAAGATTCCAAAAGACGAGCTACCGAATTTAATTAAGCAACTATCTTCAGAAATGCAGCTTGCCGCGGCGAATCTTGAGTTTGAAAAAGCCGCTGCGCTCAGAGACGAAATAGAAAAGATCAAAAAAGAGTTGTAAAAAATAAAAACTTAATATATAATATAAGCATGAGTGGAGTGGGCATAGATAAATTAGAATATATCAAGAAGCGTATACGTGCCTGTGATTATATGTGCGTAGCGCAATTATTTTTAAGTGATGACTTTTTGCTAGAAAGACCGCTAGGATTTGATGACGTCAAACCAAGACTGCTTGGGCATTGGGGGACTTGCCATGGCATCAACGTGGCCTACGCCAATCTCAAAAGTTTCTATGAGGGGAATTCAAACTTTAGTTTTGTCCTAGGGCCTGGGCATGGTTTCCCAGCACTGCAGGCCAATCTTTTCTTCGACGGTGAGCTCGAAAGAGTCGACCCAAATGCCACTCGCGACGAGAGGGGGCTAGCTTATGTTTGCCACAATTTCTCTTGGCCGGATGGTTTTCCATCTCATGCTAGTCCATACACTCCAGGTACAATCGTAGAAGGTGGTGAGCTGGGTTACGCGCTTGCGAATGCCTACGGTTTAAGCCTCGGCCATCCAGAAAAAATCCTAGCCGTGATGATTGGTGATGGCGAACTAGAAACCGCCACTACACTAGATTCTTTGAATCTACGCTCGCTGCTTGCAAGCTCCAAAAATGGCAAAGTGATTCCGATTTTACACTTTAACGGCTACAAGATTTCAGCTCCGTCAATTTATGCAAGAAGGTCGGAGAGGGAACTAAATGAGATGATTCGTGGCTTTGGCTATCAACCGATTCTGATTGATGGCGACGATCCGGAAGCCTTCCAAAATGCTTTGAACCAAAAAGTTGATTTTCCATTTTACATTCTAAAGACCGAAAAAGGCGCGGGCGGGCCGAACAAGCATCACGAATCACATCAAATTCCTTTGAAGAGCCCGATGAATAATTCTAATGAATTAAACGCATTGGAAGAATGGCTAAAAAGCTACAACTTTAACGAATTGTTTGACACAGAGAAAGGATTTGTACTATGATTGAACACGTAGAAAACCCAGGCGTAGAGGCTTTTAGCCCAGCAGAAAGAGTGGGGGAATTACTTGCCGATCAATTCAAGAAAAATCCATATTTCTATTTCTTTTCGCCAGACGAGACGACCTCTAATCGCTTCGACGCGATTTATGGCGTAGAAAAACGGGCGTGGGGCGATTTGAAGCGCGAAACTTGGGACCTTCCATCAGCTTCAGACGGCAGAATCATTGAAATGCTATCCGAAAATGTGTTGTTTTCCACCATGACCGGACATTTGATGGCTGGCGAACAGGCGATGATGGGAAGCTACGAAGCATTCTACCCGATTATTACTTCACAGATTCTGCAACATCTCAAGTTCGTCAAGCAGTCGCGCGAAGTAACCTGGCGAGAAGAGCTCCCGGCAGTAAATTTGCTTTCGACCTCAACTTGCTGGAGGCAAGACCACAATGGTTATACGCATCAGTCACCAGCGCTGATTTCGACGCTTCTCACGTTGCCGACCAATCTTTGCAACTGTTTGTTCCCAGTGGATGATGTAGCCATAGAAACAGCGTTTGACTTTATGCTAAAATCTCGCGATGTAGTGAACTTAACTACTTTTAATAAAACTGAAGTGCCACGTTATATCGATTCCAAACATGCCGAATTCCAGTATGAAAACGGCGGGGCAAGTGTTTATGAATTTGCTTCGGACGAAAATCCGGATTTCGTATTGACGGCGGCGGGTGATATCCAGACTCACGAAACTTTAGAAGCGATGAAGATTCTGCGCAAAGATTTGCCGGGAATCAAGCTTCGTTTTGTGGGGATTACGGCGCTTTCTTACCGAGCAATTGGTACCACGACTAGTAAACTTTCGAAATCTAAATTTGAAGAGCTCTTTACGGCTGATCGACCGATTATCGCCAACTTTCATGGTTATCCAGAAACGCTTGCGGCGATTTTTGAAAATTATACTGCACGCGGACGAGTGCGAGTGCATGGGTTTAATGAAGAAGGCTCAACTACTACACCGTTTGAAATGTTACGTATGAATGCGGCTTCTCGGTATGATATTGCGGCGGATGTGGCCAAAGTACTCGGGCGCACCAAGCTCGTAGCCAAGTATTACGATCTCCTTAATGAAAATCACAATACGGCGGTCAAATTTGGTGAGGATCTAATTAAATAACTATTTCTTTACAATTCGCGCGAAGGCCATGCGGCCGGATGGAGACTCTAGCTGCCTAACGATTTTGACTTCGACTTCTTGGCCGATGCGACGAGAGGCGTTCTCAACGACCACCATGGCGCCATTTGGCAAATGGCCAACGCCTTGGCCTTTGACAGAGCCTTTTTCTTTGATGCGGACTTTGAGGTGCTCGCCAATTTCAAGTTCACTACGAACAGCAATAGATAACTCATTGACATTGAGCGTCGGGATTTTTTCGGCTTCTGCGACTTTGATAAGGTTGTAATCGATTGTCATAATGGTACCCTTATTTTCTTTAGCATATTTTAAGAGCTGCTCATCGACTTTTTTGTTGCCACCAGTGTCATCGACTATTTCCGTATTAACGTTGACGACACGTTCGAGCTCGGCAACGTTATTGAGACCCGTACGGCCGAGATTACGTTTGTCTTGATCTTTGCCATCAGAAATTAGCTGCAGCTCTAAAAGTACAGTTTTTAGGATAATCAAATCACCGCCGAGAAAGCCAGTTTTAGCGATGTTTATAATCCGTCCGTCAATCAAGGCGGAAGTATCAACATAGATTTTGCGCTTGCTGTTTGAGAGGGAAGGGCGAAACTTTCTGAAGGTCAAAATAGAAGTCTCGGTTAAAATCAACAAGCTAATAATCAGAATAATCCATTCCATATATAATATATATTATAACAGAAACTAGAATAATAGCAAATGCTTATACTTAATGACTGGTCGAGGAGCTGGAAGAGCTGGATGAATTAGTCTTGTTATCGAGAGTAAGCGTGTATGACGCCGGGTAGCCAGCCGTGTCGGTAACGTCTAGGCGAATGGTCTTTTCGGAGCCGTCTAGTACGTAGCCAGAAACTATTCCTTTCGAGTTAATCGAAATACCAGATTGCTCGATGCCATCCACGTAGAGAGTGTATCCGGCGATGTCGGAGCTACCTTTCTTGATAGTAGCAACGATATTGGTGCCAGATATAGATAGAGACACCGTCGGTGGATTATAACTACAAGTATCTTCTTGCTCACGGTTATATGGCTCTGGTACGGTATAGACAGCCTCGCCAGTCATTGGGTCAATAGTCTTGGTCACCTCGATTTGGATTTTGTAATCCTCTGGGGTACATTTAGAGGCTAATAAATGGTTGTATTTGTTGAAGGTCAAAGTTTCTTTAGAAACACCGGAGTTCTTGGAGGCGTTGAACCAGCTTGGCCAAATGTCGGTCTTGCCATTGACTGTCAGCCTCTGCATGCCAGCTGGCTGGACTGGCTGATCGCCGGAAGTCCATTTGCCATCTGGGGCGTAAACTTCGGCATGGACGCGCTCCATGTAAGTACCCACAGTAGTACGAGCGACCATGTTGGAGTTGGAAGACAAGCCCGAACCATCGTGATTACCGTTCCAAACCATCGTAGCAAGTGCAGTAGAGTAGCTCATGATGAGAGAGTCTTTGGTCACAGCGGAGTTAGTCGTGGTGGTAGTACCAGTCTTGGTAGCGGTCCAGACGCCTGGAACCACATAACCGTAACTCTGCGAACCACCAGGTGCATAAATAGCGAAGCGAGCGCCACCATCACTCAAGATGCTTGAAATCATGTAGGCAACCTGCTCGTCTACTACGCGAGTAGCCGGAGTATCAGTCCAGGTCTCTACCACATCGCCACTAGAATTTTTGAGCTCTAGGACGTAGCTTAAATCCTTGTAAGAGCCGCCACGAGCGAGGGAAGCGTAAGCATTGGCATGCTCGACCATCTTTACACCACAGCCAGAGCCGATGGCGATAGAAAGGCCATAACCTTCGCGGTCTTTACAGTAGGTAGTGTCACCAAGAGCATGAGCAATCTCAAGAGAGTTATCAATGCCATTAATATATAGCGCCTTAACCGCAGCAATGTTGAGCGAGTGACCAAGCGAGAAGCGAATGGTAACGTCGCCGTAGAAGCTACCAGTAGCGTTGGTAAGAGAACATCTACCAGTGTAGCCGGCACAGTAAATTTTGTCGATATTTTCGTCTTTTAATATCGAGCCTGGGCCGTAGTTGACGCCTTCGCGCTGCATAAAGAGCGGAGAATAGTCGAGAATCGGCTTAATAGTAGAACCTGGCTCAATCAGAGAGTCGGTGGTAGCGTTGAGCTCGCCATAGACTGGATTGGTAAAATCGATCGAACCGACCATGGCAATCACCTGCGAAGTCTCAACATCGACAGAAACAAGAGCGATGTCATCAGATTTATTGACGTAAGTATAGGCAGCGCCGGTAGCGACGGCGTCTTCGGCGATTTGCTGGGCGCGGTAATCTAGTGTGGTCTTGATAGTCCAGCCACCGGCACGCATGGTAGAAATACCGTATTTTTCCTCAAGTTGGCTGCGAACCTCTAGAACGAAGTGCGGAGCGAGAATGTCAGAATATTGGGTAGACTCTGGCTGAATACGATCGAGAATATTAACTTCCTTGGCAGCCTCGGCTTCTTCCTGAGTAATATAGCCCATCTCGGCCATTACGTCTAAAGTATAATGCTGACGCCAAAGTAATTGCTCGTGCCCATATTCATTATACGGGTTAAAGACACCTGGGTTGTTTGGAATCGAAGCGAGGAGTGCAGACTCGGCAAGATCCAAATCTTTAGCGGATTTACCAAAGTAAGTCCGAGCAGCAGATTCTACGCCATTACGACGACCGCCGTAAGGCGACTGGTTTAGATACATAGTGATAATTTCATCTTTACTATACATCCGCTCAAGCTCGATTGCGAGAATTAACTCTTTGATTTTGCGAGCAAGACCACCACGGTCTTCGCTTTGAGCTTCGTCAGCAAAGTAGACTTGCTTAATCAACTGTTGAGTAAGAGTGGAACCACCCTGCACGCCATGACCGCCTAAAGTAGAGAAGGCCGCACGAATCAACGCGACAAAGTCAACGCCGATGTGATTATAGAAATTGCGGTCCTCAATAGCGATAGTGGCTTGATACATATACGGAGAAATGTCCTCGCCATTCACTACCAAACGATAGTTATCGTTACCGGTATCTTTCCACAAAACGGTACCGTTACGGTCTAGATAAGTATTAACTGTATCAGAAATATCGATTTCATCAAGCTTCATACCCTCAATGTCTTTTTTGTAGTAAAGGAATAGACCGCCAGTAATAATAATCAAAATCAAAATAGTAGCTGCAATGGTTTTTAGAATGGTCTTTTGGCCGCGCCAAGAAAACCACCATTTGAACACGCGCTTGGGGTGAAGACGTGCCCAAAATCTTTTCCATGGATCTTTGGGGAGAGTCGCGAGATATTCCGCACGACGACGCGAGGCCGCGTCCTTTTTGGCCCTATGCTTGGTACTCAAATTGGAATACAATTTGAGTTTTTTCCGGCGACCGGACTTTTTAACTGGTTTTGGTATAGATTGATCTGCTTTTGAGTTCTTGGCTTTTGCCTTACCCACACTCTTTGCTTTATTTTTAGCCATATATATATTATAACACGTGTTATAATAAATGTATGAAAAAGTTTCATTTTAAGTCCGTCACAGCGCTCGCCAATCTGAAACTGTCGGTAAAATCGGCGGCAATCGTTCTGGCTTCATCATCGCTAATCTCGGCACTTTTAGGGCTTTTTCGCGATCGGCTTTTGAACTCATATTATCTTGGGACATATCCGACAGGGATTGATGCTTACACGGCGGCATTTACGGTGCCAGATTTTATGTTTTTCATTTTGACTTCGGGCGCGCTCGCGGTTTCGTTTATTCCAGTATTTAACCAAAGATTAGCATCGGGGAATAAAAAATCGGCATGGGAATTGTCGTCGTCTCTACTAAATTTACTGGCGATTTTGTCGCTCATTGTAAGTGTACTAATTATGGTTTTTGCGGATCCTTTGATTCGCTATGTAGTGTCTCCTGGCCTAGACGAGTCGGGCACGATTCTCGCAATTAATATGACGCGCGTAATTGCGATAAATCCGTTTCTATTTTCAATCACTACAGTGCTAACTTCCATGCAGCAGGCAGCGCATCGATTTGTATTTTATGCATTTGCGCCAACTATATATAATATAGGTATTATTATTGGCATTACTTGCTTTACCGGC
Source organism: Candidatus Saccharimonadota bacterium (assembly GCA_017432225.1). Lineage (GTDB taxonomy): Bacteria > Patescibacteriota > Saccharimonadia > Saccharimonadales > Saccharimonadaceae > Nanosyncoccus. The sequence goes on from JAFRJN010000008.1 coordinate 8,553, forward strand.
GGAATAAATTTGTTTGGTGTACAAGTATTTGAGGGCGGCATCATGGGCGTGGCGCTCGGCGTAGTGCTCGGGGCGATTTTGCAGCTAATTGTGTCACTAATCGGGATGTTTGGGCTGGGATTTGACTATGAATTCAAAATAAATTGGAAAAATCAAGGGTTCCGGACGATCTTACGGCTACTACCGCCACGGTCGCTGGACCAGGGAATTGATTATATTAATTCAATTGTGTCGACGAACTTGTCCTCTAGGATGGGGCCGGGAGCGGTGCGGTCGTTTGACCAGGCGACCACGCTTCATACGGTGCCAGTAAGCCTGATTGGTGTAGCGATTTCGACGGCGTTTTTCCCAAAATTGACCGAAGAACTAGGCGAGGGGAATAAAAAAGAATTTTATCATACTTTCCGGCAGGCACTTCGTACGATTACCTGGATCGCTTTGCCGGTGGCCGCAATTGCATTCTTTGGACGAGGATATGTAGTTTCGTTTATTTCTAACATCGGTAATAACGATAGTAATGGTACGATGGCGTCAATTCTTGGGACTTTGTGTGTGGCGATTTTTGCCCGTTCGGTATTTCATATCGCGTCGCGCGGGTTTTATGCTTATCAGGATACCAAAACGCCGTTTGTGGTATCAATTGTGGCGATTGGGCTGACGGTGGGGCTGTCGGTCATTGCATATTTTGCTGGCTGGGGAGTGGATGGGCTAGGTATTGCGCAGTCAGTGGGAGCCTTGATTGAAATTGTAATTTTGCTTTCGATTTTACAAAAAAGGTCTGGTGGCGAGATTCTAAATCTTGGTTTTTGGAAAGGGTTGGGGCGGATGCTGTTTGCGACGCTAATTTGTGGATGCGTGGCGTTTTCGATGACAAAATTCGTGCCTTTGATGGCGACGGATACTTCACTTGTGATTACGATTCCGAAGTTCGCTTTGATCGCGGTAGTATCATTCATTGCTTACATCGTCGCGAGCTTTTTCTTGAATTTACCAGAAGCCCAGCCGATTATAAATTATGTCAAAAAGATTTTATTTAAAAACGTGAAATAAAAAATGTGGTATAATAAGGGGGTGAATGTAGATGTGGATACAATCAATCATCTGGCGGAGTTGTCGAATTTTTCGATTTCCGAAAAAGAAGCCGAGTCACTCAAAAAAGATCTCGGGGAGATTTTGAAGTATGTTTCACAGCTAGACTCGGTAGATGTGTCTGATGTGGAGCCGACTTATCAAGTGTTTGAAATGGAAAATGTCTGGCGTGATGATGAAATTTTGCCGCAAGAAGCTTCGAGAGAAGATCTGCTGGCGCTTTCTCGTGAGCAAAAAGATAATCAAGTAAAGGTGCCGAAGGTATTATGAAGGTAGCAAATAAAACAGTTTCTGCAGTAAGGTTGGTACAGGACGCTCTTGATAAGGCGCACGAGTTTTCGGATTATAACATTTTTACGTTTTTGAACGATACTAAAGCTCTAGAGAAGGCGCGAGACATTGATGCTCGGATTGCTCGCGGTGAGAAAGTTGGGCGGCTCGCGGGTGTGCCGTATGCGCTCAAGGACAACTTCCTTTCGCCAGAGG
>JAFRJN010000009.1 GCA_017432225.1 Candidatus Saccharimonadota bacterium
AATTCACAAGATATTAAAAATTACTGAGTATGATGATATACTGCAAAAATACAATACATTAAGAGATGAATTATAAACAATATAGGAAGATTAAATAACATTCAAAAATCTGGTCTAAATCTCATTAAGTCTTAGAAAAAGCTATTTAATCTTCTCATGTGTTATACTTATATTATGGCGAAGGCAGAATTATTTCAGAAAGATATCCCCAAAAAAGAGCGGGTGTTTTATTACGAATCGGAGACGGATGACCCGATTAAGACGGATGAGCAGGAGAAGAAGATAGAGGTGGGGCTGCCGGAGGGGTATGAGTTTATTCCGAAGCATTGGTGGACGCGAGTGTATTCGGCGGTGCTGTTTCGGATTTTTTGGATTTTTGGGCAGTGGTACGAGCGGCATTATTGGCAGGCGAAATTTTATGGGCGGGAAAAATTGAAAGAGGCGCGGGGTAAGGGATATGTGATTTATGCTAACCACACCAATCCGTTTCATGATGTGTTTGGGCCGGCGTTAGCGGCGGATAGAAGAATTTTTACGATTATTAGCCCGGTGAACTTGAAGATTCCGGGGATCGGGAAGTTTTTGCCCTATATCGGAGGGTTGCCACTAGGCAAGACGGCTGAGGAGAAGAAGGCGTTTAACGCGGCAGTGGATAAGCGACTAGCGCAGAAGAAGGTGCTGGTAGTGTATCCAGAGGCGCATGTGTGGCCGTATTATACGGGTATTCGGAAGTTTCCGGCGGGGGATAAGTCGTTTAAATATGCAGAGCGAAATGGTTTACCGGTGTACACGATGACTACGACTTATCATCGGCGGAAAGATAAGAAGAAGGGCGATTTGCCGCGAATGGAGGTATATGTGGATGGGCCGTTTTGGCCAGATAAGGGTTTAAGTAGCGAAGAAAACCGAGCGATGCTAGCTAGAAAAGCTTATGATTCTATGGTAAAATATAGTCAGAAAAATACTTATGAGTATTTTGAATATATCAAAAAAACTGAGGAAAAGCCTAAAAAACAATGAGTATATTTAATACAGGGGTGAGTTTGTTTAAGAAAACTAAGGTGGTGCCGGTGTTTTTGACGATTACGGATGATTACGCTAAATATGCGGGGGCGTGTATTAATTCGCTGATGAAACACACGAATCCGGAGCGGAATTACCGAGTGATTGTGATGTATGATCGGCTGAGTTTGAAAAACCGGATACGGCTTCGGAACCTGGTGACGCGGAACTGCGCGATTGAGTTTCATAAGATGAAATATAATTTGTATATGCAGATAATTGTGCGGTATTGTGCGAAGCGGAGTGGCTCGGGAGATTTCTTTGCCCGGCCGGTGTATTATTATCGGGCGTTTATTGCGCGGATGTTTTTGCAATATGATAAGGGGATTTATATTGACTCGGATACGATTTTGATGGGGGATATTGGGGAGTTATTTGATATTGAGCTAGGAGAGGATGTGATTGCGGCGCGGCCGGATCCGAAAGTGGCGAATGTGCCGGAGTTCGTGGAATATGTGGAGAAAGCGCTAGGGGTACCACATCGTAACTATGTGAATTCGGGGGTGCTACTGATGGATTTGAAGAAACTGAGGAAACTACATTACATTACTAAGATGACGGATTTAATCAAAGAGGATGCGGACTTGGTGGCGCCGGATCAGGATTATCTGAATGTAATATTGAAGGGTAAAATTAAACATTTGGGGCGGGAATGGAATTGCCAGCCGGAGGGTGAAAATGTGAAGGGGGCGAAGCTACTGCATTTTAATTTGTCCAAGAAGCCGTGGTATCATGATGACGTGAACCAAGGCGAACTGTTTTGGGAAGCGGCGAAGGGGACTGGGTTTACGGGGGATTTGATGCGCGAAAAGGAGAGTTATACGCCGGAGATGGCAGAGGTGAGCGCCGGACAAATCCGGGCACTGATAGAAAAAGCCGCCGGGCTGGCACAAACACCAGAGCCACTATTAAGAACTAAATAGGTATTTTGAGGCGCCTGCGTTCGCAAAAAGTAAAGGCCTAAAGGCCTTGACTTTTTGCTGGAACTCCGGGAAATTGCCTCAAAATACCTATTTAGTTCTAAGATGGAGGCGCCTACCGGAATTGAACCGGTGTACGCGGTTTTGCAGACCGCTGCGTAACCACTCCGCCAAAGCGCCACCTAATCTTATTATATCACAGTTGCATTAAAACAATGCCGATTACGACTAAGACGGTAGCGATGAGGTGGATACGGACGGTTTTTTTATCGAGTTTTTCGCGGCCAAAGTTCGGCCAAATCAACGTAAGGATGACTCCCATAAAGAAAATAGCGATGGGCTCGACCGAATCAGAAGCAGCGGAAGCTAAAGCCACGGCTGGGGCGGCGACTAGGGCGGCACGGTAGGCGAAGCTTTTGATGAGGCCGACGGTCATGCTAATACCTAGGGGGATGAGGACTTTGTTTTTGCTTTTTTTGCGGACATGATAGTAGCGGATGCGCCATTTGGGGAGAGCAAGCATAATGATGAGGTCGGTGAGGCCGGTGCCAAGAATGGTAAGGGAGATTTCTTCAATTAAAAAGTGAGTGTCAAAATTTTCGGCGTTGACGTTGACAAAGATAAGATTGCCGATGACAGCGATTAGGACATAGAGAAAGGCGAGGAGAACGGCGTGAAGTTTGACTTTGCGGCTGCGTTTTCTGGAAGTCATGACGATGAGAACAGGAGCGACGAGGATAATAGCGATGGCGGCGAGTTGGATGGGTGAGAAAGTGTCGCCTAGGAACAGCCAGCCGAGAATGAGGTAGAGAATCGGTGCCAACTGAATAAAAATACCGATATTGGTGGAATCTTCGATACCAAGAGCGAGGTAGTAAGGGATTTCGGCTAGACTAAGGAGGGCGCCAGAAAGAAGTAAGAGCCAAATAGTGGAGGGTGAGAATTCAGTAAAACTAAAACCGACAGCGATAAGAATAATAATACTGACGATGGTTTTGCCGATGGCGGAAAACATTTTTTGAGAAGCGACTTCGCGGCCTTTGTAATAAACATCAGAAATATAATTGTCGGTAAAAATCCGAAAAACGTCAAATAATACGGCAATGGCAACTAATATTAACCAGCTCATGGTTAAATTTTAGCGAAAATTTTGGAAAAATTCAAGAGTTGTGCTATAATGGCGATATGTGCGAGTGTAGCTCAGCGGTGTAGAGCGCTTCCTTGCAAAGGAAGAGGTCGTGAGTTAGAGTCTCATCACTCGCACCATTTTTATGGTTTTTGAAGGTTGATTCTGGGTATTTGTGTTATAATGGAAATATAATTTAAAAAGGAGTTAATATGTCCACAGGTGGAATAATAGCAATCGTAATTGTGGTAGTGGTGATACTACTGGTTGCGATTTTTGCGGGGATTTATAATGGTTTAGTTAAATTAAACGAGCGAGTGAATGAGGCTTGGTCGGATATCACGGTGCAGATGAAGTATCGAGCGGATTTGATCCCAAATGTAGTGGAGACCGTGAAGGGATATGCTAAGCACGAAAAGGAAACCTTCAAAATGGTGACCGAGGCGCGAGCGGCGACGATGGGGGCTAAGACGGTGAAGCAAACCGCTGAAGCAGAAAACGCCATGCAGGGTGCGCTGTCGAAGATTTTTGCGATTGCGGAGGCTTATCCGGAACTCAAGGCTAATGAGAATTTTCAGACCTTGCAAACACAATTGCAAGATACCGAGGACAAGATTCAGGCGGCACGACGATTTTACAATGCTGGGGCAAAGGATCTCAATACTCGGATTAAAACTTTCCCAGTTAACATTATTAATAACTTGGTGGGGCATTTCAAGACGCGTGAATACTTTGAAGTAGAAGAAGCCGAGAAGGCCAAAATTGAAAAAGCACCAGAAGTTAAGTTTGATTAACATAAGGTTATGA
>JAFRJN010000010.1 GCA_017432225.1 Candidatus Saccharimonadota bacterium
AAAAAGAAGGTGCTTTCATGCTCATCGTCTTCGCCGTCTATTACGGCTACATCGTCGTAAACGCCCTCGAAGCCATGGCCTAGACAACTTGACTTTTCATGACGCTTGAGGTATAATTAAAACAATGGTAGCAGCACCTAGTATGCTACCGGTTGAAGGTATTAGTTGGTTACCGCCATCTTATGATGACGGTAATCCTTTTTGACCAGAGCCTGATCACAAATAAAATGCCTCTACTCATGAACCCTCCTTTCTATCTTAACTAGTAAAATAGGGGATTTCGACCCAAGATTAACTAGGACTCTTCATGAATCCCCTCGCAGTTAGCTAGGCTGCTGGCCCACGCCGAATTCATATTAGTCAAAACCCAATACTCCCAACCGCTGCAACAGTATCATAGTGGGGGCGAAATTTCAACCCCCCACCTCTAATGTACCAATTTTTCCTACACTTTTTCTGCTTTCGTGCAAAAAACACAAAAATCACCACGCCACTTTTTTAAAAAAATTACTCATCCAGAAACGCACCGCTCTGTCTCGACCAAAGTTTAGCATATTCACCATTTTTAGCCAGCAGTTCCTTATGCGTACCTTGTTCCACAATCGCACCGTCATTTAGCACCGCAATTTCATCCAGCCCCGCAATCGTCGAAAGTCTATGCGCCACCACTATCGAGGTCCGCCCTTTCATCAAATTCGCCAGCGACTTTTGGATCAACGCTTCACTCTCCGAGTCTAGTGCCGATGTCGCCTCGTCTAGAACTAGAATCGGCGCGTCTTTAAGAATCGCCCGTGCAATCGCAATGCGTTGCCTCTGCCCACCAGAAAGTTTTACTCCCCGCTCTCCCACCATAGTATCATAACCATCTGGCAATTTTTCGATAAACTCATCCGCGTGAGCTAGTCGCGCCGCCTCATACACTTCCTCAGGCGTCGCCCCCAATTTTCCATAAGCGATATTTTCAAAAATCGAGCGATGGAAAAGCGACGATTCCTGCGGCACATAGGCAATCGCTTCTCGAAGCGTCTTTTGTGTTACATCACGAATATCTTGCCCATCAATATAAATCCCACCCGAGTCCACATCCGCAAAACGTAGTAGCAGCTTCGCCAAGGTAGATTTACCCGAGCCGCTCACTCCCACAAGGCCGATGCTTTTACCAGTTGGCACTTTAAAATTAAAATCCGAAAACAAATTATCCTGTTTCTTTTTGTGCCTAAATGTAATATGATTAAAATCAATTTCCGCATCAGTCACCTTGAGAGGCTTGTCAGTTTTGTCGTCTACAATTCTATCCATATCTAGTATTTCTACCATTTCTTTCGCATCACCAAACGCACGATTAATCTGCCGAAGGATATGGTTGATACTCCAAACATTAGAAAGTAACGCATTTGAAAGCGAATACAAAAACACCATACTTGCAATCGAAATACCAAAAAGATCATGACTCATTACAATTAGTACTAGTAGCCCAGCAAAAGTCACCATATTCACTACATTCATCGAAAGATTCCGCCAAAACGAAACTTTCGCCACATTAAACGTCATATTAGTCACTCGTTTATTCGCATTAGTAAATCTCGCATCTTCAAACGATTCCCGCGCATAAGATTTTACCGACACCATGTTTGTAATCGAATCAGCCAGTTGCCCCGTCCGCTTATTTTCGGCATTCGCTAATTCCTCATCTACATTTCTAGTTTTATAATAAGTCAAAATCGCCACCATCATATATACAGTCACATATGCTAGCAGAATCAAAGCAAACGGCAGACAAACTATCCCAGCCACTACAATAGAATACATCATAGTAAGAAGCAACGGAAAAATATCCCAAACAAATGCAGATTTGAGACTAATAAATGCACTCGGCAGTTTATTTGCCGCACTGGTTAAAGAACCCGAAAACTTGTCATTATGAAAAGTCATCGATTGATTAATCACCGCATTAAAACAAAGTCTCGCCAAATATTCTCCACCCTTAGCATCCAAACTCCAATCCAGCCAATCTATTGCTCTGATTATTGCAAAATTATTCACCCCAGCCGACAAAAGCGTCAGCAGGAGTATGCCCATATAATCCGCAATCTCAAAATCCACACCAGACAATTTCCCCACAATCTCTGACGTACCATAAGGCACCACCACGTTCGAAATAAAAATCCAAATCGGCACCAAAATTAATATCAAAAATGTCCTGATTTTATTTTGCATCAAGGCCTTCCAAAAATAATGCAAGGTCCGCCTAATATTTCCCGATTTTTTACTCTGTTTCACAACGATAATTATACCATAAACTCATAGATTGTAAATAAGCCTACTGCTTATCTTTCGGGCCTTTTAATCAGCACTTTCCCCCGCTTCACCACCACACCCGCTTTTTTAATCAGCGCTGCTACTTTCTCTTGCTCAACTTTCTGCCGCGCTTCATCAAAACTTTCCTGCTGCCGTTTGAGATCGCCATAAAACCCAGTACCTCTCGCCGCATTCCAAAAAATCTTTTCTCCCGGTACGTTCTTATAATGCCATGGCTTATTAAACAAATTAAAATGCACCAGCATCGTGTCGTCATCAAACTCCGCCGTTGGTTCTGCATTCCATTCCGAGCCAAAATGCCCAATCTGCCCCTTAAGAATCACATTTAAGTAATCTTGATCCGGCGCTACCAAATCCGCATCATACTTTTTAATCATCTCCACCATCGTCGAAAGATATTTCATCTTCCGCATTTTTTTAAGATCCATCAGCATCACCCCGTCATTCACATATTCAGTATGTGGCACGCCCACCGCTATGTCTACATAATCTCGAAATTCCGGAATCACCGTCACTTTCGGGTCCACCATCGCCATCACCGCATTATCACCCATCTCCATGTCAAAAAGCTTAGCAATATCCCCGCGCAAAATCGTATCGCTATCTATATACACCGCTCTCTCGTACAAAGGGAAAAGTAGCGGAATAAAAAACCGGTAATAATACACCGCCGCCGAGAAGAAATCCCCCATCCCCTTCCTCTTCGAACAATACGCAATCACCGCCCGAAGATACAAGCTTCGCGAAATCTTCTTAAACTGAATCGCACAGTTATCCGTCACCAAGCTTCTCAACCTCCACCGATTCACCAGATTCAGCCCATCGTGCAAAATAATAATCCGGTAATATCGCTTCTTATCCGTATGTTGAATTAACGAATGAATCGAAGCCGCCGCATACGGCGCATAGTTACTATTAATCGTCAAAAACACCGGCACAACTTTTGTGTATTTATCAAGTGGCAGACCTGTACTAAAAATACTCATTTTTTATTCTACTTATTCTTACTTACAATTTTACCAAATTTCCGTATATATTCAAAGTTTTATTTCTTTTTAATATATTTAAAATATTCATAAGTATTTTTCTTTGCATGCTTTTTCATACTTTCATAAACTTTCTCCGCCAGCATCTCCTGATTCTCTTCATCACTCTTCGAAGTATCCGGATAAAACGGCCCATCCACATAAATATCCATCCGCGGTAAATCACCATATTTCTTTCGCGCTTTTTCGGATCGCTTATGATAGGTCGTCGTCATCGAGAAGACCGGCAAATTATTCCGCACCGCATATTTAAACGATTTCCCACCCGCCGGAAACTTCCGAATCGTCGTCGCATACGGCCACACATGAGCCTCTGGATAAATCACCAAGCATTTTTTCTGCCGGACCAGCCGCCTGTCCACTGCCTCATTCATCGCCCGTTTTTCTTCGCGCGTTACACCTAGCGGCACCCCACCAATCATCGGAAGCAAAGGCCCAATCCCCGGGATTTTCAAATTCACCGGACTGATAATCGTATAAATCCTTTTGTCCGCAGCGAGCGCCGGCCCAAACACATCGTGAAACGGATTCGTGTGATTACAATACATCACGTAGCCAGAGCCCTTCGCTTTTTTTAGTTTCTCCCGCCCATAAAATTTCGCCTGCCAATAATGCCTCTCGTACCACTGCCCAAACACCCAGAAAATTCCAAACATCATCCGCGAGTAAATTCTCACCAACGGATTTTTTGGAATATATTCATACCCATCCGGGAGCAAGATTTTTTCCTTCCGCTCCTGCTCATCCGTCTTGATCGGGTCATCCTCTTCCGAAGTATAATAAAACACCCGCTCATCCTTCGGAATATCTTTTTGGAATAATTCCGCCTTTGCCATTACAAATTCCCTTTCAATTTATTATACTCTCCAAAAATACCATCATACGAATGAATTTTCAAAATCTCATGTACTTTGTCGATTTCAAACGGCTTTACTTTTTGTACATGGAAAAATGGCAAAAACTTAAAGTTATTCGAAAAATGGTGTAAAACCGTCTCCCTATCCGGCCTTTCACGCTGGTCGTTATATTTGAGTGGCATAATTTTTCTTTTTGAAATACTTTTGTTCAAAGCCGCCTGGTCTGCCAGCATCATCCACCGCTTCCCACAAAGTTCCACCGCTTTTTCAAACATTCCCGATTTGATACACTCCGGCATGTTAAACAGCATCACGCCCGAATTCATATAATCTTGTTTAAAAATCCCGTGATAATGGTAAAATCTCCGCCCGTAAATATCTAGCACCCCCGCCGCTTCAATCCCATCCATATCCATATGATAAAATTCCGAAATATCTCTCCGACACACCACATCGTAATCTAAATACAAAACTCGATCGAGCCGAGCCAATTCTGGAATTTTGTCCGCGTAAAGTCGCAGCATCGAGCACGGCGTAAAATACGACCCCATATTTTTCTTTGGCAAATTAGAGACAAACACTTCCGTCGCATCAATCAGCCTTACAAAGCTTTTTGCATTGGTATTTTTAGAAAAATCTGCGCCAAGTTTCACCTTACCTTTCACCAAATCATCCAAAAACCCCGCCGTTTTTTCAGAAAATGGCACCACCCCCTCATACTTAATCGTCGCAATATAGATTTCAAGTGGTTCTGTATTGTTTTTTAAAAGCGACAAAATCGACACCAACACTCCACGAGCAATTCCTTTATCGCCACAGTACAGTATATTCATATCTCTATTATACCAGATTTATGATATAATATATATACGGTGGCCGGATGGCGGAATTGGTATACGCGTTCGACTTAAAATCGAATGGAGCAATCCGTACGGGTTCAAGTCCCGTTCCGGCTACCATTTTTATGCTATGTATTTCACAGCTTCCGTCGCCGCTACCGATCCGTCCGATGCCGCCGTTACCAGCTGCCGCAGATCTTTCACTCGGCAATCCCCCGCCACAAACACCCCCTCACGGGAGGTATGGCAAGTTTCATCTGCCATAATGTAACCACTCGGGTCAATCTCTACCAGACCTTCCGCACATTTAGTTGCCGGGATTCGTCCAATCGCCACAAACACCGCTTCCGCATCCTCCGGAATCGGCTCGTCATGATGGATATTATAGACTTTCTTGCAAATTCCTTCGAGGTATTTCACTTCGTGTTTCGCCGAATTGCCATGTCCCACTACTACCACAGTCTTGTCTTTATAAAGCGCCCCATCGCAAGTCGCGCAGTACGAAATCGGCCTCTTCCCAGCCGATTTAGTTTGCTCGTCGCTCATCTTTCGCGGATTCGTCCCCATCGCAAGGATTACCGATGAGGCTTCAAACTTCTCATCCATGTCCCCAAAAATCTCAAATCCGCCATCTTTTGGCGTAATTTTCACTACATTCACATAGTCGATTTTTGCTCCCAATTCTTCCACTTGCGACTTGATTTTGCGAATTAAATCCACCCCCGACACTCGCATATCCCCCGGCCAGTTTTCAATGTCCACAGTATTGATAATCTGCCCGCCTTCCACTTTTCCTTCCAGGACCAAGACCGATTTCCCCGCTCTCGCCACATAAATCGCCGCGGTTAGCCCCGCCATCCCCGCACCGACGATCACCACATCATATTTTTCCATCTACACCCCCACCAATTTTTCGAGTTTCTTGAGTGGCATCACTCCTACTTCGCGCCGCACTTCCTCGCCATCTTTCAAGACCACCAGGCACGGAATGCCAGATACGCCATACTTCTCCGCCAGTTCCTCATCTTCATCAATATTCACCGAAGTTACTTTCACCTCCGGATGTGCCTTTTCAAATTCCTCAATCGTCGGCTTCAACATCTGACACGGTCCACACCAATCTGCATAAAAGTCCAAAAGTTCCATATATTATCCTTTCAAAATCACATTAATTCCTTATATTTTATCTTCGAATCATATATACTAGCCATCATAATCTCCTTTTTTCTATTGTATCATCTCTAGCTTAAAATTTCCTTAAAACTTTCACTACCCCCAAAGAAAAACTGGACCTTGCGGTCCAGTTTCAAATTATTCAGCTTTCTTTTCTCCGCCAGACTCTCCGGCTTCTTCAGCTGGCTTCTCGCCATTCTCGGAAGGCACATCCGCCGCGTCCATATCAGGTTTCTCGGCTTCAGCCTCACGCGCTGCCGCTTCTGCTGCTGGGTCGTAAAGCGATGCAATCACTTGCTCGCCGCTCATTTCTTTATCGGCAAATTCCACACCACTTGGCAATGTAATATCCGCCAAAGTAATCTTGTCATCAAGCTCTTTCAAGTTGGATGCATCCACAGTCAATTCTTTTGGAAGATCAGCCGGTTTCGCCTTCACATCAATCTCTTCCATTGCTTGAGTCATCGCATAGTGGTAGAGTTTCGAAGCATCCGAAGCTTCAAAGTTCACAATCATAATCGGGGTAGTCGCTTCAACCGCCGCATTCGCCGAGACTGCATGGAACTCTACATTGATAATCTTACGAGTCACCGGATCAAGCTGCACGTCCTTTACGATCGCAAGCTGCTTTTTGCCATCTACATCAAGGTCAATCGGTGAGTGATAGCCAGCCTCGTTCAATACCTTTTCCGAAGCCACATATTCAGATGCAGCCAGCACTGGCTCGCCTGCACCATAAATCACCGAAGGGATCATCCCATCGGCACGAAGATTCTTTAATTTCTTTCCAGTTTCCGTCCGCTTTTTTAGCGTCAAACTATAATCTGCCATTTATTTTTATCCTTATCTACTTAACTTCTTATTATTATATCACATTCAGTATTATTTGCCAACTACTTTTACCATTGCCGGACGCAGCACTTCATTTTCGTAATAATACCCCGGCCTCAATGTCTCCGCAATCACTTGCATATCTCCATCCCCCTCTGTCATCACCGCTTCATGCAAATCCGGGTTAAACTCCACCCCCTCCTCCGACGGAATTTTCGCGAGATTCAAATCCTTCAAACTCTTTTCCAAAGTTTTTGCAACTGGCTCCAATTCCTGATAAGTCGCAATCGCCCGATCCAAATCATCCAAAAGTGGCAAAAGTTTCAAAATCGTCGCCAGTTTCACCGCCTTTTTCTCATTTTCTTTTTGGATTTCAATCTGCTTACGATAATTTTCAAAATCCGCCCGCGTCCGTTGTAAATCGTTCAAAAGCTCCGCTTTCTCATTTTCGAGTTTAGCAAATTCTTTTTCTACTTCAGAGGCATCCACCTCTACATTCACTTCTGGTTTCTTTTTCATATTATCTCCCTATTTAATACTTCTTCTAGCATTTGCCCAGCGTATCTCACCAGCCCCGTCACCCGCATATAGTTTTGTCGAGTCGGCCCCAAGACCCCGATGTAGCTCCTATCCGAAAACGGCGAAATAAATTTTGAAATAATGAGCGACACTTCTGAATTTTTGCCAATCGGATTTTCATGCCCGATAAAGATATTCAGAGGCTCGCCCGGCGCCGCTTCTCTCAGCCACGGTTCGAGGTTGTCTAGCAGTTTTGCCACCGCCTGCACCCGATTCGTGTCCATAAACTCCGGCTGCATAAAAAGTCTCGAAATCCCTGACAAATACAACTGCCCGCCAACCGTGGCCAGCCCCAAATTTCCAGTCAGTTCCACCAATGAGTCCACTGCACCGCGTATCGCCGCGTCGGCTCTAGACTGCGAACTCACTCGCTTTTCCAAAGCGTGCATTCCTCGGCTCTCCGACGTATCTTTTTCAAAAGAACCTTCATCAGGCTCCGTCATCCGATTCACATAATACCGATACCCCGCATCCGTCGGCACGCGCCCCGCCGAAGTATGTGGCTGTGCGATCAGCCCCAGTGCCTCGAGCCTCGCCATCTCCGCTCGAATCGTCGCCGGCGACACATCAAAAAGCTTCGCCATCGTCACACTCCCCACCGGAGAAGCCGTCTCGGCATATTCTTCAATAATCTGTGCCAGGATTTTTTCCTGTCTTTCAGAGATATTCATGATTATATTATACAAAATTAGCACTCAAAATGCAATAGTGCCAGTTTTCTGCAAAATTATGTCACCCCTGTTACACTATATATTATATATATGGCTATTTTTGCGAAAATTCGTAAAGTTTATTAATCATCTCGGCAAACACTTCTTCACGCGACTGATCCCCATTCACATTAACAAGCAGTCCAATCTTTTTGTAATGTTCCAAAACTGGCAGCGTCTTTGTATGAAACTCCTCCAATCGGTTCTTAAACACTGCAAGGTCTTTGTCGTCCTGCCGATCTCCACGATCGTTCAAAGTCTGGAGTTTTTCAAACCGATCAAGCACATCCTGCTCGGAAATGTTGAGAAGCACCGCCGCCTTTATCTCATGCCCAGCTTTCTCCGCCGTTTCCATCACCGTATCTTCCTCACCAAACCACCGTCCGATCGAGGATAGTACTAGCGGATACGGTTTCAAATCTTCGCGCGAGAAATACGGCAATACCCATTCATAAAATATGTCTGTCGGAATCAAATTACCTTTATCAGTTAATTTCTTGTGTCTTTCTTCTTCGTTCGCCCGAATGATAATGCCAGACGATAGTAGCTTGCCCCCAATTGCTTCTGCTAGCTTTACCCCTTGCGTATCCTTCCCCGACATCGGATAACCAAAGATATTGATCGACCCTGTCGAAAGCCACTTTTTAATCGCATTAATTTTCTCTTCCATACTCTAATTATACCATACTACCACCATTTTACTCGGCGGAGTAGCTTCACTATCTCGTGCCGGAACTCATATCCGATATAAATAAGCCCTACACCGACTACACCTAAAACAAGATAGAGCGCCACAAACGACGACTCTTCTATATAAGTTTCCGGCACCAAAGCATAGTCCTCACCCGTATTTTCAACAATTTTCCGACATCTCCCGGTGTCAGGATTTAAATAATATCCCTCCTTGCACACCGTTTCTGTCGTTTCAGGAATTTTCTTACATCTACCCGTCAAAATATTTAAATATTGCCCTTCCCCACAGACCTTTTCCGAAACGCTAGTCACTTTCACACAGTTCCCCGTTTCCTCATTTATTACTTTCCCTTCCTCACAAGTCCGAAATTCTTGATAAACATTCGGCTCCCCTGGCGTCGGAAGATAAGTCACTTTCCAAAGCTCTTCGCCAGAGTCATTGTACCCAATCAGAGCATAAGCCGTCCCCTTCCTCTGCCCATTTGGATAAACCAATTTGTCTAGCACCGTACCATCCGCATCCACCAGCTCCAGCGTATTCGAAGTCGTCGGATTTTTAGTTAGCTTAAAATCCGTCGCCTCCCGCACCAAATACTCATCCGCCGCAATCATCCCCGAGAGCGGATAAGACTTATTTTTATATTTTATCGTGCACCCGTCCAAAATCACCGCCTCCGAGCCAGTATTATGTAGTTCCACAAATTGCTCATTCTGTAAAATGTCATAATAGCTCAAAATTTCCGAAAACTCCACCCCTTTACACCGTGAAATCGCTTCACTGACTTCACCAAATTCTGCACCAACATCGCCACCAGAGTCATCATCAGAGACCACTCCAAGCACCCCATCACTCTGAAAAGCGTAATCAGACACATGTTCAAATTTCCTCGTCTCCGCATTTAGGACCAAGCTAGTCGGTTTGCTCGAAGAAAATGCCTTATAGCACCCATCTTTCCCCGTCCAGCACACCGAGTCAATCACCTCACCATCATAAGACAGGGTAAGCGGCCCCGCCTTAAAAGCCAGCGTCGTCGTATATTGTACCTGGGCCAGCTCGCTTATTGGCGAGCTGGCTAGTTGGAGGATGAAAGTCTCGCCAGTCTCCCAGAGGTACTTGGAAAAGTCCACTAGAAGCACTTCTTTCCCACTAGAGTTCGTATAGCTTAGGGCTAAACCAGCGAGCGATTCAGGTTCGTCGGAATTTCTTCGGCCAATTTCAATCATTTCTCCGACATTACTTACCCCATCCACCGTATATCCAGGATTCAGGGCTTTAATATAATATTCCGGCAAACCCTCTAGCATTTCAGACGCATTATCAGCCGCATACGCAGCTTTAACGCCGTCCAAAATCGGCCGAGCTATACCAGATATTTCCCCCATCACGCCCACCACGATTATTATTAAAAATATAAATAATTTTTTCATGCGTTTACCCTAGCACACTCAGACTAGAAAATCAACCCCCCACGTGGTATAATTAAGGCATGAGCGTTTTCACCTCTTTAATTATTATCTTACTGGCTATGCTTATCCAAGGTTTTTTGGAACTCGGTCCCGGAGTTTTTGCTTGTTTTTACCATCACGCTCTTGGTAAAACTTCCGCCAAAAAAGCCGATGATCAATCGCTTTCCTTCATCCTCGGCACCGAAATTTGCGTCGCATTAGTTTTTCTTATTTCCTACATTATTGTAACTTTCTTCATCACTAGAAACGGCCCATTTAGCCCCATTTTCTTTTGGGTTATGAGCGGAATCTTCCTCGTAGAGGCCATCGCCACTTTCTTCTTCTATTTTCGCCCTGGCACGAAAAAATCTACCGAGCTCTCTCTCCCACGCAGCCTTGCAAAAAGTCTCATTTACCATGCCGAAAACACCAAAAATCGCTCCAGCACCATCGCGCTCGGCCTTGTCACTTGTGCCCTTGAGCTTATTTTTACATTTCCGCTCTATATCATTGCTTCTACCGCCATCTTCTACGCAAACACCAGTATGAGCTTTGTTTTCATTATCGCCTATATTATTATCGCCACCGCCCCACTTTTTGCCATCCGCACTTTCTTTCGCACCGACCACAACCTCGTCGAGCTTCAGCTTATCCGCATCAAGAAAAAACTCGCCACCAGAATTATCGTTTCCGCAAGCTTTCTCGCCCTCTCTATCGCCACATTAATTATAGGATTTTCGCTATGAAAAACTCCACAAATGACAAATCAGAAAAAAACGACAAACTATGGAAAGACGCCGAGGCCGAATTAAAAATTCACGCTAGAGCCCTCGGTCTTGCGCCTGGCGCGTCCGAAATTTTTATCAAAAAATCCCTAAATGCTGCCCAAAAATCTCTAAAAAACCGCAAAATCATTTTGCGAGCCGACCTCACTCGCACAGTTTCTAAAGAGCTCAAAAAATATAATGCCGATTTGGCTTATGTTTTCGAAAATTATGATAAAATTATATAAAAGAGAGCAAAAATGGGCAAAGATTACGATTTCGATTACATTGTTATAGGCAGCGGGCCAGCCGGTCGCACCGCTAGTTTAGAGTTAGCCGACAAAGGCAAAAAAGTCGCCATCGTAGAAGACGGTGATTTTGGCGGTGCCGAGTTAAACACCCGTGATTTACCTTTTGAAGTCGGGCTTGATTTTGCTAATACCTATCACAGCTTCGTAAATTCCCCAGCCGTCAGTCGCAGCTTGCCACATTTCAATCTCCCGACCTTGAATACCGCTATCGACGTCAAAAGAAATGCCTTAAAAAACGAAATTTTGAAAGATTTCAAAGCCAAAAATATCAAAATTATCACTGGCTTTGCCCATTTCCTTGATTCCCGCACCATCGCCGTAAACGACCGCAAATACACCGCCAAAAACTTCATTCTCGCTACCGGCTCTACGCCAAAAGTCGCCGAAATCTCCGGCCTCGAGTCCGTATCTTATCTCACTCCAGACCATGTTTTTAATATCCATCGTTTACCTCGTTTTGTCTTTATCGTCGGCGGCGGCCCTACCGGCGTCGAAATCGCCGAATATTTCGCTTCGCTCGGCACCGGCGTCATCATCATGGAGCGCGGCAATCATTTACTCCCTAGAGAAGACGACGAAGTCGCCGATCTTGTCACCAACCATCTCAAGAATTTAAATGTCACCGTCGTTACCGGCTCACGTGTCACCGCCATCACCGAAGATGCCACTTCCAAAATTGTCGTCTTTATGAACGGCACCTCCGAAAAAATGGTTCGCGTCGATTCCATCGTCCTTGCTACTGGCTCCGAGCCTTTCCTTGATTATGGCCTAGAAAACGCCGGCATAGATTACAAGAAAACCGGCATCATCACCGACAAATACTTCTGCACCACTACTCGTCACGTCTTTGCCATTGGCGATTGTATCGGCACCGCCGATTCATCCACCAAGCGCGCCGAGCTCGAAGCCCACGTCCTAGTAGAAAATCTCCTCCACCGTCAGAAATCTGCCCCCAAATATTCTTCCATCGCCCGTCACATCAACACTCATCCCTCCATTTCCGTTGTTGGTCTGAACGAGCGCGATGCCGTTTCGAGAGACCTCAAATATCGCAAAAAAATCATTTCCCTAAAGGATATTCCCACGCTTAAATACGGAGACTCTGCCGAAGGTTTTGTTAAAATCTTAACCGACAACAAAAACCGTTTCCTCGGCAGCACCATTGTCGCCGAAAATTCCGCCCTCGCCCTAGAATTAAAAAACATCTTGACAAATCCAGCCAAGTGAGCTATAATAGATACGAGGTTGCAAAACCGATACATATATCGTGGGGTAGAGCAGCCTGGTAGCTCGTTTGGCTCATAACCCAACGGTCAGTGGTTCAAATCCACTCCCCACAACCAAGTCCCAGCGCCCTGAAGGACTAAATTCAAGGCAAAAATCAGCCTAGATTACCCCCCTAATCTAGGCTGATTTTTTTGTGTCAAAGATTCTAGAAGTAGAAGTCGCCTTCCGTCGTCACAGTCATGTCTTTCGTAGCTCCACCATTCCCCAAAATTTGTAGAACATAATAAGGCGAACCATAGCCAAAGGCTGTATCCGAAGTCTCCAGTCTAGTCTCTACCCGACGATAGAGGTCGTTCGCCCGCCCTGTCGAGTCGATCGAAACCTGGGTATTCTTAATCTGCACTACCGTGTCAGCCCCCAGCGTAGCGCCACCATTTCCACCACAGGTACTACCGTCGCTACAAATCAGCTCAATCGAAAAATCCGTGTCCGGTCTCTGATATGGTAAAGCCACGCCAATCATAAAGGTATCATTAGCCCTGTCTCCACCAATCGGTAGTGGCAATTCAATCTCTACCGAACAGTAAAATTCATCTCCCGTATTTGGATTGCAATACACTGCAAATGGCTTATTCGAAACTCTATGGTCATTAGTTTTTACCACTTGCGATGCCGTAATCAGATTTTTTCCCGAATTATAAGCCCCAATGTAGTTGGTCGACGACCCCGACACTGGCGTACTAGTTGGCGCTAGATACACCGTTCCTCGGTTTGTCCTTCCAGATTCCGTAATGTCAAATTGCGACAAAGTAAACGAAGGCGCCGTTTGCACAATCTGCACCTCGAGAGTCGGTGGCACCGCAATTGTTGAATTAGTCAGCGCCCCAAAGGTTACCCGGCCATCTATAAAGTTAGAATATTTCAAAAAATCCCTATTATCCGCTCTCACCGAATACCAGCTAATTTTCAATTTACTCACCGTATTAGTGCCCCCATCAGCCACCCCAGCCCTAATCACGTGCGACATATTATCAGAATCTAGCGTCGCACGGTAATCATCAAGATCCGTGTCTATTAATACGCATGTGTAGGCTTGGTTTGTAGTCGTTTGCCCATCCGAGCCAGTAATCACTGTGCCGCCCACCGTCACTTCCGCTTGCTCTTCTTTGCCAATTTTTCCCAAAATATGCCCCACCGTATAACAATCCGGGTGCTGCATCCACCAGACAATGTCGCTACAAGTTATCGTAGTGCCACTGCCAATCGGCTCGGTGCCAGTCGTCACCCCCGCTTCCACGCATCTCCGATAATTCGAAAACGCCACCTTTGCGTCTTCCACTCCGGCAAGTGCCGAGTCGTAGGCCGATTGCGAAAGATCATCGTTCTCCGACCGTGAAGACTCCGAAAGAATCACCGTCGCAAAACTGGTCGCAATAATCACTAGAATCAAAGTCGAAAACGCCACAATATAAAACGACGCCGCACCTTTTCTAGTCCTCTTAAATTTATTTTTCAACATTACCTACCTCCAGCCTGTACGGCAAAATTAAATTTATTAATAGCACAATATTCTAGCTCCGAATAATCATCAGAAGGCGGTTTACAGCTATCACCCACACGACTGATATTGATGCCGCCTCGCCGAGTCCCCAAAATAAACGACGCCGAGAAGAAGAAGTTTTTCCTCGTCGAGCTAAACGCCGGCTTTGCCACATAAAGATCGTAAAGCACCAAATCGTTCAGCTCGTTTATAGACATCAGTTCCACTCCGCCTTCATTATCCGTATCTGCGTTTACCATCGTCTCATCAATCACAAATTGAGTTTGCACCCGGTTGTTATTATAATTACCAATCGGCACATAGTTATTCCCTGTCACGCCAGTGTCCTGTGCTTTCATCGCGTTCACACAAATCGTCCGCTCCGCATCATAAATCTTAAGAAGCCTAAATCCGCTCGCCAGATCATTAATCGCCCCGCTGCTAGTTTTAACTCCCAGAGTCACCGGGCTCGTCTCGCCGCCAGACGTCCTCACGCTTCTCGTGTTATATTCCACAGACTCAAAGTAGCCAGAATTCCAAATATACGTATACGTACCTGTGCAAAACGCACCGTAAACCGGCATATCATTACCAATCAGCTCACCATTTACTCTCACCGCCGCCCTTTTTGTCACCGTCACAAAACTATTTGCTTTGTCATTGATACAATTTTCTCGGTTCGTCGACCCCTCACTATAAAAAGTATTACACATCTCAAGTATCGAATACGACGAAGCGTTCTGTACCGAATAGCGCATATCATCCACCAAATCAATTCCCACCGTATCTATCTGGTTAAGGACCAGCCCTCTCCGATAAGAGGCCGTCGTATTTTGAATCAAAAGCACCACTGTTACCGACAAAATCGCAATAAAAATTAGAGAGAGTGCTAGTTCAATCAAAGTAAAACCTCGTCTCTTCATACTTCTATTATAGCATAATCTTTATAATCTTATTGCATTTTTAGCTACAAACATCTATTTCCACTGCCCTCAAGCTCCAAAAGTTGCACGCTCGAAGCGTTCCTAGCATTCTCTAGAATTCGGATATTTCGGCGCGGAGTCCCCCCACTATTACCCGCTCCATAAGGATTAATGCAAAAATCTACCTCACTCGTCGTAAAACTGTCTATCTTACTCGTCAAAAGATCCGACACCGCCGAGCAGTTTATCTGCGAAATACAAGAAGAGGCATTTCTCATTGCTGTATTCACCTGAATCGCCTCATCAAGAACCAAAGTATTAATCGTGCCCGAGCGCGGATGCCTCACCACCAAAATAGTTTTCTTCATTGCCGCCCCTCCAGTCGTCTCGATCTGCGACAGCCAACGCGGCACATATTTTTCCGGCGCAGCCAAACTTATATTCTCAATCGTATTATTAGAACGTCTATCAATAAACACCACATTAGCACCCAGTGCTTTCAAAAGCTCTTTAATATCTCCTGTTCCCGAACTCACTGCGCTCCCCACCACGTCATAGACAAACACTTCTTGCTCCGACGACGGGATTGCCACACCCGTCAAATCCGTATCTTCGCCAAATACAATCATCTTGCCATAAATCGCATAATCACTATTTCCATCACCTACACTCTGCGTATTCGACACTTCACTATAAACGCTCCGAAGAAACTCAAAAAAACTTTGCGTTGTATCGTTGTATTGTTGCTGAAAAATCGAATTATTTACCCCCAGCGCCACCCCAATAAACAGCGCCGCCGTTACCGCCAAAAACAAAGAAATCTCAATAAAAGTAAAACCTTTACGCTTACCCATACCTACATTATATCACAAAAATATGGTCGGGGTACTTGGATTCGCACCGAGCGTAAGCGAGGTCCGAATCCTACTTTTTGATATTTTGCGGAAGCAAAATGGTCGGGGTACTTGGATTCGAACCAAGGACACTGCGTGTATAAGACGCATGCTCTAACCAACTGAGCTATACCCCGACACTATAATAATTATATCATAATTTCGTAGCAAAAACCCGCCAGATTGGTATTTTCTCCGCACGAAGCGCTATTATATATAGAGCGAGTGCGGAAAAATGCCGAGATGGCGGGTTTTGGCACGAAATTATTTTTTCTTGAGAGTCAAGAACCCATTGCGTGGATTCTCGCATACCATGCGATCTGCTGGCAAGTCGCAAGGAGTACCCTTGCCGCCTTCTGCGTTCTTAGTAAAGAAATAGATAGTTTGCTGTTTGCCACCGCGCAAAGTCACTTCAGACTTATGTAGATAGTATTTTACACCTTTACCGTTGGTATGTTCGTAAGCCATTATAGCTTCCTCCTTAAAGTTAGTTATATTCTTATCTTATGACCCCGTAAACAAAATGTCAAGGGGTTTTCTCTAAAAATCCCCACTTTTCCTCACCCCCTATATAAACAACAGAGAAAGCCTAAGCACTATCCATATCAAAATTTTGATAAAAATTACAACAGCGACAATTAGCGTCAAGACCATCATCCAGCCCAAGAATGATGGCGCCCATACCGGCGACGCATAATTATGCCGATAAAGTTCCGTCGACGGCAAAGCCGCGATAATCGTATCCTGGATTTCACTTGCCGCCGGATATTTATTAATTTCCGTCACCATACAATTGATAAAATTCACATTATCCCACGTCCACCCGTTTTGGAGAGCCAATGCTTTACAGGTATCCCCCGCCAATCCATAAATATTCCCGTTTGGATTTGCATCCGAGCTCATCTCCGCCTCCGCTTTCTCAAGTGCCACCTGCGCAGCCCGAAGGTATTGATGCTCAAGATAAAACGGCCCCGTACCAAAGCTCACTACCTGCCCACCATTTTCCTCCACGATGTTTATCACCGTGTTCGAAAACACAAACTCTTTCAAACTAACAAGATTCTCCGCGATTGCCGCGTCATCATTATTCTCATCCGCAGTTAATACCGCATCCCTAAGCTCCGTCATCCTAATATGATTCACCCGAAGCAAAGTTGTATCAATAAAGAGCAGCAAAATCAAAAGAACAAAAAGCATCCAGTTTTTGAGCTTAAATCGCTTAAACTTGCCAAGCTTTCTTTTTAAATGATTTTTGAGTTCTCTGATTTCGATTTTTCCACCCATTTTTAGCTCCTACGGCATGAGATACATCATCCACTTTTCAAAATTTGAATATTCCTTTTTCTCATCTTCTAGCGTAGCCACTTCGTTTACATGCTTATTTCGAGCCGCCTCCGAATTTTCCGGCATATATACCATATTTTCACCTTCAAGCTGTTTATTGGCAAATTTTCTCGCCGCAAGCTCCTGATATTCATCCGTCCTGTAATACGCATTTTCAAGCTCCGCCGTCTCAATCTCTACTTTTTTGAGTTCTAGACTTTTTTCTGCTTTTCGGAGATTTTCCGAAAGTTCCCAGTTACGATTCATCGCCTCAATCGACCGATAAGTGCAAAAAAGACAAAACAAAATTGAAGATAAAAGCACCACATTTTCAATCGTCAAAAACCCGTGCCGAAAATTATACCGAAACTTCCGAAATTTCACTCCTAAATCGCTCATGTATAATATATATTATATCACTTTTATTAACGATTTGCTCCAACTCGACGGGAACTCGTTATATCCAACCAAAGTCGCAATCGTTGCCGCAAGGTTCGATAACCCCGGCTCTCTCACATTTGAAAGTTCGTATTTGTCTTTATTCTCGGTATTATCATAAAATATACATGGCACTTGATTCGTCGTGTGCGCCGTCTTTTTATTTCCGTCCGCATCGAGCAGTTCTTCCGCATTTCCGTGGTCCGCCACAATTATCATCACGCCGCCTAGCTCATCCACTTTTTTTGCAATCCGTTCGAGAGACAAATCAATCGCCTCCATCGCCGTCATCGTCGCCTCCAGATTCGCCGTATGCCCCACCATATCACCACCCGGGAAATTTAACCGGATAAATTTATACTTCGGCATATTTTGAATCACTGCATCCGCAATTTCTGCTGACCGCATCCATGGCCTCGTATCAAGCGCCTCCGTATATGATTCAATTTCCACAAATTCCTCGCCTCGCGCTTTCTCATAGCTCGCACCATTAAAATAATACGTCACGTGGCCAAATTTCACCGTCTCGCTCACTGCAAGTTGCGAAATCCCTCTAGCTTCGAGAAACTTATTCAAAGTATCATAAATTTTCACCGGCTGTACCAAGCGATGCTCCGGCACGTGCGTGTCCGAATTATACTCCGTCATCCCCACGAAATACACTTTGTCCGGCGTATAGTCACCCCGATCAAAATACGGGAAATCCCAATACGTAAACGCCTGCGCAATCTCAATCGCCCTATCCGCTCGGAAGTCAAAATAAATCAGCGAGTCGCCTTCCTTTACCAGCCCCACCGGTTTGTCCATATCGTCCACAATCACAAACGGTTGCAAATCTTGGTCTTGTACTTCCGGATTAATCCTGCGAAGGATAGAAATGGCCTCTTCCGGCGTCCGGAAAAAGAAATCCGCTTCTCCTTTTACCATCATGTCAAAACCTTTTTTCACCATTCCCCAATCGTTTTCATACCGATCCGACACGCACGCCATCCGTCCCCCGCCCGAAGCAATCCGAATATTTGCCCCTTCAAATTTTCTCGCAAAATTTTCAAACCGTTGCACAAATATAGTCGAAGAAAACGGATCTACATCTCGCCCGTCAAAAATCGCGTGCACGCGCATTCCCCGTACGCCTTCATCGTACGCCCGCGCAATCATCTGCTCGAGATGCGCCATGTGACTATGTACCCCACCGTCCGAAAAAATTCCTGCAAAATGCAGTACTCCGCCGTTCAGCGCCCTTGTCACCGCTTCGTGCCACGATTCCGAATTAAATATCTCACCCGAGTCAAAAGCTTGGTTGATTTGCGCAATTCCATATTTTTTGATCTGCCCCGAGCCCATCGTCAGGTGCCCGACTTCCGAATTCCCCATTTGGTCACGCGTAAGTCCCACTGCTTCGCCCGAAGCATCCAGCGCTACATGAGTATACTCACGCGCCGCTCGCCCGAGAAATGGCGTCCGCGCGCGACTCACCGCATTACCCGGTCCATCCGGCGCCAACCCTACCCCATCCAAAATCGCGAGCACTACAGGCCCATCATACTGCAGTCTATTCATATATATATTATATCACAAAAAGTTTAAGCTTTCGGCACTTGCTGAGTAATACAGTGAATGTTGCCGCCGCCAAGCAAAATTTCACGCGCATAAATCGGCTCAATTACTCGATCCGGGAATAGTTCTTTAAGAGTCCTAATCGCATCCGCATCATGTGGATCGTTAAAAATTGGCAAAATTATCGCACCGTTACAGTTATAATAATTAATATACGAAGCCGGTAATCTATCACCTTCACGCCGAGGATAAGTCCCTTCTACTTGGTCTACGCCTTCCGCCTCTTCTTTAGTAAAGGTAATCACATTCGGCACATGAATTTTTACCACTTCTAGTTTGCGCCCCTTCGCATCCGTTACCGATTCGAGATATTCCAAATTCTTGACGGAGCGTTCATGCTGCGGATCTTCTGGATTATTTTCCCACGCGAGGACCACTTTTCCTGGCGCCACAAATTGACACACATTATCTACGTGTCCTTCCGTATCTTCATCCATATACACGCCAAAAGGCAGCCACAAGACTTTTTCCACGCCAGTATAGTTTTTCAACATCTCTTCAATTTCTTCACGCGTTTTGTCCGGATTTCTATCTTCCGACAGCATCGTTTCTTCCGTCACAATGAGAGTTCCCTCGCCATCCGTATGAATCGCCCCACCTTCTAGAATAAATCCTTCCGGCACATAGCGATCAACTTTTTCAATATCTGCCATCTTGGCCGCCACGTAGTCATCAAAGTCCCACGGATAATAAATCCCGTCCAATATTCCGCCGTACGCATTAAATCCCCAGTCTACAGCGCGCATTTCACCTTTACCATTCACGAGCATCGTCGCACCCGAGTCGCGGATCCACGAATCGTTATTAGAAATTTCCACCACCGACACATTTTTCATATTCATACCAAGCACGTGCAGATATTGCGATTGGTTTACACCCACCACCACCGGCTCGTATTTGGCAATCGTTTCAATCACTTCGCGAAACGCCTTCTGCGCCGGCTTCGCCCCCATCCGCCAGTTATCCGGCCGCTCCGGCCAAAGTAAATAAGTACACTTATGCTCCGCCAGTTCCGATGGCATATAGAATCCATCCGCCTTTGGAATTGTATTAAGTTTCATGAATAAATCCTTTCAAAAAGTCTGAATAAGTTGGTTTTCTGAGCCTCTGGCTTGCTACGGTGATAAAAACCAACTTATCAGACTTAAATGTTATCTTTTATTTTTCTTTGCTAATTTCTTTTTACGGTCTTTTCGTGACATATTAAGAACCATTAGCTCCCCAATCACGATACACACGCCAGTAGAAACTAGCAGCACAATTTGGCTATTATCTTCCGTAGCTTCTTCCTCATCTGCCTTATCCACAAGAGTTTCCCCTTCCGTCAAAGCTTCACTCTCTGCGGTTTCAGCCAGCGTGCCTGTATCGGCCGGTGCCTGGTCACTAACTTCCACCGTTTCAGTTTCTTCAGCTACACCAAACACCGTTTCTGGTACCAAAGTGAAGAATAGCGAAACCAGAAGTAGGATTAGTGGCACTATACCCATCACCCAGCGAAGCACTGGACCGATTTTTAGCCAGTAACCATTTTTAACTTGCGGACCTTGTTTATGTAGTTTAATAAACGCCGCAAACATTGGAATATAGGAAAGGAGCAGGCACACTAATGACAGCGAGAAGAATGCCCAGAACATGTTTGAGAGCCATTCTAGATCCGGGAAGACATAAGCGATGATTACGCCAGCCACTGCTAGCACCGTCGCCACGATTCCAGTCCAGATGCCTACCATGTATGGCACGCCATCTTTGTTGCGTTTTTTCCAAGACTTCGGGAACATTCCATCTTCTGCCGCATAGGCAATCACGGAATACACACCAAAGTTCCAAGACGACACATTCGAAATTAGTGTCAAGATAAATGCACCACCTACTACCACTACGATGGCTTGGATCACTTCCACGCCTACGCCAGCATTAGTTAGCAGAATTTGCCACGCATCGAGTAGCCCCGTATCGGTCGAAATTTCGGAAAATTCCGTGCCCACACCAAGTGCAAAAGAAGGCAAAATGTAGAAAATCGCAATCAAAATCCCGCCAAGGATAATTGCTTGAGGTATTTGTTTTTTTGGTTTGTCCATATCATCATAAAATGTACCGACCACTTCAAAGCCCAGCATATTAAAGATGATAAGTGACACAAATGAAAGGCCAGCCCAATCAATTCCGCCATTTGCCGAAACTAGTGGCACGAAATCTTGCCAACCTTCTACTGGATTTGCGGTGCCCTTCGTTACCAAGATATAAATACCAAGTGCGCCAATCCCGCCAAGAATCAAAATTTTGATAATCGCACCAATATTTGCTACCCAGTCCGACTGCGAAATCCGAAGCATCCCCAGCACCGTCACAATCACGATGTAGGCTACTTGGATCACTAGCACCATCCACATTTCCATCTCAATCCCGAACATCTGCATGATGAGGGACGTAATGAGATCAGCAAGAGACGCAATCCACAGCGGATAGTTTACCCAATAAAACCAAGCGACACGAGAAGCCCATTTTTTACCAAAGGCCTTCTTGATCCAGGTATACATACCACCCTCGGACGGATATTGCGTACCGAGCTCTGCCGAGATAAGAGCATATGGCACAAAAAAGCCGATAAGCATAATCGCCCACCAGACGTATTGCGAGTGACCAATCGAAGCCGTTGGCGCGACTGCATCAGCCACCAAAATTATACAGACCGTCGCGAGCACTGCCGAGAACAGCCTGAACTTATATTTCTTTTTTGGCATTAAAGTCTTCTCCTTTCCTTTTTTTAAACTAAATTGCCATTATTTCAGCGGGCTAGGCTTTCCTTTGGTCCTTGATATAATCCAAAGTAGCTTGTGCTACCCCACCGAAATACAATACTAATCCCCTCTGCGCGGTCAGCCGATTTTCCGCCTCATCAAATGCAATCGAATTTGCTCCATCTAGCACATCATCCGTCACTTCTTCGTTACGATTAGCCGGCAGACAATGCATAAATTTGCAATTTGGATTTCCCGTCGACGCCATCAAATCAATATTCACTTGATACTTTGGATAAAAATCCGCCATGTAGACTTCTTTTGGTGTTTCTTTATCATAAAGACCATACCACACGTCCGTGTAAATAAAGTCCGCACCTTCTACTGCATCCGGATTATCGCTCCATTCACACGAGCCACCATATTTCTCGACATTTTTTCGCCCAATTTCTAGCCACTCATCCGTGATTTTATGATTTGTTGGCCCGAAATGTACAAAATTCATTCCCATCTTGGTCGTCATATCACAAAGCGTATTGCAGACTTGTGTCGCATCACCGACAAATACTACCTTGATGTCTTTGGCTTGTTTCCCTTCTGGCCAATGGTCAAAAATCGTAATCATATCACCAATCCCTTGGGTCGGGTGGACTTTTTCACTCATACCGTTAAGCACAGGTGTTTTAGAATATTTTGCCAGAGCCTCAATCGACTCATGCCTATCCACTCTAGCCATCACCATATCGCACATCCGGCCAAGTACTTGCGCCGTATCTTCAATCGTTTCATGTGCACCCAGTTGAATCGCACCCGGAGCCAAGTTTAGGGCATGTCCGCCCAATTGCTCCATCGCCACTTCAAACGACACTCTCGTTCTCGTAGATTTCTGTTCAAATAGCATCGCTAAATTTTTATGAAATAGCGAATTCAAATACCCGCCGCTTTTGATAAAATCCCGCACGGTCCGAGACAAAGTGATAATATCGAGAATTTCACTTTGGTCAAAATCCGCCGTATCAATAAAATCTTTTCTTGTTGGTGTTTTATGTGTTAGTGTATACCCATCCATAATATATATTATAGCATAAGTATGATAAAAAATCACAAAATATTATTTTGTAATTATCGTTCCAGCCTTACCATCTAATGCTTCTTTCAGATGATCAATGTCAGTAATAATACCAATTTTATTTTTGTTGGCGAACATTATTGCCGCCTGCACTTTTGGCAGCATCGAGCCAGCTTTGAATTCTGGCAAATATTTTGAAATTTCCGAAGCCTTGATAATACCGATTTTTTGCTCTTCTGGCGTCCCAAACTTAATACAAGCATTTGGCACCGCTGTTACCGAAATAAATATATCTGCTTTTACCAGCTCAGCCAGTTTTTCCCCAGCAAAATCTTTATCAATCACTGCGTCTACGCCTTTGATTCGCCGAAGGACTTTCGTCCGATACACCGGGATGCCGCCACCACCAGCAGCAATTACGATTATCCCGTCACGGATGAGCTCCACGATAGTTTTCTTTTCTATGATGTCAATCGGCCGAGGCGAGGGCACTACTCGACGCCAACCACGCCCCGCGTCTTCTTTTACCGTCCAGCCTTTTTGGTCGGCTAACTTTTTTGCGGTTGCCATATCATAAAATTGCCCGATTGGCTTGGACGGTTTTTTAAACGCTGGATCATTTTTTGAAACCACTACTTGCGATACAATAGTCGCAACTTTTGCTTGTTTACCATGAGCAAGAAATGCATTATTAATTGCTTGGGTCAGCCAATAACCGATTTGTCCTTGGCTCATCGCCACGGCAGTTTCGAGTGGCATCGCCGGCGCCTTGTCTGAAGAGGCGTTTTCTTCATGAATCAAAATATTTCCCACCTGCGGGCCATTACCATGCGCAATTACGATTTCGTATTTTGAAGACAGCTCATAAATCGCTTCGCCCACTTCTTCGGCAATTTTTTTCTGCGCTTCGGCCGTCACTTCGCCGTTTTTTTGCAAGGCATTCCCACCAAATGCTAAAACTATTCGTTTCTTCACGTTTTTCTTCATATATATATTATATATATATTTGCAAGAAATCTCAAATCAAAATCTTATTCTTCTGCCATCAACTTTTTTAGTTCGTTTTTGTACGCTTCCACTCCTGGCTGATCAAATGGATTTACACCAAATAGTTTTGCCGAAGTAGCACAAGCCATTTCAAAGAAATAAATCAGCTCGCCAAATCCTTTTTCATCAAACGATGGCACATCGAGTTTCAAAACCGGAATTCTGCCAGTCACATGTGCAGTCAGGACCGCCTTTACTACTTTCGCGTTCAACTCATCCGTCGGATAGTTAATAATCGTCTCCCACAAGTTTCTCCGCCCGTCCTGCA
This sequence comes from Candidatus Saccharimonadota bacterium, assembly GCA_017432225.1. Lineage (GTDB taxonomy): Bacteria > Patescibacteriota > Saccharimonadia > Saccharimonadales > Saccharimonadaceae > Nanosyncoccus. The sequence continues at coordinate 24,652 of JAFRJN010000010.1, forward strand.
TAAATTGCCCCAAAGAATGTAAATCCGTCGAATACACTACCGAAGCCGGGAACACGCCTTGATGATTTTTTCCTTCCGATTCACCAAAAAGTTGCTTAATCCACTCGTTAAAATACATTGTGCACGGCTCAAAACTCGCAAACACTTCTGTATCGTAACCTTTCGACCCTAACACATATCTCATAAAACCATACTTCACCGCGTGCTCCGGATTTTCCATAGTTTCCTTCGCGCCACTAATCAGAGCGTCAATATCTACTCCCGCCACCGCCATCGGTAGAAGCCCCACCGGCGTCAAAACCGAATATCTCCCGCCAATATTATCCGGCACCGTCAGCCTAGTGTAGCCATCACGCACTGCCTCATCGTGAAGCAGCCCCTTCTCCGCATCCGTCGTCGCATAAACCCGCCGCGCCGCTTCCGCCACGCCATACCTCTCGGCCAGTTTTGCTTTAAAAAATTCAAACGCTTTTGCCGGCTCCAAAGTCGTCCCCGACTTCGAAATCACATTAATCGAAAAATCTCTATCACCAATTTGCTCCCAAATATAATCCTGCTCACGCTGGGACAGAGAATTCCCCGCATAAATCACCTCTACGCCAGACTTTGGCCGAAGAGCCTCAATAATAGCCCGATGTCCAAGGTACGACCCTCCAATTCCGATACAGACCAGCACCTCCGAATTTTCTTTGATCTTGTCCGCAATCTCATGAATTTTTTGTAAGTCTTCTTCCGTAGTTTTTGCAGGCAACTCCACCCATCCGCCCATCGGATCAGCCTTAATCTCTTCCATTATTTTTGAAGCTTTTTCTTCGTCAATTCTGGGGTTAAAGTTTAGATCTATCATACCTCTCTTGCCTTTACTTATTAAAATTATACCACCTCTATCCTTTTTTTACAAAAAATGCTATAATATATTATATATGCCCGAGTGGCGGAATTGGCAGACGCGCTAGCTTCAGGTGCTAGTGATAGCAATATCGTGCAGGTTCAACCCCTGTCTCGGGCACCAAGATAATACTTTTGTCACGATTTCTGCGTAAGCGGAAGTTTTTTATTACCGAGCGCAGCTCGGAGCAAAGGCGAAAATAGGCTCGCGGTGCGGGGGTCGCGAGCCTATTTTCGCCCGCCCTTTTATCATTATGGT
>JAFRJN010000011.1 GCA_017432225.1 Candidatus Saccharimonadota bacterium
CATCTGCCCGAAAGGCTGGAGCCTCCCAACTGGTGGAAGCGGTGGAGAGTTTGAAACTCTCGCTACGGCATACGGCTATGGCACTGATAGTGGTAGCACAGTGGCTGGCAAATTACTAGTTGCTAATCCATCTACTGTCACGGAGAACATTAATGGCCAATATACCCCTGGGCTCTTACTCAGTGGCGTCTACAACAGCGGTGGTGCCGACCACCTAGGCGCCCTCGGCCTCTACTGGTCGCGTACTTCGTACTCTACGGGGCGCGCTTACAACCTGTACCTTCTTACTTCAGGCGTCTACCCACTGAATCACAGCTATAAGTACAATGGCTTCGCCGTCCGTTGCCTGCTCCAGTAGTCCAACTAACCCCCGCCACCCCCAGCTTATGCTAAAACAAAGTTTTAACTCTCCAGTACTTTAAATATTATCTCGGTCTCGCCATTTTTAAGCGTCAAAGTCTTGGCGCTTTGGTCCAGGGTGTAACCAAACTTGTCATTCAGATTATACAACCATGCAGTCTCGATCTTGATCTGCCCATTCTCGATTGCCCAAATAAAATCATAATTTGTCGCCCCGCCATCCGTCGTGAGCGAGCCTTTCCCGACCTCGGTAAAATTCCAAACTACTGTCGGCTCATCTTCTCGTGTCCACTCGCCGCTAGATACCAAAAACTCCGCATCCGCTACTGCCGGCGCAGACACCAATTTCACAATTAGCATAGTAAGTCCCGCCGCCAAAACGACGAGCCCGATTACAAATACGGCAATCGGCCATTTTTTAGATTTTTTCTCTCCACTCATGCTTTTATTTTAGCATTTTGCAATCAAAAATACAAATTTGTTGCCAAATCTAGTAGTAGAGTTTAGTTTTCATTAGTTTCAAATATTGATGCAAAGTCATGCGGAAATAATCTAGCTCTTGGCCTGCGATTTTTTCATATTTTTGCCCATTTACGCGCTTAAATACCCCCGCCGGGCGCACTTCATAGCGGATAGTAGTGCCTTCGATATTGCCTTTTTTACCTGGCCAGCCCTCATACCAAATCCAAACGTTCTTCTTATACTCGAAGAAATTTCTCTGATGTCCCGCCGGAATTGGGCCAAAGAGGATTCCGCCCCAGAGCGACTCCATATTCACGAGCTCATTTGGGCTGATGCGATTAGAATAAGCTGGCTCCCAGACTGGTTGTTTTGCGTGCTGAATCTGTTTTCTCTTGGCACGCGCCGCCTTTTTTTGCTTCTTGAGCGCTGCTTTTACCTGTTTTTTCTCTTTTTTTGGCAAACGCCTGTATTCCGTCTTTGCCTGTTTTTTAGCAAGGTCTTTCTTAATCTTTGCGGCTCTTTCGCGCGTCTCATCTTCGGCCTTGCGGATTTTCTTGGCTGTCCGTTGGTCGATTTTTTGCTGCTTTTTTTCGAGCTTGCGAGCCTTCTTTGAGACTTTTTGAGCTTGCTTTACTTCTGTATGTTTCTGGTGCGGCATCTCTCAATCTCCTCGGAAATAGCGTTAAGTTCTTCAAAAATTTCAACCGATTCTGGCGTGGGGACGAATTTGTCGGTATCAAAATCAATCAGCGTCTGCCGGTGGAACTCCGGCACCATCGAATCTGAATAATTTTTTGGCATTTTCTGTCGTCTCCCTCTCCACCCGGTCAAAATCTACGGCCAATTCACTCGAAAGCCACTGGGCAATCTCATAAATATAACCACTCTCATTAATTATACCACGAAACGGTACTGGTGTCAAGAAGGGAGCATCCGTCTCTAGCAAAATCCGATCCAAAGGCGGGGTCGGCAAGGTCGAATAAGTCGCCATCCCATTCACCCCGATGTAAAACTCTGTTTCTTCTAGAATTTTGCGAAGGTTTTTCTTGTTATCCGAGAAAGAGTGCACCACTCCACGGATTTTGGGAAAATTTGAAACCACCGGAAAGAAATCCCGAAACGCTTCCCTAACATGGAAGGAAACCGGCAAATCATTGTCCTGCGCTAACTGTAGCATTTGCTCAAATAGCTTAATCTGTGCTTCTCTATCGTAACCGTCGTAATGATAATCGAGACCCACCTCACCTATAGCTACTAATTTTTCATCTTTTGTAAATAAATTTTTATCATTTATTTCACTGGGATGGGTACCGTATGTCCAATAAACATTCTCATGTTTTGACGCAAAATCACAAGCGCTCAAAGAATCTTTCGGGTTTGTCCCGATACAAATGATTTTCAAAACTTCCTTTTCGCGCGCTCTTTTCAGTATCTCCTCGGCCTGTTCTTCCGAGAAAAACTCCCGATCATGCAAATGACAATGAGTATCGATGAGATAATTACTGGGCACGATTTTCTCGCTTCCGCTTAATCGGATCGAGCTGCCGCTTGCGAAGCCTTAACGACTTTGGTGTGACCTCAAGCAGTTCATCGTCCAGCAAGAAATCTAGGCACTGCTCTAGAGAGAGTTGCGTATATGGCGTCAGCTGAATCGCACCATCCGACGCGTGTGTCCGCATATTTGTAAGCTGTTTTTCACGGCAAACGTTAAAGTCCAGGTCGTCCTTCTTGTTTGAAAGCCCTACAATCATCCCCTGATACACCGGCACTTGTGGCGGAATATATAATATCCCTCGCGCCTGAGCTGAGTCTAGAGCGTAAGCAGTCGAGACGCCATCTTCCGAGGCGATGAGGGCCCCATTTCGCTCTGGGCGATATTTCGAATCCACCGGCCGATAACCGGAAGGAATCGACGACATAATTACCGTCCCCTTGGTAGCAGTCAGAAGGTTATTGCGAAGCCCGATCAGCGCCGCCGTCGAAATTTCATAGACAAATCTAGTCGACCCCGACGAAGTAATCTCTTGCGACTTCAGTTCCGCTTTTCTGATTCCAAGCTCTTGCGACACCGCCCCCACAAACTCCGGCGAAACTTCAATGGTGAGTGACTCAATCGGCTCTGATTTTACCCCGTCAATTTCACGATAAACCACTTCTGGCCGCCCCGCTTCGAGCTCATATCCTTCGCGCCGCATCGTTTCAATCAAAACGGACAGATGTAACTCCCCTCGTCCCGACACTTTGTATCCCAGGCCATCCGGCTGGATCTTGAGAGCGATGTTGGTCTCAAGCTCCTTCTCGAGTCTCTCCGCGATTTGCCGTGAAGTCGTAAATTCGCCTTCACGCCCCTTAAGTGGCGAAGTATTTGGCCCAATATAAATCGAAAGTGTCGGCGCCTCGAGCTCAATCGTCGGCAGAGCCTTTGGATTGTCACCCGTGGCCACTGTATCGCCGATATTAGCTTCCGACACTCCTGTAATTGCTACGATGTCACCCGCAATCGCCTCGGCCACTTCCTCTTTTCCTAGCCCCTTATAGATAAACAAATTCTCAATTTTGCCATTTTTAATATTCTCGCCACTTAACACTTTGACTTTTTCGCCTTTTTTAAGCTTTCCGGAGAAAATCTTCCCGATGCAGTATTTACCAAGATAATTATCTGATGCCAGTGCCGCCACCAGTAGCTGCGCATCCGGCGAGTCGGAATTCACGCTCGGCGCCGGAATGTCGTTGATGATCGACTCAAAAATCACATGGAGATCGTCATCTAGATCCGTGGTTTTCCCAGCCTTCCCATCCCGTGCAATCGCGTAGTACACCGGATAAAACAGTTGCGATTCATCAGTCACAAGCTCGAGAAATAGACTCTCAATCTCGGACAGAACCTCATCAATCCTCGCCGCCGGCTTGTCGATTTTGTTAATCACTACTACCGGTTTGAGTCCTAGATCCAGCGCCTTCGACAAAACAAACTTCGTCTGTGGCATCGGTCCTTCCTGGGCATCCACGATGAGTAGTACCCCGTCCGCCATATTGAGCGTCCGCTCCACCTCACCCGAAAAGTCCGCGTGGCCCGGCGTGTCGATAATGTTGATTTTGTACCCATCATAATAAACGCAGGTCTGCTTGGCGGTAATGGTGATGCCCCGCTCGTGCTCCTGATCCATCGAATCCATAATTAGAGTCTGATTCATCTCGGCCTGATTATCGCGGAAGGTGTGCGACTGCTTCAAAAGCCCATCCACCAGGGTAGTCTTCCCGTGGTCCACGTGCGCAATAATCGCCACATTTCGAATTTTGTCTTTTTCTAAAACCATAGAGACAATTATATCATACATTGACAAAAATGTAAATCTGTGGTATAATGGTATTATATGGCTAAAAATATAAAATTAAACAAAACTTACGAACCTCCGCGCTGCTGGGTCGGCGACCAGCACAAGATTTGCTATGATACGAAGGAAGACGCCGAAGCCGCCGCTAGGATTGCCGAATACGACCATCATCTTGGTACAAAACTAGGTGTTTACAAATGTGAATACGGCAATCACTGGCACTTAAGCTCTAAATAGCTTTACCTGTATCCGGCACTTTCGGAATTATTAGGATTTCAGGGTTCCCATATTTTATCTCTGCGCCGGTCACCGTTAAATCTCCACGCCCCAGCGCTAAATTCACCTCCACTGTCTCCCCTCTCCGATTTTCAGATAGAGGTGTGAGTTTCAAAATATTCTCCACCTCCGGATTTAGCCCACTAATGATAACATAGTCCTCATCAGTTACACCTAGAACCGCATCATTCAGGCTCACCAGCACCTTGTCACCACTATTTAGAAATTCCACGCTAGCCACCGAGTCATTGCTAGAAATTTTCGTCACCTCCACCACCGGCACATCAGCGTCAAACTCACTATCCTCCTCCACCACCGGCAAACTATCCGACCGCTTCATGATTTTTCGTGTCAAAATCGAGAGATCGGTCGCCGAATTTACCACCGCCCCATCCGTAGCCAGGGCGAGGCTCTCATACTCATGCGTCCAGACTTCTGGCGTGATGATGTAGAAATTCACCGGGTCGATTTCTTTGCTGAGTTTGATTACTTCGTCAAAAGTTACTCCGTCCCCATCCGGGCTATGATACCCCGCGTCAGTCAAAACCACGATCGACTTGGTCGAGCCAAAATTCCAGTTGAGCTTTTTCATCACCGCGAGACTCGAGGAAAGTAGCGATTCCGGCGTATCGCCACCACCATCCGTCTCGATTTCATCAAGCTCGGTCTCAAATTTTTCCAAAGTACAAGTTTCAAAATTGCACCGCTCCTTCACCTGATACCTTTCGGAGACATCGCGGTAGTCAAATAGCGCCACTCTCCCACCATTTTTCAGAGTCTCGCGCGCAAGATTTAGTGCTTCGGCTTTATATGAGTCAATCAATTTATCCATCGACGCCGTCGAATCGATCAAAATCGCCGTATCGTGTTTTGAAATAAAATTTAGCTCTGCATTGAATGTCTCTGCCACCTTACCAGCAATCACTTTTGCCGCATCGAGATACAGCCCATCGGAAACATACGAGGTATGCGACGAGGCGCTAAGGTACGACGAGCAGAACATATCGTATTTATTGCACCAAGTCCCGAGCTTCCCCGCGTATCCCAGGGGCTCATACGGCCGATACGACCCCAACATCCCCTCATAAGCATAGCAATCCGGCACATACATCCGATAGTCCGACAAATTTTCACCCTTGCAGGCCGCCGGTATCACGCCGGTTCGCAGTAAATTTTTATCGGTCCCAGTAAACCCATTTAAAAGCGACAAAGACCCCCAGGCCTTTCCCTCCGGCAAATAAATTTTCGGATCGCCAAAAGTCGCCGCATAAATTACCTTCGACGCATCGATGCTATGAATCGCTTGAGAAACTACCATCGCACCTTGCGAATATCCGCCCAGCACAAATTTGGAATCTGGGCAAGCTCGGGTTATCTCGGTCAGTTTCGAAACCCCCTCATCCACACTTGCGCCAAAATCATACGCATCCCCCGCGCCAAAAAACGCACCCACGAGCGTCCAAATATTATCAACTCCAATTCCCTTCGCTTCATAGTCCAGGTCATAATACGCCCGGTCGACTCCTGTATTCTTAATAATATTTTCAATTTGATTTCTAAAATCCAAATAATTGTCGTTTGTGTCTTTTTCTGCGCCTGAGCCCCGCGCAAACACTACCATCAGGTCGTGGCAATCCACATTTTTAGAAGCCGCACTTACGCCCGGACTGTTAAAACCTAACACAGCGAAAATTCCAAGCATGAGCGCCACGATTTTTCCGCCAAATCGCCACCACGAAGTGTATTTTTTGCGCGATTTTGCACGTTTATTTTTGATAAAAATTTTTGGCATAAACCTCCTTTATTTTAAGTTTGCATATTATAGTCACATCGGAATCAAAAAGTCAACCCCCCACCTAGAAAAGTATGTTATAATAGAGGTAGTTAGGAGGATTTATGGACCAGAAACAACGTGCGTGGGACGAATATTTCATGAAAATTGCCGAAACGGTTGCGCTAAAAAGCAAAGACCCTTCAAGTCAAATGGGCTGTGTGATTGTGGACGAAAACAAGCGTGTCGTATCGGTCGGTTATAACGGCCTCGTGCAGGGCGCCGACGAGTCCAAAATGACTTTGAGTGAACGCCCAATGAAGTACCATTTTGCGATTCATTCCGAAATGAACGCCGTGATTTTTGCCAAACGCGATCTCACCGGTTGCACGATTTATAATCGCGTCGCCACTTGCGACAATTGCCTTAAATATTGTCTCCAGGCCGGTATCAAACGCTTTGTTTACAAAGATTTGCGCGTCCATTCTCACTCCACCGACCCATCGAAATCTATGACTAATGTCGAGACCGACGAGGCCATCGTGAGGCTTCTCTCTGCTATGCCCGAGATCGAGACTCTCAATATCACAAATGGTAAGACTTACGTCGAGGACATCCTAGATTCCTATCCCAAAGATTCCGAGGAACATCAAAGACTTACCAAATGGACTTAATCCTCTAACTGCGGTTCTATAGATACCAAGTTGGGGTTATTGATTCGTGTGGTATAATTATGTAAACAGGAGGCCCGATATGTCATTAAAATTTATCCACGAGCAAAATTACAAAACCAAAATAGAAGGTAATTACGGTCACATTGGTGATAAAATCGAAAAATTCTATACCGACGAGTATCTACCGCTAAAAGAAAAACTCCTTAAGCTTGATTTTTCTAATGCGGATGACAAGATTTTTGCCGCATTTACTACATATATTAATGATTACATCAAAAAATTACATTCTTTTTGCGTAAAGAATGGTATCACGTCGCAGTCAAAACTCGAGTCCACTTTTTTGGAAGAAATCAGTATATATCTTTTTAAAGATATGCAACCGATCAAAGATGGCAGTCTCGGGATATTCAATAAGAACGTCTACGCCGGGCTAAAAATTGAAAAGGGTCTGTCTATAAACATCCCCAAAAAAGATGTTGATTTCTGCATAGGCAAAGAGGTTTCTCTCGGGCTAGATGAAGAAATCGCTAAGATTATCATTCCGATTGTAGCGGTCGAAGTAAAGACGTATCTAGACGCCACAATGCTTGGAGAGATACAATACTCTAGCAGAGTCATAAGAAATGCCGTGCCAAATGCCAAGACGTATGTATTGACTGGCTATCACGTTGTCGGTGAAGACCGTATATCCTCCGCTAGATCCGACAAAAGCATAGACGAAATATTTGTATTGCAAGAAAAAGAAGGCGCTCCGATAGAAGCGGAGGCCATAAAAGCATATTTTGAACAAATAGAGTCTGATATTAAGAAAACCACAGAAGAAAATACTGTCTCCGTGCTAGGAAGGTTGCTAGCCCAGTAGACGCTAGGCGTTTTTCTTTAGATATTTTTTCATATTCTCGGCAATTGCTTTTGCCAAAAGCGGCGGGACAGCATTGCCAATTTGTTGATACTGCGATAAATTTTTCTCCCACGACATAGTCGTTCTTTTACCCAAAAAGACAAAACTATCCGGGAACGATTGAAGCCTCGCTCCTTCCCTTGCGGTATAATTGCGATTTAGATAAGGGTGCACAAAGTTGCTTTGAAAACTTGCTGGGATTGTAGGGGATGGCTTGTCCGGGTAAGGCCTCATATTATTTTGCGAATAAACTTTTCCGCTGATCTTTCCCGCGTCACCGCGCTGTCTTTGCTGATATTCTCTTGCTACGTCTGCAACGGATTGCCCGTATTTAATTTGCGCAAAACGTTCAACCAAGCGTTTGGTGTGCCTCATCGCAACATGATTTCTGATTTTGTCACTCCCATTTCTAGCCCATCTCTGATATTCGTTCATCGGTTCTTGCGGATAGTTATATTCTTCTTCGCCTTCCCCCGCCTCGATTTGTGGCAAATCCATAATCGCATCCCGTATAGTGATTTGCTCGTCCCCAAACAAAAATGGTTTCGGCGCAACTTCTTCATCGATATAAGGAATGTCCTTTCTAATACCGATAAAAGCCACGCGTAGGCGCGCTTGGGGCACTCCATATTCCGCTGCATTAAGTTTGCAAATTTTTACATTGTATCCCGCTTTGTCATATTCTTCCAAAATTATGTCTTTTACAAGCTTATTAGCTTTAGTTTTCATCGACAATATACCATTCACGTTCTCCATGACAAAAAACTTTGGTTTGTAGAACTTTACAAAACGCACAAACTCCATAAAAAGGCTATTCCGCGGATCGTTTTTATCGCGGTTGCCACTAAGCGAAAAGCCCTGGCACGGCGGCCCGCCGATTATTCCGTCAATAACCATGCCCCGACCTAGCAAGCTATCTAGATCTACAATTTCTTTTATGTCGCTGGTTATAACTTTGGTTTTTTTGTTGTTGCATTTATAAGTATCAGAAGCCCATTCATCCTTTTCTATTGCTAGCGGAATATTAAAACCGGCCATTTCAAAACCGAGGCTAAGTCCACCACAGCCAGCAAACAAATCAATGACATTCATGACACCTCCAATCTATATAGTATATTATACCATAAATTGAAAGTTAAGACGCCACTCTAGATTAGCTGCACCACACTGGGATGAAATAACCGAGCAATGAGATGCCTACGGCGAGTGTCAATGCTACTGCAATAAATCCAATAAATTTGCCAAGCGTGGAGAAAGTTTCGCCTGGTTTTGCATGAAAGAGCCGCGAAAAACAAGTATAGCTGATTAAAATACCTAACACCACACTCCCCCCACCAATCGCCAAATACGCAGCCGGATGGAGAATGGAATCGGATGACGTACTCGTAGTTTGCGCCATAAACTCTCCTCTGCCACCAAATCCGCCTTGCATATCAGTTGGCATTTCTGGCATCTCGCAGGTTTCATCGCCTTCCTCGCAGCTCATATCTGGCGGAGTGCCCATTTGCATCTCCGTACCATCCGAATTTGTCGGCGGCGTCGGCTGGCTCGTACTCGACGAACCGTCCGTATTCTGTGCCATCGGTCCCATCTGCCGATTTTCACCTTTTGCTATTAAATCTTCATTATCCATAATTTTCCTTTCTGCTCTTATTGTATTATAGAAACCTTAAAATCAACTTTAAAAAAGTATGTTTTTTGAGAGTTTCCTTAAAACTACCACTCTATGGCTTTTTTACCATTTTCTTCTAAATATTTATTGCATTTCGAAAAATGTTTACAACCAAAAAATCCATTATAGGCCGAAAGTGGCGATGGGTGCGCAGCTTCAAGAACCAAATGAGAAGAAGCGTCAATCAACGATTTTTTATTCCTCGCATCCCTTCCCCACAGCATAAACACCAGCCCTTCCTTATTCGCATTCAAATATGAAATCACCGCTGTGGTAAAAGTCTCCCAGCCCTTCCCGCTATGCGATTTTGGCCGGTGCGCTTCCACCGTCAGCACAGTATTCAGAAGCAAAACTCCCTGTTTCTGCCACTCGCGCAGACTCCCCGACGAATTAGCGTGATGCCCAATATCCGAGTCAATTTCTTTGTAAATATTAATTAAAGACGGCGGAATCGGTTGCGATTTTGGGACCGAGAAAGCCAGCCCTTCCGCCGCCCCCGGCGTATGATACGGATCCTGCCCCAAAATCACTACTTTTACTTCTGAAAGATTGGTCGTAAACGCCGAAAAAACCAACTTTTTCGGCGGAAAAATCACTTTATTTTCGTATTCAGAATGCAAAAAATCTGACAGCTCTTTAAAATACGGTTTACCGAATTCTGTTTGTAGAAAAAATTTCCAACTCTCATGCATATTTATAATTATATACCAAATTTGAATTTGAATTCACTTTCAATTCAAATTTTGAGCTGGTTTCTTTTCTTAGCATTTTCTTTTCCGAAAGAAAATGCTAGAATGGTAGTATGAGTAAGTTGTATTTCAGATACGGCGCGATGGGGTGTGGCAAGACGATGCAGCTTCTGCAGGTCGCTTTCAACTACGAAGAGCGCGGCCACAAAGTTTGCGTGGCTAAGCCCGGCACTGACACCAAGCATGGCACCAAATTATACACCCGTATCGGCCCCGAGCGCGAGACAGACTTTATTATCGACCCCAAAATGGATTTATACCAAAAAATCACCAAAGAATACAAAGACGTCCACTGTGTTTTGATCGATGAGTCACAGTTTTTAACCAAAAGTCAGGTCGACCAGCTAATGAAAGTCACTATCGACATGGACATTCCCGTTATGTGCTACGGCCTCCGGCTCAATTTCAAACGCGAAGATGGCGGTTTTGAGGGCGCCACTAGACTTCTCCAGACAGCGCACGACATCGAAGAAATCAAAACCATCTGCGAATGTGGTAAAAAGGCCACTCTGAATGCTAGATTTCTCAATGATAAACTGGTGGCCGACGGCCCCGATATTTTAATTGACGACGGTAAGAGCAAGATCGAGTATCGCGCACTCTGCCCCGCCTGCTATGAAAGGTATCTAAAATGTACATCGTAATCGAAGGACAGGATGGCACTGGCAAATCCACCCAAGTTAAACTCCTCGAAGAGTATTTCAAAAAACAGGGCAAAGAAGTTGTCACTATGGACGAGCCCGACGGTGATTTGCCTCAGGCTCACGATCTTCACGATCTTATCTTGACCAAGGGCAAAGATTATGGTTTAGAACCCATGACTAATGTCCTACTTTTTACCGCTTCTCGCATGGAACTTTGGCGTAAACTCGCCGAGCCGGTTTTAAAAAATGGTGGCATCGTGATCTCTGCCCGCAACTGGTGGTCCACGCTGGCCTATCAAGGCTATGGCGAAGGTGTATCAAAGAGCAAAATCGTCCGCATCACGCACGAGTCTTTGCCAGATAAATATGTAAAACCCGACAAAGGCTTCATCCTCACCGTTTCGGACAAAATCCGCGAGGAACGTCAAAAAGACCGTGGCAAAGCCAAAGAAACCTTTGAGGCAAAATCTGACGAGTTCCAACAGAAGGTCAACTACGCTTATCTCAAAATCGCCAAAGATTTTGATGTCAAAACTATCGATGCCTCCGGCACTATCGAAGAAGTCTTTACACTAATCAAAAAAGAATTATAGAATTTTAATTTTCCGCGAACTGGGAATTATATAATTCCGCATAGAACCCACCGAGTTTCAAAAGCTCTTTGTGGTTTCCCGACTCCACGATCTGCCCATCTTTCATTACTAGGATCAAATCGGAATTGCGAATAGTAGACAATCTATGCGCAATCACAAACGAAGTTCTATTGTGTGTCAGTTTCTCGAGCGAGTCCTGAATCATTTGCTCGGTCCTGGTATCTACATTTGAAGTCGCTTCGTCTAGAATCATCATCGGCGGATTCGCCACCATCGCCCGTGCGATTGTAATCAGCTGTTTCTCGCCGGCCGAAATGTTATCCGAATCTTCCGAAATTGTCGTCTTATAATTTTTTGGCAAGGCTTCCACGATGTGGTCTACATTAGACGCTTCGGCGGCTTTTCTAATGTCGGCGAGCGAAGCTCTAGTGTTGCCATAGCGTAAATTCTCCTCTATCGTACCAGAAAATAGCCAGGTATCTTGGAGTACCATCCCAAACATTTTGCGGACATCGCTTCGCCTCATATCACGAATCGGCACGCCATCCACCGTAATATACCCTGAATTTGGCTCGTAAAAACGCATCAAAAGATTAATAATCGTAGTCTTCCCAGCGCCAGTCGGCCCTACAATTGCTACTTTCATCCCTGGCTTTACCGATACGGAGAAATTCCGAATAATCGGCGTATCCTTGAGGTATGAGAAGCTCACATCGTGAAACTTAACGGCACCCTTTACCTTTTCGATCGCCATAGTATTTTCCGGATCTGGCGCTTCTTCCGGTTCATTTAGAAATTCAAAAATCCTTTCACTCGCCGCAAGCAAGCTTTGCAGAGTCGAAGTCGAAGACGCCACCTCGGTAATCGGCCGATTAAATCTCGACACATATTGTAAAAACGCCTGCATATCGCCGATCGTAATTCTCCCCTCCACCACAAACACGCCACCCACGATACACACAGCGATGTAGCCTAGATTGGTAAAGACATTTGTCACCGGGAAAGACAAAGCCGAGAAAATCTGCGCCCGCATCGTCGCACGAGTCAACTTTTGGTTGGTTTCGTTGAAATCTAGTGTCGCCGCCTTTTCGTAAGAGTTTGATTTGACGATAATTTGTCCGGAATAGTTCTCTTCGATTTTACTATTCAAAACCCCGAGCGTATTCTGCTGCTCGCGGAAATATTTTTGCGCATAGCCCATAATCTTACCCACCACAATCACAGACAACGGTATCACGATAAACGAAATTAGAGATAGTGGCACAGAAATCGTCATCATCATCACCATTACGCCGATCAAAGTCGTAAGCGACAGCGACACATCGGCGATTTCCTGTGACATCGATGTCGTCAGTACATCCACATCGTTCGTCATTCTCGATAAAGTATCTCCATAGCGATGCTTATCAAAATACGCGATCGGAAGTCTCCCAATTTTATTAATAATCAGCGTACGAAGATCCGCAGTATATTTCGCTGACACTACACCGAGAATAAAGGCTTGTAAATAATTCAAGACCGCCGATACTAGAAATAGTATAATCACAATAATCGCGTCGCGCCCGATCCCGTCAAAATCAATATCCGGGTAGCTCGCTACCGCCACATTCGTCATATCGCCCAAAATTTTCGGGATGAAGATTCCTACAATCGCCGACGCTACCGCAAAGGCGATCGAAGCAAAAATCCACAGCCGATATTTTTTAATCGAAACCCAGTAACTCTTCCACGCCTGCTTGGAATTTTTTGCCTTCACATTAGGACCGCGATTATCATGCATGGTTTGCCTCCTTTGCAGATTTTTGCGCTAGTTTCGTTTCTTTCTCAAATTCATCCTCCGAAAATTGCGATTTCACAATCGATTGATAAATTTTGCACTTATTCAGAAGCTCAAAATGCGTTCCCTTCCCTACTACTTTACCCTTATCTAATACTACAATTTCGTCAGCATCCTTAATCGTATTGACGCGCTGCGCCACGATCAAGACCACCGCATCCTCCGTCACCGGCTTCAGGGCTTCGCGGAGCTTCGCGTCGGTCTTCATATCGAGCGCCGAAAAGGCATCGTCAAATACAAAAATATCCGGTTTCTTGCAAATCGCCCGCGCAATCGAAAGCCGCTGCTTCTGCCCGCCCGACACATTTGTTCCACCTTGCGCGATATGTGCGTCATAGCCTTTTGGCAGCCTGGAAATAAATCCATCCGCCTGCGCAATTTTCGCGGCCGCGCGCACTTCTTCAGGGGTCGCATTTGGTGCGCCAAATTTGATATTTGAAGTCACCGTGCCAGAGAACAAAATCCCTTTTTGTGGCACCAGCCCAATTCTTTTCATCAAATCTTCTTTGCTATAATTTCCAATCGGAAGCCCGTCAATTAGTACCGACCCAGCAGACGCTTCATAAAATCTCGGTACTAGATTAATCAAAGTCGACTTCCCTGATCCCGTAGAGCCGATAAAGGCCGTAGTCTTCCCCGCTTCGGTCTTGAAAGATACATTGGACAGCATTTTTTCTTCCGCCCCAGGATATGAGAAGTCAACATTTTTAAACTCCACCGAAGCTCGCTTATCCGGCACACCTTTGGTTGTGCCATTCCATTTTATCTTTGGAATAGTTTTTAGGACTTCATTGATCCGGTCGGCTGACACATTTGCTCGCGGCAACATCACGAACATAATCGATAGCATCAAAAACGCCATCATCACAAAAGATGCGTATTGTGAAAACGCCGTCATATCACCAAGATACGAAAAATCTTCGTTGAGGAGCGAGATTCCAATCCACGAGCAAAGTAGTGTCATCCCGTTAAAAATAATATTGATAAACGGATTTTGCAGTTCAAAAATTCTGTCTACGTAGATAAGCAGTCTCGTCATCATCGAGTTTGATTCTTCAAATTTTTTACGCTCAATTTCTTCATTGTTAAAAGCGCGAATTACTCGAAGCCCCGTCAAATTCTCCCGCGTGATCAGGGTAATTTTATCTAGCAGCTTTTGGAAAATCTTAAACTTCGGCATCACCAGCGCAATAATCAGTGCCGCCATTAGCACTACCGCTACTACCCCCACCACGATAATCCAGCTCATCTCCGCCGCTGTCTGAATCGCCATCACTAGCCCCATAATACAAAATAGCGGAGCCCTAAGCATCATCGAAAGAATCATCACCATCACCGACTGCACTTGATTGATGTCATTGGTCGTCCGCGTAATCAGGCTTGCCGTGCTATATTCTTTCATATCAGACAGGTTGAAGCTGAGCACCCGCGAAAAAATCGTCGCCCTCAAATCTCTCGAAAAGTTCGCTCCCACCACGGCCGCAAAATAGCTAGACACAAACGAAAGCCCCGCTGATAGCGCCGTCACCGCCAGCATAATCCAACCAATCTGCCAAATGTGGTTAATGTCGCCTGGCACAATTCCGTGGTTGATTACATCCGCCATCAGGGCTGGTAGCTGCAAGGTGGTATAAACCTGCCCTGCCGTCGAAAGGACCAGGATCAAAACCTGCCACCAGTATGGCTTTAAGAACTTCAAGAGTTTTAGCATATTTACTATTATACCACTATATTAAATTCCGCTCAACAGGTCGGTGACTAGCCCACGCGCCTTCAGATAATGTTCGAGAGAGTCATACTCGCCGTTATTATATACGCCAGTCGCAATCTGTGTGGCCGCGTACACGCCTACATAGCGATAATGCCAAGTTTCGTATAGCCCCGTCGATCCTTCCCCGTCTACGTTCATCGGTTCGCTCATCGGCCCACCACTCCATGCTAGTGGGAACCGGTCGATGAAGCCATATTTATACGAATTAGCCTTCAGCCACTGCCATTCTAGATGCTGGTCTAGCGTATCAGTATCTAGAGAATCACCATACACCGGGTCAATCAAATCGCAAGTCAGCCCCGTATGATGATCCGATGCCCCCGTCGGCATACAGAGTCTCCCGCAGCTAGTACCGATTGAGCGGAAGCACGATACCGTCTGAATTTCGTGTCCGGGATAAGCTGCCGTGTAGTCCGCTAGCATCCGCGCCAGCTGTGCGCCCGCTTCCTTGTCAATTAAATTATCGCCGTTGTACGAATGATATTCTGAAATTCCATAAGTTGAACTGAGACTAATTAGTTCAGACTTCCTTGCCGCGATAAAATCCCCATCCACCATGAAATTTGGGTTAATCAGCATCAATCGCCCATATTTAATCGTCGGGTTACTCGACGTAATATTGGTAATCGGCTGAATACTCTGCATATCTTCCGAAATCGGCACTTCGACTTCCTCTACCATTTCCGGCTCTGCAGCTTCCGGCTCTACGTCGTTTTTGATATTATCTTCGATCGGCTCAATCTCTTCCGCCGGTTGGTCTGTATTGATATTCTTGCGAACCACTGTGATAGCTCCAAAGGTCGCGCCCGCCACTGCAATTAAAAGTATAAGCAGGGCGATCATGAACTTCGTTGAAATTCTTTTTTTGTGAGCAGATTTAGTTTTATGCGCTTTTTTAGAAACCGGCTCCGAATTAGAATGGTTGAATTGCTCGGTTAGCCTTGCATTTGGCCGCCCCGAAAGTTTATTTTTGGTGATCATTTTTGCCCTCCTTTAACTTTTTAGATTCGCTAGCTTCGCGCTTTTTCTCAATATGCATTATCAAATAAACGATCGGCCCTACTATAATATATATATAATATGAGAATAGTCGCCAGACCAGCATTGCCCAGAACACATACCCCGTGGAAAGTCTCGAAAATACCACATAAAATGTCCCTTCTGCCACGCCCGAGTTCCCTGGTGTCGGTACATAATATACCGCCGATTGAATCGCCATGCTTAAGACAAAGCATTCCATAAAATCAATATTGCCACCAAAGGCGATCAACACGAAAAACGGTACCAGCGTAATCAAAAGGTTCGAGAAAAAGGACATCACCATTACTTTTGCCATCACTTCTCGAGATTTGGCGATTAGCTTTACGTTACTGGCGTACTCTTCTACTTCCTCCTCGACTTTTTTAATGGCAGACCCTTTGTTCTTAACTATTCTAATCGCAGCGAGAAATTTAACAAAAATATTTATTACTCTTGCGGTAAATTTTGAAGAAAACGCCGTCCCCACCACCATAATCGGCCAAAAAGCATAGAAAAGTAGCCCAATCCAAGCCGTCGTCATTAGTACCGGGCTGGCCACCATAAACGTTCCTGCGATGAAGCACGGAATCGCAATCACGATAAAAGTAATTTGCCCCGAAATCATACTAAAAATCGGAATCGCCGTAGTAAGTCCGGTCGGGATTTTGCCAGTTTTTCTTAAATTCACAATTTGCGCCGGCTGACCACCCACCGCCGCTGGGGTAATTCTATCATAATACCGCCCAATCATCACCGTCCGCCAGCCGACTTTCCAGGCTTCTTTTTTGGTAAAAGTCCCCGGCTTCGTAGACTTAAGAATCATTAGCGCATATTTCCAAAATTCAAGTGTAATCATCACCATAAAACAAAGCGTCGCCGGGATTAGAAACCACCAGTTCAGCTTCACCGTAGCGAGCTCGGCGGCATTCTCGGTATTGCTAAATTCATTTACTGCCGTCGCGATAATCACCCCCGCACTAAACCCGACAAACAAAATCGTAAGCAAAATCTTGCGGATTTTTTTGCGTTTTTTATCTTGAGACATTTTTGGCGTTTTTTCGGCCATTAGCTCCGCCTGTTTGCTAGTTTGATATTTGGATATTCGTCTACTAGCACTCTAATGCACCCAGCAATCGGGATGGAAATCAGCGCCCCGAGCAGACCAAACATATACATACCAATTATTACTGCGCAGAGGATGGCTACCGCTGGGAGCTTCAACGCGTCGCCCTGAATCTTTGGCGAAATAATGTTGTTCTCAATTTGTGCATATAATATATATATAGCCGCAAAAATTACTCCAGCTACCGGCGCATTGAAAGCCAAGATCACTGTTACGAGCGTTCCGCCGATAAACTGCCCAAACATCGGAATCATGTAGAATGTCATGGTAATCATCCCCATCGGAATCGCCAGTGACGAGGAAATCCCCATAAATAGCGATAATACAAACACGATTAGCCCCGAAGCACAGCCATCAAGCACCGCCACGGTCAGCTGCCTAGATACGTAAGTCGAGATTACATTTGCCATCTTGGAGAGAACAGTCCGGAGTACAATAATTGGTTTTTTATTTTCTTCGCCAGTGCTGAGGTTTTTCCAGGTTACATCAATCAAGGCCGGCCCTTCTAGCAGGAACAGCAATGTAAGCACTAGCACCAATACTACTTTCATCACTACATCTGCCACTCCACTCACGCTTGCTACGAAGTTTGAGCCAAACTGCCCGAGCAGATTTTGTGATAAATTATCCAGCGCATTGACGATTTCCGAATGGAGATCGGCGATTCCAATTGAACGGCCGAAGTTGTTAACTCCTTCCCATCCTCCAAAGTTGTTTTCAAACATTTCTGGCGCATTTTGGATAAATTTGGAAGTTTCTGACACCACAACCGGCCCTACGACCGCCAAAATCCCGCCAACTACCACTACTACTATAACATAAGCCAGTACCGCCGAAAGCGTCTGGTGCTTTTTCTCGGTGCCAAAATGTTTAGCAAAAAATCCGTTTACCTTCCTCACTAGTGGTTTCAAAGCGAGCGCTAGGAAAATCGACGCCCCAATAATAACTAGCCCCGTCAGTGCCTTATACAAGATAAAAATAATTATCGCAATAATTAGTGGCACCGACCAAAACTTCACAAAAGTCCGTGTATCGGTCTCAATCAGTTTAGACATATACCTCCTCCATAGACTTATTTTACCATATTTGATATAATTATATCAAGAAGTTATGAAAAAAGTTCTCATGCACACATGTTGCGCTCCATGTAGCGTCTATTGTATTGACTCTTTGCACTCTGAAGGTATCGAGCCGACGATTTTTTGGTACAACCCCAACATCCACCCCTATATCGAATACAAAACTCGCCGCGATTGTCTGAAGGACTATTGTAAAAAAGTCGGCATCGAGTCAATCTTTATTGAAGATTATGGGCTGGACGAATTTTGCAAAAATGTCGTGTCGGATATTTCTAACCGTTGCGTGAATTATTGCTACAAAAAGCGCCTCACCGAAACAGTCCGCTATGCGGCCAAACACGGCTACGACGCTTTTACTACTACACTTCTAGTTTCGCCATACCAAAAGCACGAAGAACTGATCAAAGTCTGTGAAGAACTATCGGCGCTTTCTGGCGTGGAATTTTTGTATCGCGACTTCCGCGTCGGCTTCCGCGAAGGCCAGCAGAAAGCCCGCGAAATGGGCCTTTACATGCAAAAATATTGCGGTTGCATTTTTTCGGAAGAAGACCGATATAAAAAGCAAATTGAAAAGGATTTACAAAATGTTAGTATCTGATTTTACCTACGATTTGCCGGAAGACCGCATCGCCAAGTTCCCGCCCAAAGTCCGCGGCACTACTAGACTTCTAGTTTTAGATAAAAAAACCGGCGAAGTGAAAGACTCTTATTACAAAGACTTGGTAGACTTCTTAAACCCCGGCGACCTTTTGATTTTAAACGACACTCGCGTGATGCAATCGCGTCTTTTTTGCCAGCTTCCCGACGGCCGCAAACGCGAGCTCGTAGTCTTGGAAAAACACGGCGATGAGCCCCAGCATGTAATGTACCGTGGCAAACTCCATGATAATGATATATTGTATGTAAATAAAAATAAAATTATAGTTAGAAAAATTCTAGGGAATGGGATAGCCGAGGTTGAATCTAATACTTCGCTCGCTGATCTCGCGGAAAAATACGGCACAGTGCCCCTTCCGCCCTATCTTCATCGCGACGCTACTGTTGACGACAAAAAGCGCTACCAGACCGTCTGGGCTCGGAACATGGGCTCCGCCGCCGCTCCCACCGCTTCCCTTAATATGACGGAAGAATTATTAGAAAAATTAAAGCAAAAGGGCGTAGTCGTCAAATATCTCACTCTCCACGTTGGTCTCGGTACTTTCTTGCCAATTAGAACTGATAACATTGAGGACCACAAGATGCACTCGGAGTGGTATAGCATCCCGGAAGACACCTTGAGAGAGATACAGTATCGACGTGTGACGACGATGCGGCCCGAAGAAAAGATGTGTGAACACCATCGAATTATCGCTCTCGGCACTACCGTGGCCCGCACCCTAGAATATTACGCAAAAACCGGTAAATCCGAAGGCGAAGACGACATTTTTATCTATCCCGGCTTTGAATTTCAGCTAGTTGACGCTCTAATTACCAATTTTCACGCGCCAAAAACCACAGTTTTGATGTTAGCTTCGGCCTTCGCTGGCTGGGGCCATTTGAAGAACGCTTACGACCACGCTATCGAGGAAAAATATAACTTTTTAAGCTACGGAGATTCAATGTTTATATGTTAAAGTTTGATATTATAAAATCAAAAGGTCTGATGCGCGCCGGCGTTATTCATACTCCCCATGGCGACATCAAGACCCCTGCTTTTGTCGGTGCCGCCACTAAATCTACCGTCAAGGCCCTCACCATGAAGGAAATGCGAGATTTGGGCTCACAAGCGATTCTTGCCAATACCTATCATCTCATTCTCGCTCCCGGGCCGGAGTTGATCAAAAAAGCCGGCGGCCTCGCCGAGTTTAGTAGTTGGCACGGCCCCACCTTTACCGACTCCGGCGGTTTCCAGATTTTTTCCTTGCCGGATGTCAAAATCACAGAAGACGGCGTCAAATTCAAATCTTACCTCTCTGGCGACAAATTCGAAATGACTCCCGAATCATCGATGCAGGCCCAATGGGCCATCGGCGCCGACATCCACATGGCCTTCGACCACCTCGCCAAATCCGAAAGCTACGACGACATGGAGGAGGCCATGGACCGCACCCATCGCTGGCTCGAAAGATGTAAAAAGGAACATGATAAATTATCAAAAGAATATGAAAAAGAACAATATTTATATGCTGTAGTACAAGGTGGTAATTTTGATAATCTTCGTGCCAAATCTGCTGAATTTTGTAAAAATATTGAACCCGATGGCTTCGGTATCGGCGGCGTCTTTGTCGCCGACGGCATGGCCGAAATGTTAAAGACTGTCAATGGTATTTTGCCCGAGTGCAAGCCTCGCCACCTCCTCGGCATGGGTCAAGAACCGATTGATTTATTCGTCGGCGCCGAGCACGGTTGCGACACCTTTGACTGCGTCGCCCCAACCCGCATGGCCAGAAACGGCACCCTTTACACTCTAGACGGCCGAGTCAATATCAAAAACGCCAAGTTCAAAGAAGACTTTACTCCTCTCGATCCCGAATGCGACTGCGAATGCTGCCAGAATTACACCAGAGCCTACCTCCATCATCTTTTCAAATCTGACGAAATTACCGCCAAAGTCCTCGCCAGCATTCACAACGAACATTTCGTTGTAAAAACCGTCGACAAAATCCGCGACTCGATTTTGAACGATACGTTCGAAGAATACAGAAATAATTTCCTAGCTAGATATTATAATACCAAATAGCTCCATCAGATGAATCGTTCAAGGCGATCCCATGAGCCAAAAGCTTATTCCGAATTTCGTCCGATCGCGCAAAATCTTTTGCAGTACGCGCTGCATCCCTTTCATGAATCAAATCGTAAATATCAGAGGACACATCCGGCGTATCAGAAATCAGACGCAAACCAAATAACTCATCAATCTGCCGCCAATCATTCAAGGTAAGTTTAGAATTATCAATAATCGCACAGGCTTCCGCCGAATTCAGATTGTTAGAGACCGCATCTAAAACTCGCGCAAAGTTCCCTTCATCAGATTCTACTGGCTTTTGATAACACGAGGCAATCCTCGCCCGCCAGCTCGCCCGACGATTCTTCGCAGCTTCCAGAGATTCAAAAGTAAAGTTTCTCGTTCCCTGATAATGTCCAGATAGTAGCCACATTTTGTAATCCATCGCTAAAAATCCGCGCTCTTCCAAATCCTCAAGAGTATAGGTATTCCCCAGTGATTTAGAAATTTTTTGCCCATCAATTGTAATAAAATCGCAATGTAGCCAAAACCGTGACAATTGTTTGCCCCACGCGGCGTAAGTTTCTGCAATTTCGTTGGTATGGTGCACCGGAATGTGATCAATTCCACCGGTATGA
The DNA here is from genome assembly GCA_017432225.1 of Candidatus Saccharimonadota bacterium. GTDB lineage: Bacteria > Patescibacteriota > Saccharimonadia > Saccharimonadales > Saccharimonadaceae > Nanosyncoccus. The sequence continues at coordinate 21,610 of JAFRJN010000011.1, forward strand.
ATGTCAATCGGCTCGCCCAGCTCTTTGTGAATAATCGTGGCGCACTCCAAATGCCATCCCGGATACCCCGGTCGGCCCAGATAATCCCAGCGCATCGCGTGCTTCTCTCCCGGCTGGATAAATTTCCACACTGCAAAATCTGACACATTACGCTTCTCCGACGAAAAACCGACCCTTGCCCCCGCCTGCAGCCCCGAAAGATTTAACTGGGCAAAATCCGCATACCCCGGAAATTTAGAAGTATCATAATATACTCCGTCGCGCGTCTCATAAGTAAAACCATTGGCGGTCATCACATCCACCGCTTCCATATCTTCAGCGATGTAATCCGTCGCTCGTGCAATCACGTCCGCCGGTAGAAACTCCATTTTGGCATAATTATCTAAATAGACTTTGGAATAAAATTCCGCCACTTCAAAGGGAGTTTTGCCCGAAAGTCGCGCGCCCTTTTCGAGCTTGTCTTCACCCTCATCGCCATCCGAAGTTAGATGCCCTACGTCTGTCAAATTCAGCACTCGCTTCACTTTGTATCCATTGGCCTTCAAGCACCGCACCAAAAGATCCCAATAAGCATACGCTGCGTAATTCCCGATGTGTGGGAAATTATATACCGTCGGTCCACAAGTATAGATCTTGACCACGTCGCCCGCCGGTTTGAAATTTTCTAACTTTCGAGAAAGTGTATTATACAGTTTCATTCATAATCCTTTCCAAAATCGCCGGAATTTTATTGTACTTATCGTTACTAATCCCATGTGCTCCTGGAGTTTTAATCGCCGTAATTCTTGGATTTTCTTTGGTCAGCCCCGGAATATTATACGGCGCAATAATTGCATCGGCTGAACCATAAATTATTGTGGTCGGCCTAGTCAGCCGCTTCATAATTTCATAATTTTTCTTATTTTGTATGATTAACCTCAATTCATTTTCAAATACATTATCTTCGCGCAGATACGGCTTCCGGGCATAAATCGCTACTTTGAACCCTTCCATCCCCACGGAGAATTTTGGTGAATCAAAATCTTTCAAAGTGTAAACCGGCGGCGAAATCAAAATTAATTCTTTCACCATTCTTTTATGCAAATCCGCAAAACGCGCCGAGATTAAGCACCCCATCGAGTGTCCGACTAGAATGAGAGGCGTTTTGATCTTCAAACTGTTGATAGAATTTAAAAGCGCCTCGGTCTGCTCGGGGAGATTATATCTTAATTTGTCGGATTTCATACTTTTACCAGAGCCGAGCAAATCAAAACTCACAAAGCGCACATCTTTGAGCGAAGTTGTGCCCTCTAGATATGCAATAGTTTTGTCAAATCGCGACGAATCATCCGCAATTCCATGGACGAATACTACCGTGAGTCTTGGTGAACCCGACGGACAGAAATCGTGAGCTTTATGCAGTTTTAAGGTTTTTTCAAAAAAACTCATTAATTTTCTCCATTTTTTAAGGTTTCTAATCTGTTGTCCTCTAACAGCCCCGGCACTATCGAGACTAAATCTTTGATAATCTCTTCGTATGTAATATCATAAGTCCTAAACCCGGCTGCATACGGATGTCCGCCTCCGCCAAAATACCCAGCTACTTTGTCGGCAATTCTCGCATCGCCCATGCAACGGATTTTACCCGTCACCTTACCATCGGGATAAGTTTTGACTGCCACCGCCACCTTTACCCCTTCCACCATCCGGAGCTCTTCCAAAATCAGCACATTTGGATTATACTCATCGGAGTATTCTTCAATATCTTCCCACGGAATCAAGACCGTCGCAAGCGCTCCATCGAGATAAAACTCGCATCGTCGAATCAAATCGGCCTTATATTCAAAAATTCGCGGAGATTTCTTCATATATTCGCGGCGTTTTTCTTCGAGAGTACCGATGTCGGCTCCACAGCGGTTTAGTTCCGCCATTATCTCAAAGGTTCGCGCGGTTACAGCCACGCTCGTGAGCCCCAAGGTGTCAGACATAATCGCTTGCGTCAATGCTTCTGCCGCCGGCTTGTTGATCTCCAGATTGCATTCGCGGGCAATTTCAAAAATCAGCTCCGCGGCCGCCGGGCGCGGCTCGATAATCGCCTCATGTGGGAAGTCTAAATCGTCTTCCGTCTCGTGGTGGTCGATTACCATGACCGGAGCCGAGTAGAGACGGTTGCGAATCGCCGTGTCTTCCAAAAGTTTAGACAATAAAACTGTCGCTGCCGTATCTACAATGATATATCCGTCGGCCTTAAAATTAAAATCCATTTCTACTCTCGACCAATCCTCAAAGTAGTGCAAATATTTTGGAATTTCGATTGGGCAGTACATTGTTACGTCTATATCTTGCAAAAGATAATCCAAAGAAATAGCAGAGCCCAGCGAATCTCCATCAGGATTTTCCGCTTGAATTACGCAGATGGATTTTTTGTCCTTTAAAAACTCCAAAAACTTATCGTACATAATACCATTATATCATGTTATAATCAATATATGAGTGTTTTCCACGCTGATAAAAAATTTGAACGTTTCGAAGATGTTACGCCGGAATTATTAAAAAAAGAAGGCGTCAAACTTTTGATGTGCGATCTAGATAATACCTTAAGGCTTCATTCCGAGAAAGAGCCCGCCGACGAGCTTGCCGATTGGGTCTACGAGATCAAAAATGCCGGCGTCAAAATTGTAGTTATTTCCAACAACGGTCGCAAAAAAATGATGCAAAAATTCTGTGAACCGCTCGGTATCGACTGTGTCTGGTGGGCCAAAAAACCAGTCTCGACCAAGCTTACCGAGATGATGCAAAGATTCAAAATCGCGCCAAGTGATGCCGTAATGCTCGGCGACAAATGGTCAACCGACGTTCTCGCTGCCAAATTTGCCAAAGTACGTTCGTGGCAAGTCGAACACCGAAAGGATATTCTATGAATTTCCCTACCGTCCTCACTCTCACCCGTATCGTCTTAATCGCACCAGTGATGATTTTAATTTTTATGGACAATCTCCCCGCACAGATTGCTACTATTACGCTATTTATTTTAGCTTCCCTCACGGACAAATTAGACGGCTACCTCGCTCGCAAAAACAAGCAGGTCACCGATCTCGGCGCATTTCTAGATCCTTTAGCCGACAAAATGCTCGTCAATCTCACTTTTCTTGCCCTCGTGGTACTAAACATCGTGCCACTTTGGATGTTTGGTGTGATTTTGATTCGCGATTTTGCCGTGGACGGCCTCCGTATGATCGCAAGTGGCAAAGGCATCACCATTCCCGCCAATATTTATGGCAAAGTCAAGACCACCGTTCAGATGATTACTATCATTTCAATTTTACTCAATCAAATTCTCCATTTCGAGCCACTCGCCATCATCAATACTATACTATTATATATAGTGATAATTCTCACAGTTCTCTCTGGCGCGATTTATCTATTTAAAGGCCGAAAGATATTAAAATAATCACCAGTAGTACTGTACCAGAAAAGGCCGTCGAATCTACACGGTCGAGGTAGCCGCCATGTCCTTCGCTCCCGCCCACAAACATTTCTAGGAAACGGAAAAACTTATTTTTGATAATGATTTCGTTCGAATCCTTGACGTTAGACTGGCGTTTTAGGAAACTTTCAAATAGATCCCCGCAGAGTGCCAAAGGTCCGCACATTAAGAACATCCAGTCAGTGCCGAAGCTTCCCTGCGTGCCCATTTTAATCGCTACGAACCCTATCGCTGTCAGAAGCCCGAGGAAGGTCCCTTCCCAAGTTTTGTTTTTAGAAACGTGTGGGAACGGCCGTGATTTTTTGAAAATTTTACCTCCGCAAAGTTTGCCAAAAAGATAGGCGAAAATATCATATCCACACACCCCAATAATAATATACCAAAAATGGTTCAAATCTATCCTTGCTACAAACACCGCGCCAAAAATCAGAAACAGAAGCTCAATTAGTGCCAGCGATACGTTTAATACGGTATGCTTTTTCTTGAAAAACGAAAACAGTTCCACCGCCGACATTAGCGAGAAAAATCCGTAAATAATTTTAAACGGGATCGAATCAAAAGTGTATAGCCCAATCAAGGCCACTATAAACATTGATAAACCAACGATAATTCGTACTTTAAAATTCTTGTCCATACATATATTATATAACAAAAAAATGGTATAATTGTAGAATATGCTGGAATTTTTATACAATAAAATTAAAAGTGGCGTGAGAAAGCTCGACATTAAGATTGAGCGCGCCAAATACGGCCACATCGAGAAGTTACCCAAAGAGATTGAATATTTCGAAGGTAGTATGTATGAAGCGATTTTGAAATCCGCCGAAAAATATCCAAATCACACCGCTCTCGAGTATTTCCACATGGAAGTCTCCTACAAGGATATGATTAAAAAAATTAACCATGTCGCCGCTTCTTTAAAAGCCCTCGGCGTCAAGAAAGGCGAGCGCGTCACTATTTGTATGCCAAACACTCCCGAATCGGTCTACGCTTTTTATGCGGTTAACGAAATTGGCGCCGTGGCTAACATGGTCCATCCTCTTTCTTCCGAGAAAGAAATCGAGGATTACCTAATCCAATCCGAATCTCGAGTCATGCTCTGCGTAGATGTGGCTTACAAAAAAACCGAGAATATCATCAAAAACACCAATGTCGAGCATCTCGTGGTGGTTTCACCGGCACGTTCAATGGACTTTTTGGTGCGTTTTATTTTTAAACTTACCAAAGGCCGCAAAAATCACGTCAAAAAGACCCAAGAAGTCACTACGTGGGATAGATTTTTGCTAAAAGGCATGAGCTATTCTGGCGATCTTCACGAGCACGTGGATCCGCATAGTCCAGCCGTGATCCTTTACTCTGGCGGCACCACCGGAAAGTCTAAAGGCGTAATCCTCACGAGCTACAATTTTAATGCTCAAGCGCTTGGCGCCAAATATCTCGTGTCGGAACTTTTGAAGCCTCGCTATTCGATGCTTAGCTTCCTGCCTAACTTTCATGCTTTTGGTCTCGGTGTCTGCATTCATATACCGCTATACTGCGGGATGCGCGTAGTTCTAATTCCGCAGTTTAACGCCAAGAAATTCAAAAATTACATCAAGGAATATCGCATCAACGTGATTGTCGGCGTGCCTACCGCTTTTGAATACCTCACACGCCTCAAATTTGGCCCGCGCGATCTTCGGCGCGTCAAAGGCGCGGTGTCTGGCGGCGACGTCATTCCTGACTCTATGAAGGAAAAAATTAACAACTTCTTTAGAGACCACGGTTCCAAAGCCATTATCCAAAATGGCTATGGGCTGACCGAGGCTGCTGGTGGCATGATTTTCTCGGAGAGAAGCATTGCTGGCCTTTCTGGTACGATTGGCTATCCTTTGCCGGATAGTGAAGCTATCATCGTAGACCCTAACACTCTAAAGCCGGTAGACACCGGAAAAGATGGCGAGATCCTCGTTCGCGGTCTTACTACCATGAAGGGCTATCTAAATAACCCCAAAGAGACCGAAAAAGCCTTTGTCAAAGTCGGCACCAAAAAGTATTTACGGACTGGCGATATTGGTTACGTCAATGAGGATGGGGCGGTCTTCTTCAAATCTCGTTTGAAACGGCTGATTATCTCCAAAGGCTACAACGTTTACCCGACCAATATCGAAGAGGTAACCCTGAAGTGTAAATCTGTCGAAGCCTGCGCCTGCGTTGGCATTCCCGACGAAGTTCGCGGCGAAAAAATCTGTGTCTTCATCGTCAAAAAACCAGACGCGAGCGAACGCGTAATCAGAAAAGACTTAAACAAAATCTACAAAAAATACCTCGCCAAATACGAACTTCCCCGCGAACTTAAATTCATCGACGAACTTCCCAAGACCAAACTCGCCAAAGTCGACTTCATGGCATTAAAATCTAGAGGTTAGTTCTGTTTTCTAGTGCCGCGGTCAAGGTGATTTGATCCGCATAAGACAAATCTACGCCTAGTGGTAGTCCCCTAGCTAGCCGGGTTAATTTCAAATTCGGATTTTGCTCGTGAAGTAATTTTTCGAGTAGAAGTGCAGTCGACTCTCCTTCTACTGATGGGTTAGTCGCGATAATCACTTCTTTCGCATTGTCATCATTCACTCGTTTAATCAGCTCGCCAATATGTAGCTGCTCTGGCGTAATCCCATCAATTGGCGAAATCGCTCCACCCAGTACATGATAGGTGCCATTGTAAGTCTTAGTTTGCTCAATTGCATAAATATCGAGAGGTTCTTCTACCACTAGAATGGTAGTTTTGTCGCGCCTAGGATCATTATAAAGCGGAGAAACCTCGTCCGTAGCATCCATTAGAGCGAAAGTTACTGGACACGACTTTACCTCATCGTGGAGCGAAGATAACGCCTCGGCAATATTAGAAGACACTTGGTCACTAGATTTAAAAAGATAATAGGCATATCTCTCAGCCGTCTTCGGACCGACTCCAGGAAGCATTCCCAACGCTTCGATCACTTCTGTGAGTGCATGTGGTAGCATAAAAATCCAAAAATATTACAGCCCTAGCCCAGACAGGCCGCCCATCAAAGGTTTCATCTTGTCAGTAGCGATCTCTTGTGCCTTGGCAAAACCATCGCGCATACAGTTCTCAATCCAGCGTTCAAGCTCATGGATGTCGTCGAGGTCGACCTTCTCTGGATCGATCGAGACCTTTTTGACTTTGAGCTCACCATTGATTTGTACGACCACCGCGCCATCACCAGCCTCAACTTCTACAATTTCGTTTTTAAGCTCTTTCTGGGCCTTACGAAGCTGATTAATCATTTTCATTTGGTCAAATGTCTGTCCCATTTTATTCTCCTTTTTTCGTGTATAGATATATTATATCAGATTTCTCTTTCATCGGCGAGGTAATTATGCGATCAAGCGTATAATTATCGCTCTCTGCCATGGTATGCAAGAACGCCACCTTTTCCGTCTCGGCATCTTTAGCCTCTCGCACTACTTTTAGACTAGTTCGGTCCTCTAGGATTTTATAGAAATCGTAGTTTTCATTTGCTACCAGAGTTTCGTCATCTAAAGTCTGGTGAATAATACCTAGACTATAGTCAAACTGATTTGCTACTTTAGAATTATAATGATAACCATATATATATTGGAGTAGACCCGGGATAATTACTAGGCTAAACAGGATAGTAAGCGGTATTAGAGCAGCGACTCTCGCATAAGGATTCTCCGGGAAAAGCCCGTACCACTTTTCGAGTAGGTATTTCAATCCGTGCGCAGTCAGAATAGATAGTGGTAAAATTATAAATACTACCGCTTGAGGGTTTATGCCGGTGATAATTACGGTGAATAGAATAAGTAGCGACGCAATCGAGTTCCTTGACGCAAAGAATCCTTTAGTGGTAGAGAAAAGTCCTACAAGCGCCAAGGCTAGAATTGGAAGTCCAATCAGTGGCGCCAAGAAAATCGTGTCTCCACCGCCAAACCATCTAAACACCGGCTCAAACCCCGCCAGGATATTTGACCAAAAATTACCAAGATGGAAATCTGAAGCTAGCAGCAGTTCTTTAATAATTTCGGGCTGATTAATCGCATTGACGGCCAACGCTCCTATACCTGCTAGAATAATTAGTCCAGTCAAAAGGAGTGGTAATTTCGGCAAGCTCCTTAATACAAACCTGAGATGTGGCTGCAAAAATACAAAAATCACGCAGAACACCGCAAAGTATAGCATATATGGCGTAAATATCGCGAGCGCCATCGCAATCGCAAAGAGAAATGAATACATCGGCTTGGGGCGCTTTTCTCCTTGGATTTTTGACCCTAGCCACAAAAGTAGCGTCGGCCAAAACACCATCATAATTAGTGGCGTACCACTTCCAGCCAAAAACAAAAACGGCGTCGACAAAACTACTAGACACGATGCAAGAAGTGATACGTTATTTTTGAACCAGCGGTTGAGTAGTAATATCAATAAGATCCCTAGCATTAGTCCAATGATAATGCTTGGTAGTTTGATCGTGTAAGCCGTAAAACCAAAAATCATAATAGAAATTTTTTGTAACAATCTGTACGGCAAATCTACCAAATCACCGTGAAGCGGTGCATCAATCGAAAGATGATAAGACGAAGTCGCTGACTCCATTTCGGCGCTAGATAGGCCGTCCTGCGCGATTAATGGCAAGGTAAAAAGCAAAGCCACGAATGCTAACATCAGTATAACGTATCCAATCACAAATTTATGACGATACAGGAAAAGTTTAGAAATAATTATTTTCTTCACTTTATTATTATAGCATAAATTTTATTTTTATTCATCTTCCGTGCGAGTTTTATCAAGCGACATAAATCGCAGTAGCTCTGGGTGGAAGTAAAGCTGGATTTTGCCGACTGCCCCATGGCGGTGCTTGGCGATAATTAGCTCGGTAATGTGAGTTTCTTCGTAATTTTCGTCATTCTGCTTATAATAATCTGGGCGGTGCAGGAACATCACAAGGTCGGCATCCTGCTCAATCGAACCAGACTCGCGAAGATCGGACAAGACCGGCCGTGGGTTGTCCCGCCCAGTCACGTTACGGGATAACTGCGCCAAGGCTACCACCGGAATCGAAAGTTCCCTCGCGAGAATCTTAAGGCCGCGAGAAATTTCCGTCACCTCCTGCACGCGGTTGCCAGCATAACGATCCGAGCCCTGGATTAGTTGCAAATAATCTACAATCACGATTCCGATGTCGTGATCGTGCATCGCTCTTCTGGCTTTATTGCGAAGCTCCATAATCGTCATCGAGCTAGTGTCATCAATATAGATCGGTAGCTCCGAAAGTTCCGCCATCGCATCGCCAATTTTGGCATACTCTTCGTCAGATACATTACCGGTTCGAATTTTCCAGTTATCTACCCCCGAGACATCCGAAAGCATCCGCTCGATAATCTCGTTCGCCGCCATCTCCATCGAGAAGAACAACACACCTTTTTTGTTAATACTAGCAATATTATAGGTCAGGTTCTGCGCAAAAGTGGTTTTACCCATGGCCGGACGCGCACCAATAATCACGAGGTCGCCTTTTTGGAGGCCCGCGGTCATTTTATCGACATCTCGAAAACCGGTTTTGAGACCTCGGAGCGCTCCTTTGTTGTTGCGGAGCTCCTCCATACGATCAAAAGTGGCGGTCAGAAGGTCGCTCATCGACCGATATTCAGTCTTGATAATCTTGTCCGATACTTCAAATAGTTCTTGCTCGGCTCTACCCACCAAATCGTCAACCATCACACCGTCTTCGTAGGCTTTGGTCGCAATTTCGGTACCGGCTTTGATCAACTTTCTCTGAATGGCGGTTTTCCGCACGATGTCAGCGTAAGCTTTGGCGTGAGAGGCCACCGGCACGAAATTGGACAGCTCGGTAAGATACGGTGCCCCACCTACTTGCTTCAACTTTTTGAGGGATTTGAGTTCGGCCGTCAAAGTCAAAAGGTCTATCGGTCGATGACTATCATAAAGATTGGCCATCGCCTCAAAAATCGCTACGTGTCTCTCTTCATAAAAATCCGATGGCTTAACCACCGTCATAATTTCCGGCAAAGCGTCTTCGTTCAACATAATCGCACCCAGAAGCGACTTCTCGGCTACGACATCTTGCGGCGGCGTGCGGCCGTCCGTTTTAGAATGGGCTACCTCCTCCATAACTTTCTACCTCTCCTCCCAGTATATCAGATATTCTCGATTTTAAGTCAGCTTTTTTTGGTGAAATTGTAGAGCTCACGGGTGACACCGGGGTAGCTGGCCTAGATGGTGCCGGGGTAGCTGGCCTAGATAGCGTCGGAACAGTTGCCGCTAGCGCATAAATTAATCTAGCTTCCGCAAAAGGCGCTTTTACTTCTGGTAGTGAATTTAGAAGCTTCAAGGCCGGAGTATTGGGATTTTCAATGATTTTCGTAATCATTTCTTCAGCGATAATCTCCGCCTTTACGCCCCGAGAATACAAATCTTTGAGAAGTGTTGTAATTTTTACAACATCAGATTCGATATAAGCCTGAATTACATCGTCGATGATTTTATCTTCCGGCAGCCCAAAGGCTTCTTCAATCATCCCCGTAGTAATTAAATCAGTGCTGAGGTGCGAAATTTGATCAAGTAAGGACAATGAATCCCGAAACGACCCGCCACCGCGCCTGACTACTATTTTTAGAGCTTCTGGCTCAATTTTGATATTTTCTTTTTTGGCGATACTGTCTAAATGCTCTAGAACCACTTCCGGCTCGACCAGTTTAAAATTATAAGTCTCGGCTCTCGAAGTAATTGTAATTGGCACTTTATGAAAATCGGTCGTCGCCATGATAAAAATCACGTGCGCAGGTGGCTCCTCGAGGGTTTTTAGAAGCGCATTGAAGGCTTCCCTTGTCAGCATGTGTACTTCATCAATAATATAAATTTTGTATTTGCCTTGCGTCGGCTTGATCGCCGCTTTTTCTCGAATTTCACGGATGTTTTCAATCCCGCGGTTCGATGCGCCATCAATCTCGATAATATCTACGTAGTCATCTTCAAGTTTATAAGAAAAGCCGTTCACTGCGTGGGCAAAAATCCGTGCCACTGAAGTCTTCCCTGTCCCCCTCGGCCCAGTAAAAAGATAAGCGTGCCCCACCTTCCCTTCCTTTAAGGCATTAGAAAGCGGCACGGTTACCTGCTCCTGCCCGATTACTTCCGCTAGTGAAAGCGGCCGATACTTTCTATATAGTGCCTTCATTAAAGAGCGGCCTCTACTGCTGCCCAAGCCGCCTCATCGTTCTTTGCTGGTATTACTACTGACACTTGCGAGCCATTCTTGAGATGGAAATAAGTCACCGAGGCATACAGAATCTGATATTCCTTGCCAGCTACTTCGACATAATACTTGTCATCATGCTGGATCAAAGTGCCAATCACCGTTCTGCGCTCTACTGGGCCAATCTGCTTGTAGAGGAACTTGCCGTCCTCGGTAATAGTGAGCTTCAGAATGTCACCCTCGACCAGCTTGGACTTCGAGGCGTAGTTAGCCGGTACTGGATAGTTCTTACCATCTGGACCAATCATGATTTGTCCATCAAAAATACCCTCAATAATCTTGCCATCTGGAGTTGATACAATCGAATCGCGTGGCGCGGTAATTACATCACCGTCACCAATGATTGAAACCAAGAGTTCTTTTGCTGCCGACAAACTAGTTTCTGCTTCAGAAAGAAGGCTCCGTAGTCTTTTTATTTGTTTTTCTGATATTTCAGACATCACCTCGCATCCTGTCTATACAATATTAATACCATCATATACCATCAAGCAAAATATGTCAAGATAAACACGCAAAAAACCTTCAAAACTTTTCCACCACTCAAACAGGTTAGTCTTTAAAAACGTTGTAAAAATTACATATTTACTTTTTCCATAAACCCGTATGCTTCGCGCCGTCATATACCATCGTCGGGATACCTTTGACTTTGAGTACGTTCTCGACGATTTCGCGGTTTTCAGACATTTTGTTGGTGGTCTCTGGGTAGGCTGCAATCTTACGAATCTCCGCTATTCCATCGGCATTAATCCCCTCGTCACCGAGCCATGTTTCTAGCTTTGCCACCGCCTCCTCACGCGAGTATTCGTTGTTAAACATATCTTGATAATAAATGCCGTCATGATTTTTGGTGGTAAAAATTCGATCAAGGATTTCTACCGCGAGTCCCGACCGCACTTGCTCTGCTGCAAACATATATTTTACGATAATTTCGGAATTTTTAAATTTATAATTATTATCCGTATCTTGAATCGCAAACGGCACGATATGCACGTCATATTCGTCAAAGAAGCCAGCTTCCTTTTGGTTGCGATACGACACCATACAGACCGAGCAGCCTGGGTCGAGAATATCAATCACCACCGGCTTGTCCGCGCCAATCCCAGGGTTAGCCGAGATGTAGTTAAAATTATAATCCGAGACGTTATAAGTCTTAAACTTCTCTGGAATCGCCTCAAAGATCTCGCCCCATTCGGTAAACCAACGCCCAAAAGCCTCGATCGGAGTTTTTGGTTCATTCTCGTCAATCGAACAAACTTCCGCACCTAGCGTACAGGCCGACGGCGTCGTCACATTGCAACTTCCTAGCGCCCAGAGCGCGAGGAGAGATTTGATGGCGGTGAGTAGCGCCCATACTGCTACTACCACGATAATTACCGACAAGACCTCAATCAGCGCCGATAAAGGCTTCACCCACTTCGGATGCTTAATAATCACGCGCGAAAGCAAAGTGTTTTTGACGTCATCTTTAAATCCAGTCTCGCACTTCTGGAGCCGGACCTTTTTCCAAAGACAACCCCAAGCCTTTTTCATCGCCTTGAGATAGGCTTTGCCAATCCGCGGCTTAAAGATTGATACGACCGCGACAAACACACCAATTATCGCGAGAATAATAAATGCAGCTATACACACCATAATGACTTAATTATATCACATTAGCCATAACTTTTTTGACTTTTTCAATATCTTCAGGACTGTTATGTAGTCCTAGCGAAAATCTCACTAGTGGTGGCATTTTCATTACGTGGTCTAGATAATAATGTACGCAGAAATAGCCAGTCCTCGCCATAATGTCTTCGCGTGACAAAGCCCCACCGAGCAGATGCGAATCTAGCCCCTCCACGTAGAAAGACATCGTCGCGTTTGGCTCATGATTGATCAAATGCACTTTAGAAGAGCTATTCAGAAAATCAAACAGTTCCCTTTCATTATTTTCTAAAATCTGCCAGTCCTTTTTCGAGACTTTTTCTAGCCAATCGATCGCGGCGCCAAGCCCGACGATTTCGCCCCAAGCCTGTAGGCCAGATTCAAAACGAGTATAGCGATGCTCTTTGCCTTCGGCCGAGAGCTTAAACGACGCTTCCTCTACATCATCCACCATGCCGCCTCCCAGCCACAAAGGTTTGAGTAGAGAATCTAGCTCATCTCGCCAGACAATCACGCCAAGCGACGGCGCGTACATCTTGTGCGCGGAAAAACAGATCGCGTCTACATCTACACCCTTCAAAATACCTGAATAATGTGCCATTGCCTGCGCCGCATCAATAATCAAAATCCCGCCGGCCTTGTGTACAGCTTTCGTCAAATCTTTGATATTAAGGAGTCTGCGGCCATCAATGTTTGACGCAGCATTTACTACCACAATCGCTTTTTTAAAATCATAATCCGAAATTGGAATCGAACCATCCTCGTTTCTCTTTATCACCTCGCGGGGCAGCCCAGTCCTTTCTGAAAAAGCCATCGTGGCAAGAAACGGCGAGTTATGTTCAATCTCACTTGTCATGATTTTGTCAAAATGCTTCGGCTCAATCTGCGACAAAATCAAATTAATCCCGTAAGTCGTATTGAGCGTAAAAGAAGTCGTGTACTTACGTGGCGACAATTTCAAAAATTTCAAAACCTTTTCCCGTGTTTCCTCGACGAGCTCGTCCGTCTTTACTCCCCATTTGTATTTTACCCGCTCGCCGCAAGAATTGTGACGGGTGTAATAATTGTTGATAGCGTCAATTACTGGACGAGGCCGGAGGCTTTGGCAAGCCGCATCGAGATATACCTCCCCAGATTTCAAATAGTCAAAATCTTCCATAAAATTATTATAGCACGAAAAACCACCCCGAAGGGTGATTTTCCAAAACTAACTAGCTAACTCTTGCTAAACTATGCTAATTCGACAGTAGCACCTGCTTCTTCGAGAGCTTTCTTCATCGCCTCGGCCTCATCCTTTGCAACCTTTTCCTTGACAGTTGCAGGAGCGCCGTCTACGATTGCCTTAGCCTCACCGAGACCAAGACCAGTAGCTTCCTTTACGGCCTTGATGACTGCAATCTTCTGTGCGCCAGCGTCCTTCAATACGACGTCGTATTCAGACTTGCCTTCATCGGCAGCAGCTGCATCACCAGCAGTTGGAGCAGCGACTGCTACAGCAGCAGCGGCTGGCTCAATGCCATACTCATCTTTCAATGTGTTTTTAAGTTCGTTTACTTCAAGAACGGTAAGATTTACCAATTCTTCAGCTAATTTTTTAATATCTGTAGCCATGATAATCCTTTCAATTATATTATTAAAGAGTTGCTAATTTGCGTGAGCTTCGAGCCCCGAAACGATTCCCGAAAGTCCGCCCGAAAGAGCAGAGATAGAATCCGTCGCCGGAGACAAGAGCTGTGTCACCACCTGGGCGATGAGCTCGTTCTTGCTTGGCATTGCCGCAAGAGCCTTTACATCGTCGGTCGAGAGCGAAGCCCCGAGGTCGTTAAACCCACCGACGAGAGTCAGCGCATCGTGCTTTTTGGCGAATTCTGCCAAAACTTTGGCTGGCATCACTTCGTCATCAGCGGATACTGCATAGAGCAGCTGTCCGGTGAGACCAGTCGTGTCGGTGTCTTTGTAGACCGCAATTTGGCCCATCGCGACCCGTACGAGGCGGTTTTTGACCACCTTGATCTTCACCCCAGCTTCCCGTGCGGCTTTCCGTAGCTCTTGGATCTCTGCCACGGTCAAACCCTGATATTTGGCATAGACAGTAGTCTTTGCGCTCGATAGAAGTTCGGTCAAATCAGCAACCAATGTATTCTTTTTATCCTTCGAAATTGCCATAAAAAGTCCTTTTGGTTTAAATTTGATTAATTAAATAAAGAGTTAGCTAGTTGTTAAACTCCGTCACCAAAACTATTTAAGAATAATTCCTCGGTGGCATGATTAAGTGTATATAATATATAGCACCGCCACTGTCTTTGGTAACTATCTCTATTATATCACAAAAAACTTCAAAAATCAATATTTTCTAGTCGTGCCGGCAAATCAAGAACTGTGCCCCCGCCCCGAGCACCGAAAACCCGGCAATCATTGGCCAAAATAGAGACTCTTTATCTAATTCTGGCGCCAAAGCTAGAATCGAAAGGGTCAAAGCATACCCACCGGCTACAGCTGTCGCAATAATTGTCGCTGGTTTCATCATCATTACGGCTAGACCACCAGCCAAAGTCCCGATTATCGCACCGATCGCCATGGTTTGGATTTCCGTGCCAAAATATTGTGCTGTCATCATGATCACTAGTCCAAAACAAATCCCACCGAGGCAGACTTTTTCTATCATAAAGCCCATTAGCCCAAGTAGCAGCCCGCCCGCAATCGGGAGCAGCGATTGCCAGAGCTCATTATTGGCGATTTCTGCCACCGCGCCGTTGATAATTGGCATTAAATATCCCGTCGCGATATATCCGAGCAAAAACCACACGATAAAAAAGGCGATTTTTTTAATTTTGTACCCCAAAAACATGAGCAGAAGCCCGGCGCCCCCTACCGCCCACATTTGCCACTGCTCATAATGTGTTAAATCTAAATCGATTTTTTTAGCTTCTTCTATAATATCCATAAGGATATTATATCATACTAATTGTAGAGATTTTCGATTTGGATCGATGGACCCATCGAGGTCGTAATGTAAACTGACTTTACATAGGTGCCCTTGAGTGACGCCGGTTTTTGGACCTTCAAAGAATCAAAGAAAGCTTCTGCGTTCTGGAGTAGCTTCTCTGCGCCAAAGGAAACTTTGCCCAGCCCAATGTGGACGATCGCCTGTTTATCCACGCGGTATTCTACTTTACCAGCCTTGGCTTCCTTCACTGCCTTCTCTACATCCACAGTCACGGTGCCAGCCTTTGGATTTGGCATCAAACCTTTAGGGCCAAGTAGTCTTGCATATTTACCAAGCTTCGGCATATATTGCGGCGTAGAAATCAGTATATCAAACTCGATTTCACCCTTGTCAAGTCGCTTCAAGAACTCTTCATCCTCGGCAATGTCAGCGCCAGCCGCTTTAGCCTGCTTTGCCACGTCGAGTGGTGCAAATACCGCTACGCGGACCGTCTTGCCGTTACCATTAGGTAGGACCAAAGTGGTGCGGATATTCTGATCAGCCTGTCGTGGGTCCACCCCGAGCCGTACGTGAGCCTCGACAGATGCGTCGAACTTCACTGGGCTAGTCTTGGTGGCGAGCTCCATTGCCTCTTTCAAGCTGTAAACTTTACCCTTCTCGACCAATTTGTAAGCTTCCTGGTATTTCTTGCCTCTGCGCTCAATCAGAGGGCGAGTCACCGGCTTCGCGCCTTTTGGCTTAGTCGCTTCGACCGCGTCTGCTTCGGCACGCTCTTTTTTGCGCTCCTGGCGCTCTTCCTCGGCCTTGACTTCCTCGAGGTGCTTCTTGGACTTCTTGCCAGATTTGGCAAATTTTTCCTCGGTCGCCTGGGCAGCTTCCGTATTTTCAGTATTTTCCGTAGCTTCTGCTACTTCGGTGGTCTCCACTTCTGGAGCCTCATTAAGTTTAGTGGCTTCTTCTGCCATAAATATCCTTTCTGTGGTGCTAGCGGGGTCAACCCTCCCACATTTATTTATACTAAACATATTATATCACAAATTCTCTAAAAATAAAAGAGGGAGCGATAAATATCATCGCTCCCAAGAATCAACTATTCAGACGCGGCATTTTTGTATCTTTCCGGATACATGGCTTTCTTCTTTTTCTTGTTATACGTGTCTCTTGTAAGATTATATAAATAATCCCGGCACCAAGCCTTCATCGTATTCATGGAATTGGAAGTTTTTAATATTTCTTCCAGCTCATCCACCTTTCTACAGAGACATCCGTGCTGCTCCCATTTGTCTAGGTGTGCCATAGCCTTTTTCTCTTCCTCAATATCGAGAAAGGGGATACTTGGATAGTCCGCCAAGACGTCTTGAGACAACTTTTTCAGCGGCTTCACCCCCGAAGCCTTCTTGTGCTCAAGAAGCTCATTATACCTGTTGGGTAGCTCCCTGTACTCTGAAGCGGCAGTCCGCCAAATATGCATGGCCTTATCCTTCAGTTCCCGAGCCTTTTTCTGCTTGATTGATTCTTTACTTTGAAATAGTGCTTGTGTCATACTGTAAACACCCCCTTTTGGTATTCTTGACACACTTTTTACTATACCTCTTCTCATTATATCACACTTAAGCTAAATTGTCAATAGTTGACAAACCCCTATAACTAGAGTATAATTGTATCTGTTACGCAAAATGCTTCTAAATATAGTTTAAATAAGGATATTTATGGCAAGTAAAAATGAAAAACAGGTCATTGGCAATTTGAAACTTCGTATTCCTGGTGGCAAGGCGACCGCTGGCCCTCCAGTCGGTAGCACCCTCGGTCAGTGGGGTCTTAATATGATGGATTTCATCAACCCATTCAACGAGGCGACCAAGGATTTCATGGGCAAGAATGTGATTGTCCACATCAAGGTCTACGATGATCGCAGTTTTGACTGGGTCTGTCTCGGCCAGCCAGTGGATGATTTGATTCGCGAAGCGATCAAGATCCAAAAGGGCTCCGGCAAGCCAAATCTCGACAAAGTTGGCAAAATCACTCGTGCCCAGCTTGAGGAAATCGCGAATAAGAAGATGGCTCAACTCAATGCAGTCGATCTCGACGGCGCCGTCAAAATCGTCGCTGGCACCGCCCGCAGCATGGGTGTCGAAGTCGAAGGCTAAAAGATTAACAAAAAAGTTTCCGTTTGCCGCAGTCACGACGAGGACTAGCGAGCCGGCCCCGCGACGGCGGGCGCCGGCGAAGCGCAAACGGAAACTTTTTTGTCAATTATTTAGTTGTTTTACCTGCAAAGCATCGAGCTCGACTGGTGTCTCCCGTCCGAACATTGACACCATCACCTTGAGCTTACCTTTAGCCGCATCAATCTCCGACACAGTTCCATCGAAGCCCTTAAACGGCCCATCGGTAATCGACACCACCTCACCAATTTCGTACTTCACCGAGAACTTCGGGTCTTCTACGCCCATCCGCTTCTTGATTTTGGCAATTTCCTTCTCCGAGACTGGTGTCGGCTGCGTACCAGTACCAATAAACCCAGTCACCCCTGGGGTATTGCGGATAATATACCAAGTCTCATCCGAGAGCCTCATATTCACTAGTACATACCCCTGGAGAATCTTGCGGTCTACGACTTTGCGTTTACCATTTTTGATCTCGATTTGCTTTTCTTTCGGCACAATCGCCTCAAAAATCTTATTAGCCATTTCCACGCTACCTACGCGCTGGTTGATGGAATCGGCCACCTTGTCTTCATACCCAGAGTAGGTCGAAATCGCGTACCACGCCCGGGTGTCATCATATCTGTTTACTGCCATATTTTCTCCTTTAAATCCTTTATTTTATAATTAAACTAAATAACCAAGTAAAGAACAAATCGAGTAACGAAATAATCGCTACAAACAGTGCTGTGTAGACAAATACCGCGAGCACCATCTTCCAGGTGGCTTTGCGATTTGGCCAGCGCACTTGCCGGATTTCTCGCCACGAGTCACGCAGGTACCTACCTAGCGCCACAAACGGCCGGAATAGTATAAAGACTTTCTTTCCCTCGGTTTCTTTGGCTTTAGCCGGTTTATTATTCCGCGGACTATCCGAGGTCTTGATTCTGGTGATTTTTGCCACTTACACTCCTTTGCTTAAAAAAAGTCTGTATACCAGACTTGTCAATATTATACCATCCGTCAAGCCAAATTTCAAGAGTATTTTTGCCCCAAATTTAGCAAAATAGCTCAAATTTTGAGCCCCTAAACTTCTAGGGGCTCTCTCACTGGCAAAAACCAGCATAGGCAAGCGTAGCAGCTAGTACCTCATCGGGATTAGCAAAGAGCGAAGCGATGGGCGATATCCAATAGACATACCTACTTCCGCCTATTTCTTCGGCTTCTTCCATATAAATAGGGTCGGCATTGACAACCAAAAGAACCTTATTTATGGTTAAAGAATCCGCTGCCATCCGGCAGAGCAAATATTTTTTATCGGCGGGCTCAACCAGCCCATCAAACCGAAAAATCGTATATTCGCTCTCGTCTTGGAGGATTACGCCTCCCACGATTGCCTCCACGCCCGAAGTGCGAATCGACGGCACCGCCGGTGCCTCAATTAGCCGAGAAAAGTGTGCCAAGGCCTCCGACAGATTGACAAAGTTTTCTTCAAAGGTCTTTGGGAACACCTGATTATAGTTGCTAGAACTAACATCGGGTGGGATTACAATCCCCAGACTTTTAGGAATTTGCTTGTCAAAGTCGTAGACGACCCAGCCATCCTCGCCATAAGCTACACTCGGGTGCAAACCCGGAAAAATGTACTTTACAATTTTATCGCTTAATTTGATTTTCGTTTTCGCCATAACCGCCCTCCTTCAAAAACAAAAACCTCTTGCAACTATCTAAATTATACCATATCCCACCCAGAAAATAAATCCACCCCATTTTTATAGGTAAATAGCTCCATGACCTCCTCTACCGGCGCAGGAACTACAGTAAACTATTCTGGCAGGAGATAATTGAGATAATCCGACAGCATCCTAGTCCCAGAAATCACCGGGAGGAATTCAGCAAGTTGTGTTCGCATCAGCACTTCAAGATCAAACCCATTCTGCCAAGCGCTCGCTGCCTCTTCCATCCGCCGGTAGAGCTCACTCGCCTCTTCATCCTCGCTTGCTCCATAGACATTTAGATACGAGGAAGACGACCCATCCGCCACCCCGCCGTCATGTGTAGAAATCAGCAAATTTAAATTCGCTACATCCTTTTCCCAAGAAGTCCCGCAGGCCTCCAGCCCCACAATCGGCACATTGATCGCCACATTTGACCCGACAGACAGGGCATACGCCAGCTCCTCGTCGTAATCCGCAATATAATGCACGTGCGTCCTCAAGTAATCATCAGAATTCACGATCGAAAGCACCTCCGACAGTATCGCCGCCATCCTCTCGTCCCCTGTATGCACTCGCCCCGCCAGGATGTAATGCGCATTATATGGTTCCAAAACCGCGCGCAGTCTCGCAGGGTCCCGGAACGGCAAATTCGGCCGCTTATAATCCACAAATCGCCTTTTAAAGTCAAACACCAAATCTCCCGGCTTCAAATGTAGAATTTCTCCATTTTGGTCCGGCCTTTTCGTGAGAACCGAGTTCAATTTTGTTCGCCCCGCCTCTTTGAGACTCAAAATTTCGTCTGAAGAGAGCGCCGTTAGTTTTTCCGAAAAATTTATGGTCGGCATGTCGTATTCGTCCAAAATCTCGTCCTTGTGGTAGAGTTCCATAATCTCCGGCATCACCCATTTTTCCATATCAATCCCATTGGTGATCGCCTTAAATTTCACTCTCTCTCCCGCAATATCGCGATAGTTCGCCACCCTAGCATGTAGTTTAGAAACGCCAGAGCGTAATTCCGCAATCTCAATCGTCACCGAGGAAAGTTTAATCCGCCCGTCTTCGAATTTATCACGCAACCACTTTCTCACCGGCTTGGACTTGAGATTTGGAAAGACAAACCTCTCGAATTGCTCCAGCGAGAACTCCGCCTCCGCCGCCTGCACCAGTGTATGGTTAGTATAAAGAGTGTGTTTCCGCGTATACACCACCGCCTCGTAAAAATCCATTCCATTGGACGCCAGCTCGTCCAACCTCACCAGCGCGGCAAAGAAAGTCGCCACTTCGTTTAGCTGCATAATCGCTGGTTTTAACCCCAGCAGTTTCAGCGCCTGATACCCGCCAAACCCTAGCGACACTTCTTGGTAAAGTCGGTGGTCCGACCCCGAGAGCCCCGAATACAGCTCACCAAAATTCGGCTCCGTGACTGCAAGAATCCTGGTCGAGCCAAATTTTTTCTCAATCACCTCTAGGCGACACAAATTTCCGCAACATTTCACAAACACGTCGTCGATTTTCGAAAAACCAAAATCAGCATAGTTTACCGGTTTATGTAAATCAATGACTCGACCGTCTTCCCACTTTTGATGCGTTTCGGACGGGTAAAACGGCGTAACTAAAGTTAGTGGCACTCCCACTTGCTCCGCTACGCGCCTAGTATCAGCGGCTAGTATCCCGAGCCCCCCGCCTCCGCGAATGCCATTATCCTGATCGTACAGCTCCAAAGTCCAGTAAGTATACGGCCGTTCCGGAGAAAGTTTACGACTAAACACTCGCCGGTCAATCGCCGTTTCAAAAATCTCTACATCTTCGATATTTTCTAAAGGATGATAAAAATACCCACTGTTATTATCATTCATACTCTCAATTATACCACAAAGCGCTTAAACTAAAAATTCTTTTGGCAGTTTGTCGGCAATTCTTTGATGAAACTCGTAGTCAAATCCGTCTAGCTTTGCAGGTCTTTTGGCCTTGCCAAAATATTTTTTGCGAATATAATCGGCCGTCATCACTTCGCCCGGAATCAATTTATAATGTTTGCGAATATTAAGACCCCGCTTATATCCTTCAGGCGGAAGCACCGCCATCGGCAGAAAATCGCATTTCATCTCCGGATCTTCGTAAAGCCTTAACGCTAGGACGCTCATGGTCGGGATTACGTCTTCCTTTTTCTCATAAACATCTTTGTTTTTAAATACGGTCGCTTGTCTTGTAGCCGATGGTGCTACGAAAATCACCCCACCATTTTTAATTGTTTCATGAGACAAATCCGTGTACATATCGCGAAACTCACGCTTGATTCTACTACCCTGTTCATATAGGAAGGAACCTTTCTTTAGCTTCATCTTGGCCCAAGTGGACGGCGTAATCGTCGGCGTGATGATAATACCAAGCATCTTGATCTCATCATAAAATGGAGCAAGTGCCTCATACCACGGTAAATTCACCGGGAAAAGCATCAAAGAATCACCCATCACATCGGCCTTCATCAGCATAATCCGCCCAATCTCCCCGAGCGACGGATGGTTAAATCCTACCACCAGCCCATTCTTGGTGTCCTTCGGGAAACCTTTATACTCCCCTGGTGCGATTTTGGACAGCCCCTTCACCATTTTCTTGCGTGCATTCCGAGAATGTTTCTCGTAGTTGTTCTTCGGCCCAGTGGTTTTGACAAAATAATCTACCGCTGCCTTACAGACCTTCCCTACCGGCACCATTTCTTTGCGCAAATTTTCTGCACCGAGCGTCCGGAGCAAAGAGTAATTTTCGTAAATAATCTTGCGATTGATCTCTCCCGCAGAAAGAGTTTCAAGTTCTTCTTTTGAAAAAGTTTTTTTAGCCATAATTTAATTATAGCATTTTTTTGAAAAATATGGTAAAATATAAATACACGTTGGGGATTCGCCAAGCGGTAAGGCACTGGGTTCTGGTTCCAGCATTCGGGGGTTCGAATCCCTCATCCCCAGCCAAGCCTTCAGGGAAAGGCTCACAAAAATATCCCACCAAGTCGAGGCTCGTTCATTGAACGGAGCTTATTATAAGGTCAAAAAATATGAAAAAGGTCACAGATTTTATCGTCAATCATTGTTATGTCATCTTCGTGGTATTTTTGGTGATTACGGGGATTTGTGGTATTTTGGCCACCAAAGTTCATATCAACAAAGACATCTATTCTTACACGCCAGCCGATTCCGAGACCGCTCTCGGCCTTGAGGTTATGAACGATGAGTTTGATTACGATAAGACTAGTAGCTATAAGATGATGCTAAAAGACGTCCCAGACACTAAGAAGGCCAATATCAAGGCCGACATCGAGTCTATTAAAGGCGTCGACTCGGTCGATTGGGACGAAACCGACGCGTACAATCGCGACGGATACACACTATATAATATACATATTAGCGCGCCGGCAGATTCCGAGACCGCTAATAATGCTTACCACGAAATTCATCAAAAATACTCCGACGAATATGAGACCGCCGAGGCCGGCCAAGTTTACGATTTTAACGGCGAAGTTCTGCAGATCCCGGTAGCGATTTTTGCGGTAGCCTGTGCTATGGTCATCCTAATCGTGATGAGCAAATCATGGGTTGAGCCATTTTTGTTTTTGTTCGCAATTTTGCTCGCAGTTGTAGTAAACAAAGGTACTAATATTATTTTCCCGAATGTCTCGCACATTACTGACGCTATTTCTGCTATTCTTCAAATGGCGCTATCGATGGACTACGCGATTATGCTTTCGACTCGCTACCGTCAAGAAAGAGCCGTTGAAAAAGACAAAAGAGAGGCCATGCGAAAGGCCATGCGCTATTCCTTTGGCGCAATTTGCTCGAGCTCGGTTACTACAGTCGTCGGCCTCATCGTGCTGGTTTTGATGAGCTTCACTATCGGTCGCGATATGGGGCTGGTCTTAAGTAAAGGTGTAATTTTGAGCCTCATTTCGATTTTTACTTCACTCCCAGCCTTGCTTCTGATTTTTGACAAACTCATCACCAAAACCGCCAAGAAGACTATTAATTTCAAGATGGCTTGGCTGGGCCGCGCCAGCTACACTCTCCGCCATTTCGCTTTTCCAGCTTTTCTTGTCATCTTCGTCGGGAGCTTCCTTTTAAAGGGCAATACTGTTATTGACTATACCGCTTCTCAAAATAACAAAATCAAAGACGTCTTTGACGAGCCTAACCAAATCGCGCTAGTCTACGATGCCAAACTAGACGACGATATGACCGAATTTTGCAAAAAATATGATGCGAGAGAGGACACCACGCGCGTACTCTGCTATGGCAACACCATCAACGAGCCAGAGAAATTTAGCGAGCTCGTACCAAAAATCAACGATTTGTCCGACGATAAAGTTGACACTGAAGACTACCTTATTAAGGCCATTTATTATCAATATTATAAAGATGCTAGTAACCTCACCATCACGCTAGGTGATTTTGTGAAATTTCTGCAGCGCGATGTCTTCCCGAACGAAAACTTCGCAGACGAATTGACCGACGAGACCAAAGATAAAGTCAATCGTTTTGCTTATTTCACCGACCAGCAGGAAGTAAACAAACTCCGCTCCAAATCCGAAATTGCGAGTATCCTGGGCGTAGATGCAAATAAGCTCGATGATGTCTATGTTTTGTGGTTGTCCGAGCAGAATCCATCTACCAAGCTTACTCTCAATAATTTTGCGAGCTTTGTTGTGAGCGAGGTCTTGACTAACCCCGAATATGCCTCAATGGTGACCAGCGCCCAGCGCAGTGACTTAAAGAGCCTCAAGCTATTTAGCGACTCTAGCGTCACCGACAGTCTAAAATCCGCTAGCGAGCTCGCCAGTCTATTTGGGCTCGACCAGAGCGTAGTCGAGCAAATTTTGGTCTATTACGATTATAATACTATCGAGACTCCGACCGTCGCCGTCTCCACAAACAATTTAGTCGATTTCGCGCTCACCAACGAAAACATTTTGAGCGAGCTAAACCTCACCAGCGAGCAAGCCACCGAGATCAAATCTGCTCTAGAGACCGCCAAAGAAATCGCCACGGAGCATGGAATTGATTTAAGTATTCTAGACAACGAATATTCTTACGCTGATTGTGAGTCCGCCGTAGACATCATAAGAGAGCTGCTAGACGGCAAAACCGAGTGGCTCGACATCATCGACGAGGTGATGTTAAGGCTCCAGAATGTCTACAAACTTTACCAGGCCGAGACCACAGTAGGATATACCAAGACCACTCCGCGGTCTTTGGTTAATTTCCTTCTGGATCACGCCGAGGACGACAAATTAAGCTCCGCCATGACTACTAGCACCATAGCAAAATTGCAGCTCGTTCAATACATCATGAGTCACCAATCCACCAAGTACTCTTACACAGAGCTCGCCGAGACTTTTGACCTAGATCAGAGCAAATTGAAACTCGTTTATGCTCTCTACGAATATCGCCATGTCAATGTGAGCCCCCAGGTTTCTCTCTGGACTCTTGTTAATTTTATTAACGACAATATCTTGCCAAATGAGGATTACGCGAGTCGTCTAACCGCTGACGAGCAGAATGAGCTCGCCACCGTTACGACCTTAATGCGCTCGGCGAGAAGCGGCGTTCTCTATAACTACGACGCGCTCTATCGCGCCATCCTTCCAGTCTCAAAGGATCTCGAAAAGAACAAAATTTTCCTAGCCTATTTGTATTACGGCTCGCTCTATGACTACGATGAATCCTGGACCCTTACTCTCGAAAAGTTCGTCTACTATTTGACCGACACCATCTTAAAGGATTCTCGCTTTGAGACCCGGATCGACGATGAAACCCGCCAAAAAATCAATGACGGCAAAACTACCATCGACGATTCCAAAGAACTACTAGTCGGGCCAAAGCATTACCGCGCCCTCATCGAGTCCAATCTTTCAGTCGAAGGCGAGCAGACTTTTAACTTTATCGCAGAGCTCAAAGAAAATCTCGGCCCAAATAGCAAAACCGACTATTTCCTCGTCGGTGATTCCGCCATGGCCTACGAAATGTCGCAAAGCTTCATGGGCGAAATGGACATGATCACAATCATCACTATGCTCGCGATTTTTGCCGTGGTGGTCTGCACGTTTAAGTCTCTCTTTGTCTCGCTCCTGCTCGTCTGTGTCATCCAATGCGCGGTCTATATCGTGATGACCTACCTCTCCTTCACCGGCTCGAGTATCTACTTCATCGCCCTGATTATCGTGCAGGCAATCTTGATGGGCGCCACTATCGACTATGCGATTCTCTACACCTCGTATTATGTCGAAGATCGCACCATAAATAAGCTCGGCGTCAAAGAATCCCTGATTAATACTTATAATAAATCTATCGCCGCCATCCTTACTTCCGCCTCTATTCTCACCATTGTAACCATGATTGTAGGTAACTTTACTTCGGCCATTGCCGGTAAAATTTGCCAGTCAATCTCTCTTGGCACCTTCTGCGCTACTATTATCATCATTTTCCTGCTTCCGGCGCTTCTAGCTACGTTAGACCGCTTTATTATCAAGAAAAAACGCTTAAAATAGTCTAATCTGTACATTTTAGCTTCTACCCCTGTAATTTCTCTGCCCTACCTCTGTACAGATTTACCATAAACCTATTGATTTTTTTGGCAAAATGTGCTATAATAAAAGGATAAACTCTCTAATATATCAGAGAGCAGTAGTTTAAAAACCATTAGTTTTGCCTAAAAATGTCCAATTATATTCCAGATTATCATTTTTGTTTTGAAAGGGGTGGAAAAATGACAAGAAAGGAAAGAGTGAAGAACATCTTGCTCTACGGTGGCGTAGGGCCAGATAATTATGAGATGGTAAAGCCATCTATGACCAAAGTAAATAGGACTATGATTAAAACCACTTCGGCGGTTGCTACAGTCCTCATATTTATCATGTTCATGTCGGCGGTTATTCTAGAGGAGTCTGGCAACATCGGCCGTATCGTGCACACAACTGCTTTTATAGTATCGTGTGTGTTATGTGTACTATCAAATGCATTGATAGACCGGTACAGCTGGCTCGTCAAGCCAATGCTCTACACTGCATATTCGGTATTTTATATCTACGGAATACTAGTAGGTATAATAGTAGAGCCAGACGAAAAGACGGTTCTGTTCATGGTGATGATTGCCTTTTTGCCAATTGTCTTCGTGGATCGGCCGCTCCATGTGGCTATAGTGACAGGATCATATATCGTGATTTTTATCGGTCTATGTTTCTACACCAAGACGGGCATAAGGCTAATTGGCGATGTGAGAAACGCTCTAGCGTTTGGCTTTCTTGGCATTGCTGCTGGCGTCATCGGTGATTATTTTAAAATCAACGGCTATGTCCTCCAGTATCGCCTCAAAGACAAGAACAAGCGCTTAAGAGACGACAGTCGTATCGACAAGCTGACGAAGATGCAAAATCGTAACGCCTACGAGTCAGATTTTTACAAAATCGCCAAGCGTTGCGAAGAGTCCATTGGCTGCATCTATTTCGACGTCAATGGTCTCAAAAATCTCAACGATAACAAGGGCCATGAAGAGGGTGACAAGATGCTGCAGTACGTAGCTAGTCAAATCCGTCGGCATTTCGACGAAGAGATTTGCTACCGTATTGGCGGCGATGAATTCGTTGCGTTTATCATCGATCCCGAGTTTTACGAGATTAAAAATCGCACCGATGATTTCCTAGCCGAAATCGTCAAACGCGGCTATTACGCTTCAGTAGGCTGGAAGATTCACGATATTGACGTTCTCAATATGAAAGATCTCATCTCTGCCGCCGAAAGCGAAATGTATCGCAAGAAAGTAGATTTCTACAAACAGGTCGGTTACGACCGCAGAAGAAACTAATGGTACCAAATAAAGGTCACGCCTTGGCGTGGCCTTTTTAAAATCCTACTCGCTCCGGAGCGCCTCTACTGGGTCTTTCTTTGAGGCAGCTTTGGCCGGGATTAGCCCGCCAATTAGAGTCAAGACTACCGAAAGCGCAATCAAAATTACCGCCGCATTCGGATAGAGCTGCGCAGAGAGGGGTATATCTCCCGTAAAATGGTGCAATACCACATTAATAAGCGGTATCACTAGATACGAGAAAGAAATCCCAAATATTCCCGCGAGCAGCCCCACAATAAAGGTCTCCGCGTTAAAGATATTGGAAATATTTCGCTTCGAAGCGCCAATCGCGCGCAAAATCCCAATTTCCTTGGTCCTCTCATAGACCGAAATATACGTAATCACCCCAATCATAATCGACGATACCACAAGCGAAATCGAGACAAAGGCAATTAGCACATACGATACTGCATCCACAATCACCTTGACCGACCCCATCAAAATCCCCGTCGTGTCAGAATATTCAATCACTTTGCTCTCCTGCCCGTACGATTTCATCAGATCATTGTAGTTATCGACGAATTCCATAAACCGGGTTTTGGAGTCAAACGAGTTAAAATAAAATGAAATTTGCAGCGGATCATCCAAATCCTGGTAGCCCATCAAGGCCAAATTAGTATTTAGAGTCGCTTCAGACTTGTTAAACATCGCCGAAACCACCCTTGCCAGCTCATCTTCAGAAAAATTAAGCCGAAAGGCGAAGAGCAGCGCCTCCTGGTCCAGAGAAAATGCATTCGCAAAACTACTCGAAAGATACTGCGTCAGCCCGCCCACCGCGGTGAGGATTTCCGATTTCATCACTGCCTCGGTAATCGTTACAGAAAAAGTCTCAATGGTTTTTGCAATTGTTTCCTCATCTCCTCCGGCAATCGATAGTCCCACTAGACCTTTAAATAGCTCGGCAAATTGCGCATCTGGAATCAGATATTTTTCCGAAAGGTCCGAAAAGTCCTGTTCGTTCATAAAGTCATTCAAAAGCTCTTGGATTTTTTCTGGTGTCAGCTCATCCGGCGTAATCTCTCCAGAGATAATTTTGCCCTGAATATATAGCTGAAAGCCTTGCACTAGCGCGTCCTTTTTATCAGTTAGAGCCTGCTTTACCGGCGACACGTCCGCCGTAATATCTTCCGAAATCTCCGTCATGTACTGCGTAGTTTTGGCCGCAACCGCATTTTGGTCAATCGTGGTTTTAAATGCTGCAGAAATCTTACTCTCGTCTACCGAGACCAGGTCCGAGAACTCAAAGTTAAAGCTGTTTTTCTTCTCGCCAAATTTCGTATTCGAAAACACATCAATCGTTGGATTCTCGAGCTGCTTTTTTACAATCTCGGTGTCACGCGATTTTTCAATAATATGTGTGATGAGCGACGGCAAATAAAACACCCCGCTTCCCGACGAAAATTCCATATCAGAAGTTGCCACCCCCACGATTTTGAGTGACTCGGAATCATTCTCGTAAATATTCTTCATAAACGAAGCATCTTCCGACATATCTTCGTACACTTCATATTTCTCGTTATATTTATAAATACTCGCCGGCTCCACTAGCCTCAAATCCAAATTTAGTAGGTCATCGTATGAGAGTTCTAGAGGCTCATTGTTGATCGAGACATTTTCTCCGCCCATGATACGCGTAATAATATCACTTAACTCTTTCGTGTCATGTAGTCCCAAAGAATAGGTTAGAAAATCCGAAATCTCACCCTCATCCGACAGGAATATCAACATTTCGTTATATTTTTCGGGGTACCTACCCGCAATGAGCTCAGTATCGTTTTTCATGTTCGAAATATCATACTGCCGAAAAACCGAAGTCAGACTAGAGTAAGAATTAAGTAGCGACGTATCACCAAGAATCGTCGAAAAAACCGTACTCGGATTAAGTTTGGCTATCTGCCCCGTTGCATCTACCGTGTAAATCAAAGGGTCAATATTGTATTCGTACTCAACCAACCTCACGTCGTCTTTTAGTTCGTGGTTTTGGTAATAAGCCATAAAACTTTTTAAGTCATTTTGAGTGACGTTGCCGAGCGTAGAGGTCAGTACCTGATTCTCATGTAGTTTGTCATCATTATATTTTGTGCCAGAGCCAGTCAAAGAAAGTAGCATCCCCGTTATATTGGTCGATTCCTTTTGCAAGGCCAACGGATATGAGGTCAAAGTGTCCTGCTCGATTTTATCAATGTAGGCTTGAAACCCAGTCGACACGGCTAGAATCAGCGCAATCCCGATAATCCCAATCGACCCCGCAATTGAGACTAGAACCGTCCGTGCTTTCTTGGTTAGAAGATTATTGAGTGACAGTGACAACGCAGTAAAAAACGACATTTTGGTCTTGTGCTGCTTTCTCGCCGAGGCCTCCTCGTCCAGATTCGTCTTACGCTTTCCATCATAAATATTTGAATCCGAAGTAATCTCGCCATCTTTCAAAGTAATGATTCTGGTGGCATATTTTCGTGCCAGTTCCGGGTTATGCGTCACCATAATCACGAGCTTGGTCTTTGAAATATTCTTAAGGATTTTCATAATGGCGAGCGAAGTATCCGAGTCCAACGCCCCGGTCGGCTCATCCGCAAGTAAAATATCCGGATTATTTACGAGCGCCCTAGCGATTGCTACCCGCTGCATTTGCCCGCCCGAGAGCTGGGACGGTTTTTTGTCAATGTGGTCCTTGAGCCCCACTTCTTCGAGCGCTTTTCTTGCTCGCCGCACCGACTCGCGTTTCGAAATCCCCGAGAGCGTCAGCGCCAGCTTCACGTTATTTAGAATTGTCTGATGCGGAATCAAATTATAGCTCTGAAAGACAAACCCGATCCGGTGGTTGCGGTACGCGTCCCAGTCTTTGTCTTTAAAATCTTTGGTCGAGACCTCGTTGATTTTGAGATCGCCAGCGCCATAATTATCCAGCCCGCCGATGATGTTGAGAAGTGTCGTCTTCCCCGAGCCCGACGGCCCGAGAATCGCCGCAAATTCCGACTCCCGGAAATTTAAGTTTAGAGACTTCAAAACTTTTTGGTGTATACCACCAACTTCGTAGCCCTTCGAAATCCCTTTTAGCTCTAGCATTATATATAATTATAGCACAAATCACGCTCGCGCGTTGTGAAATCGCGCCCCGAGCCCGAAAAACGCAGTTTAGAAATTTAAAGTAAAAGTCGTTTTCCGATTCGACTTCGCACTTAATTTCCAATGGTTTCTCTCTGCCACGACTTTAGCAATCGCAAGACCCAGCCCCACACCTTCCTGCGTCTTGTCCGCCTGGTAAAACCGGTCAAAAATATGCGGCAGCTTCTCCGCTTCAATCGTCTTGCCATCATTAGAAACCACTAAAGTGTGGTCATGGAGCTCTACCGAGATATTCTTTTTAGAATATTTAATCGCATTGTCCATCAGAATCGTCAGAATTTGTTCAAAATCCTCCCGATTAATCTTAACTTTTTTATCTAAAGAAATTTGTTTATTTAGAGCTTTGTCATTTAGTCTCGGTTCAAAGCCGTCTAGTATCTTCAAAGTTAACTCCTTCAAGTCTACCTCTTCAGACTTCGTATTCGTCACTAGATCCGTCCGCGCGAGATTTAGTAGCTCATTGTTGAGCTTGGTCAGCTTCGCTGTCTCAAGCTCCACATTCGAAATCCACTTGTTGCCGTGGATGTCCGCTGCCTCAAGATTGGCCGAAATTGCGGCAAGCGGGGTCTTGATTTCATGCGAAGCATTCGCGATAAAGACCTTTTGCGATTCGTAGGCCTCCTTCACCGGCTTAATCGCCTCTTCCGCAAGAAGACACGATACCAGTGCTACCGCGATTTCGATCGCCACTCCGCAGCAAATCAAAGTAATTAGTAAATTATTCGCGGCGTTTTTCTTCTCCTCGCGCACCGAGAATAGCACCATCTCCCGCACCTCGTCTAGATTCTGCTCATTCCCGGACTCGGCGCTATTATTAGCATTCTCCGGTCGTTGATTATACTCCGTTGAATATTCTTGTATATTGAGAGGCCGATCTTCTGCCGTCTTGGTCGAAATCAAGTAAATCGTCGTAAACACCGTCACGATCACAAAAGTTGTAATCCCAAGGTTGATTAGAATTAAGCGATTGCGAAGCTTTCTAAACATACTCCTCCTTTTTTAAATTATACTTGCGCGTTCTACCTCTGTTATTAAAAATCATACTCTCATCCCACCAATTTATACCCAAGGCCCCGGATGGTCTTAATCTCGACTTTAGAGCCCAGCGCCTTAATTTTTTTCCGGAGATAGCTGACGTAGACTTCCACATAATTTTCCTCGTGCTCCGATTCATTGCCCCATACATGGGCGAGGATTTGTTCTTTTGAGACCGCCTGTTCCGGATTTTTCATTAGCATTTGCAAAATATCGCCCTCTTTGTCGGTTAGAAGCTCGCCATTCAAAGTCCGGTTAGTCAAATCAAATTTAAGATCCTGGAATTCTAATTTTTCCGTTTCTGCGATTGGCGGCCGGCGAGTGAGCGCATTGATCCTCGCGACGAGCTCTGCCGTCTTAAACGGCTTCGCGAGATAATCATCCGCGCCCTTCTCAAGCCCCTTGATTTTGTCCTCGACTTCGTTCAGAGCCGAGAGCATAATCACTGGCGTATTTACCCCGCGCTTTCTGATAGTCTCGAGAATTTCGAGGCCAGACAAAGACGGCAACATAATGTCTAACACGATACAATCGTAGTTAGGTTTCAGTGCTAACTCTAGTCCTTCTTCGCCATCCGCTGCCCAGTCCACCGCGATTTTATTATTTTTTAAAATGTGGATCACAGCTTCCGCCAAGAATTCTTCATCTTCGACATAGAGTATTCGCATTTTACCTCCTTTGCGCCCCGTTAGTTGTCGTCTGGCCGTTAGTTTGAGTATTAGTCTGCCCGCCGTTCATCATATTTTGCATTCCGCCGCCGCTTCCTACCGTGGTTGTGACGCTAGAAATGGTAAAGGTCTGATACTCTGAGCCGTTCACATAGATAGTGTAGGTCTCACCATTTTTAAATGCGCTGGTGCCGGCTGCCAGATGGTTAAAGGCCTTCGCCGAAGTGTGTGAAATCACCGTCTCGCCCGCGGAATTTTTGATTTCAATCTTGGTCCCCGCGGAGAGCGTAGAGGTGAAGTAAACGCTGATATTATATACCGAGGACGATGACCCGAGCGTCTCCGCCATCCCGCTGGCCCCCACGGCAATCACCGTGCCGCCATTCATCACGATTCCGCCACCAGAGTCTAGTGCACCATTGCCACTATTGGTCGGGCCATCCACCGTCACCGTGCCACCGTTGAAGTAAAGATAGCCGTTCGAATCCACGCCGTCACCTGCCGCGTTGACATAAATCTCGCCATCATTAATGATTAGTTCACAGTTCTCGTCCGTGTCAAACGTATTAGCACCCGCACGGTTAGTCGAAGACGCATCCGCGCCACCACCAGCGTTAATCCCATCATCATTTGCTACAATCGAAATCTTACCGGCATTAATAGAAATCTTTTGCGCTTCTAGGCCCTCGTAGGATTTCGTAATGTTGATGGTTCCGCCATCCACAATCAGCCGAGCGTCCGCATGTACACCATCATCGCCCGAGGAAATATTAATCACTCCATCGATAATCCCGATATAATTATTTGAGTGAATCGCATCGTCCGTCGAGACAATATTATATTCACCGTTATATATCATAATGCTATTGGTCGCCTTGATGCCCTTACCGCTAGAAGTAATATTAAAGGTCCCGTTCTCAATCAAGATAAATCCTTTGGTCGTGTCGGTCTCGTTGGTCGACTTAATCGCATCCGCCGTCGATTTGATGGTAAAATCACCGTCCGTGATATGAACCGAATCCTTACCCCGAATTGCGTCATCCACCGCGGTGATATTGTAGGTTCCCGAGCGGAAAGTCAAATCGTCTTTTGACACAATCCCGTCACCATAATTGCCCTTAATCGTAAGCGACCCCGTGCCGGTGAAACTTAAGTCCGACTTTGAATAGATCACTCCATCTACATCTTCGTCTAGGTCCGTGCTATATTTCGAGCCATCTTCTAGATAGTTTTCACCAACAAGCTCAATCACGATGTCGTCACCAGAATAACAAGCAATCGCCGGACCAGACGAATTCTTGATCGTCACACCGTTTAGTACTATTCTCACCACCGCTTCTGCGTCCGCCTTGACGATAATTGAGCCATCCTCGAGCGTCCCGGTGAAGTAATACGTCCCCGATTCCGTGACGGTATAAGTCTCAGAAAGTTCAATATTATATGACGGATACCGCTCCCAGTTGATTTTGAGATCGCCATTATCGATATTAATAGTTCCAGAAATGTTCGAAGCGTTGTCGCCAGTGTGGTTATAGTTGAGATTTACCGCCACGGCGAGCCCCACCATCAGGCCGATTAATACCACTGCCGAGGCCACCCACTTCCAGTCAAAGGCAAAGGGCTTTTTGATACCGTCTGTGCCCGCGCTAGCGCTCATGCCCGTACTAGCGCCGGCGCCTGCAGCCGAGCCAGTCTCGACCGCGAGCCCCGCCCCCTGAGCCCCCGTGGGAGCACCCCCCTCGCTCCCGTTCCAGAAATTCTTTTTTGTATCCGTCATAACACCTCCTTTAGAGTTCTTCTTCTTGAATAGGCTGGCTGAGCGACACTTTGAGGTTGCAGTTCTTCACTCGGATTTCATCCAGAAGTTCCTTTTCCTTCGCCCCAGTCTTCAGCCTTACATTGTAGGTTAAATCGTACAGACTTCCCATATTTACAGTCTTGGCAGTCATCAGATCCACGCGTGAGAAATATTTCGAAAAGATCTCGTCAAACGCACCGGTATAGTCCATATCTTCCGGCACCACAATCTTTAGTACCTTTTCCTTGCGGTTTGGCTCAAGAATTGGCGTCAGAGCAAAGAACGCAATCGCTACCACCCCGATCGCCGTCATTACCGCACCAAATAGTACGTGCCCCATCCCACAGGAAAGCCCAATCATCATCGCAAAGAACACGGAAAGTAAGTTCCTTGCACTTCCCCGGATTGAGCGGAAGCGAATCAGTGAGAACGCACCGAGAATCGCGATCGAAGTCCCGAGATTGCCATTGATCATCATCATTACTGCCATCACGAGAAGCGGCAAGACCGTTAGCGTTACCAGAAAACCTTTAGTAGTATTTCTAATAGTTAGTTTATGCGCGATTGCAAGTACCAGCCCCATCAGTAGCGCCGCGCCAGCCGCGATTAAGGCAGTGGATACTTCCATTCCTGCCGTGCTAGTGTCAAATATACTATTAAACATTTTTTTCTCCTTTCTTGATCAATTCGTATATTTTACCAATTTTCGAAAACCGTGACGGGTAAGCTTTTTCTTTTGACAAAAGCTGTACCAGCCACAGTGGCATTACCTCATGCGCTTTGATTTCCATAATGATATTCTGGTCGGCCTTGAAACACTTTTTGTCACTCGCCTTTTTCACAAAAGAGAGGTCAGTATCTCGAAAACTCAAATTCTCATCGAAAGTAATCCTTAGCCCATTTTCACCAAGATAACTTTCTCGATCATAATAAACCAGAATCCGCGGCTTGAGGTCAAAATGCGAAATCAAATAATCCACTTCCTTCGCAATCTGGATGTCATCGTTAGTTTCGATTAACTCCGAGGCTAGCTCCACCGCCGTTTTCTCGCCTGCCACCAATTTTTCAAAATCTTTGTGCGTGATGAGGAAACGTCGCTTGTATCCCACGCGGTATTCGGCTTGTTTCATCTTGGTTTTGATTTCAAGGAATACTTTGTCGTAGCCCTCGTAACTTCTAGCCCGCAGTTTTTCCTTGAAATCTGGATTTTCAATTGATTTGATGATCAGGTCAAAATTATCCGTGTCAAAATACACGTTCATGACCCCAGATTTGAAATACCCGTCCTTTTCCATGTTCTTCTGGACCTCTTTTAGAATCTCCTTTTTCTGCTTCGCGGAGATTAGATATTTCTTCTCGATCCGATCAAATATTTTGGTATCCATAATCACATTATACAATAGAAACCTTAAAAAATACTTTAAAAAAGTATGCTAATTTTGAGTTTCCTTAAAATACGTTTCGAGCATTTTCCCGAAGTTTTTGATGTATTTATAGTCCACTTTATTCGTCATCACCGTCACGACAAAATCTCTCGTCGTGCCGTCAGAAAGAGGAAATTTCACGATTGCCGTATCATGATAAATATTCCAATATTTGCCGTCTGGATTGTAATCCCAGCCGACTTTATTATATACCGAAGCCTCCGTAAATCCACTTGGCAGCCCCTGCCGCCAATCGTAAGTCGTCGCTGGCTGGTTTAGGAAAGAATCCCACATTGCAGTGAGCAGCTCCGGATTATCAAAATCTGGATGTACATAAAATCTCTGCATTATCTTCGTAATATCCGAAACGTTAGAGGTCAGTTTCGAAATATCCGAATCTACGATTTCCCACTCCGTTTCAATAATTGTATCAAGCGCATCATGCCCAATCAGGCTCCACAGAGTCTCCGCGCAGGGCGAATACGATTCTCTGATGGCAAGGTCGAGGCATTTATTGATAGTGTATCCGGTAGACCCGGCTTTTGCCTTGCCATCCCACTCATCTGTGTTTACCCGTTTATATCCTTCGTACACCACGAATAGTTTATAAAGCGACGCAGTATTATAATCTTCGGATATATTATATTCACCTACTACTTTGTCTAATTTTAAATCGTAAATCAAAACACTTTTGTTGCCGCCGACAGTCGTAACCCAACTATCTATCACCGGCTGAAAGTCAATCTCTACTGGCAGTGGCTCGGGCTCCTCGGGCTCGTCCATGGGGTCTTCGTCAGCTACGGTAGTATCATTGTCGTATGAGGTCGACGAACCGCCCGAAATTATAGGCCAACTTAAAGTCAGCCCTGTAATCACTCCGCCTAGGATCAATACGCCAAGAAGCGTAAGCCCCAAAATCTTTCCGGTGTCGGCTCGTCTCCTCATATTTCCATTCTACCACAAGTATGTTATAATTGTAAATGAAGGGTGGTAGTAAATTAATAA
This sequence comes from Candidatus Saccharimonadota bacterium, assembly GCA_017432225.1. Classification (GTDB taxonomy): domain Bacteria; phylum Patescibacteriota; class Saccharimonadia; order Saccharimonadales; family Saccharimonadaceae; genus Nanosyncoccus. The sequence continues at coordinate 57,764 of JAFRJN010000011.1, forward strand.
GGAGGTGTATTTTTATGTTGAGACATAGACTTTCAGATCCAATCAAAAGAGACTACCAGGAAATTGAGTTTGCTAAATACGTCGCGATTCACAAGGGCCAGACCGAGCCCACGGATCCAGACTTCTTCACCAAGCTAAAAGAAGAATATTACGCAGCTCACTCCTCCATCGAGCAGTCCAAGCTTAACAAAGTTTGGGGGCTGATCGCGCCAAAAATCTCCGAGAATAGAGGTTTAGCAGAGTTTACGAATGATTATCAAGGTCATTTATCAGACTATTTCTTCCCCTGGCTTATCAACGTGTTCCGTTCTCCGGCCACTGCATTAGAAATGTCTTATGGCGCTGGTCCAGACCTAAACGAAGATTGGCACGACGATATTTTGAGTACAGAAGATCCGATTGTCCCTTTCATCAAGGACGATCCTGCTTTCGTCTACAATCGCGAGCGCCAGCTCTACGTTGCGGATTTAGCTAGTTCAGTAGTAGATTTAGCTGCTGGCCGAGAAGATCTTGCTAAAATCGTCGATTTTGGCTCTGGTCGTCTGACTTGGATTAGAAATCACGGCTTTATCCCCTCGAAGGACCGAGTCGAAATCTACGCTTTTGACCAAGACCCCTCGATCAAGCCCGATCAGCTGTTTAGTAGCGATCCCGAAGAGCTAGGAATCCGCTTCAAGCACGGTAATTTTACTGCTCAATTTAATAACCCAGACTGCAGAAATGCAGACTTGATTATTTTGGGCGGAGTGGTATCTTATATCCCTGCGGCCAAGTTTATCGACGGTATCGTTCCAGCCATTTACCAGCTGCTAAATGACGTAGGCGTATTTTTCTTCGACCTGCAGATTGATTGCCCATGCTATCAGCATAGTATGGACATTTTGAGCTGGCCCAAGTTTGATTTGCCGGCCAGCACTAATGAAGCAATCGCTCGAGTGGAAGAATGGCGTAAGAACCTTTGGTCTAGCGGCATCAAATTCAGTGCCGAATATACCACTGATACTTACAACGAACTTCCGTCTGGCATCATGGTTACAATGCAAAAAGTCACTTAAATCACCCCCTTCTTTAAGACCCGCCTTTCAAAAGACGGGTTTTAAATTGTCATATTAGAAATTCGAAAAATACTGCGACCAGTGTGTCTGATATTTGGTCCCCGGGTCAAAGTAAAAACCGACTGCTAGTTTGGTGAAATCTGGATTTAAGATATTCTCGCGGTGTTTTTCGGAATTCATCCAGGCTGCCACCACCGTCTCCGGCGAAACTGCCGAGTTGCCTACTACTAGATTCTCTCCTTCTACGTACGTACTAAAGCCGGAAGGCTCCACGCAGGCCGTATCCCAGCTCGAGCCATCAGGCCGAGTATGCGAGTAGAGTTCAACGATTTCCTCCGCGCGAACCTCCGCCGCGCTAGCGCAAGCATCACCCCAGACCAATTTTTCTAGACCATTTCGCACCCGTTCTTGGTTTACTAGCGACAAAACTTCATATTTCCACTTTTCCGTTGGCACTTCCAGTACGTACACGTCAATCGAATCGCGCCGTGCCCCATCATAAGTACCCGCGGTAATGGTAGTTTTGCCCACCCCGGCGATCAAAGGAAATCTACAAGTGTCCGAAGAATACCCTAGCCAAGTACGAGCCGTCGGATAAAAGCCCGAGATCACGTCGGCGTTGCTAGTCTGCCAATACATATCTCCGAGATTAGTTAAATCTCCACCTACGCAAATATCTACGTTGGCAGTCTGATAAATAAAGATTGAATCGCCCGCCCACAGTTCTCCGTCCGGCACCGGCGAGGAATCGATCCCGTCGTTAGTCCGTACCGAGGTAATGTAGGCTTTTTTGGCTTCAGTTAATTCTGTGTTGCTATTGCTCTCTGCTCCAATCATCTGGGATTCACTGACTTCGCCATCAATCTCGTCACTTCGCTCTGCCACTACCCTAAAGTCTAGCCCGCCATTCAGCCAAATCGCCCCCGCGATTAAGACGCCAGCAATCAAAATCGCCGCCGCATTGAGCGACAAAAGAATCGTCATTTTGGTCTGTCTAAGACTTGCTGCGGCTGCCATTTTCGATCAGCGTCCCCATTAAGCTTACAATCATCGCAATTTCGACTAAATCCTTGTACTCCAAAATTGATTTTGAAACCGGCCGACCAAAAATCATTTGCCCCACTATCTCGCCGTTTGCTCCAGTCATTACCGCAATTTTCGAAATTTCCATTTCTTTTAACGCCGTAGCATTGAGCTTGCTAGTATCTTGCCACGCTCCGTGTGCAGGCGCTGACAGCTTTGCGACTTTCGCAAGCAAGTCATTAGGGATTTTACAATCATCTGCCACATAGAATTTACCCTTCACAAGGAGCCCCACATAGGAAAAATGGAGATTTTCCGAAAGAAACGCCGAAATTTCTTTATAATTTAGCTTTTTCGGGTTCTCTTGCGAAAGTTTTTTTACGATGTATGGGAGATTGATTTGTTTGGTCATAATTAAAGACTTTGTTAGCGCCATGATTTCCGAAAATGCCGGCACCAGCGCGAGCACGATTGCTACCATAATAAAGTTTAAAAGAATCACCTGAAACGATGGATTCGCTACTTTAAATAGCGCCGAGAAGACCAAATGGAATATCAAAAGATAGGCGATAAAGGCACTCGAAAGGATTACGACTCCCGAAAGCATTTTTAGCCACCGCGCGTTGATCGACACCATCTTATATTTCAAAATTGAGAAATATAGCCCGATAATAGTGAGCCCAATTGTGATTGGCCCTACCCATATCAAATCGTATCTGAATAGCGGCAGCATCAGGTCAAAAATCCCCGACAAAATCCCTGTGCCCATCAGGCTAACCAAAAAGAACACGTACCCGTGTCGGGATTTAGCATTTTTGGTATGAGTGATTCGATAAAACAGAAAGCAAAAAATGATGAAATTGAGTGTACAGAAGAAAGCCAAATAAGAAATATAGTACGGTCCCATGGTGAGAGATACGCTATTGCCAGCGTCTTTCAGAATAATTTCAGAATACAGAATTGACGGGTCGTAGACGAGCAATACCGAAAGCACTACCGCAAAAATTACAAAAATCGTCGAGATTAATTTACCGATTTTGTACTTCCAGGAAACATAAGCTAGAAGCCCGGCATCCATCACTAGGGCGCCAATGTAAATCCCCAGTACCATAGACGGAGCTGCTTGGTAGTCTGCCTCTCCACTTCCGAGCGACAAAAATATAGCAATCGACACCGCCCAAATTACTTCGCCGATCGCTGCGGTGAGGAACCATAGACTGCGCGGCCTTGCCGACTTGGTGCTTCCAAAAACTAGTGCCAGCGCCGCAAGTATCGTTAGAATTGCTACCGCAATTACTAGCATATAAATAAAATGCATGTTTGCCTCCGTTACTTGCTTATATTATAGCACAAGCCTTTTAGATTTCAAGCTATGGGCGGACCGAGACCAATCGATCAAGCCACCACGCCAAAGTCTCGTCGTCTAGGAGTCTAGTCTGCATATCTTTGTCATACACAGTACCGACCAATTTAGTCTGGAGCAATTTGCCATTATATATATAGTGGGCGAGCACCAAGCTTCTAGTCGTTCCCGGCCACCAGATTTGATCAAAGAATAGATTACCAAGCCCGTAATATATCACACCGTCGCCGTAAAGCTCGTAAGTCTGTGCCTGGTGGGCACTTGTGCCTACCACCACATCAGCGCCAAGATCAATCAAATGGCGGAAGAGCCCGATTTGGTCTCCTGCTGAAGAATTTGCTCGGTCGCAAGTCGGATCTTCATATTCTGAAGCGTAGGCGCTACACTCATAATATTGAATATCTACAATCACCAAATCTCCGCGTGCCTTGGCTTCTTTAATTTGCTCGGCCGCGACTTCTTCGTAATATTGGTTCGCGCCCGGAGTATCATCATAAGTCGCTCCACCAGTCGACTGGTTAAAAGCTAGCATCGTGATGTTGGAGCCCTTTTTAGAAAGTTCTAAAGGTACGGCTGCCTCGGTTGCGGTTTTGCCGCCCCCGACCATTTTAATTCCATTGGCGATATAAGTATCAATAGTCTCAAGCGCTGCAGTGTCACCACAATCTTGATTATGGTTACCGGTCAGTTCCACTACGTCGAGCCCAATCGCAGTCAAAGTGTCGATAAATCTTTTATCCGAGCAAATATTCGAAGACGAGGCATAATCGGTAAAGGAAGACTCATTCGAGGTATGCGTAATATCAAATGCAGAAAGAAAATCTTTAATTCCCTCGGCAAAATATGTCGCATCGCCACCCACCGCGTTTAATTTTGCATTCATCCCGCGAGATAGCGCGGTTACACCCGTCTGCGCAAAGGTAAGAAGCGTATCTTTCGTAGGGGCTTTGACGCTAAAAGTATTAGTGACGAGCGGCTTAATTTCCTCGGCAAACTTCTCCGAGTCGAAGCTCACAATTCGGTAGACCGCCCCGCTAACGAGCTCGTCCAAATAGTATTTATCATTTAGAGATAGCAGCTTTTTGGTAAAGTCAAGCTCGGAAATCGGGATTAACTCAAACTCATTCGCTGCCTGGAAGGTCGGGTCAAAAATTTCTTCTACGGAATTTACCGTTAAATTCGTTTTGGTACTATAAAAATCCGTCACAGGCACATATATATTATATATATACTCACCTTCTTTTAAATTTGGCGCCTCCAGCACGTTTTTTGCCGAAATCGTCACATCCTTGTCCAGATCGGTTTGATAGGAAAAAATCTCTTCTAGTTTAGCTTTTTCATCAGAGCTCAAACTCTCATCATAATAAACTACCCCGGGGATTCGGAAAACTCCAGTTTTGGTAATAAACTGCACCCCAAAGAACACTCCCACAAACATAAAAATAAAAAATAGCACAAAGATGGAAATTTTTGTGCCTACGCTTTTGTTTCCTCTACTCATACCACCATTATATCACACTATGCTATAATATATATATGACTTGGTGGGCAAAATTATTTGAAAAAGACGAAGTCGAAAAAACTATTTTTTCTCCTGACGGCAGAATTAAATGTACATTTTTGCTTAAAAACAGTCAAGTTTTTTATTTTGTGTCAAAAGATAATAAAAAAGTTATCGAAAAATCCCGCCTCGATTTGCAAATTGTTGGTGAGGAGCCGCTTAAAAATCGTCTCAAATTAATTCGGATGCGTAGTAGTCATCACCAAGAGACTATCGAGATGCCCTGGGGCGAAGATCGTTGCATCGACAATACCTACACCGAAGCAGTTTTTTATCTTGGTGAGACTGGCGGAGCTCGGCGGATTTATACTTTGAAATTTCGAATTTTTAATAATGCCGTGTCTTTTCGCTACGAAATCCCACCGCAGCCCAAATTTTCGGAAATCGCCATCAAAAACGAGCAGACCGAATTTAACGTCAGTCTAAATTCAATCGCTTGGCAAATCCCAGCCTATCAGCCCGACCGCTATGAATATAGTTATGAAAAATCTTCCGTTTATGAGCTGCAAAAATCCGTTCACACTCCGCTGACGATGAAACTGCCTAATGGTTTTTATCTTTCTGTCCACGAAGCGGCGCTTTACAATTATGGCTCCATGACTTTAAAATTAAATGAAGACCAGATATTATCTTCCGATATTATTCCCTTATCTGACGGCGCCAAGGCCCATGTGATTTTGCCTTTCCAGACTCCGTGGCGGCTCGTCATGATTGCAGACTCATGTATTGAGCTTACCGAAAACCGTACTATGTATGCGTTAAATGATCCCCCAAGTGGAGATTTTAGTTGGGTCGAAACTCTCAAATTCATCGGTATCTGGTGGGCAATGTATGTTGGCGAGTGGACTTGGGCGCCCGGAGAACGCCACGGCGCTACCACCAAGCACGCCAAAGAATATATTGACGCAGCCGTGCGGCTTGGTATCAAAGGTCTCCTCATCGAAGGCTGGAATGACGGCTGGGAAGGTAATTGGCTAGAAAACGGCGTCAATAATAAGTTCTCTACTCCCACGGCTGACTTCGATATGGATGCTGTAGCAAGCTACGCCAAGGCCAAAAATATTGAATTAGTTGGACACCACGAGACCGTTGGCTTTGTCGACAATTACGAAAATCAGCTCGAAGACGCCTATAATTATTACGCCGCACGCGGCATTCACTATATCAAAACTGGCTATGCTGGTAGCATGATTACGATTGGCGGGCACAAAGAATATCACCATTCTCAAGCTGGCGTCAATCATTATCAAAAAACCGTCGAACTTGCAGCAAAAAAGCATATCTCACTTGACATCCACGAACCCATCAAAGGCACCGGCATTGAACGTACTTGGCCAAATTTGCTCGCTCGTGAGGGGGCTCGCGGTCAAGAATACGAAGGTGGGGCGCTTCAACCATCACATGCCTGTTTCTTGCCTTATACCAGACTTCTCGCTGGCGGGATGGATTATACCAATGGTATTTTTGATATCGATAACAATGTAAAACGTATTTCTACTACCTTAGCTCGCCAAGCGGCATATTTTGTTACTATCTATTCCGGTATGGCGATGGCGGCTGATCGGCCATTTATGTACGAAGAAAAGTTCCCGCAGCTTTTTCAGTTTATCCGCAATGTGCCAGTTAATTTTGAAAAAACTCATCCGCTTGCCGGCGAAATTGGTGAATATTATGTCGTAGCCAGAAAAGACCGCAATACACCAAATTGGTATCTTGGTGGCGTCACCAACGAGACCGGTCGCCACGTCCATATCAATCTAGATTTTCTAGACGAAGGTACTTACCATGCTTATTTCTACACCGACGCTGACCACGCCCATTTTCGTGACAATCCTTACGCTCTCAACCTATACGAAAGACACGTCGGCCGAAGCGATAGCCTAGATATTTATATGGCACCAGGCGGTGGCTTTGCTATCGAGTTAGTCAAACTTTAAACTCAAATTCTAAGCTTTAACTGCCGTTACAATCAGTCGATGCGTGGCATCTTTTTCGCCTACCCTTTGCCCTGCACAGGTCATAATGATTAGCGTAGTTTCTTTACCCGGCATCAGAATTAGACTCATATTAATATCGGATTTTTGGAGAGTCTCCATCTCGGTGATTTTGAAAGTTTTATCATCATAATATATTAAATCACCCACTTGTGCGTCTTTAAGATTTTTGAATACCGTACCAGAATGCCCCACCAGAAAAATCTTACTACTATATTTACTAAAACTACCTACAATAGTGTCCGGAGTTTCTAACTTGTGGTCGACTAGCTCTAGTGTAGTCACATCTGAAGTCAGCCCAATACTTGGAATCTCAATATTGCCAGAAATTTCATAATGCCTAGCTTCTGCCGGCTGAAAACCAACCACAATAAAAGCCAAAAACGCCACTATATATAATATAGTGACAATCCTTCGAAAATCGAACCTCCGCTTTAACTCCACTTTTAACACTCCTTACGCTAATTATAGCACAAGTTTTATACGCCGGGCGAAAAAAGTTTGAGTTTTTTGTCATGAATTTTGTAACGAGGGTCGTGCGTCCCTACTTCCGCCCAGAAGGCCTTGGAATGATCCATGTGGTTGAGATGCGCTAGCTCGTGCAAAATTACGTAATCTCGTAAAGGCTCGGGCAGTTTCATCAGCCCAATATTTAGCGAGATCGTTTTTCTTGATGAGCAGCTCCCCCACCGCGTATTGGCGTGAGTTAAACGACATTTATCATAATTATAACCATAGAGTTTAGCATAATATTCCAAACGATATGGTAAATACTCACGCGCTTTTTTCATCAAAACCTTCTTCTGATAGTCGCGCGTTCTCTGCGTCGCGGGGTCATTTACTGGCAATTTTTCACGAATTCGGTCACGGTTAGAGTTTAAAAATCTTTTTATCAAAAAATTCGGAGTTCTTGCTGGCACCGACATCGAAAGTCGCCCAGAAGTGGACACCGAAAACTTCACGCCTCGAGCTAGGGTGTTTTTCCGAACCACCACTTCGCCAAATTCTAAATCACTAATAATCATTAAGCTTTGCCGACTTCAGCAAGACCCGCCAGGACGTGCCTCGTTTGAGTTTCAAAAGTATGTTTGCCAGAAAGGATAATTGGCTCTTCTGTCTCGGAGGGCGCTTCCATCGCGCTGACTTCTCGTTCGTAAACTTCTTTGGCTTTGGCTACAGACTTATACCGTACCTTCAAACGATTGCGAATCGTGGTGACGTCAGTCTGAATCCAAATCAGAGAGGGATCGTAGCCAGCCGTTTTGAGCAAATTGCGGATCTCGTTTCGTTCCTTTTCGGTCGAAAGGCTACCTTCGATGATAATGGTCTTGCCCGTCCTAGCGATTAGGTTAATAATTAAAAGAATATTCTTTCTAGTCAAACGGTATTTGACTTTTAGCTCGTCGAAATCATAGAGGGCCAAATCAAACTTTTCGGCGAATTTCTCACTAAAAGTAGACTTACCACTGCACGGCGCCCCGAAGACAAGTAGAGCTCTTGGTTTTGACTTATTACCTTCCATAATAGTTTCATTATATCACAAAAGCCTCAAACTCGGCAACTAATTATTTACGCCGTGCCGAACTACCGGAGAATCGACTTTTAGAGGCTGAAAATCGTAGCCATTCGCGAGCCCGTATTCTATAATTCTACCTACTGCATCCACCGAATACCCTTTGATGTCATGTTGCAAAACTACGTTTGCCCCCTCTTTTAGATGCGCAGCCACATTCACAAAAACTGCATCAGAAGTACTAGCACTCGCCGCATCGCCAGACGCGACATTCCAATCAAAATAAACATACCCTCGGTTCAAAACTTCTTGAGAAAGTATGCTCATGATTCTGATGCCACCGTCGTATTTTGCGCTCACAGCATTCGAAGATCCACCCGGGAAGCGAATAATTTTAGCCTCTTCACCCGTGATATTTTTGACCCGCTCCGCCACTTGATTTAAATCGTTGAAATACGCCTCCACACTTCTATACACCAAATCGTATCGATGGGAAAAAGTATGTAGAGCCACCGTATGTCCCTCGTCATATTCACGTTTAATAGTAGCATCATCACCCTTGCCGGTCACAAAAAAGGTCGCCTTCACGTTGTAAGATTTTAAAATATCTAGTAGCCTGTCCGTATATTCGCCTGGACCATCGTCAAAAGTCAAATAAATCGTGCCGTTTGTATGTTCAAAATTTTCGTCTATGCCGTCAAAATTAGCCTCGAATGTAGTTAATCCCAAAACTTCAAGATCATCATAGTTAGAATACCAGCTCCTTTCCGGCATTACGACCGCTTGGGACGCCACAATTTCCGACGCCATCAAAGTCCCGATTAGACTAAAAAACGTCACGCCAAAAGCCGCCACTAGGCTTGAAATTATCAGCTTGTGCTTTCTAATTTTCATTTGCCTTGGTTCCATACTTTCATTATAACACTTTTCGTGGTAAAATAATGACAGACACCTAGGGGTATAGCTCAGCTGGTAGAGCACAGGTCTCCAAAACCTGGTGTCGGGGGTTCAAATCCCTCTGCCCCTGCCAAATCATATTATTTTCGCCTATCTTGGCGTTTTTTCTTGCTCTCTCTATCAATAATAGCGCTTCGCAAGAAGAAAACACCAATCTAAGCGAAAATAATTATGATTTCTCTCACAATCGATACTTTTTATGCTATAATTATATATGATGAAAATACTCATGCTAGGTTGGGAGCTGCCACCTCACAATAGTGGGGGCCTTGGCGTAGCTTGTCTAAATATGGCGCACGCGTTGAGTGACCAAGGCGTGGATATTGACTTCGTTATTCCCTACACCGCCGAGCATCCTCACACCGATTTTATGAACGTAGTTCCAGCAACCCCGCTCGACCCGATTTATCGATATGGCGGTGGAGCCTATACAAATCTTGACATTGAGAAAAAGCAAATCCCATCAATCGACCATCCCGATATGCTCTCCATCCGCGACGTCCAAAAAAGCTATCAAGAATTTGTCAAAAAACACATGATGGACTTTAAGCCAGATGTAGTACACGCACACGACTGGTTAACCTACGAGGCCGGCGCACTTGCCAAGAAAAACTTCGGCGTACCTTTAGTCGCTCATGTTCATGCTACCGAGTATGATCGCGCTGGTATGCACGAGGGGAATCCTCTGATTCACGAAATCGAAAAAGAAGGCCTTATGCTTGCAGACAGAATTATTGCAGTTTCTGAATCCACCAAGCGCATCATTCACGAAAAATACCACATCCCTCTAAAAAAGATTGACGTAGTCTATAACTCCCTCGACGAAGAGTTCTTGACAGAAGAATATCATTACGACGACACTCTCTATAAATACATTGGCGAGCTCAAAAAATCTGGCTATACTGTAGTCTCTACGGTTGGCCGGTTCACCATTCAAAAAGGTCTGGAGTTCTTTATGGGTGCCGCCAAGAAAGCTATCGAGAAAAATCCCAAACTCCTCTTTGTCTTCGCGGGAGATGGCGAGGAGAGAAATCATCTAATTTCCGAAGCCGCTACACTTGGCATATCAAAAAATATAGTCTTTACCGGCTTTATTCGCGGCCAAAAACTCCGAGATGTTTATTCTCTTTCCGACATTTTCGTGATGAGCTCGGTTTCCGAACCATTCGGTCTGACCGCGCTTGAAGCCGCTCACCACGGCGATGCTCTTATTCTCACTAATCAATCCGGCGTTTCCGAAGTGGTCTGGTCGTGTCTCAAATATGATTTTTGGGATGAATACAAGCTTGCCGACGAAATTTTAAGTATCGCAAGTAATCCTGCCCTCATGAAATCACTAAAAGAAAACGTCCAGCACGAATACCATCAAATTTCCTGGGACAAAGTTGCGAAAAAGTGTCAGAAGATATATAATAATGTAAAACGTAAGAGGTAAGAATGCGCGCGATTTGTCTATATCTGCATGTTCATCAGCCTGTCCGCTATCGGCAGTAATCGATTTTTGACGTCGGCAATACCTCAAACTATTATACTGATAATTTTGACGGCCGCCAGAGCAACGAGCGTATTTTCAAAAAAGTTGCCGAAAAGTCCTATCATCCAATGCTCGATCTTATAGAAAAAAATCTAAAGAAATATCCCGACTTCAAAGTCTCATTCTCTATTACCGGCACTTGGCTCGAGCAAGCCGAAAAATGGGATAAGAGTTTGATTACCCAGCTTCGCCGCATGGTGGCAAGCGGTCAGGTTGAAATTGTTGGTGAGACTTACTATCATTCGCTTAGCTTTTTCTATAATCTGGACGAGTTTGAGGCCCAAGTTAAGCTCCACGCCGACAAAATCAAAGCTCTGTTTGGTGTTACCCCGCGCGTCTTTCGTAACACCGAGCTAGCCTACAACGACAATCTTGCCCATTGGGCCGAGCAAAAGGGTTATACCGGAATCCTCGCTGAAGGCTGGGACAAAGTACTAGGGTTTCGTAGTCCAAATTATGTTTACAAGCCTGTTGGCTGTGAGAATTTACGTTTGTTGCTCAAGAACTACCGTCTGTCTGACGACATCGCTTTCCGTTTCTCTGACCGAGAATGGAAAGACTGGCCACTCACCGTCACAAAATACCAAAACTGGCTAAATGACGCTTGTCTGAACGGCAATCTAATCAACCTATTTATGGATTTCGAGACTTTCGGTGAGCACCAGTGGGCAGACACCGGGATTTTTAAGTTTATGGACGATCTGATTGCTTCCTGGCTAAATGAATACGAAAATAAATTCGTCACCGTGTCCGAAGCCTGCACACTTGAAGAGCCAGATGGCGAGATTTCTATGCCGTCTACCGTCACTTGGGCTGACACCGAGCGTGACTTGTCCGCCTGGCTCTCCAACAGTATGCAAAAATCTGCCGAAGAAGATTTGTACGCTTTGCGCGAAAGAGTTATCGCGACCAAAGACGTCGGCTTGATTGACGACTGGCGTTATCTCACTACTTCTGACCATCCGTATTCTATGTGTACCAAATACTGGAATGATGGTGATGTCCACGCCTATTTCTCTGCCTATGCTTCACCGTACGAGTCATATATGTATTTCATGAATGTATATCGCGACATCGAATATCGGCTCCATCTGCTCGAGACCAAGCAAAAATCCGACCCCCGCTACCACATATAAAAATATCCCCGTAGATGGGGATATTTTAACGCTTTTTCTCTTTGACTTCATTCCGACCAAGGTTCTTCTTCGTCTCGGTAAACACTACGTGCTTCCGGAGGATCGGGTCGTATTTGCGAAGTGAAAGCTTGTCTGGAGTGTTCATCGTATTCTTCTTGGTATAATAAGCACGAATACCACTCTCTTCAGATACGAGACCAACCAGTTTTCTCTTAGTATTATTCTTCTTTGCCATAATTATTCCTATTTTACCACAAAACTTCCTAGAATTCAAGGGGTTTTCATAGTGAAGGGGCCCACGTGACATGAGGGCCCCGATATAAAGTAAATGGTAAATTAAGGTTGAGGCGCGAAGGGGTTTATGAGTGTCTTGATTGTATTGTTGATGAGTTACATTTGCGTAAATTATACGCAAGATCTGAAACATGGGCGCCGCGACGAACCGCAAGCTAAATAATGCAAATGCATTTCTGCCTCTGATGTAAATGGTCGTCCGCAACGCGGGCAGCTCCAGGTGATACACCTGACTCTGCTTTTAATTCTAGACATTTAGGATCACCTCCTTTACTAGTTACCTCAAACTTTAAAGTACCATTCGTTAATTTTACTACTTTTTAATATCTTTTGCAAGCAAAAGCTCGATAAAATCTTTAATATCTTTTAGTTTTAAATCTTTATCCGGTGCTCTAAATACCTCTTTATCATCTAAGAACTTCAATTCTACAATCTGGTTATAGACCGCTTGAATCAAATCAACCAACATTTTTTCGTCTTCAGGATTAAACTCATAGACCTTATCGTAAACTTCACCGTCATTGTCCGGCCGCACAAACAGAATATGCGCCCTTTCAATCCGGTATTTGCTAAAAGTAGGTGAGTTATTGAGTAACAATTTGTAAAACCCTAATTGTAAAGCGTATTTAAACAAAGCCTCATGGGATTGCCACTTTTCTTTGCGGTACTTGCCCGTTTTGAAATCATAAATTTCAATCAGCTTGGCCTCATTGTCAACCAAAATATGGTCAATTTTGCCTGTCACCGGCACGCCTTTAATCGCCAAGTGCTCGTAGGATAAATCTACTTCAGCCTTACCTGTAGTGAGAATCGGCCTGAACTCTTGCAAAGCCTTAAGAAGTTCTGCCGGACCCTTTTCTCGGATTCTATCCTTGATTTCGACCGCAAGGTCACGTTTTTCTAGCTCCGAAAGGTAAAACTCTACCGCCGCCTCATCCGAAATTCCCGAATTTGTCACCTTTTCAAAGGTTGCGTGCACCAAGTTGCCGAGCGCCAAAGCTTCGGTCTCGGGCTCAATTTCGGAACGAAGTACCTGCCGCTTAAAGAACTCTTCTGGCCCCGCGTTTACTATATCGATAAAAGAAGTTAAAGAAGACGCGCTCATCCGGTAGTTTCGGACCCGCTCCTTGTAGATACTTCGCATATCCGGCGCATCCGTTATGAACGGAGAAAGATAATTCTTAAGCGCTGTGACTGACCTCTGTTTTTCGGAATATGAAAGGGCGCATTGATCCACATAATTTTCCGCCAATTTTTCGCCGTCATAGCCAAGCAACACATTTTTTAACTTAACAAACGGAGATACAATCCTAGTCAAACCATTCTCGAGCTTTTCGGCTCTTTCGTCCAAATATTCTAACCGATCCGGTGCCTTCCCAGCAAAATCATGCAGCGAGTTGGTAATATAAAGCGTACTCTTGGCCCTCGTTAATGCTACATAGAGGAGGCGAATTTGCTCGCCGTCTGTCATCCCGGTGTGCCGAATCTGCACTAGATTCTTGGGGAGACTAAGTAAATTATTGTTACCCTTACCTTTGCCCCAAGCCACATGGTCCGCCGAAATGATAAAGACATATTCAAACTCTAGCCCCTTGGCCTTGTGCGCCGAGAGAATCTGCACCGCTTCATCAGCATCGCGATATGGGCTAGAAGTAGTGAGCTGCATCTCTGCCGCCGCATAATCATCCGCCATTGTTACTAGATCTCGTATTCTTAAAGGCTTTTCGCCCACATATTTGATCAAACTCGCCCGAAGCGACGCCAAATTCTCATAAAACTTAAACATCTCATGTGGCTCTAGATTACCAACGCCCATTTTCTCTGCAAATTTGTTTAGTACCAACTCCAGTGGCTCATTAAAGGCCGCCGTGGTAAGCTCCGCAACAAACTCCACCGCGCTTGTCATTTCCGGACTAGTATCAGCTTTTAGTAAATAATCGTACACCGATAAATGCGCCGCTCTTGCTTCAGCCACCAGTTTGACCGCCTCTACCGCTGGGACATTTAGCCACGGATAAGCCAAGACCTCCAGCATCGAAACCGTCGGTTTCTTTTCTTCGGCCAGCTCAAGAGCTAGACGGCACAGCATAATAATCTCATGAATATAAGTGTCTTCAAACAAATTATCGCGTTTTTCGTAGGCGATTTTAATCTCTGGATGTTCCTTGAGATATGGCAGCAAGGGTTTAAAATATTTGTGTTTAGAAGAAATTACCGCGATTTCACTCTGCTTCACCCCCGCCGCGATAAGTTTTGCAATCTCGTCCGCCACAAACATATATTCTTGGTCGGAAGACAAGAACTCGATCCGTTTAACCTGTGAAGCATCCGGGTCCGTCTTGTGCGCCGTCAAAATCTTTTCATTCACAAATCGGTTTGGCGCCTGTCCAATAATTTCTCTCGCAAAATCCAAAATCTCTTGCGTACTCCGATAATTTTCGGTCAAAGTCACCACATGGGCGTTGTAATACTCTTGAAATTCCGACAGATTTGTCGCCGAGGCCCCCTGAAACTCGTAAATCGCCTGATCGTCATCCCCCACTGCCATAATCAAAGGCTTTTCGTAGTCCGTAAGTTCTTTGATAATCCCAAATTGCGCTGGGTTAGTATCCTGAAACTCGTCTAGCATGATAAATTGATATTTTTCTTGCAAAGTTTCCTTAAAAGCCGGGTCAAGAGACAGCACTTTGTATGCTTCAATAATCATATCATCAAAATCATACAACCCGTTTTCCTTTAAATAATCCTGATACCACCCCATAATCTTGGCTACGGAGGCTAGTTTTTTGTTTGCCACACGATCTTTCAAGCGGTAGTTCCCCCGCCCATCTTTTTCAAAATAATCGTCCTTCCATTTGGTGAGTGGTGTTACCTTTTCTGATGTCTCCGCCTCCAAAATAGCGGTCTTCAAATCTCGTGCCATTCCAGTAATCGAGCGCTCAATTCGCCCCACAATTGGTGGCAAATCTGCATATTTTTCCAAAAGTTCAAAAATTGGCAAATAGGCGTTTTCGTAAGATTGTTTAAACGCTCGCGGCACCACGTTCAAAAGCAGTGGCGAAATCGCCTCCGACAAAACTTGATTATCTTCAATATTTTGCTTCGCAATCTGCTCTAAATCGGAAGCCGAAAGTGAGGCCGCCTTGGCCTCCGAAATCACGCTAATTATGTCCTTCACCTTATCACCAGTCAGAATATCCGAGGCAGGCAATCTCCCCTGTAAATCCTTCACAATTTTAAATTGCGTCACCTCATCTACTGCCGATTCAAGCGCCCTTGTATATTCCGATGAAAAGTTTTTATAATGAGCCAAAATCTCTTGTCCAAACGCGTGATAAGTGCCAATATTTACTCTAGTCGCGTCTTTTCCGATCATGGATTTTAAGCGCTCGCGCATATTCGAAGCCCCCGACTCTGTAAAGGTCAAACATAGAATATTCGACGGGTCCGCATCGGTATTTTTCAAAATATATTCCACTTTGGAAGACAGAAGTTGGGTCTTGCCCGTGCCTGGCCCAGCTAGCACTAGAAGCGGCCCTTCCAGATATTCCACCGCCTTTTTCTGATTCTCGTTCAAGCCCATTTTACCTCCTTTAGTTTAAATAATCCCCCGATGATAGTCTAGCCCCAAGCTTCGCTAGATTTGATCATTTCCTTCAAAATCACCGCTGCGTCTGGCACTGTGATCTCACCCCGCTTGACTTTAGCTAGAGCTGTCAGGCCCTCCACGGTCTTCTCCGGCTCCGCACCCGGGTTATCTTTGAGAATCTGCCCAAACTCGTAGTTCCTGGACGGATAGTCGCAAGTTAGCCGGAGGTCTCCTTTGCCACAAGCATGGTCCACCGTTGAAGGTTTAGCGCCATTAGCGGATAGAAGCGCCTTCATTTCTTCCGCGACCTCTGTCAAATATTGCTCATGCTCACTCGAGCCTGGCTTCAAATCTAAATACCCTGCGTAGAGCGCATAAATATTCTTGAGCGCCCCGCACATCAACACCCCCTTAGCGTCCGTCGTCATATCAAAATCCAAATAATCGGTAGAGAAAAGTTCCACGATCCGCGGGTCTGTAGCGGTCAGATGAGTTTCTTTTCTGGCTTTAATGTCAGAAGCAAAGCCCGGCCCAGACAAGACCATATAATCTTTGAAATCTATAAAATTATGGTCGTCAAGAAACCCTTTCGTCGCCACCACTAGAGGTTTGTCTTTAGGTAAATATGGCAGCAAATAAGGCGCCGCTTTAGAAGGTACCGCCAGTACTATATATTTGACATTAGAAAGGACGCTCTTTAGACTCTCACGTTCCAATTTGGAATCGTAGTAGTCAATATCGTAGCCCTTACCAGCTAGAATCTCGCCGAGGGCCGTCCCAAACGCCCCTGCACCCATAATTGCAATTTTCATATATCTATTATATCACGATTTACGATAATTATTGATAGCGTCTTTCAGCGCATCGTGGCCCAAAATCGAGCAATGAAACTTGTGTTTAGGCAATTTCCCCAAATATTCATCAATGTCTTCAGCGGTAATTTCTAGAGCTTCATCTAGAGTCTTGCCTTTAGCAATCTCTGAAAGCGCCGAAGTCGAAGCAATCGCTGAAGCGCAGCCATAAGTCTTCCACTTTATATCTTTAATTTTATCAGATTTTTTGTCGACCTTGATGTACATTTTCATCTGATCGCCACAAATCGGATTCCCTACAATCCCGCAGGCGTCATAATCAAATTTGCTCTCATCTCCCATCAAGAAATTTCTCGGATTCAAAAAATGGTCTTTCACCGTCTCCGAATAAACCCAATCTTGTCCTTCTGTACTCATAACCCTATTGTACTCACTTTCTGCAGCCTGTCAACAATCCCAGGCAAGACTTCCATTACTTTATCTACATCTTCCATGGTGTTTTCTAACCCAAAGGAAAACCGAATCGACGAATGTGCCACCTCAGCGTCGCCGGTCTTTGCCATCAGAACGTGTGATGGTCTAATATCTCCCGCCGCACAAGCCGACCCCGTCGAGACAATAATCCCCTCCGCGTCGAGATATAGTTGTATCGACTCCCCCTCTGCCGCTTTAAACGAAGCGTTCAGGATATTTGGCAAACTTTTACCTTTCTCTATATTAGTATTGAGCGAGCTCCCCGGGATTTCTTTTAGAATTCGCTGCGCCAAAGTGTCTCGTAAATTCCGGACCTCTTTATCGTATTTTTTAAAATTACCTTTGTTTTTAACCGATTCGAGCGCCCTTCTAAATCCCGAAATTCCGACCGTATTATAAGTCCCTCCGCGCCGCTTTTTTTCTTGAAGTCCCCCGATCAAAAGAGGTTTAAACGGCACCCCCTCCCTTACATAGAGCGCCCCCACTCCGACCGGCCCACCAATCTTGTGAGCACTAAAAGTCGCATAATCTAGCCCCAGTTTCTTTACATTAACCGGGATTTTCCCGAGAATTTGCGTAAGATCTGAATGTAAAAAGCCATCTTTTTTGTCAGGCAAATCCAGGAAATCCCCAATTTCATTATTCGCCAGCATATACGAATAGAGCTTCGGCTTCTTTGCACCTTTATACACTCGCGCCGCCTCAATTATCGAATGGTGTTCCAAAGGCGAAGTCTCAATCTCATGCCCCTCAAAAGTCCGAATCACAGTGTTATTTGACTCTGTCGCCCCAGAAGTAAAAATAATTTCAGAAGGGTCCGCCCCGACCATCTCGGCCAAGATCTCCCGACATCCCTCTATCAAGTTGTGGGACAAATGCCCCGGCGTGTGCAGTGCCGACGCATTGGCAAAATATTTTAGCTCCGCCTCATGCATCGCCTTTATCACTTCTGGAAGCAGCGGCGTCGTCGCCGCATAGTCTAAATACACCATCTTATATAGATTATAGCACAAAATCAGCCCCTCTCGGGGCTGACTATAAGTCGCATAAATTTAGTTCGCCACGATAGTGTACTCTACCCCACCAGTATAAGTATCCGCCGCTTGAGTCGTAGAAATAGAAACTTTATAATCAGTCCTAAACGAACCGGTTGTCACCGAAGTGGCCGAGCCAGAATAAGTGATAATTGGGGTCGCTGAAGCTGGAATATTATGATAATCGCTATCGTTATAGCCACTAGCAATCGTTGCTGTGCCACCAGACACATTGTTAGTTGCGCTAGTCACTTTGAAAGCCCAGTAGGAGCTAGAGCCAGAAGTGCCTGTCGCAATATCAAGTCCAGTAGAATTACCCGAGAGGTCCGTATCCGGGTTCCCGGCCGCTTTTACCACAAATCCATCCGGGTCGTTGCAGGTCACTGTAGCAGATTTAGTCTCGGATTCCGTATTGTAAGATTGTCCACCTACCGCTGAAATCACCCAGTCAAAGCCCGAGCTGGTAAACCCGCAAGCATCCGACACTGTCACGGTAGCGTCGCTAGTCACGGCAGCGACCCTGTAGCTAGAAAGCGCTACCGCCGAAAGGGCAGTTACCAAAGTTAATAATGAAACTGGTAGATAGATAATTTTATTTTTCATGATATTGACCTGATTATGATTCTATTTTATCATCAGTATCTTCAAAATGCAACTGCTTTTTTGATTTTTTTGTCCGCTTTCGCCGCAAAACTTTATAGACAATCGTGGTAATGATGGTGGTAGCAAGAACCAAAACCAACACCATAAACCAAATTGGGCAAATCAAAATTATTTTTGTGTTAGTAGATAGTTCGTTAATAAATGAGGCGTCTTGGGTCACCTCGAAAATCCCGAGCGCCGGCAAGCCATCTAGACTTCTCGATACCACCCTAGTACTAGTTGGCAAAATTATCGATTCATAGGTGTCCGTTTCTTCTCCAGTTAGTGAAAAGACCTGTCCGCCCAGGAGATTTTTAACTTTCAGATCTACCGTCAGAGTTTCGTGGATATTACCAGTGTTTGTCACCGTCACAAAGGTTACGGGCGAGCCCGATGAGGAGAAACCCGGGATGTAATTTTCTAAAATCTGCCCCTCGTGCACCGTCTCCCCATCTACTTTTGCGTAAATCAAGCTTCCTAGCGTATAGGCATCCTGCACTTGAGTGCCCTTGTCTTGAAACCTCGGAATCGACGACACCCCAATCATTGCATACTGCCCACCGGCCGGCACTGATTCAGGCACCTTGATCTTAAAATGGATAGTTTTTTTCTCATTTGGGGCTAAAGTCCCAGTTGATTCCTCAATAGTAATCCAGTTTACGATTTTTGACCAGTCCGAAACCGTCTCTAGATCTGGCTCGTTGTTATCGCCTGTCACAAAATAGGGTTTTACCACCACTTTATAATCAAAACTATCCGTCGCCGCAAGCGGATTAGCCACTAGAATAGATCCCTCGTAAATCTCCCCAGGCCTCAAATCAATTTCTTGTTTCATCGGTGAGACTACGAAAGAAATATCCATCGGTCTACTCCACGCTTAAAATCTTCCCAGTACCAAGCTCGAGATGCAAAAGGCGCTGGTTTTTTGACCCGCGAAATCTGAGGCTCAAATCTTTTTGCCCGATGATAAACGGCCCGTCAATCAATGCGTCGAGCGATTTTAGAAACTCCCACGCATCTCCGCCAGCCTCTTTGATTTGTTCATAAGTAAATCCCGAAAAGCTCCAGACGCTCCAGCCGAGCTCTTTTCGCACCCGATCGGCGATTTCTTTGCAAGCTCTCGGCTGAACAAACGGCTCACCCCCGCAGAAAGTCAAACCATTTTGCCCCTTAAACTTGGACAAACGCTCCACGATTTCGTCAATAGCTACGAGAAATCCGCCGTCGAAGTCCCAGGTCTCGGGGTTTTGGCACCCTGGACAGTGATTTGGACAACCTTGTGTCCAGACCACTGCGCGAAGCCCGTCACCATTTACGATATTATCGTGCTCTAGCGGCCCGGAGAGGCGGATCATCCCCTCCGGTGGCTGTTTAGCATTCTTAATATTTTCAATTGCTCGTTTATTATAATCAATCATTAGTTTCCTTTGGTGCAATTTGCGACTTTTTCGAATGGTGTGTCGCCCTCAAGCCGTCCACAGTGTGGGCACCTCTCCCCCTTAATTATACCACTAAATCCACACACTGGATCGCGATCGACCGGATGGTTTACCGAGCCGTAACCAATCCCGCAGTCGTGCATTTTGCGAATCACTGCCTCAAAGGCCGCGATATTCTGCGACGGATCACCATCTAGCTCGATGTAGGTAATATGTCCAGCATTACACAGATTATGATATGGCGCCTCAATCTCGATTTTATCAAAGGCCGAGATTGGGTAGTACACCGGCACATGGAACGAGTTGGTATAGAAATCCCTGTCCGTTACACCCTTGATCTTGCCGTATTCCTTACGGTCAATCCGGGTAAACCGCCCCGCAATCCCCTCCGCCGGAGTCGCGAGCAGCGAGAAATTAAGGTGATATTTTTTACAATATTCATCACATTTTTCCCGCATGTGGGTGATAATATCTAGCCCCAGCTCTCTCGCGTCGGCATCTTCACCGTGATGCTTGCCGACCATCGCGACCAAAGTCTCAGCCAGTCCAATGAAGCCGATTGACAAAGTCCCGTGTTTAATCACATCGCGAAGCGTATCATTCCAGCCCAGCTTCTCCGAGCCAAACCAGTTGCCCTGCCCCATTAGGAACGGGAAGTTCCTTACGTGCTGATTAGCCTGGAACTCAAACCGTTCCAAAAGCTCGTCTTTCACTAGGTCCATCTTTTCGTCGAGTTCTTTGTAAAAGCCGTCCCAGTCCGCCTCTTTTCTCTCTTTTAAACAAATCCCGTGCTTGATGCCAATCCGCACCAAGTTAACAGTAGTAAAGGAGCAGTTCCCTCGCCCCGTCACAATGCCATCTGACTCCGGAAATACACTTGCAAACACCCGTGTCCGGCAGCCCATCGTCGCAATCTCGGTCCGATAGTCGCCTTTTTTATAATACTTGAGATTATATGGCGCATCGATAAAGCAGAAATTTGGAAATAGTCGTTTGGCCGAGACTTCCATCGATTTTTTAAATAAATCATAGTTTGGGTCGTCCGGCTCATAGTTGATTCCCGATTTTACCTTAAAAATTGAAATCGGGAAAATCGGCGTCTCACCCTTGCCGAGACCATTTTCGGTCGCCTGGAGCAGATATTTCGAGACCAAGCGCCCCGCCGGGGTAGTATCGGTACCGAAGTTAATCGAAGTAAACGGCACCTGTGCCCCCGCGCGCGAATGCATCGTGTTAAGGTTATGGATAAATCCTTCCATCGCCTGCAGAGTCTCTCTATCGACATCCTCATTGGACGCTTCGATCACCTCTTTTGGCCATTTTGCCTTCTTTAATTTCTCATCATCACCAAATTCATAAGTCTCTTTAACTTCTAGGTCGAGTTTTTTGCCAGAGAATTTGTTATATTTCTCTAGATTACGCTTCAAAGCTTTCCTAAAAGATTTGTTCACCCCCGGCGCCATTGCATAGTCGAAGTTTGGAATCGACTGGCCACCGTGCTGCTCATTCTGGTTCGCTTGGAGGAGAATCGCAGCCAGTGCCCCATACGAGCCAATCGAGTTTGGCGTCCTGAGGTGTCCATGTCCAGTATTAAACCCGCCATTTTCAAACAGCACAAACGGATCCGACTGGCAGCAAGTCAGAGTCCCTGTCGCGTAAAAATCAAGGTCGTGGATGTGGATGTCACCATTATCGTGCGCCGCTGCGATGTCGGGCCGGAGCATCAAGCTCTTCGCAAACACCTTCGCGCCCTCCGCGCCAAACTGGAGCATCTTACCCATCGCAGAGTTGCCATCTACGTTGGCATTTGACCTTTTTACGTCCGAGTCCTCCGAAGCGTCCGCATGAGAAATTGTCTTATAAATGTTCATGAGGTCCGATTTCGCATCGCGCACTCTCGAACGCTCCTGACGGAACCGGATATACTCCCGCGCCGTCCGTTTAAAGCTCGATTCCATCAAGACTTCCTCTACGATATCTTGAATCTGCTCCACTGATGGCGTCCGCGCGGTGATGGTCTCCTCGGCCTTTTTCAAAACTTTGTCTGCCAAAGCCTTCGCCCGATCCGCCTTAAATTCTTCTGTCGCCGAGCCAGCCTTCGCAATCGCGTCCGCAATCTTCTCGGGATTAAAGTTTACAATCTTCCCGTCCCGTTTTTTGATTTTTTTGAACATTTATCCTCCTTTACCAGCCGCACCAGTTCATTTTACGACTTTTTATTGTATAACCTTCTATTGCTACCCCCACATATAGCGTCTATTTACTATTCTACCACACCACATTTAGCGATTTCAAGGCTTTTATGCTAAAAAAGTAAAAATTACAACACTTTATCTTACACTACGAAATCTACTGCACTAGACAAAATCAAGAATATATGATATAATAAAAAGAGGTGGGTGTTTTTTAATAGGAGGTGGTAAAATGCGTATTTATAAAGTCAACAAGGAGTACACTGTAGATTTAAAGCGTATCGTCTCTGTGCGTATTTATCAATACGAAAAAACCGAAGACGGTCATCTAGAAGGCGACGGCTGGTTTGAGATTATTCTCGACACCGATCAGATACTAGACATCAACTGTTCAGCCGAAGAAATCAATCAAATGTACGATCAGCTGATCGACGCCTGGAAAGAATACGTTGGCGACAAAGAAAATGCCAAAACTTATATCATTCCAGACAACAAAAGCAAACGCAGACAAAAACATTGCAAATAAGCACCCCCTCATTTTATCTACCCCGGCCATCACCATCGGCCGGGTGTTTTTTATTTCAACAAAAATGGTGGGCTTTACAGGGCTTGAACCTGTGACCTCAGCAATGTGAATGCTGCGCTCTAGCCAACTGAGCTAAAAGCCCACATTTCAGAATATGTGGTATAATTATTATATCATGGATTTATCAAAAATAAAAGAAGAGAAAAAATCTATCGAGGAATTTCTAGCCTCGCCCGACGCTTACGCGAATCCCGACTATGCGGCTAGAGCCAAGCGCGCCTCTGTTCTTCAGGAAATTATTGATTTAGACGATCAAATCATAAAATTGGAAAATAATTTAAAAGAAGCCAAAGAATTATCCTCCGACCCCGAGCTTGGCGAAATCGCCAAGGCCGACATCGAGACCATCACGAGCGACCTAGAGGCTAAAAAAGCCCAACTCGAGGAGCTTCTCATTCCGCGCGACCCTACCGATGACAAGCCGGCCATCGTAGAAATCCGCGCCGGCGCTGGTGGCGACGAAGCTTCCCTCTTCGCTGGCGAGCTCCACCGCCTCTACCAACATTACGCCGACAAACACGGCTTGAGGTATGAGTTAATTAGCGCCAACGAGAACGAAGCCGGCGGTATGAAAGAAGTGATTTTCAAAATCAGCGGCGACAACGCTTACGGCCAACTCAAATTCGAAGGTGGCGTCCACCGCGTCCAGCGCGTCCCCGTCACCGAGTCGCAGGGCCGTATTCACACTTCTACCGCTACTGTAGCTGTCCTTCCCGAAGCCTCCGAGGAAGACCTCGAGATCAAACAAGAAGACCTCCGTATCGATATTTACCGCTCCGGCGGTCACGGCGGTCAGGGGGTCAATACCACCGACTCCGCCGTCCGGATCACCCATTTGCCGACCGGCATCGTCGTCGCTATGCAGGACGAGCGCAGTCAGCAGCAAAACCGCGTCAAGGCCATGAATATCCTCCGCTCCCGCCTTCTTGAAAAGAAAAAGGAAGAGGAAATGAAAAACGCCTCTGAAGCTCGCAAATCCCTCATCGGCACTGGCGACCGCAGCGAAAAAATCCGCACCTACAACTTCCCTCAAGACCGCATCACCGACCATCGAATTCATTATAGCCGCAGCAACATCAATGCGGCTATGGATGGCGACATCGACGATATCATCACGGAACTTGTCAAACATGAAAGAGGACTTCAAGAAAGTTAATTTCTACGGATATGATCTCATCGTAAATGGGGATGTCCTCACCCCTCGCCCGGAGACCGAGCAAATTGTTGACGAAGTTTTGAAACTCTGCGGAGAGCCAATTCTCCCCGGCGTAAAACCAGACAAGCCAAAGTTGGATTCCAAAAATCTCAAAATCCTCGACGTTGGCACCGGCTCTGGTTGTATCGCCATCACCCTCAAGAAAAAACTCAGAGGAGCAGAAGTTTACGCCACCGATATTTCAAAAAAGGCCTTAGAAGTCGCACAAAAAAACGCCGAAGCGTTAGATGCCCCCATTACTTTCATTATATCACACTTATGCCAAAATGTCAATAATGAGGGCGATTTCACCCCTGATGTCATCGTCGCAAATCTCCCCTATGTCGACAGAAACTGGGACTGGGTCGATCAGGAATCTTTAAAAGACGACCCGGATTCAGCCCTCTACGCCGAGGACGGCGGCCTCGCCCTCATTAAAGAACTCATCGACACCGCCACCTCCAAATATTTAATCCTCGAAGCCGACGAAAGCCAGCACGCAGAAATTACCGATTACGCCAAAAACAAATATACCCTACTAAATAAATCCGGCTTCGTCCTCACCTTCACCAAAAATTAACAGCTTTGACTTTTTAATATTTTTATGCTATAATAACAAGAGGTGGTGTATCTTAAAATTAAGGGGGTGATTAAATGGATGCATTTTCTATTTTGACGCGTTATCTATATTATCCTTTAACCTCTAGGGTAGGTAAAAGAGTAATTGAAAAAACCTTAAGGGTTTACCTTCATGGCATTCCGTTATGGACATACTACGAGAATGACACTTTTCCAAGACTAGGCAGTTACCTAGGCCACGGTGTCTGCTACGAAGCTTCAGCGCTTCTAATGTTGGCACTCAGAGATTATAATAATACCCGTTATGTCTTCGCCGACGCTCCAACCGAGAAATATAAGCGAGCAGACCACGCCTGGGTAGAGTTAAAAGCCTATGGTATTTGGTGGGTACTTGATCCTACTTGGATCACCTCGGCGATACCTATGCCTAATCTAATCTACAAATTACTTATAAGGGGCAAGGTTACCCGCAGAGTCTCACACCAAGAGTTTTTCAACGCCAAGCTTTCTCAAGACTTTGCGAAGCTGATTGAAAACCCCAGCACATCTTACATCTTCAATAATCTCACAGCCTTTAGAAAAGTCGCAAAAGACAGAGATAGAAGGATGCTCTGGGAAGCCTACGGCATCAATTGTTTTGAGTCTCAAAAGGGCAAATGGAACCCCGGCCTGGTTGGTATCTTTAGTGACAAAAAACCAATTACGCCCGAGGTCATAAGAGATTTTGTAGTTAGAAAAAAACGAGAAATGCCCAAAAAGCGCACGATTAGAAAAGCCCGCACCATCAACACAAAAGTTAATAGACTGTTCCAAGAAGCAGCCAAAGCAAATTCAGCCCCTTCCTAAGAAGGGGCTTTTTGACAGTCTTATATAAATTACTTGTCTGTATGTCCTTCTAGCGTTACATTTACCGCAATTTCTTGGCCATTCCTGATTACGGTTAGTTGCACGGTATCACCTGGTTTATATTCGCCAATCAATGTCGAAAGCGACCCGGCTGCTCCAATTTTTACTCCGTTCACCGCAGTAATAATATCCTTGTCCTTGAGCCCTGCTTTGTCCGCTGGCGAGCCAGAAATAATTGCGGAATAGCGACCATCAGAAGTATAAAGATAAGCGCCTGTAGTCACCGGCAAATTATAGGTCTTAGCCGAGTCCGCCGTGATTTCAATACCATAAACACCTAGATACGCTCTCTTGGCCGAACCGGACTCAACCAGCTGCGTTAGCATCCCCTTTACCGCTGCGATCGGGATTGCAAAGCCCATATTCTCCGCCGAAGAAGATGTCGCCGTATTAATGCCAATCACTTCGCCCGCCGCGTTGATGAGCGGCCCACCAGAGTTACCCGAGTTAATCGCCGCATCCGTCTGAATCATATCGGACAAAGTCTCGCTCATCGAGCCAGTCGAATCAGACGCGGTCAGCGTCCGCCCTGTACCCGAAATCACCCCCGAGGTTACGCTATTTTGATATTCACCGAGGGCGTTGCCAATCGCCACCACCTGTTGCCCCACCGTAATAGTCTTGGAGTCGCCCAGCGTCGCTGCCTTGAGATCAGATACATCTTTAATCTTGAGAAATGCCACGTCGTTTAGCGAGTCCACCGCCGCTACCTCGACATCCTTGTAAGTCGTACCGTCCGCCAGTACCACCTGAATCGACGAAGCTCCCTCAATTACGTGCTTATTCGTGAGAATATAGCCATCCGACGACACGACAATCCCCGTCCCCGCCGCCGAGCCGGTATAGCTCTGACCATAGTAGCTTGTAGTCTTCACCGAAGTCACGATCGATACCACGCTCTCCGACACTTTGCTCACCACTTCAGAAATCGAACCCTCCACGAAATTCGCCGAGTTGCCATCCGTACCAGAGTTTAGAAATGTCAGAGGGGTACTAGCCTTTTGATAGGAAAGCACCGAGAAAGTCGCACTCACCCCCGAAGCTACCAGTGCAATCGACGCCAAGAAAATCGCCACCCCATTGTTGGATTTCGGAGCTGATTCCGGCGCCGTCTGTTTCTCCGCATTTTCCACTGATTCCAGCGCCGTTTGTTTTTCCGACACCTCTGTTTTTACTGCCTCATTTTCGGACACATTTTTAGTATCTTTTTCCATTTTTCCTCCTTTTTATTAATAAATGTTAAATACCGGTTCGCTAAAGAAAATCACAATTATCCCAATTAGCACCGCCCCAAATATCACCGGACCGATGATATTTTTAAACCGAAAATCTTCCCGATACCGCACCATCGCCTGCCTTGCATAATTATAAACAAAGGCAAAAATCGTCATAATAATTGCCGATTGAGGAATACTAATCCCCGTCTCGCCAAAGCTATAAATAATCGCCCACGAGTGGCAAAGCCAAGCAATTTCCGCAAATATCAGGCCCGAGGCTAGCGTCGTCAGCACAAAATTATCCGACTCCGTCTGCACCAAGACGTGCCGACTCGCAGCATAGCCGATCAGAAATGCGAGTAGCACCGTAAGAATCGAATCTAGCTCCGCTGTCATAATTGTCGACGCCGAAATCCCGAGGAATACCGCGATGAGCGACTGCGCCAGATTCGCCGCCTCCGACGACATCGGCTTAATAAAGAGTAGCCACACCACATAGATCGTCATCAGAATCAAATGTACCGGTAAGAACGAGCTACCCGCATAGTAGGACAAAATTACCACCGAGAGCCCCACGATAATATCCACCAAGTTAGACTTCACATTAATCCAAATATAGCGACTCCGCACGGCAAAGACCCGCCATTTTGACATCAAGACCAAGATAATCCCAAGCGCTGGATTCGCACTAAAGACCGTAAGAGCTACAGCCCCAATCCCAAGCAATATATTCAAGAGTACATGTACCGCGCTAGACGCGATATTACGAGATTTTCTTGCTAAAACATAGTCTGCCATATTCTTATATTATAACAGAAAATTTAAAATAAACTTAAAATTTATGCTTGCTGTGATATAATGAAGTAATGGAAGTAGGTTTTTTTCAAAAACATCCGATTGCAAAAGATATTTTAAGCCTAGCTAGCTTCGTAGTGGCCATTGTACTTTGCACCATGTTTTTAAATACTTATATCTACCGCTCATACAATGTAGTCGGTTCCAGTATGGAAAACACTTTGCAAAATGACGACCGCGTCGTGGTCAATCGCGCCGCCGTCTCTTGGGCGCATTTCCTAGGCGAAGAGTATGTCCCGGAGCGCGGGCAAATTATCGTCTTTATGAACGAAGACGAAAAGGCCGTCCGCGAGTACAAGTCCCAGGGTGTCGAGAACCCAATGACTTGCACCGCCCCGAGCAATGTTTCCGATCAATATATTATTAAGCGCGTTATCGCCTTCCCTGGCGAGCGCGTAATTGTGAAAGATGGCGTCATGACTATCTATAACGAGGAGCATCCCGAGGGCTTTATATATGATACTAAATGGCGCGTCTCCTCTACCGACGGCCCCAAAGAATACACTTCTGGCGAAGTCGACACCATCGTCCCCGAAGGTGAGCTGTTCGTCTCTGGCGACAACCGCGAAGGCTCGAACTCATGGGACTCTCGTAACGGTCTCGGCACCATTCCATACTGCCGCATCATCGGCCCCGTCGTCCTCCGCCTCTTCCCCTTCGACAAAATCCGCGGATTCTAGTTTATAAATTTAAACTTCGCCAATCAATTTAACTGACTCGGCTTCGGGGAGCTCTTCCACGTTCTTGAGTTTCCGTTCAATCTGGCGTGAAGTGGTCTTGGCCGACTCAATCTTATTCGCCGACTCTTGCAGTTTCTTCTGTACTCCCTCAAGTAAATCTCCAAATTTCCCAAACTGTGCTTTCACCGCGCCCAGTACCTGCCAGACCTCCGCCGAGCGTTTCTCGATCGCCACCGTCCGAAAGCCCATCAGGAGCCCCGAGAGCATCACCGGGAGCGTCGACGGCGAAGCAATCGCGATATTATATTTCTGCCGAATCTCATCAGACAGCCCCGGTACCCGAATAATCTCCGCGTACAAAGACTCCGTCGGCACAAACATCAACCCAAAATCCGTGGTCCTAGGCGGGTCCAGATATTTAGTCGAAATCTTCTTCGCCTGCTCCTTTACGTCTGAAGCAAGCGCCTTCT
Organism: Candidatus Saccharimonadota bacterium; assembly: GCA_017432225.1. GTDB lineage: Bacteria > Patescibacteriota > Saccharimonadia > Saccharimonadales > Saccharimonadaceae > Nanosyncoccus. The sequence continues at coordinate 86,864 of JAFRJN010000011.1, forward strand.
GATATTCCGCAATTTCTGCCTTATTTCCGTTGTCATAGGCCGCAATCAACCGCGAATAATTCTCCACCGGAAACTTCGAGTCAATTGGAAGGAACACGCCCGTCTCTTTCCCTGGCATTTTTACTGCAAACTCCACTCTATCCGAAGAGCCAGTTTTAGTAATAATATTTTCCTCATATTGATTTTTACTCAAGGTATCCTCGATAATCGCGCCAAGCTGCACCTCACCATAAATCCCCCGCGTCTTCACGCCTTCCATCACTTTTTTGAGGTCGCCTACACCGTTCGCCAGTGATTTCATCTCGCCCAGCCCCTGATAAACTTGCGTCAATTGCTGTGAAATCGATTTAAAGCTCTCGTTAAACCTCTTCTCCACCGAAGCTTTCAATTTCTCATCCACCGTCTCGCGCATTTCTTCAAGCTTTTTCTCGTTATTGGTCCGCAGCTGTTCCAGGCTTTTCTCGTTACTACTCCGCACCTGCTCAAGTCCCTTTTCATTACTAGTTTGCAGCCGCTCCAAATTCTCTGCAATCTCTTTGCGATTTTCGCGGAAATTCCGATCAATCGACGGATTGATTTCCTTTACCTGGGCCTCCATCCGCACCAAGCGCTCTTGCAAATCTTTAAAATCCGCGTTTGCCCCGTCCGATTTCTTTTTGGCCATCATCACAATCAGGACCGCCAAAAGAATTATTATTACTACCCCCATCACACCTAAAATTATTTCCATAAACTTATTATATCAAAAACTCACAAAAAATACCAAAGTATGCTATAATATATATTACACGCCGACTTAGCTCAGTTGGTAGAGCAACGGTTTTGTAAACCGTAGGTCGTCAGTTCAAGCCTGACAGTCGGCTCCACGAGCGAAAATAAAATCGAGAGCTTGCTCTCGTATTTTGTTTTCCGAGTGGTGCCGGGTGTACCCCGTACAGTCGGCTCCATTTTTTTGCCCCGTACAGTCAGCGTTACTAGTACATAGATTCAAAATCTCATTTTTCAATTCCTCAAATTTGTTCGTTTTTACCATAAGCATGATATAATATATATAACAAAAGTAGTAGAAAGGAGTTTATGGAAACTACAAGCACGCTAATATCAACTAACACTACCGAGCTAACCGCTGGTCAGGCAGCCGTAGTCGGTGGATTCTTCGGAATGTTTATGACCGTCGGCATCGCCCTCGTCGTAATCACCATCATCGCTTGGTGGAGGATTTTTGAAAAAGCCGGTGAAAAAGGCTGGAAATCAATCATCCCATTTTACAATGTATATATCATGTTTAAGCTCTGCGGGATCAAGGCCTGGTTCTGGATTATCCTCTGTGCCGCTTTTGTCGGTGGTATTCTTACCAGCGTCAACCCACCAGCCGAGCTCGTCAACAACGATAACGTCACTTGGGAAACTCTCAATGCTATCGACTGGGGCACCCACACTCCTTACCTCATCGGTATGGTTATCAGCTGTGTTGCCGGCATTTTTAGTTCGGCTCTTATCGCCGTCAAGCTCGCCAAAGCCTTTGGCAAAAGCGTCTGGTTTAGCGTCGGATTGTTCTTCTTGCAGTTCATCTTCACGCTAATCCTTGCCTTCGGCAAAGCTAAATACAGCACCAAAAATCTCAAATAAATAAACCTATCAAAATAGCCCCTTTTAAAAGGGGCTATTTTTTAGTAATTCTCGGCTTTTATTTCAAAATAACTTTGCGGATGGTTGCATACCGGACAAACATCCGGTGCAGATTTCCCCACCACGATATGTCCGCAATTTCGGCATACCCAAATCGCATCACCATCTTTCGAAAACACTTTCTTTTCTCGCACGTTGTCAAGAAGCCTTCGGTATCTCTCCTCATGAGTCTTTTCGATCGCCGCGACTTGCTCAAACTTTACCGCGAGATCTTCAAATCCTTCCTCACGCGCCGTCTCAGCGAAGCCTTTGTACATGTCGGTCCACTCATAATTTTCACCGTCCGCCGCCGCTTCCAGGTTTATCTCGGTATCTTCTACCGCGCCGCCGTGGAGCTCCTTGTACCACATTTTGGCGTGTTCTTTTTCATTGTCGGCCGTCTCGGTAAAGATCGCCGCAATCTGCTCATAGCCATCTTTCTTTGCCTTCGAAGCATAGAAAGTATATTTATTTCTCGCCTCGCTTTCCCCCGCAAAGGCCTTTTTCAAATTTTCTTCGGTCTTGGTCCCATCGTAAATAGTCTTCATATATCCTCCTTAGATACAAGTATATCCACCATCCACTGGCAATATTACGCCATTAACATAAGAGGCTTCTTCTGATGCCAGAAATACCACCGCTGCATCGAGCTCACCTGGCTTGCCATATCTCTGCATCGGTACCATCGTTTTGGCAAAATTCTGAAATCTCTCCGTGTCAAGCACTGCTGTAGTCAGCTCCGTATAGAAATACCCCGGGCAAATCGCGTTACAAGTAATCCCTTCCGTCGCAAGCTCCGCCGCCACCGCACGGGTAAAGTTCACTACTGCGCCTTTAGAAGTATGATAGGCTACCGTCGGGATTTCCGTATTTCCAACCAAGCCATACATCGACGCAATGTTGATAATCCGGCCATATTTATTTTTCTTCATAATCTTGGCAAACGCCCGCGTCATCTTGAATACACTTGTCTCGTCCGTCGCGATGGTGAAGTCCCATTCCTCATCGGTCATGTCGCAGACACCTTTATCTTTAGAGGAACCCGCACAGTTGAGCAGAATGTCCACCCGACCAAACTTTTTCTCTGCTTCTTTGGCCGCATTATTAATATCGTCAGACGAAGTCACATCACACTTGATTGGTAAGACTTCCTTGGCACCCTCCTTGAGGAGTTTCGGCGCGAATTCTTCTAACCTTTCCATTCTTCGCGCTAAAATCACTAGTGACGCACCCTGCCGCGCCAGCGCTAGAGCCATCTGCTGACCCAGCCCGCTCGAAGCGCCAGATACTACCGCCACTTTCCCTTTCAAATTAAACATATTACACTCCTTTCATTTTTCTTAATTATACCACTTTTTAAATTTATATGATATAATATATCTATGCCTTCTTAGCTCAGTTGGTAGAGCGCATCCATGGTAAGGATGAGGTCACCAGTTCAAACCTGGTAGAAGGCTCCATTTTTATATAAAAATATAGAACCAAAACCAAAAATGTGCTATAATACTTACCATGTGCGCGTTTTAAAACACACAAATAAAGGGGGTGGAAAAATGAAACTTAAAATCGGAGAGAAGGTCTATCTTCAAAAATATGAAGTAGCTTTCATGATGCATGAGCTTAACTATATCCACAGTAGTGTATATGGCGAACTCTTCGCACAGCAAGGTTTTTTCTCTATCAGCGGAACCAATGACAGCTATGACTTTGTCTGCTCGTTCGAAGATCCCGAAAGCGTCGAATGGCTTATGGCGCAAGATTGGATCGTCGACTACGAGAAATATGCCAAATTATCGGTTTCGGAATTAATTTCCGTAATTGAAAACATCGGCAAGGAATACTCAAATAGTCTAGCCAAATTTGACAACGAAGATGAAGAATACAAAGAATCGCACCTCAGCGAAGCGAGAGAAGAGTTTAAAAAATATGATCACATGCTCGGTTCGCTCGCGGATCTTCTGTCAGCCAAAAATGGCAAGCTGAAATTTAAGTTTCCAAACACACACGGAGAAAAAAGCACCTTTAACATTTTTAGACGGCTATTTTGCCGCAGCGCCCAGTAATGGGCGCTATTTTTCTTTGATAATTCTTACGATATCCTTGCCGTCTTGCACCGTACTTTTTAGATGCTCTGGCGTCAAAGCCGAAATCACTTCAAGTGTCCCCGCCACCGTCGTCAGCGCCCCCATCGCCACATACCAGCCAATCTCGATCCCGTCCGACATAAAGATAAAACACGGGCCAAGAACTAGTTCCACCACCGTCAGCGCAGTCCGAAGCCAAAACCTTAAGTCTCTCTGCTCGCGCCTTTTATACAAATTAATCGCGCCAAGCACCCCGTTAAGCGTGGTAAACCCGCCCGCCATTAGATTCAGAATTTTGTCCATAAAGTTTTGATTAATCAAAAGAAAAATCCCAAGCCCCGTCACGATTAGATAAAGTATCGTCTCGCTGATTTGTAGAAACAAGGTGAGCCCCATATTTTCTCGAGCCGCCGCTTCCTTCAAGGCCTCCATCTCCGAGCGAATCCGCCCCACTTTATAAAATGACCAAAACGTCAGAGCCGCCCCCGCAAGCGTAATTCCTAGCGGCATCGCCACGGTATCATTACCATTGCCTTTAAGCGCCGCAATAAACATCATCACCCCCGAGACCAGCATCATCACCGCCATCGCGATTTTGTTCTTCAAGAATATCTTGTAAATCGAAAAACCGTTTTTTAATAGCTTGCTCATAACTTTATTATATCATTTTTCAAAAATCTATGATATAATATAAACACCTGCTGGAATCGTCTAGTGGCAATGACAAGAGACTGTAAATCTCTCGCGCTTCGCGCTTCGTAGGTTCGAGTCCTACTTCCAGCACCATTTTTGTGCAGCAAAAATCCCCCAAACATTGGGGGATTTAAGGAACAAAGCGCGCTTAATCGTCGTGGGACGCGCTTACAGAATCGACCACAGTACTGTGCTCGACACCCAGCCCCTTAAAAGGGCATTTAGACTCATCTTCCAAATTGCCGCTTTTAAGTACTTTGTCTAGAGCCTCAAGAGCTTCCTTATGGAGAAACAGCCATGAGTCATCATCAACTATTATCTCTGACAGCATGTTTTCGCTAAAGGCAGTCGTCCATATAGCAGTATACTTGACACCAGCTTGATATCCATATTCACCACGATAAATCGTAATCTTTGAAATCAAACAAGGTGTATCGTCAGCGTCCCGATCCCCAGATGGCGGCCAGACAACTTTGCAGTCCAAGTCAATGGAAGTTTTGGTTTTCTTGTTATAAAACCACATATAATAGGAAGCCCTATCATCATTATCGGATCCAGAATTATTTGTGACCTTATAGCCATTTTGCTTCATATAGCCTACTACATCAAACACGAATTTCCCGTCATAATATTCGCTCGCGTTTGAGACATATCCATCCTCTAGAGCATTCGAAGCCGGAGTAAATTTCTTTGGCGAAAAGAGAGTCGAATGAAACCAAGAGACCACTAGCACAGCGAGTATCGTCACTACAACACCAACTAGGCAGTACCAAGCTTGAGATTTATCAAGTTTAGCACTTGTCTTCTGAAGTTCGGCGTCCAGAGCATCTTTGTCTTTCTGGACTTGCTCGAGTTTCTTCGCTGATTTATCCCGCTCATTATAGGCCACTCTTACTTCGTCTCGAAGCACATCGAGTTTAGTTAAAAGCTCATTTCTATTCTTATATCTATCCTTTCTTGACATTTTCTCCACCCCTTTCTAGATAAATATAAACATTTTAAACTACCATACAGATGCCACGACACACCCATGATACCTCTAAATATAGCACAAATAGCCAAAAAAGTCAAGCTTATCTGTTTTTAGTCACTACCACAACAGCAAAAATCCCCCAAACATTGGGGGATTTAAAGTACTACGGTATGAAGTTGTAAATATAAAATTAATTTAAAAATTTGTTGAAGACGATTTCAGATGCAAGATCTGCAAAATACCCTATAATAGTTTCAGCATTAGTCCAAAGGACAATCCCTCCAACAATTATCGCGATTAGCATCAGCACCATCAAAATAGCATTTTTCTTGTAAACTTCTCCCATTTTTCCACCCCTTTTCTTTTAATTTACTTTGGTTCAAAAGCCAACTTCATCAATTTATACCGGGCACCGTTTTCCCGACATCTCTTAATTATAGCACAGATAGGCCAAAAAGTCAATAATCACAACCATTTTGCTCTTGCATTTTTGCCAAAAGTATGCTATAATAAATACCTAGTAACTATCAATTTGCACATTTACATGGGAAGGAGGCGATTCCAATGTATGCTAATCTTGCATATTACGAACCTGACACCAATGCAACCCGACGAGAGCTCACAGAATTGATGCTGCCAGCCTATATTTATATCGTTATTTTCAGCCTGCTGGCAAGCCAAATCTGTGGGCGCTTCCTCGTTAAACCTATTACTCTACCTGCCGATTCGCTAGCGCCAAAGAGCGGAATTACAGAGTATATCGACGAAATTCCAGTTGTCGCCACAGACGTGACACCAAAAGCCGGAATCACCAAATACGTCGAGGATATTCCTATTGTCCCGGTAGAAATCGCTCCAAAGAGCGGCTTTACTAGCTTCGTGGACGAAATTCCCGTTAGCGCCGAATATGCAGAAGTAGAAATATTAGATTCGGAGTTAGACTCTGAATCCAATGAATCAGAAGAAACTGTCGGGCCGATTTTTTGGGAGGAAGGTATGAAGGCCCCTTCGAGCAGTTTCTCGGAATACGAGATTATCCAGTTAGCTATTCTCATCGAGGGTGAAGGCGGAGGACTGGCGTCCTTGACCGAACTCTCTGGTATAGCCTGGGCCGTTGTCAACCGCATCTATTCAAACAGATGCCCTTATGATGACGTAGTTGGCGTCATCACTCAAAAAGGCCAGTTTGACGGCTACACCATCGAAGGTTATTATTCCGAAAGAAGCTACTGGATGGCGTGCGACGTACTAGCACGCTACGAAAAGGAACTCGCTGGCGAACAAAACGTCGGCCGTACTCTTCCAGAAGAGTATATATTCTTCCGCGGGGACGGAAAACATAACTACTTCTCTGTTGAAGAAGGTGGTGCAGCCTACGTTTGGGGCAGCACCCTAGAGTCTCCTTATATAAGCTAAAGTACATTAAAAGGCGGCCGCTTATCAAGCGGCCGTTTTTTATTTCGCCCGGATCACCCGCTTTGTCGGCTTCGCCGGAGCCACTTTACGTGTTTGCTTCTTTTTCTTGCTCAAATTGTCCTTGGCAATCTGTTCCTCAATCCGCGCCGTCGTCGCCGCCATCGCCTCCGTATCACCAGAATTTTCGTAAATTGCCAAAATCTGTCTCAAAGTCGACACCGACGGGTCCAGTTCATACGCATTCTCGAGTGCCTCGATCGCCTTCTTGGTGCTGCCCAGCTTCTCCTCGGTCTTGGCTAGCGCCATGTATCTAGCCGGCACATCGCCCTCGAGCTCAATCGCCTGCTTAAACGCCATTTCTGCCTTTTCGTACGCTCCCGTTTCCAAATAAATCAGCCCCGCGTTGTGAATCGAAGCCGGGTTATTGTCAAGTGACTGCGCAATTTCAAAGCATTCCACCGCCTCGTCAAATTTCTTTGACTTCGCATAGAGAATCCCTAGCCGGTTATAGGCCGCCGCGTTTTTTTCGTCAAATTTCAAAATTGTAAGGAGCGCCTTCTCCGCCCGTGACGGCTTGTGCTCTTTCATCGCAGTCTGTGCCACTTGCCAGAGCTTCTTCATCTGGGCTTTGTACTTCGGCGATTTCTCTTCTTCTGCTGGCTTTTTAGCCTCAAACGGCAAGAAAAACGCCACGAAAACCGAGAAAGCAAGCATAATCAGTATTGCTACCATATTTACTATTATATCAAAAATCGAGTCAAATGCAATTTTTGAGCCCCTTATTTTATATCAAATCCGCCACTAGGTGGAGCTTGATATGTCCATTCGCAGAAATACTTTCATGTGCCTTCAAAAGCCCCGGGATTTTTGCGAGAAATATCGATTTCCCGGTGATAAAATACGATTTGTACGCCATCTCCACCGCCGTAGAAAGGATTGAGAGCGCGTTTTCTCGCGCCCCATCTTTTTTCTTGCAAATCTCCTCGGCAATTCCTACCAGATCCCCCGGTTTTGCTATCAAAATTTTCTTGGCAATAGCTTTGATCTTTTCATCAGCGTCAATATCAGAAATTTTAGAAATTCCCCCTCGCCACACATAGATTTCCGCCCGACTCCGAATCGTCGGCATGAGCCGAGTCAGAGAGTCGGTCATCAGGACAAAATGCACCTTTTCCTGTGGCTCTTCCAGATTCTTCAAAATCGCATTAGCCGCCTCCGCCGTCATCGCTTCTGCCGGTCGGATCACGATAAATCGATCAAAATTTTGCCGTGTTTTTAGGGTATCAGTCATATTGTGCACCTGCTCAATCGCGATACTTTGCCTTCCCTCCGGCGCTAGAATCATCGCTCCGGGTATCACCACCTCTGTATTTTTTGGCACCACAAAAATCGCGCAATTAGTCTTTGTAGTGATTTTTGAAATATCGTTTAAATTTTCAAAAAACATCTATACCTCCAGATTTTCAAATTCAGCAGGGATTTTTGCTTCAAAAGTTTTGCGAATACCGCCAGGCAAAGTAATTTCTAGTGCCCCCGCATGGAGATATAGTCGCCCGGCTTTTTCAGAACCATAAATCGGGTCTCCCACAATCGGATGCTCCAAGTATTTCATGTGTACACGAAGTTGGTGCGTCCGGCCAGAAGTTGGCTTCAATTCCACCAGCGCGTGCTTACCGTCAGATTTGAGAACTTTATAAAAAGTCTCGGCCTGCTTGCCCCGCGGGTCTACTCGGAAAGTCGTCGGTTTTTTGAGATCTCTCGCGATTGGGAGATCCAGCCGCGCCTCGGGGAGTTTCGGCACTCCCGAAACCACTGCATAGTAAGTCTTGTGCGCCTTCCTATCCTGGAACTGCCGCCGAAGAAATGTCTGCGTCTCCGGATTTTTCGCGAGAATCACCACCCCAGAAGTGTCCCTATCTAACCGGTGGACGAGTAGCCCAAAATCTTCTAAAGTCTTTTCCGGGCAATACCCGCCCTTCGCCATCGAAAGTAGTCCCACCGGCTTATTTAGGACCAAGACATTTTCATCTTCATAAATCTTTTCCGGCTCCACATCGGCGTTTTTCAACGCCTCCGGCACCTTGAGGTCTATCTTCACCCCCATCGGGAACTTCGCATTTGGCTTGGAAACCGGCGCATCATCCACTTCCACAAAGCCATTTTTGATAAATTTCGCGAGCGTCGAACGATTGTAGCTCTTGTAAATCCCCGCCATCATCACATCGAGGCGGATTAGCTCTGGCTTTTCTTCTTCAATCGAAAGAACCGTGTCGCCATTGATCACTCGCGACATCTCCGGTTTGCTAAATTTTTTCCCCGTCCGTATCACCTCTAGTCTATCTCCTTATTATATCACGCTTATGGCTATTTGTCAATTTACCTCAAATGCAGCGCTTTTTGTGCTTCGTGCAATTTCTTATTTGCTACTTCGTTAGCATATTTCTCACCCTTTTCGAGTAAATCCAGCACTTCTGCGTCGGAAATCCTCTCCAGTCTTGCCTGGAAATCCGAGAGTAGGCCCGACACGCTCGCCGCCACCTGCTTCTTGAGCTCGCCATATTTACTCTCCCCGCGCCACTTTTCTACTACCGTTTCTAGCGGGGTGTCATTTACCAGCGCCTCAATGTAGAGCAAATTCGAAATTCCCGGCCGCGTTTCAAAGTCAAAATCCACCGCGCCAAGCGAATCCGTCGTCGCACTCATGATCTTCTTCGCCGCCTTCTCTGGCGTATCGTCCAGCATAATCTTGGAATTCTCGGCCAAATTCGACTTGCTCATCTTCTTCTCTGGATTCACCAGATCGCGCACCCGGATCGGCTTCGACACCCCCATAAATTCCACCTGTGCCTTCGTATCCTCCGGAATTACAAAAATCTCACCGTATTTATGGTTAAATCTCTCGGCAAGATTCCGCGTCAGCTCAATATGCTGGAACTGATCCTCGCCCAGAGGTACATAATTCGCCGAATAGAGCAAAATATCCGCCGCCATCAGCGCTGGGTAGTCAAAAATCCCCACATTACACGAAGCCTTACCCTCGGATTTTTCCTTGTACTGCGTCATCCGACTCATTTCGCCCATCGTAGCCGTACAGTTCAAAATCCAGCACAGCTCCGCGTGCGCCGGCACCCGACTCTGCCGGTAAATATGCACATTTTCGTTAATTATGAGCCCCGCCGCCAGATAATATTTGAGCGTCCGAATCGTATTCTCGGCCAAATCCCCCTCCACCTCTGAAATAATCGAGTGCAGATCCGGCACAAAAATGTTGATATTATCCCCCTCGCGGGAATATTTATTCGAAAGCCGCACTATGGGAAGCAGCGCCCCCAGATAATTCCCCAGTGTCAGCACCGAATTCGCTCTAATACCAGTTAAAATCGTTTTCATACTTTTATTTTACCACAAGATATGATAAAATAAAACTAACCCATCAAAATGGGGTGTTAGCTCATTTGGTAGAGCGCTTCCATGGCATGGACGAGGCGACGAGTTCGAATCTCGTACACTCCACCAGCGTAGGAATCGAATAAAAATCTCAAATAGCTTTGAGATTTTTTGATACAGAAATAACCATTGACATTTTGAGTAAAGTGTGCTATAATATAAGTCATATAGTTATTTGGGAGTTATAGAGATGAAAAACTATATAATGATTATTTTAGCCACCATTTTTGCCACTATTATGATAAATACCGGCACAAATGTCAAGGCTGACACATCTTCAGAGGCGAATTTTGTTACCAACTCTGCTGAAACTTTGACCCTCTCTAATCTTGACGTTCAAGAAGAGGCTAAGTATTCCGAAATCGCTTCAGAAGTCAATGTAACCGCCAAAACTACTACCACCTCTGTATCTACTACCAAAACTACCTCTTCTACCCCTGTCAATTACACCGTGACTGCCACCTCTAATACCGTAGTGACCGACCCTGGTAATGAAATTTACAAAACTGCTAATTTGCTTTATGCTCACGCTTATAAACACTTTAGTAATTTGAAAACTTTATCTGTTGGTTCAACTTTTACCGTTACCCTTAACGGTACAGTTACTACCTATAGAGTATCCGAAGTGCATTATTTTAAGAAACTTGATTCTACTACCTTGGTTCTCTGTCAAAATGGTTTAGATGACTGTGGCGGTAAGAGCCAGATGAGTATATTGAGATATGCTAGCTACTATGATGCAAATTCCGCTACTCATCCCCATAGCCTTGCTTTAATGACTTGTGCTGGCACCAACGATTCTCACCGTCTAGTAGTATTTGCCGACAAGATCTAACTTAAGAACTAAAAGTCAAAAAGCAAACTATCCCCTAAAGATCCCCAAAAACTAACTCCTAAGTAACCAAACTAATCTCAAAAAGTCTCGAATCACGAGACTTTTTGTTCTGCTTATGGTATAATGGTGATAAGTAATTAAAAAGGAGTGGACATGTGCACAGGTGTGCGTTTTAGTGATGATAGCGGCAATATGTACTTTGGCCGTAACCTCGATTGGACTGAAGGCTATGGGCAAAAAGTCGTTTTGACCCCTAGGGAATACAAATATAATTCGGCTTATCTTGGCGAACTGCAGCTGCATCACGGTGCCATTATCGGGATGGCCATCGTGGTAGAAGACACTCCCCTTTACTTTGACTGCGCCAACGAGGCCGGCCTAGCGATTGCGGGGCTCAATTTCCCAGGTTATGCCCACTACGAAAAGGACCCTGTAGAAGGCAAGACCAACATCGCCGCCTACGAGTTCCCACTTTGGGTCACCATGAACTTCTCTACCGTAGACGACGTAGAAGAAGCCTTAAAGGACGCTGCTATCGTCGCCAAACCGATTAACGATCAGTTCCCAGTTTCCGAATTACACTTTATTATTGGCGACAAAGACCGCTCCATCGTCGTAGAATACACCGAGAAGGGCATGGAAATCTTCCATAACGATGTCGACATTCTCACCAACCAACCCGGATACGCTTGGCACCAAGAGAATCTCCGCAATTACATGAATCTATCGCCAAAGCGCCCAGAGGACGTCAAATGGGGCAAGGCCAAAATGGCACCATTCGGCAGTGGCTCGATGATGCGCGGCATCCCTGGCGATTACTACTCGCCATCCCGCTTTGTCCGCGCGGCTTATCTCAACACGCATTATCCTGTAAAAGATTCCGAGGACGAGAACGTCATGCGTCTTTTCCATACCCTGACCGGAGTAGCAATGATTGACGGCGCCGCCGCCATGGACGCAGACAAATTCGAAAAAACCATCTATACCGGTGGCTATTCAACCGCCTCCAAGACCTACTATTACAACACCTATGAAAACCCTTCGGTAATGCACGTCTCGATGGGTGATTATGACCTAGGTGGTGCTAAACTAGTCGAAGTCTAGTTTCTGTATTGCACTATAAAACAGCCACCTTCAAAAGGGGGCTGTTTTATCTCAAAAAGCACTAGCGGCTTGATTTTTTAAGTAAAATGTGATATAATGAGAAGATAGGTGGGTGCAGCTTAAAAAGGAGGGGAAGATGAATTTTTTACCTGTTGATTTTGATAAACTTGATACTAATGCAATTTTTTCAAAATATGGCTGGATCATGAGTAGTGAGCGCAAGATTCATCCGGTAAATCACGTAGGCAAAATTATCAGAAAGCCCGTAAATCTTGCCATCATCGATAGACCAGCCGAGATTTTCCAGATGGTACAGAGGATTTATTCTAATGCCGCTCTAAATTGTGTGCCGAGAAGTTATAATACTTCTTATAATCTGACCAAAAGCGAAATCGCCTTTGAGTCGATCGGCGGACATACCAATCTAGTCTGTGCGATTTTGGACGAGGCTTTAAACTTTTTCTATGGCTACAGCTTCGCCACATCTCAAAATTTCACGATCGATGGCTATCCGCACGCCGTTCTCATGGAAGTCGCCAGAAGTCACGACCTTGCCGAAGCTAGATATGGCGACAAAGCCGACAATGGCAGTACCAATCCAGAGGAAAAGTTCAATTTAGAGTTTGAGTATCTGAAGTGGTATTTTAGCACTTATCCAGCTTCGCTTGAGCACGAAAAGGCACAAATTCTAAAATTGTTCCAAGAAATGGAAAGCCAAAGTTCACAGACTGGCCAGATGCTATATCTGGCGGACAAGGTAGCGGCACTCTTTATCACTCTTTATCTCGATAGCCTGAAACACTCGCCGATGCTTACTCCTAGTAGCCCAGTGGCTTCAGAGAGAGATAAAGACGAGATGAAACGCTGCGATCGTTCGTATGACGGGGCTTACAAGGCCAGCGAAATGTGGGCGGTAGACTATTTTATCGAGAGAAAGTTCGCCGATATGGACGAAACGCTGTTTTTTACCGCGCTGATTGTCATGATGACTCTAGTTATTAGAGGCCGCTGGTACAATTGGCGAAAAGATTGTTATCCCAAAAATTAATTCACCCCACCTAAACAAAAAGACCGCCACTTGTGACGGTCTTTTTAAATTCAGGAGACTCGCACCGTAAGGTCCGAGTCTCTTCCTTTTCAGTAATAGTGGTGGAGTGCAGGAGACTTGAACTCCTCACCTCGACAATGCGAATGTCGCGCTCTACCAGATGAGCTAGCACCCCGTACCACTATTATACCACATTTTTACAAACTTGGCACTGGAAATTTCAAAGCCAAATCTTCCACTTCCTTTTTAATCTCATCCAATTCTTTACTATATTCCTCTAATTTTTCTTCCGTTCCAGCTTTCACACAAATATCTGCCACCTGCTTCATCCAGCCCGCCAAAGTCACCATTTCCTTTTCTTTAAATCCTCTAGTGGTAATCGCTGGCGTCCCGAGCCTCACCCCAGATGGACGGAAAGCCCCGCCTTTGTCGGTAGGCAATGCGTTCGCATTCAGAGTCAGTCCCACCATATCGAGCGCCCGCTCGTAAATCTTCCCGTCAAATTTAAAGCTCTTCATACAGTCGATCAGTACCAGATGATTCTCCGTCCCATCCCCCTGGAGCACGAATCCGAGCGCCTTCAGCTCTTCCGCTAATTTCTTGGCATTTTTCACAATCTGTGCCGCATATTTCTTGAAATCTGGCCTTAAAGCCTCGCCAAAGGCTACCGCTTTAGCTGCAATCACGTGCTCGAGCGGCCCACCTTGCGTCCCTGGAAATACCGCCCGATCAATCAAAATCGGGATATTTTCTAGTTTCTTCTCTGGCCGTTTCAGAGGTGAGGCCACCTTACCTTTGGACAAAATCAGCCCACCACGAGGGCCCCGCAGAGTCTTGTGCGTAGTCGTCGTCATCACATCAAAGCCAAAATCCAGCGGATTCGGGTGTACCCCACCGGCAATCAACCCCGCCACGTGGGCCATATCCGCCATCAGCATAATCTCATGACCAAATTTCTTCACCGCCTTGTCCCGTATCGAAACCACCCGCTCAAAATCTGGAATTTTCATAAAGGCTGAATATCCGATCAGGATAATCTTCGGGTCCACCTCGAGAGCCTTCGTTTCCAAATCATTATAGTCGATATCGCCATCCGCATTCACCCCATAGCCTTCAAAGTTATAAATGTGTGCCGACAAAGTCACTGGCGCCCCGTGGGTCAGATGCCCGCCTGCTGGCAGCGACATCCCGAGCACCGTATCGCCCGGTTCTAGCCAGGCAAAATACACCGCGTTATTCGCATTCGCCCCGGAATGCGGTTGCACATTGGCGTGGTCCGCGTGAAATAATCGGCAGGCCCGGTCAATCGCTAGCCTCTCAATCCTATCCACATTCTTTTGCCCACCGTAATACCGGTAATTTGGCAAAATTTCCTCGGCGATTTTCTTCTCATCCCATTCATTAGAATCATAGGAAATCCCCTCAAACGACGGATAGCCTTCAGAATACTTATTGGTGAGTACCGACCCCATCGCTTCAAGCACTTCGGAAGATACATAGTTTTCACTCGGAATCAGCTCGAGCCCTTCCTTTTGCCGAATTTTTTCTTCAGAAATCAAATCAAATACTAGATCTTTCATATTTTCTCCTTACAGTTAATTTTTTCGTGTATATTCCACCATCTGATAGGCTAGATCATGGTCCTTTCCTTCCTTTATTACGGTTCTATCATACAAATTTTTATCAAATTCCGGGAAAAACGCATCCGCCTCCGCCTCTTCCTTATCCACCTCGGTTAGATACAGCCTATCAGCATATTTCAAAAATCCAGAATACACCATCCCACCCCCAATTACAAAAATCTCCTCTTTAGAATCTTTATTTTTCTCAATAAAATCAGCGATATCCGACACACATTCGTCCGCCCCCGGGACATCGCGTCGAGAAATCACAATATTCGTCCGTCCCGGGAGTTTGCCAGGCAGAGATTCCCAAGTTTTCCGCCCCATCACTACCTTGTGCCCCATCGTGGTTTCTTTAAAAAACTGCATATCTTCCTTGATATGAAAAATCAGCTTTCCGCCCTTTCCGAGTTCTCGATTTTTCCCGACACAAGCAATCAGACTAAACATTTTTGCCCCTGTTCTGCCGCCATCCTAGCGCCCTTTGTTTTTCCGAAAAATCTTGTCCTAGAACCATCATTTTACTCCGTTACTGGCATTTTAATCGTGCCAAGATTTTCATAGTTTTCTAGACGAATATCCTTAAGCTCTCTCGAAGAATCGAATTTGTAAAAATCCTTGATTTCCGGGTTTAGCCACAACTTCGGAGCCTTCGGCAAAGTGCCATTTTTTACTGCATCTTCGTACCGAGCAATCTGCTCTTTAATTCCCTCTACCTGATTTTCATAAATATGCGCATCATTCGTGATAAATGTAAACTGACCTGGCTTCGCCCCTACACATTGTGCAATCAAATGACATAGTATCGCATACTGTACGATGTTAAACGGCAACCCCAGTGGCACATCCGAAGACCTAGAAGTTACGAGCAAATTTAAACGTCCATCAATCAAATTCCACTGCGAGTTCCACACACAACTCGGCAATGCCGCCGTCTCTAGCCACTCATTTTGCCAGAGCGAGAGCACCATCCGCCGGTTCCCCGGATTAGTCTTCAAAGTTTCGATTAAATTTTCGACTAGATGGTAGCGGTTTACAATCCACCCGTACGCCGTCCCAATTGTATGGGCAAAATCTGTCTCCGGCTCATTTGGATGCCGCTCATGAAAAATCTCATTGATATTCCGCCCCTGATACGAGCCATCCTCCGCAATCTCCCACTCATTCCAAATCTTTACATTCCTGTCCTGTAGCCACCGCACGTCGTTACTCGCCTGCTGATAAATCCACAAAAGCTCGAGTACAGCAGACTTAAACGCCACTTTCTTGGAGGTCAAAATCGGAAATTCCTCTGACAAATCAAATTGCAAGACTTGATGTGGCAGCCGAATCGTCCTCGCTTCACTCGCTCCTTGTGCTTTGTGATCCGGAATTGCATTCGCCACATTAGCGCTTCTAGTATCAGTTTTTTGATAATTCTGCACATTCTCACCATTCTCGAGAATCCGTCGGCATAAATCAATATACTGGTCATCAAACTTACTCATTTTACCTCCTGATTAAGACAATTATAGCATATCATAAAAAAAATAAAATAGCCCTTCGAAGGGCCTCCGGAGCGCGGCAGCGCGAGGATGAGCGCGAAAACCCCTGTGGCGACAGGGGTTTTCGACGCAGCCCGAGAAGGGCCTATTTTATTTTTTAGCGTTTACTGAACTGTTCTTTCTTACGAGCCGAGCGCAAACCATATTTCTTGCGTTCTTTCTCGCGTGGATCCCGCTTCATCATTCCAGCCTTCTTCAGCATCGGACGAAGATCCGGCGCTTCGAGAACGAGAGCTTTCGAGATTGCAAGCTTGATCGCATCTACCTGCCCAGCTAGTCCACCGCCTTTTACTACGATCGTAATGTCATACGACTTTTGCTTTTCGGCGATTGCTAGCGGATCGGTAATTTCAGCTAACATAGTCTTGTTGCCAGATAGATATTCTAGAGCTGGTTTGTCGTTGATCGTAAGCGTACCAGAACCTTTGTAAAGTCTAGCTGTAGCAGTAGCCGATTTGCGGCGACCAAGACCGTATACGTATTTAGAATCTGCCATTATTTAATCTCCTTCGGGTTCTGAGCCGCGTGAAGATGCTCGGCTCCAGCATAAACGTGGAGTCTCTTCAGACGGTCAGCAGCCAATTTATTCTTTGGTAGCATCCCTTTGACCGCTGCTTCGATTACACGAGCAGGATCTTTTTCGATTACCTCTTCAAGCCGCAGCTCTCTGAGGCCTCCCGGGAAACCACTGTGACGATAATATTTCTTTTGTAGCATCTTATCGCCAGTCACTACCAAATTTTTAGCGTTGGTCACCACTACGAAGTCGCCATTATCAATGTGCGGAGTGTAGGTAACTTTGCTTTTGCCCATCAATTTATCCGCAATCACGACGGCAAGCTTGCCGAGTGGCATAGTGGAGGCGTCAATCAGCCACCATTCGCGCTTGATTTCAGCTTGTTTTTGAGAATAAGTTTTCATTATTTATCCTCCTTTTTAGCTTTTTGATCGGAAGATTTGACGGCGCTCCCTTTAGTTCCTTTGGCCCCTTTAGCTTCTTTAGCCTCTGCGGCAGGCTGAACGTCAAGGTTGATGTCGTCTACAAAGGAAATCGTCCCCATCTCGGCGTTGTCGCCCTTACGATATCCCGCGTGTTCGATCCGAAGGTATCCAGAATCACGCTTAATTTGCGGAGCAATCACATCCACAAGCAAACTCGCAGTCTCTGGACTATTGAGACGCGAAGCGATGAGTCTGCGATTAGAAAGCCCGCCTTTTTTCGCCCGAGAAACCAATTTTTCAGTTTCACGGCGAATTTCTTTGGCCCGAGCCAAAGTCGTTGTAATCGACTGGTATTCAATCAAGGAACAGACCAAACCCCGAGTAAGCGCTCGTCTCTGATCGGTCTCTCGACCAAACTTCCGGCCTTTATAACCATGTCGGTGCATATTAAATATTTAACTCCGTTAACTTTTCTTTTACTTCGTCTAACGCTTTCGACCCAAATCCCTTCAAATCTTTGAGATCGCTCTCGGACAAAGTCACGAGGTCGCGAATCGTCTTGATGTCGTTGTTGATTAGAGCGTTAGCGGTGCGTGCCGAAAGATCCAATTCTTCAATTGGCATCAAAAGGCCTGCATCGTCTTCATCTTCTGCCACACCAGGGGCAGGAGTCTTCTCGAGGCGAGTCTTACCCGCAAGAGCAGAGAATTGGTTGACTAGGATCGCCGCTGCTTCCTCAAAGGCATCTTCTGGGGTAATCGTACCATCAGTTTCTACCATCAAGGTCAGCTGTTGCAAATTAGTATCCTGACCCACACGAGTGTTCTCTACCTTGTAGCGTACGCGAAGTACTGGAGTAAAGACCGCGTCAATCGCGATCATATCCGAGTGGATACGATCTTCTGCACTTTTCTCAATCGTGAGGTATCCTCTACCAGATTCCACCACAAAGTGCATCTTGAGTACAAACTTTGGATCGTCAATGTGGCAAATCACTTGGTTTGGATTAGAGATTTCCACGTCTGCTGGGAGCTTAATGTCACCCGCAATCACGCGTTTCTCACCATTTTTCTCGGAAGATTGGTCAGCACCTTTGATATTGAGATCCAGCTCCACTGGATTATCAGTGTGCAATTTGAACCGAATGTTCTTGAGGTTCAGCATGATGTCCACCACGTCCTCGCGGATGCCAGGAATCGCAGCAAATTCATGGGTCGAACCCTCAATCGAAAACGAAGTAATCGCAGCACCCTTCACGCTTGAAAGGAGCACTCGCCGGAAAGAGTTTCCGAGCGTATTCCCGTACCCGTAGTAAAGTGGACGGATTACAAATTCAGCGCTGTTTTCGCCAAGCTTTTTTACTTCGGCGAGCTCTGCTTCATGTATATTCTTTGTAGTCATTAAAGTCTCCTTTTTAGCGTGAGTAATACTCAACGATTAATTGTTCATTAATGCCAGCTTCCGCTTCTTCGCGTTTTGGAAGCCCGGTCACTTCAATTTTCATTTTCTTCGCGTCGACCTTGAGCCAAGATAGTGGAGTAGCCCCACTAGCAGATATGACATTCGGAAGATTCTTGAAATATTCTGATTTTGCTGATTTTGGACGAACTTCCAACACGTCACCCGGGTTCAAGCGAATTGATGGTACATCAACTCTCTTACCGTTCAAAGTAAAATGTCCATGCGAAACAAGTTGCCGAGCCTGACGACGAGTAGTGGCAAAACCTGCTCTAAATACTGCGTTGTCTGCTCTTCTTTCTAGAAATTCTAGCAATTTCTCACCGGTGAGGCCTTCAGCTTTGACGGCTTCACGCATGAGTTTAGCAAATTGTTTTTCGAGTAAACCATACATTCGGCGAACTTTTTGTTTCTCACGCATCTGTGTGAGGTACAAGCTGCCACCGCGCACGCGCATATCGCCATGCTCGCCTGGAATACCCGGTTTTTTGGCCATAATTTTATGAGCCTTTGGCGCCAGAGCGAAACTTTCTCTCCGGCTTTGTTTGACTATAGGTGCTCTATCTCTTGCCATTACGGTTTCCTTTCTCCCTTTGGCCTTACCCCACCATGAGCAATCGGAGTTACATCTGTGATACTATCAATTCTCATTCCAACTGTCGAAATCGCCCGAATCGCCGCGTCACGTCCCAAACCAATTCCCGAGACGTAAACATCTACGGAGTTCATCGCGTGATTTTTCTTGGCAATGTCAAGTGCCTTCTCGGCAGCCACACCAGCAGCAAATGCTGTCCCCTTCTTCGAGCCTCTAAAGCCATTGGCTCCAGCGGAGGAAGCGGACAAAACTGCGCCAGTTTTATCGGTTACACTAATAATCGTATTGTTAAAGGTAGCTTGGATGTGCACAGCGCCACTGTTTACAATCCTTTTACCTTTTTTGCCTCTGGAAGCTTTTTTGGCACCAGTTTCAGCCGTAGCTTCTGCTGTTGCTTCAGTAGCCTCTGGAGCGGTCTTTTTAATTTCTTCTTCTGCCATTTACATTACTCCTTAAGTCTTACTTGCAGCCTTAGGTTGTGCACCACCGACCGCGATCGCCTTACCCTTACGAGTACGTGCATTCGTACGAGTACGCTGGCCGTTGACTGGTAATTTAGCCTTGTGGCGGATACCCTTATAGGAATTAATATCCTTTAAACGTTTGATATTGTTGCTCACGAGGCGTCTCAAATCACCCTCAACATGGTATTTACTAGAAATAATGTCGTTGATTTTTTGTTCGTCAGCCTCGGTGAGATCTTTCACCCGAGTGGTAGGCTCGATTTTAGCCTCCGCAAGGATTTTCTTTGAGGTGGTTCTACCAATCCCATAAACATAAGTGAGTGCAATCCACACTTGTTTTTCGGACGGAATTACCACGCTAGCTATTCTAGCCATATTTTAACCCTGCCTTTGCTTATTCTTAGGTTTTTTCTTGTTGATGACACGTAGTACACCTTTGCGGCGGACAATAATGTCATCTGGGGAAATTTTTTTAACACTTGCACGTACTTTCATAGTGTCAAAATATCCTTTCTTTATGCTACAAATTAGCCTCTTTTACTTCAGAACACACACAAGACGCGTACGAGCCTCCGTAATTTCGCAATTTATAGCGGTTAATATTAATCTTTGAGCCGGAAAGAGATGCGCCCCTTCGAAAGATCGTAAGGAGTCAGCTCTACCTCGACTCTGTCACCTGGCACGAGACGGATGTAGTTTTTACGCATTTTTCCGCTCATGTGGGCAACAATAATATGACCATTCTCGAGTTCCACCCGAAATTGGGTATTAGGCAGCGCCTCCACGACGATGCCAGTGAGTTTAATCACTTCCTTTTGACTAGCCATAAATTACATTCTTATTATAGCACGTCGCTTTATATTTGTAAATACAAAAATTGAAATGGAATTCACTTTCGTTTCAATTTTCAAACTGGTTTCTTTTGTTAGACTTTCTTCCCCAAAGAAAAGTCTAATCAACCAATATCGCTCTTACAAACTGACGCGATAAATACGTACTTTGCGCCTGTGACCATTCCCCAGTGCAAGAGATTAAAGTCACCGACTCCACCCCTCTCATCGGCGACATCATCGCAGTCGCCATATAATCGTTCGAATCAGACAGCGCCACCGTCTTATTTTCTATCACCGAGTAGCGAAAAATCGCTCCATCCCCTCGTTCAATCTTGATAATATCGCCCTCTCCGAGCGCCGGCAAATCTTTAAACACACCCTGCACGTGCGGTCCACCGTTATGTCCGTCAATCAGTAGCGTCCCACCTTGGCCCGGTTTACCCGAGGCATAATACCAACCCACATCAAAGATATTGTTTGGCGTCGAGAGCTCGCCCGCATCGTTTATCCCCATCGGCAACACCCTCGCATTAGTAATCCCCAGCCGTTCAATCGAAAGATACCGCGGTCGGTCTTCTGGCACTGTATACTCTACTACTTCTTCAGCCGTTGGCGCTACTTCCACGAGCTCTTCGGCAAACTCCATCGCCACCGCTCGCTCGCTGCCTTCTTTCTCGGAGTAATATTGGTTTTCAAAAACTAAAACCCGGACAAAAAACACCGCAAAGACAATCAAAAGTATCGAAATAATCCCCCACTTCAGAATCGCCCGCCCGTTATTAATCTTGAGACTCATTTTTGAAATCGTCGTAAGTTATCATTAATGCTCTCGAATCCACCGACCTGAGATTCTCTAGTGCCACCGTCACTACAATCAGAAGCCCCGTACCAGAAATCGAAAGACCTAGCGGCGCCCCCGTCGTCATAATAAAGATATAATCCGTCGCAAATGGCAGCATTGCAATTAGACCAAGCGCCAAAGCGCCAAAGAGGTCGAGCCTTCTCACTACCTTTGCCAGATAGTCGGCAGTTTTAATCCCTGGCCTTACCCCCTCAATAAACCCACCTTGCTTCTGTAAGTTGTCCGCAATTTCCTTCGTGTTGAAGATAATCGAAGTGTAGAAATAGGTAAATGCAAATACTAGAAGGAAGTACATAATCGGATAAACGAACCATTGCCCTGTAATCCCATCCGGATATTGTGTAGTAAAGTTAGCAGCGCTCGGTGCCGAAAATACTGTGGTGAGCCATGCGCCTACTTCATTCCCTGAATCAAACGAGGTAATCACTTGCCCGACCAGCGCCGGCAGTGACAAGAATGCCGTCGCAAAAATCACCGGGATCACCCCCGCCGCAATCAGCTTGATCGGCAGAATCGACTTAATCCCACCATAAGATGAATTCCCATGCACCCGCTTGGCATAGTTAATCGTAATAATCCTCTGCGCTTCGTTTAGCTTCACCAAAAGATAAATCACCACTACCATCGCCACCGCAAATCCGAGGATAATCCAAAATACCGTCGGGTTGACCGGCAGCTCCAGCCCGCCAAAGAGCTGCAAAGTCCCCTCCGAGGTATCAAATAGTGCCGAGCCGAGCTGTGCCATCGTGGTCGGAAGCTGCGAAATAATCGAGGCAAAAATTAGAGTCGAGATACCGTTGCCAATCCCTTGCTCGGTAATCAGCTCGCCCATCCACATCAGAATCAATGACCCCGCTGTCATCGCCGTGACCGACAGCACCCAGTCACCCATCGACGGCACAAAATCCGTCGAGATATTCGCCGCAATCGTCGACTGATACAAGATAAAGATATACGCAATCGACTGCACGATCGCAAGTGGCACTGTCAGCATCCGCGTCCACTGGTTAATCTTGCGCCGACCAGTCTCACCATCCTCCGACAGCTCCTCAAGTCTAGGAATCGCTTTAGACAGAAGTTGCATAATAATCGAACCGGTAATGTATGGCGAGAGCCCGACCAAAATAATCGAAAACGACGCCAGCCCACCACCAGAAATCAAATTCAGAAAATTCGAAAAGTCCGACTTCTCCAAGAGATTCGACACTGCCTCTTTGAAGGTCGAAGCATCGCCCATCGGCACTGGAATCTGCGCAAGCAGCCGATACGCCACAATGATACCCAGAATCACCCCAATTCTTTTGAGCATATCTTTGTTCTTGAAACTTCTGAAAATTGTCGAAAAATGCATAAAACCTCTACTAACTACTAAAACCTATTCTACCACAAATTATTTAGTTTTTAAACCTTTTTTACAAAGATTATCGTAGATTTCGATAAATCTATCCAAAGTTTTGGCAAACGAATGTTCACTAGCAATCTCAATCGAGTTTTTGGACATTTGTCCAAGAAGTCTGGGGTCAGAAAGAAGCTTAAACATCGCTTCACTAATTCCCGAGGCGTCACCAGGCTTTAGCAAATATCCATTTACGCCGTCCCGACAGACTTCAGAAACCGCCCCCGCGTCCACTGCGATCAAAGGCAACCCCGTCGCCGCCGCTTCAATCAGCACTATCCCTTGCGTCTCAATCTCCGAAGCCGTTACAAATATATCCCCCATCCTATATATATTATATAGATCTTCCCCCGTCACCCGGCCGAGGAATTTAACTTGAGAGTCAAGACCCATTTTAAGCGCCTCCTTCGCCAAATGGCTTTTGTCCACCCCATCCCCCACCACCACAAACAATGTCTTTGACAAACTGTCAAGTTTATTATTATCGCATTTTTGCGAAAAATCCCTAAAGGCCTTGAGCACTACCGAGACTCTTTTCTCGGGGTCCAGCCGCCCCACATATAATACAATCGGCACCCCCCGAGGAATATCATATTTACGATATAATGCATCTGACGCTTCGCCCGGCTTAAACGCCGTGAGGTCTACACCGTTACTAATCGCTTCAAACGGTATTTCTATCTCTTTAGTTTTGAACAAATGTCCAAAAGCAAGCTCGGTCGGCATCGTCATAAAATCAGCCCGAGCTAGCCTCTTTCTAAAATACGAAGACAACACCTTATTCGCCGGTCTTTTCAGTACACCGGGGAGAGGCAAAGACTCCGTCAGGACCTCCGGCTGGTTATGCTCCGTCATCACCAAAGGGATGCCATGCTTCTTTGCATACCTAGAGGCCGCCACCCCAATCGGGTCAGACCCTTGCACGTGGATCACGTCTGGCTGAAATTCGGACAAAATTCTCCGCATTTGTCGCCCCGGCATCACCGAAGCCCTCAAGCTATGTTTATATAATAACTTCTTCTTTTTCGGCACCGCATGAATCTGGTCCGGATAGACATGAAGCTTTGTAGCATCAAGATACGCCACTTTCACCCCCGAGCTTTTAGACACGTGTCTAATACCAGTTTGGCTCGGCGTAATCACGAGCACTTCATGTCCGCGCGACGAAAGCCCCCTAGCCAAATTATGCGAAAACACCGCCACCCCATTAATCTGCGGATAATAGACTGGCGTGGTAATTACAATTTTCATAGGCTTTTTGCCTTGTCCATTTGTGGATCGCGCATTTTGTTAATGTCCTCCGCGGTCATCTCGATCTCCACGTCTGGTTCTACCCCCACCTTGTTAATCGAATTATTATTCGGGGTCAACCATTCCGCCACCGTCACTTTGAGCATTCCCCCGCCCGAGAGGTCATACATTTTTTGCACCACGCCTTTGCCGTACGTCGTCTCACCCACAATTGTGGCCTTGTTATAATCTTTCAAAGCCGCCGCTACGATTTCCGAAGCCGAAGCGGTCGAGCCATTCACGAGCACCACCGTCTTCATATCCGACAATATCGCTCTCCCAGAAAGAGACGAAGTTTTTTCTTCGCCGAAATGCGCCGACCTTTGAATCAAAATCGTCTGCTTATCCACCCACAAAGACAGAAGGTCCTGCGCCGCCGATACATATCCACCACCATTGCCGCGAAGGTCCAAAATCACTTTGTTAATACCTTTAGAAGAAAACTCTTTTGCCATCTCTTGCACTTTGGTACCAGTATCGTTGTCAAACCGAAGCACCGTCACAATCGCCGTAGTGCCATCATATTTTACATAAGCCGACACGTTGTTGATTTCTTCACGCGTCAAAGTAAAATCCAGCGTCTCGCCATCTCGCACCATCGTCACCGCCACAGTAGTCCCCGCTTCGCCCCTCACGGCATTGCCGATTTCCGTAGCCGACCAAGTATAGACCTCTTCCCCATTAATTTTGTAAAAAATATCGCCAATCATAATGCCAGCCCGAAGCGCCGGATTGTCCGGCAAGACTCGAAGCACTCTCACATACCCATCGCGCAGGCCAAATTCCACGCCAATCCCCGCCCCCACATTGCCATGCAGAACCGAGCTTGTATATTCCTGCTTTTCCTCGGCATCCATATAGACCGTATAAATATCTCCCACCGCATCTACTAGCCCCGCCTTCGCCCCCTCGACTAGAGCGTCCTTATCAATTTCTCCGTTATACGAAGAGGCCAGTTTATTATAAACTTCATCCAGTGGCGACCAACTAATGTTAGAACTGCTCGTCCCGCCAAGATATTGCGAAACCCCCGGTAGCCAATTATTTAAGTTGACGCCTACGAACAGACCAACAAACGCCAGCACCGCACCGATAATAATCGCGTTACCAAGCGAAACCTTTTTCTCTTTCCACTCCGGCTCACCCGGAGCACTAGTTCTTTTCTTAACCATATATATTATTGTATCACAAAACCTAGTTTAATTTTAGTCGAAATGCAGGAACCAGGTATTAGCCGAGCCGACATTGTTGCGCGAGCAGAAGTCGCCTAGGTGACAGCCAATCGAAGACCAGTTTACATTATATTCCGTTACGTTGATAGAGCCATTAGCATTTACACTCTCTACCCACATCACATGGCCATAAGCCCCACCTAGCTGAATCGCAATGGAATTAGCCGCCGGGTTTTTGTCTACATAAGTCCGCGCGCCAGTCGATGGCACATAATAGCCTACAGCGTTGACATAATTGTAAGCGTGTCCACCCCACGTATTAGTGATACCCCACTTTTCGTAAGCTTTGTAGCTAGCGTAGCTCGTACATTGGCAAACCGCCCCACCATAGGCCGAGTAGCGTACATTGTCTTGCGGACAATTGTATCGATATGGATAAGTATTATTAGCTCCCCAGTTCCTAGTGCCATTACCGGTCGAATTAGACGGTGGAGTCCAGGCCAAAGCCTTTAGCTGCTCTTCCCAATAGGAAGCTAGCGCAGTAGCATCACTAGCACTTTTATCATATTCTGCTTTTAATGATTCTTGACTAGATTTCTTCGAGGCGACAAGATTGCGATTTTCTTCGGAGATCGCCAGTGCCTTTTCTACTTCTGCTTTTTTAGTAGTTAATTCTTCTTTGATCGTCTTGATACGCTCGCTCGCAGCGGTAATCTCTTGCTTCGCCACGTCTTCACGCGCCTGTTTTTCGGCGTAATCAGAAATCGTCTTGCTTCCAGCTAGAATCGTAATCGGCTCCGAGTCACCATTAAAATGCATATTTATCAACATCTCTGCAAGCGCTGCTTGAGTCTCGGCTAGTTTAGCCTCGTTGGCTTCGATTTCGGCATTTAGCTGGGTGATTTTGGCCTCATTAGCTGCGATTTCGGCATTCAAAGAATTGATCTCGGCATTTAGCTGGGAAATCACTTGACCCACCGATTCGGCTTTGTCGGTATAGAGCTTGGCCTCGCTCTGATTGGCCTGCATATTGGCTTTAGCGGCTTCACACTCGGTATCACCAGTTTTACAATTATACGCGTCTACATGAGCCGTCGTCGCTACGATTAAACCAAGAAAAGTAAAAACAAACACATACCCGAAAATTTTCTTCAGTATAGTTGTATTCATATTTTTATTATAGCATATTGTTTATGCTTTGTGCAAGTATTTCGACACAGCCAGCCCAGCGGCGATCCGACCGATCAAAAGACCGCTCACGATAAAGACTAGAAATACTAGAATCAACTGGTTTGATTCGAGAATATTTGTAATTGTAGTAACGTCAATCCCGTAACCAGCTAACTTTGGTGCGAGGAATTTGAAGCCAAAATAGCTCGCGGTGCCCGCTACTACTCCGGCAATCAAACCGCAGATTTCTGCTTCTACGAGGAACGGCCCACGAATGAAGCCTTTGTCTGCTCCTACTAGCTTCATCATGTAAATTTCTTCTCGTCGCGAGAAAATCGCCATCCGGATGGTCGAGAACACAATCAAGATCGAAATCACCAAGAATACTACTGCTAGGATAACCCCACCCGTCCGCGCAATCCGTGCCCAAGAAGTGATGGTAGCAATTTCGGTCTGGTTGACATCATAAGTCGGCGAAAGCTCCGTATCTAGATAGTCAGAAAATACTGGGTTAGTCTCTACAATCGTTTTGATACTTTCAATGTCGTCAATATTATAGACTTTTATGCGCATCGTAGCCTGCATTTTGGAAATCATTAATTTTCTCATGTCTTCATCAAGAATATTGGTGAGGTCTTCGCTGTCTGAATTTTCGTTCAAAAACTTTTCGTATTCTTCTTCCGAATTAGAAGTAGAGACGGTCTTGATATTTTTGTCTTCCGAAATAATATCCGTCATTTGCGCAAGAACCTCATCGGACGTACCCGGACGGAAATAAATTGTGATGTCGATTTTGTCGCGCATAATTTCTGCGGTATTGGTGAGAATCACACTCGCTACAATCGTAATAAACAAAATGATCATGGTAATCGCCATCACAATAGTCGCCGCAGAAGAGAGCCAAAAGTTCCGCATAAAACCTTTTGCGCCATATTTCATCACGCGCCCTTCATTACGAATCGGGTGATGCCCACGAGTTTTTCGCATCGCCTTAAGGCCCTTTTTGGAAACTTTTTTCAAATCTTTTTCTTTATTTTCGCTCATTTTCCCACCTATATATTATATTACATTGGATTTGGTTATTTTTCTCTTATTTACGACCGGCTTCTTGTCAATTTTCGGCATGGCCTTTACTCTAGTTGGAGATTTTGGTGCGACTTTACGAATGGCGTTTAGATCTTTTTCAAAAGCATCTTCATCAAATTGCTTCTTGACCGGAGCCGGTTTTTTGAGCGCGTGCCCAGGGACTTGGATAATTCGCTTCGGTTTTTCTTCTACTGGGGTTTCGTCGAGCTTGTAGACTCCGTTATCCTTTTGGTCATTGACAATACGACCGTCCTTCAAGGTTACCACTCGCTTCCCCAAGTCATTAACGATGGTTTCGTTATGAGTAGTGACGAGTATCGTCGTGCCAAAATCATTAATTTTCTTGAGCAAATCGATAATTTCGCTAGTGGTAAGCTTGTCAAGCTGGCCAGTCGGCTCATCGGCAATCAGAATCTTTGGCTGCCTCGCAACGCTTCTTGCAATACCGACTCTTTGCCTTTGCCCACCAGATAGCTGGTCGGGGAACTTTTTTGCTTGAGGCAACAAATCTACTAGCTCCAAAACTTTCGGCACGGTCGAGCGGATTTCGCGGCCGCTCATACCCATGATTTCGAGTGCAAAAGCGACGTTCTCATAGACCGTCCGCCTAGGCAAAAGCTTAAAATCTTGGAATACTACGCCGAGCCTCCTTCTATAGCTCGGGATATGGCGTTTTTTTACATAGTCTAGGTCAATCCCACCAATTACAATTTTACCAGAGTCAGGAATTTCTTCCTTGGTTAGCATTTTGATAAGGGTGGACTTACCCGCGCCAGATTTACCGACTAGAAATACAAATTCATTCGGCTCAATATGTAGAGACACATTATCAAGTGCCGGTTTAGCATCACCGGGGTACTGTTTTGTCACCGAATCGAGCAAAATCATACTACCATTTTAGCATAATTACAATCAAATGCAAGACGCATAGTCCTGCATTTCGACTAAAAATGGAGAGCTTGGCCTAGCTCAAATAGAACTAGGTCGCTCTCCAATATCTTTATTATACCATGCTTATTTAAAAATATCTAGTATAGAATTATTGTTTTCTATAATCATAATACGTTTCATTCCTTTTGATGTTTTAAATATCTGCAAGATATATTTTTCTAACTTCTCTACATCGCCATCGGTCTTTCTTAAATCAAAAATCGCTCTACCTCCAGACTGCTTCCTGGCCTTGTGAAATCTATTTTGAATTGTATTTTTATTCACCTTCCTCGGGCCTTTTATCTCCCATGTAGTACCCAACATCAATAAATCTGGATTTTTACTTTTTGGGATACTGGAAGGTATTATCGTTTCAACGTCAAACCCAAATTCAGACAAGCAAAATAGCGTAGCTTCTTCATGTGGCTTCAAATCATGATTTAGCAGTATCACTTTTCCATATTTAGTTTTTGGGACTCTTTTCAAAAAAGATATTTTCATAATAGCACAAAATCCTATATATTATTAAATAGTATTCTTGCTATACGAACTGGATATATTATACCATTTTTATTTAAGTTTTTCTATATCTAATACCTGGTTCCTGCATTTCGACTAAAAATTACTTGACAAATATGCCGCTAAAGCCTATAAAAATAATGCTTATGCTATAATATATACAGGGTGTATTCACTCCGACCTAGGGCCATAGCGGTGGCGAGTGTCTAGCACCGACTAGCGTCTTCGTCATGCCAGCATATACCGACAGGCCGCATTTTAACAAGAGGTGGAGGTCCGGAATACGCTTCATGAATGGAGCCAAAATGGCTAGCTTCGACTAGTCGCTATAGTCTGTTGGATCCCAAGGAATCCAAGACTCGTAAGTTATTCCTCGTCCTAGAGATTTGATACTAGGGCGGACTTCTCTGTCAGTACTCATTCCTCCGTTGTCCTGCAAAACGCTTGCTGCCTTTAGCCCAGTCGCTGGGGGCAACTACAATGGCGGTACGCTTAACAATACCGGGAATGGGAACTGGTGGTCAGGTAACACGAATGGGGGTACTAATAGGTGGAACTTGAAATACAATAGTTCCTACCTATATACAGAATACAATAGTAGGGTCAACGGCTTTTACGTACGCTGTGTGCGGTCGTAGGTCGCCCCGGGTACTCTAGGAGTACTCACCTCTCCTCAGCACTCCACCTCGCCAAGTTTCTCAAAGTTTTTCCAATACTCTCTTGGCAGACCCACGCTCTCGCAAATTTCACAAAGGCATTTATAATGTTTCATGTGTTTCAAATATCCTACATAAGACACTAAAGACACTTCGTTATGTGCACCATGTGCATATTTATAAAAAGCTTTTCTGGCGTTAGCCTTCAATCTTTTACCCGGATGTATTACGTTAGCATATACCACTGCCCCAAGAAACGGAACGCCATTTTTTGCTGGCTGCACCGAAAATTTCTTCGGATGTAGTCTCAGGCCAATTCTCCGCAAAAACCGCCGGATATTTTCCACGTCCGCAAGTACCTTTGGCAGCTCTTCTTTTGTCACTACAATATAAAAATCATCTACATATCGCCCATAATGTTTATATCCTAGCACAAACTTTATATAACGGTCCAGCATATCCAGAAAGATATTCGACAAAAGTTGCGAAGTTAAATTTCCAATCACAATCCCTATCCCAGGTAGTTGCTTAAATAACGATTTAGTGTCTGGCATCTTTTTCCAATTTTCCGGCCAACCCTTACGCCGCACACCTTTCACTGGGTCATCCATCACCACTTGACACAAACAAAATTTCACAATGTGATACGTTAGCCCTTTATGACCCTCAAATTGTAAATCTAGCCCCCAAAGCGCCTGTTTATAAAGTTTTCTCCGATCAAGGCTCATAAAAAATCCTTGTATATCCATCTTAACCACATACACCTGTTTGCCAGTAGCCGATACTGACCGAATATGATGCTGTAGCCTTTTTATTCCCAGCTCCGTGCCCTTCCCCTCCCTGCAGGAATAAGAGTCATAGATAAAATGCCGATCCCACCAGTCGTAAATTATCATATAAATAAAATGATGCACTACCCTATCTCGAAATGCCGCCGCAAAAATTTCCCTAAGGACTGGATTAAATATTACGTGTGCCGTCCCTCTTAAAGGCCGGTATTCTTTAAACATAATCGCCTTCATCAAAAGTAACAAATTCTCAAATTCATTTACTTCAAACTTATGTTCATCAAAAGTCTTTCTTTTGCCACCTTTTCTCGCCTCAAGATAAGCCGTATAAAGATAAAAATACACCCTATTTTCTGGGTCCCTCAACCAGTCCAAATCTTCATTTGCCACCAGTTTCACTTTTCTTCGCCTCACCACTGTCTTCAATTGCACCACTTTTATTATCCCCGCTTGGTGCCCGATAATTCACCATTTTACCCACTACCAGATTTCTTAACCCCGCAGCGATTTTGCCCATTCTAGCCATGCTCGATATTTCTAAAAGTTGTAAATCCATTATCATAGACATCCTATCCATCAGAATATCTATATTCACGACCATCTTTTCCCCCGCTTCTCTCACGTCCATGTCGCCATGCGCCATCAAAGCATAAGTATCCGTAATCGCAAAAACCGGGCCCAAAATCTTATCTTGCAATATTTCCCGATCAGTCCTCGCGATTTTTAGTAGTTTATGATATACAGTAGTCCTTAAATCCATCGTCTGTTTGTGTATGTCTGGGAACACTACATTAGTATATAGAATCTTATTAACTTCCTTTACTTCATCGCGGTGCATGGCAATCAAGCCTTTGATGTCGTCTTTCGAATATTTCCTTTTTAGTTTGAAATACACAATCAAATCATCATTGTCTCGCGGTACCCGCTCAATACCTACTTGTTTTAATTTTTCAGTGAGAAGTGCCAGGTCTGCGACCGACACCATTCCGCGTTTGAACTTATAGTACCCATTGTCAAGATCCGGTTTTATTATTACATTATTTCGTCCGATCATTGGCCCAATATCGTAAGCATAAATAAGCGCAGAATTACCACCCATGTTATAAAACTTTTTCTCTTTATTTGGGTTATTGCCATCCGAAGCCAGAAACAACACCAAATATTCTTCGTTTCTATCCTCCGCTTCAAATACTATTTTCTTACGTTCATAGTATTCTGCATAGTCGCGCTGCTTCTCGGCTGCAGTCCGACCTCTGCCGTGGTGGTTAATTTTTCCTTCAGCCAAAACTTCGCGAATTTGTTTCTTGTTTAATGGTTGTGCTTCTGTTGACATTATATTATCTGCTTATTGCTATATTCTCTGGAGCCGCCCTCCCGCAGGTCGGGCGGCATTTTCTCCGGTGGAGGTCTGAGGAGAGGTGAGTACTCCTAGAGTACCCGGGGCGACCTACGACCGCACACAGCGTACGTAAAAGCCGAGGACCCTACTACCGTAGTCTGTATATAGGTAGGAACTATTGTAGAACAAGTCCCACCTATTAGTACCCCCAGACGTGTTACCTGACCACCAGTACCCAGACCCGGTAGTGCTAAGCGTACCGCCAGTGTAGTGGCCCACAGCGACTGGGCTAAAGGCAGCTTTGTTGCTTGCTGCTGCCGCAATTTGAGAGTGACTTGGCATAGTCCAGCCACTCGGACAAATGGAGTAGGAGCCGTAGTCTGTACTAGACGCTGCTGCAATCGTACCCGCCGAGGCTGCCGCATAGTTGTACCAGGCGCCTGTCGTAGCCGAACATTCCATTCTTGGTTGAGTGTAGCTATTACAGCCGCTTGTACTGGAAGAGCTACAAGTAGTGTCGCTTGTATACTGTGTGCTACTTTTATCTAGATTGTAGGCCGAGCCAGTAGACCAGGTGGTAGTGACGTTAGAATTAGAGTTATCCAGCGAACGTGTGGTTCTTGTGCTACCGTAAGTAGTCCCAGAGCCAGAGCAGCCAATAGCAAGGTTTCTCGTCATCCAGAGTGTTCTCGCCGCACCGCCGTTATTAGCAGTTACAATGCCCACGGTATAGACTTGACCGTCTCGGCTGTCTTTGAGGCTACCGGTAGCATTATCACAGAAGTAGTTGATGTTGGTAGTAAAGTCTTGCATATTGGTCGTAGCACTACCGATGGTCTTGATGCAGCTGGTTACAGTGATCACTGCATTAGATGAACTGGAGTTCGGGGTGAAGTAAGTCGTGTTGCTAGACGAGGATGCTAGGGCGCC
>JAFRJN010000012.1 GCA_017432225.1 Candidatus Saccharimonadota bacterium
AACATTGACTTGATATTCAAAAGATGAACTGGCATGAGCGGAGGACATAGAAATAAGAGGCAGGGCCAAAAATGAGCTAATCCCAACAAAAACCGCTAAAATTTTATAATCAAATTTTGAAACGGAATTCATTTTCGTTTTAAAATTCTTGCTAGTTTTCTTTTCTGAACTTTCTTTTCCTAAAAGAAAGTTCAAGCTGGTTTGTATGACCTTTGACATTGATACTCCTTTGATTATTAATCCTAGGAGTCCCAACAGGAAAGGGACCACTAGGTTCCTACAAACTAGCATCCAAATAACAAATATTACTTGAAAGCGGGTTTTCCTAATGATCCCTTTGCTACTTTCAATATAATATTGTTATTTTGCTTTAAAAAATGTGCTAGTTTGTAGGAATTTATATTTTCATTTTAGCACAACAAGAATCCGGCTGCAAGAACTTTTTATTTTGGTTTTTCATGCAGAATGTGATATTATAATATATATGTCAAAAAATCTAGTCATCGTAGAGAGCCCAGCCAAAGCCCACACGATCGAGAAATATCTCGGGAGTGATTTTAAAGTCTTGGCGAGCGTGGGGCATATCAGAAAAGACACCAAGGTAGACAAAAACACCTTTGACGTGACTTACGAAATCGACCCGGAGCATAAAAAAATCATCTCGGAACTCAAAAAAGAAGCAGAAAAGGCCGACAAAATCTGGCTCGCGACGGATGAAGACCGCGAAGGAGAGTCGATTTCTTGGCATCTATGCGAAGTTCTTAATTTGCCTAAAGATACCGCGCGGATTACTTTTCACGAGATTACCAAGCCGGCGCTCGAGGAGGCGATCAAAAATCCGCGGACGGTGGACATGGATATGGTAGCATCGCAGCAGGCGCGGCAGACGCTGGATATGCTGGTAGGGTTTGATTTATCTGATATGGTACGTAAAAAAGTACCTGGGGCGATTTCGGCGGGGCGGGTGCAGTCGCCGGCACTACGTTTAATCGTAGAGCGCGAGAAGGATATTGAAAAGTTTGAGTCAAAATCGTCGTTTAAGATAACCGGGGATTTTCATAAAGATGCTGACTTTAATGCGGTGTATGAGGGAGACAAGATTGAGACCGAGGCGGATGCGACCAAGCTATTGGAAGACTTGACAAAATCTGATTTTATTGTAGAAAAAGTGGAAGAGACCGAGGGAAGTAAGGCCAATCCGGTACCTTTTACCACCGCGTCGATGCAGATTGAGGCCAATGCGAAGCTAGGGTTTTCTTCGAGGACCACGATGAGCGCGGCGCAGGGGCTCTATCAGGCAGGTCTGATCACTTACCACAGAACGGACTCTCTCAATCTGTCCAAGCAGGCGGTGGCGGCGATTGCAAGTTATATCGAAAATAATTTTGGCAAAAATTATCTAAAAGTAAGAACCTTTAAGACCAAGGATGCTTCTGCGCAAGAGGCGCACGAGGCGATTCGGCCGACTGATGTTTCTAGAACGTCGGCAGGGAAGAATGATTATGAAAAGCGGCTGTATAATTTGATTTGGGCGCGGACGGTGGCCACACAGATGGCCAATGCCAAAGTCGCCAAGACTACGATTACTCTCTCGCATGATTTTGTGGCGAAGGGTGAAGTAGTAATATTTGATGGGTTCCTGAAAGTCTACGGGAAAAGCAAGGATTTGGAGCTGCCGAAGGTTACCAAAGGCGACAAGGTGGACTGCTTGAAGCTAATCGCTCGGCAGAATTTTGCCAAACCGCCGGCTAGATACACGGAGGGGTCGCTAGTGAAGAAGCTCGAAGAGCTCGGCATCGGCCGGCCGTCGACTTATGCATCCATTATGACCGCGATCCAGATGCGAGGGTACGTCGTAAAGGGCGAAAGTGAAGGTGAGGAGCGTGAAGTCGTGGAACTGACTTCACAGAATGGCAATGTAAAGCGTGGTGTGGTGAAGGAAAAATACGGGGCGAACAAGGGGAAACTGGTGCCGACGCCGATTGGCGAGCTGGTGAGCGGGTTTCTCACCGATAATTTCAAGAACATCGTAGATTATAAGTTTACTGCGAATATTGAAAAAGACCTAGACCTCGTGGCAGATGCCAAATTGGAACGCGTGAAGATGCTCAAGGATTTCTACGGGCCGTTTCATGATACCGTACTGGTAGCCCAGGGAGTAGAAAGATATAACAATGCAAGATTACTCGGTCATCACCCAGAAAATGGTAAGCCGATTTATGCGAAAGTAGGTAAAAACGGCGGATTTATCCAGCTCGGCGACAACGAGAAAGAAAGTGGCGAGAAACCGCGCTTCGCGCCTCTGCCGAAGAGAAAGTCTACTAAAACCGTGACACTCGAGCAGGCGCTCGCACAGCTAGCCTTGCCAGTGTTGCCACGGTCGCTAGGCAAGGCGAAGGATGGCGCGGAGCTGATTGCCGCCAATGGGCCGTTTGGGCCGTACCTCAAGGGTGGCAAATACAATATCCCGATGAAAGATTTGGACCCATACACGGTGACGCTAGAGGAAGCCTTACCGTTGTATCAAGCTAAAGTTGATTCGATTATCGCGGATTGGGATGAGATTATGATTGTCAATGGCGCCTATGGGCCGTACATCAAAGGGCCAGGGCGGCGAAATAATGTAAAAATTCCAAAGGACCAGGATCCGAAGAAGATCACATTGGAGCAGGCTAAAGAGATGCTTGCTAACAAACCGAAGAAAGCTAGCAAGACTCGCCGTGGCGCTAGAGGGAAAAAGAAATAGTTACATTTTTAGTTCATTATAGGCTTTTTGCAGGACTTCGAGCATATCGGCATAATCCTGCTCGGTGACGTTGCGGGTGTGGGCGTAGATATAGATCACGTTGTCCACGACTTCGAGGTTGTAGCTCGGGTTCTTATCGTAGAGGAACTCCATAAACTTGGGGTTCAAGAGCTCAAAGGCCGGCAGAGCGTCGCGCGAGGCGGCGTAGACTTCGTAGCGATCGTTGAACTCGCCCCACTCCATTTCGAATTTGTCGTAAGACTTGTCGGGCTTCTCGTGAGTCTTGAACTGGCGGGACTTGACGATGACGCCGAGGTAATCCTTCGGCACATTAATTTGACCGACAATATAATACGACGCGAGGCCTTGGTCTGGGGTCGGAGCGTAGGTGTAAAGCTGAACGAGGAGATCGCCCCATTTGCCGATGATGTGGTTGTTGATATCGGCGACTTTCATGCTGGCTCTAGAGAAGATTAGCCCGCGGGCCGGCAGAGCATAGCGGCCCCAATCTGGGCTATAGAATAGATTATTGGTGCTAGCAAAGTCGGCTAGAGACTTGATGAGGTGCGGGGCAGACTCGGTCGGCTGGGAGATGCCGGAAAGTTTCAAATCTTTGCCATCATAGACAAAGTTCCAAGTTTCAGTAGCGCCGCTCACGTACTGACTGTAAAGCTTCTGACCGTCATCGGTGACAACCTCGTCGAGACCGGAGAAGAGGAAAGTAATATTGAGATTAATCGGATAGGTAGTCTCGCTATTTACTGATTGTTTCAAACAAACCTTCGACACTTTGAGTTTAGAAACTTTGTTGGCCCGATGAAGATTTTTTAATAGATCGAGCATTAAAGAAGCGTGAGTGTAGTAGTGGCTGGTAGTGTATTTTTTGATGCCGTCATAATTAAAATCAGACCAGTCGCTTTGATAGGATTCAAAAATCTGCTTCGCCCTCTCATGAATTTGCTTTTCCTCTGGAGTGGAATTATTATCTTTGAAGCTCTTTTTGCCACTTTTTGAAACGAGAGCGAGAATAATCAAAATAACGATCAGAGTGATAAACGCAGCAATTGGGTCAGCATCCGAGCTGGAGCTGGAGGATGAACTAGAATAACTAGAGCCGCCGCCAGAATAGCCGCCACCGCCTCCGCCGCCCGAGGAAGAACCGCCACCACCGGCAAAACCCATAAAGACGAGAGCTAGACTTGTGATAATCGCGACAATATTCATATATATATTATAGCATACTTTTTGTTTAACCATAGGCTTTTACAATTTTTTTTCACAAATGTAAAAAATGTGCTACAATAGTACTAGAAAATATTAAAATCCATAGTTGACACGGTGTGCTAGTTATGGTATAATAGTATTTAATAATATAATTAACAGAGTCAGAGAAAAAGGAAAGACCAATGGACCAAAATGCGGAAATCCTCAAAAAAGCAATTTCGGGGAGTCTAAAAATAGTCGAACAAGACCGAGAACGAGAAATCATTTCGAGAAGATTCGGCTTGAAAGGACCAAAAGAAACACTTGAGCAAATTGGAGAAACATTATCGATCACCCGTGAACGTGTGAGACAGCTAGAAAAAGCCATTTTGATTCGCCTTCAAATTTCCGCAGAAGAGAATCAAATCCCTGAACTCGCCGGCGCTGAAAAGATCCTCGTTCGTAACCTTACCGAGATGGGGCGCGTAGCCAAATTGGACGAGCTCGCTAACAAAGTTTATGGTAAGACCGCTACTGCTGCCGAGCAGAACGGGATTTATTTTATTGCGACATTCGCCAAGAATCTAGCAGTAGTAGAGGAGAACGACCGTTACTATTACGCAGTAGGGATTGCCGAATACGGCTCAACCACCGAAATTCGGGGAAAAGTAGACGAGGTAGTTTCGACAATTTCCAAGAATAAGCAGCCGATGACTCTAGACGAGCTTGACAATGTGCTCGATTATGAGCACCCTGACCACATTAAGGCAATTGCGTCAATTTCGAAGTCACTTTCTACCTTGAACGGAGTCTGGGGCCTCTCGAAATGGCCGTCCGTTAATCCGAAGAATATCCGGGACAAGATTTTTGTCATTCTCGAGTCCAAGCATGAGCCGATGCACTTCTCTGCTATCGCTGAAGAGATTGCAAACTCTAATTTTAAGCGCAAGAATGTGACCGTGCAAGCAATTCACAATGAGTTGATTAAAGATTCGCGCTTTGTGCTGATCGGGCGGGGAATTTATGCGCTAGATTCTTGGGGCTACAAGAAGGGGACGATTTCGGATATTATTTTGTCGGTACTCGAGAAGGCGGATGGGCCGTTGACCAAAGAGGAAATCGTCAAGCAGGTTCTCAAGGTCCGCAAAGTCAAAGAGACTACAATCCTCTTAAATCTCCAGAATAAAAAGTTTTTCAAAAAGATTGACAAAAACGCCTACGTAAAAGCGTAGATTCTGGGCTAGATTTTAGGGGGAATCTACTAGGATTTTGTAGAGCCCTGTGGTATAATTGAGTCATGGATAATGTCATACAATTTATTGTAATGCCAATTTTCTGGATACCGGTAGTCGGCATTCTCGCTTTTTTAACTTATCGAAACTACAAAAAATTGAATAAATTGAAGGTCTTAAATGTAGACTCGGTACTTCTGATGTTAGAAATCCCTCGGGCTAACGACAAAAAGGAGCTGGCAGCAGAGCAGCTGTTTGCATCGCTTCACGGGATTTTACGTGACAAGCAGGAGCTGAAAAATTCTGGCGGAGTACAAGAGCATTTGTCCTTTGAAATTGTCTCGACGGCGGGACAGATCCGCTTCTATGTGTGGGTGCCGAAGGTTCTGCAGAGCTTTGTGGAAGGGCAGATTTATGCTCAATATCCGACGGTACAGATCTATAAGATGGATGATGACTATGTAGATGATCGTTTTAAATACCCGGTATCATATATGACCGAGCTGGGGCTGACTGACGTAAATGCGCTGCCGATCAAGACTTTTGAATCATTTGAGGTGGATCCTTTGGCGGGCATTACGGGGACTTTAGCCAAGCTAGACCCAGATCGGACGGAAGAAATGTGGATTCAGATTCTCGCGCGGCCAATTCCGGACGATTGGCACAAAGAGACTACAGACAAATGGGTCTCACAAATGAAATCCGGTACTGTCAAGA
The DNA here is from genome assembly GCA_017432225.1 of Candidatus Saccharimonadota bacterium. Classification (GTDB taxonomy): domain Bacteria; phylum Patescibacteriota; class Saccharimonadia; order Saccharimonadales; family Saccharimonadaceae; genus Nanosyncoccus. The sequence goes on from JAFRJN010000012.1 coordinate 5,899, forward strand.
CTGGTGGCGGGTTTGATTGGCGATGGGTCGTCGAAGCGTTTGGCGCGCTATTCCGCCCACCGGCTGGGGGGACTAATTCTGAGGTCAAGGTAGAATTATCCGAAAGAGCCAAGACTCAAATCGCTAAAGCCGAAGAAAAGGCCACCAAGCTTGGCTACGATGTAAAGATTCGCCTGGCTTATCTTGGCCAAAACGAGACCGACGCCAAGCTCAATATGCAGGCGCTAGTCGGGACATTCAAACAGTACAATTCTACCTCTATTAACGGCTTCAAGCAGCTCGGCGGGACGTTTGATAAAAAAGCGCTCGACGCCTACAAGACACGGCAATTTGCAGAACATGGGTTTATTCTGAATATCGCGGAGCTAGCTTCAGTCTATCATCTGCCGCATACTTCGGTGGAGACGCCTAATATCGTATGGGCTAATGCCAAGACGGCGGAGCCACCAGCACAGCTACCGGTACTGACAGGCGAAAAGGCAATCGATGAGAATATTTCCGCCTTTGGGCTGACGAATTTCCGAGGGATCAATCACCAATTTGGTTTGCAGAGAATTGACCGGTCGCGGCACGTGTATATTATCGGGCAGACTGGGGCAGGGAAGTCGGGAATGCTGGAGCTTCTGGCGCTCTCGGATGTATTCTATAATCAGGGGTATTGTATTATCGACCCGCACGGAGATTTTGCAATTGATAACCTCAAATTTATCCCAGAATCTAGAGTAAAGGATGTAGTGTATTTCAACCCGGCGGATACGGCCTTCCCGGTGGCGTTTAACCCATTGGAATATTCCGATCCTTCCCGCAAGCCGAATATTTGCTCGGAAGTGATTGGAGTGCTCAAACGGATGTTTGGGGATTCTTGGGGGCCGCGGCTTGAGCACATTTTGCGCTATACTCTCTTGGCGCTTTTGGATCGGCCATCTACGACTTTGCTTGATATTTCGCGGATGCTGACTGACCGGGAATTTAGAAAAGAGACTCTGGAATATTGCCAGGATGTGACGGTACTCCAATTCTGGAAACACGAGTTTGGCCAGTGGAATGAGAAGCAGATTAACGAGTCGATTGCGCCGGTCCTAAATAAAGTCGGGGCGTTTACGGCTAATCCGATTATTAGAAACATCATTGGCCAGCCGAAGTCGTCGTTTGATATTCGCAAAATTATGGATGAAGGTAAAATTTTGGTGGTAAACTTGTCGAAAGGCTTGATTGGTGAGGATAATGCGGCTATTCTCGGGTCCTTCTTGGTTACCAAAGTGCAGCTTGCGGCGATGTCGCGCTCGGATATTCCGCGAGTGGAGGACAGGCGGCCGTTTTATCTCTATGTGGATGAGTTCCAGAACTTCGCGACAGATTCCTTTGCGGTGATTCTGTCGGAAGCACGTAAATACGGTCTCAATTTGACCGTAGCGAACCAATACGTCGCGCAGATGACCGATTCGGTACGCGATGCGGTATTTGGTAACGTCGGGACGACGATTTGCTTCCGGGTCTCGGCCGAAGATGCACCAATTCTAGATAAGCAGTTTGAACCGACCTTTGATGCGTCTGATCTATTGCAGCTTAATAACCGGCATTTTGTGATTTCGATGATTATTAATGGTGAAAAGGTGCCGGCTTTCTCGGCTACTACGCTATCGATTCCAGCTACTCCGCAAGATAATTTCTCTGCTATCATTGACTATTCTAGGGTCCGTTATGGTCGTCCACGCGAGGAGGTGGAAGCCGAGATTCGAGCGACCATCGAGCAAGCTGACCGATACAAGAAGGAGCTATCTGACTCTGGGCGAGCAGCCGGCGAAGCTGGAGCTAATGCTGGAGTTAGCTTCTCTGCCGTCCCCCTGTCCGCCGGAGGCAATACCGAACAAAAACCGAACTTTGTAGTAAAGCGGGTTCCTACTCCGCAGGCGGACGTGCGTAAGGCTAAAATTAGCCCTAATACGCTCGAAGGTAAAGATCGGCCAGGGCTAAAAGATTTGGCGAGATTGGTGAGCGAAAAAGCAGGGAATATAGAAAATGCGGGGAACGAGAAGCCGGCTAACGCAGGGAACAAGAAGACGACTGATATTGAGGAAGAAAAGGCCGTAGTAAAGGCTCTAGAACAAGCCGCAAAGGCCAAAAATGCCGACAATAAGAAGCCAGTAGGCAAGAAAAAATCCAAAAATTATAAGGGGAAGAACAGGGGTGGAAATAGAGGGAAAAAGGCCCCTCGAGCGATGGACCCACATCTAAAGGTAGAGTTTCAGGAAAAGTCCACGGTGAATGTGCCGACTTCCAAGAAACAAGCTTCCCCGGTTTCCCTGTCGACCCCTGTTAGCAATCCAGATGATTACGACTCCAAAGACGTTTCTGCAGATGGATTTAAGGCTCGGCGCTAGCGCTTTGAACTTTCTTTTAAAAAAGAAAGTTCAGCAAAGAAAATAAGTTTGAATTTTGAATTGAAAGTGAATTCCAATTCAAAATTTGAATATATATACATGTCCAAATTTATATAAGTTTAATGTCGCACAATATAGATTTTAAGACATTGGCAGTTTAGCAAAAAAGACGGTAAGTTAATCGTCTAAATATCTGATAATGCTTATGGTTGCCAGGGAAAAGCCGGGTGGGGAAATTTTTGATGGCTTAAAAGGGGCTTTGAAAAGGTATTTTTACCGGCTGTATAACTGCACGCCGGGTCCTCAAAAAATTTGTTATAGGCCGGCAAAAATACCTTCCAAGGCTCTTCGAAACTGTCAAAATTGTCAATTTTTTGGCGCCACCCCTGTTAGCTGCTGGTGGTGGGTCTGGATTTTTGCGGGTTTGACTTTTCCCTAGTTTCATTTCCCTTTTTTACTATTTTCCCTGTCTCTAACTCACTTTCCTACCCTACTTTGTCAAAAACTTTCCAAAATTCCCGAACAAAAACCGAACGAAAAGAGGAAAGCACTCACCCGAACAAAAACCGAACGCTTCTCTATTTCCAGTAGGCTTTGCCGTCGATACGGACGTCGATATAGGTAAATTCGCTCACCCCTTGCCCGGCGAGGTAGCGGAGCATGCGCTCGGCATCTTCTACAGTGACAGCAGTGCCACGGTCGATAGTGGTCTTGATAAAGCCGGAAACGCCGTCCAAGTAAAAATCAACTTCGCGGATGGAGCCGGCTGGGATGGCAGCCTTCACGGGAGTTAAGCCGACGTCTTTGAAATCGGATTCGGCTTGGCCGATGTACTCGGACATCCGGGAGGTTAGGCTACCCGCTTGGTTTTCGTCGATGATCTCGATAGTGGGCTTGTAGGTTTTGACGACGACGGTCGGGGCGGTGTCGGCTTCGTTTGCTTCCCTTTGCTTCACAAATCTTACAGCAAAGAAAATGATGGCGCCGATAATGACGAGAAAACTAATCACAGTAATTACAATCCGCAGGTTTTGGCGTTTCTTGACCTTGGCGCGAGCAGCGAGGCGCTCGCTTTTCGTCTCTAATCGTTCCCTGCGCTCGCCGATAGTGCGACCGGATTTGATTTTAGAATGTTTATTGGCATGACGCCGGGCTAATTTTGGCTCCTCTTCGTTCACCCCACCACCTCCAAAATCAAATCCGCTAGCTTCTTGGCGGCGGAGCCGCAGGCTTCTTCGTGGAGATGGTCGGCGAGGTCGGCGCGAAGGCGCGGAGAGCGGACCAAATGCTGGATGGCTTCGAGCAAAAGAGCAGGATTCTTCATCATGGCGGCGTCAGACACGGTGACACAGGCGCCGGCTTTTTCGAGGCGCCTGGCATTCTCGACCTGGTGCGAGCCAGGCAAACGCTCAAATGGCACTAGGACGACCGCTTTTTTGAGGGCGGCTAGCTCGGCGATGGTGGTAGCACCAGCGCGCGAGACCACGACGTCGGCGGCGCCCATCAGCTCGTCCATTGTGGTATTAAATTCCCACATCCGGAAGTTGGATTCGAGCGAAGCATGGTCCCAGTTTTCGTATTTTTTGAGATCGAGCATATTCTCGTAATGTTTGCGCCCAGCCACCAAAGCTACCGAAGTAGATTTCAGAAGCTCCGACAGAATTAAGCGCGTAGTTTCGTTGAGATTTTCGGAACCTTGCGAGCCGCCAGTAATCACCACGAGCGGCCGGTCGGGATTAAATGAAAAAGCTTTTTTGAGCTGTTCCATTTTGTATAAACTGACTTCCTTGAACTCGGGGGCTACCGGAATACCAGTATAAACATAATTTTTGTGCTTCTCCATCACCTCTTCGGATGGCGGGATACCAAAAGCAACTTTACGCGCCTTTTTCATGAGTAAGCGATTGGCGAGACCAGCCACAGAATCTGACTCGTGGATGATGTATGGGATGCGAAAGAGCTTCGCCACCATGCCAATCGGCAGGCAAGTGTAGCCGCCCTTCAAGAAAATCACATTGGGCCGGTTGAACATTAACCGGAAAAAGCTCATAAGAAGCCCGCCGAGAAAGCCGAGAAAGCCCAAGATATTGCCAATAATCAAATCCTTAACGGTAATGTCAAAATGGACAAAATAATCTTTGAATTTCCAGCCGGAATAACGATGGAATTTGCCCGCTAAAGTCCGGCGGACGCGGATGACCGGGCCGCGGCGGCCCTTTTTCTTTTCGTAGCCTTCAGCCCAAGAGACGCCGATTTCGGCACACAGTTTGGTGACGTTTTTGAAATATTTAAAATCCGTCCAGAATTCAACTTCCGCTCTGGGGCGCTCTTCTAGAATTTCACGAATGACGGCGACGACTGGAGTAATGTGACCCCCGCTGCCGCCCCCTACTACTAATATTTTCATGCTTAATACCCTCTCTACTAGTATAACACGAAAGTTGGCAAACTAGACCAATTCCGAAAGCAATAAAGAGCATCGAAGTGCCGCCATAAGATAGAAGCGGCAGAGTAATACCAGTGACTGGAACCAAAGAAGTCATCGCCATAATGTTGACTATCACCTGTGCGAGCGTCCAAGAAAAGACGCCGATTACGAGGAAGCGATTAGTCTCGTCTTTGGTGTAATTAGCAACTTTGAGCATCCGAAGTAGCATAATGCAAAAAACACCAATCACTAGAAAGAGCCCGACAAAGCCAAAAGTCTCGCCCATGATGGCAAAGACAGAATCGTTGATAGACTCTGGCAAATAACCGGTGGCCTGGACGGAATTACCAATGCCGACACCAGCAAAACCACCAGTACCGATAGCAAGCATGGCGTTTTCGATATGGTAGGTAGAATCGGATGATTCCCCGCCGGTCAAGGTAGCGACCCAAGCGTCCACCCGCTCCATGCGATGAGACGACATCGCGACCGAGCCGACCGCCACGGTGACAACTATAGCGAGCATCAATAAATATTGCCAGCTCGGTACACCAGCGATCAAAAACATACCAAAAATAATCGCAATGAGAGCCACACCGGTACCGAGGTCGCCTTGCGCTACCACCACGAGGCCGAGTGACAAACCACAGACTATAATGACTGGCAACCAAAACTCTTTGAAATCGCCGATTTTGCCTTCTTCCCTTTTGCGCGCGAGGAAATCGGCGAGATAAACCACGAGCGCGAGCTTCAAAACTTCGGCCGGCTGGAAGCTGACCGAGCCGAGCTGAAACCAGCGACATTCACCGAGCTCACATTTAACTAAAGAAGAGCCAGCCATAGACATGACCCAAAGCAGACCAGAAAGGACCAGCGCAAAAATAATTAGGGGCTTGGCGAATTTTTGAATATATTTATACGGAATGACTTTAAACGCGACGAAGAAAGCAATAAGAGCTAGAACCACCGAGCGAAGCTGGCCCAAAAAGAAATCGTTGGCCCCGTAGTTAGTACCATAAGTATTGTTGAGGACGTTGGCGCGCATCGGGCCGATAGCATAAATCACGATGAGGCCCAGAGCCATCAGACCGAGGGTGGTAAATAGAATCACTAAATCAGACTTGTGCTTGCGATTCATACAGCGCCTCCGGTCGCCGCGAGAAAGATGCCCAAAATCGCGCAGACGCCGGCGATAATCCAAAACCGCATCACAATCTTGGCTTCCCCCCAGCCTTTAGCTTCTAAATGATGGTGAAGTGGTGCGGAAATAAAGATTTTGTGTCCGAGAAACTTCTTGGCGCAGAGCTGAATGAGCGATGAGCCGGTCTCAACTACGAAAGGTAGACCGATGATCGGCAAAAGTAAAAGCGAGTTCGTCATCATGGCGACTACACCGAGGCCAGCGCCGAGCGCAAATGAGCCGGTATCGCCCATCATAAACCGGGCCGGCGGCACATTAAACCAAACGTAAGAGAGAAGCCAGCCAATCACCGTCATACAGAAGCCAAAGAGGAGAACGTTGCCCTGGAATAATGCAATAATACCAAAGGCACCGTAGGCAAACATAGCGAGCCCACCGGCGAGGCCATCGAGACCGTCGGTGATGTTGACGGCGTTAGAAGTCGCGACCACGATGAAGGCAAAGATAATAATCATGCCGACGATGCCGACTTCGAGATTACCAACAAACGGGACAAGAATAGTGGTCCAGCCGAGCTTGGTGGCAAAGAACCAGCCGAGCGCAACGCCCACTACGGTGATGAGGAAAAACTTGACTGGCCCACGGAGCCCAGCAGCGCCACGGCCAGAGCCAAAGATATTAATAGAATCGTCAATCACGCCGACGAAAGACCCACCGAGGAAGCCGACGAGCGGTAGCCAAGTCTGGCCACGATCAAGATTAAAAATCCAGGTGACGAGTGTAACCGAAACGATGCCGATCAGGCCGGCCATAGTCGGGAATTTGCGGCTAAACTTGTGCGCGTGGAGCTTGGTCATGACTGGCAAATCTTTGCCATCCACGGTTTTGGTCTTTTGCTTTTTCCAAAACTGATATTTGTAGGCAAAATGCGTATAAAACGGGGTCAAAATCATCGACAAAAGAAAGCCCGCTAGAGCTAACAGCAAACCGTAAAATACCTCCTCATTAATAATACCCATTGTCTTTATTATACTCCACTTGGTTTAATTTTTAAATAATCAATTACATAATTTGAAAGCGTGTCGAAGAGGCTTTGTGCTTCCCCACCGGAGAGAGCTTGGCCTTCACCCCACATTTTGACCATAATCACGTATTCAGGCATACTGCCGGATGGCGCGACGAAGCCGATGTAGGAACCGACGAGATTAGACATCGAGTCATCGTAGGCGCCGTTTACCACCACCTGGGCGGTACCGGATTTACCACCGACATCGTAGCCGGCACGGTCGATGCCGGCGCGGGCTTTGTAGCTGCGGTTGTTGATGAGAAGGCTTCTCATGGTGGCGGAGGTTTCCGTGCTTAAAATCTGGTCTTCGATTTTTTCGTGATTTTCAAGCGGGGTGATGGTGCCGTCTTTTAAAGTTCCTTTGACGACTGATGGGGTGCGCCAGACGCCACCGTTTACTACAGCGGAAAAGGCGGTGGCGGTCTGGATCATAGTGGCGGAAAGATTCTGACCGAAAGTCATATTGGCATAAGCAGCGTTGAGACCGTAAATTTCGGCGTGCGGGTCCCAGATAAAACCTTCGGCTTCGATTAGCTCGATACCGGTGGCGTGGCCGAGGCGGAATTTGTTGGTATAATAATCATACATTCTTTCCCTGCCGGTGGCGGTGATTTCGTCGGGATTGTCGCCGAGGAATTTGAGCGCCTGGATGGAGCCGACGTTCAACGACCAGTACAAGGCATCTCTCATAGTGAGATTTTGATTATTCAAAATGGCGCGTTGCTCAGCGTTCCAAATTTGATTGCCATCCACCTCGGTAAATGGAGTATTGAAATAAGTGGTGTCGGCAGTCATTTTGCCCTCATTGATAGCGGCAGAAAAAATGAAATTTTTAAAAATCGAGGCGGGCTCGTAGGCGATTTCGGTGACCTGGTTGATATAGGCGGAGGCATCCTTGACTTTGCCATAGTCGCCCGGATTATAGCCCGGGAGTGAAGTCATCGCGACGACTTCACCGGTATTTGGATTCATGACGAGAGCGGCGGCATTGGTCGCGGCAGTGTCGTTGATAGCGCCGGCCAAGACCTCTTCGACTCCCCGCTCTAGACCGCGGTCGATGGAGAGGACGACGTCCTGGCCATCTTCTGCTTCGATTTTGACATTATCTTTGCCGATCGAGAGCGCCACATTATTGACATCGGAAATGGATTTTAAAAGACCATCTTCGCCTTTTAATATATTATTGAGCGAGCCCTCGATGCCGTACTGACCGAGACCGTCAGAGTTGACAAAGCCGAGCACGGTAGAGCCGACTTCGCCCTCGGGATAGACGCGGCCGTTACCCTCTTTCATCCAGACGTTTGCGATTCCCTGCTTGGCGATTTCTGTAGCGATAGAGTACGGGACATTTTTGGCGACAATATAATAACGGAGTCCTTCGATGGCATAAATTTCATCAAAATCGGCCGTGATATAATCTTTCGCATATTTTTCCAGGGTGTTTTTGATATCATCTTTCGGGGTAACGGCGGGGTCGATGATAATTTGATAAACCGCTTGATTCAAAACTACGGCGACCGGCTCAGAGCCGTCCATCATGTAAATCTCGCCGCGCTTGGCCGTGATGGTCTCTAGCATGGTGTGCTGCTCGTTGGCTTTGGCCACCCAAGCATCGTGCTCGATAATTTGAATGAAAAACAGGCGCACCGCAATAATTAGAAATGCGCCTAGGGTAATATATTTTAAAATTCTAATCCGCTGCATAACCGGTCACGACGGCATCAGACATAGAGGCCGCAACGGTGCTATTTTTGGCGGTAGCCACAGAAGTGAGGCGAGCCTTTTCGACCGCAAGGTCATCACGACGGGCATTTAAATCGGAAATTTCGGATTCGACGGCAGAGATTTCGTAATCAAAACTGGTAGCTTTGGTACCTTCAGCAGCGTAGATCAAGCCAAAAATCAAAGTAATCATGCTGACAATAACGATCTGGGAAATCGAACCGAGGCTTTTCTTCTCGAGGCGGACGGTGTTGCGACCGCGAGCAAAGCTGATCCCGGAAGCGGCTCGACGCGTGGCATAGGTTGCGCTACTCATTTTAATTTATTAACTCCTTTTTATTTTCTACTTTTTATTTTTGGTTTTGGTTTCAATGGTATGAGCTTGATGGTTCTTAGGCCAGCGCCTCTATTAAAGCAGAGCTATAAGTGACTTTAATAGAGTACGCTGGAAAGGTCATACACCACACTCTTCCGTGTGAAACTCTATTTTATTTGGCGGACCTTCTTGTTTTTTTAAAGGCCCATGTATATTAAAGTGCGTGTTTTCCTAGAGTGGGTGGGGCTTTTTAAGGGTTCGCCCCACCCGAAGGGTCATACAGTTTTATTTAGTTTAAAGTTAAGCTTTTTTGAAGTTAACTTTGATGGTTTGGGTGCGAGAACGGCTCGCGACTACGATTTGCTTTGGCATATTGCCTCCTTTTTATTTTTGTTATTTTTATTTTTATCAATTCCGCTTGATCGCAACGCGTAGTTTGGCGCTCCGAGCGCGCGGGTTGATAAACAACTCCTGGGGGTCCGCAGTGATTGGCTTTTTTGTCTCTACTTCTAGTCTTGATTCCTCGCCGTGATCTGTTTCATTTCTGAAAAAATCTTTGACCAATCTGTCTTCTAGACTGTGGAAAGTGATGAACCCGAGCCGTCCGTTCTTATTTAGCAGATCGGGGAGAAGCGGGAGAGATTTTTCAATCAAACCTAGCTCGTCGTTGACTGCGATGCGGATAGCTTGGAAGACGCGCGTGGCGGGGTGAGTCTTGGAATAACCATGGATTCTAGTCCGAATTAATTCGGCTAACTCGACCGTAGTCTGAATCGGGCGGTGATGGACGATGACTCTAGCGTACATCCTGGCGGAGCCCGAAGGGATTTCGCCGTATTTGATGAATATATCACCGAGGTCTCGTTCGCTCCAGTGGTTTACAATGTAACCGGCTGTAAGCTTTTGCCGCTGATCCATGCGCATGTCTAGAGGCGCTTCTTTTGTAAAAGAAAAACCTCTTTTCCCAATGTCTAGCTGCGGTGAAGAAACTCCAAAGTCGGCTAGTATTATATCGAAAGTTTTTCCACTCTCTAAAAGCTGTAGCATAGAACTGTAAAAATCGTCGTGAATGATAGTGACTGGCTGACCCTCGAACTTTTGTTTTAAATATTCGACGGCAAATTCGTCTCTATCTACTAGCACGGAATCTTTATAATTCTGTGTTACATCCAAAATTTCTGCAGCGTGTCCACCGTATCCAGCTGTGAGGTCTAGATATGACTCACCAGGCTTTGGAGATAGACTCGCCAAAACTTCAGATAATAATACAGGACTGTGTAATTTCTCCATGTATATATTATATACCGTTGTTTGAGAACGCTCAACTAGAAACTTCAGCGGGTTTGTTTCTGTTTGATTTTTGTTTGATAAGGGTCACAATTTATCTACCACAATTATAAAAATTGTAGCCGTTGAGAGACTTATTGTGCTTTTTGGCCTATGGCCAATAGAGTTTTATTGGGAGGTGTGTTAGAGGAAAGTGCGCACGATTTTGATTTCGCATCTCGCTAAATTAATGCGCGCGGAAGCTCCTAGTTGGCCGTTCTCAAACTTTATTAATGTGCTTGTTTGTTTGTGGTTTTTGTAATAATTCCACTAATTTCAGTATAGTATGATTTCGCGGAAAATGCAAGTGGTTTTTTCAACTTTTTTTAAGTTTTTCTGCATCGCATAGTTTTCCACAATTGGGGAAAAGTTTACCGAACGCATGGGGGTTGACTTTTGTTCCCTTTGTTTTATAATTACCGAACATACAGTTTGACAAGTGTGGTATAATAGACAAAAAGGAGGTTTTATGGAAACTGAAGAGCCGTTTGATGTATTCCTGTGGGCGAATCAGATTGATGCGGTAAAAAATAACGTTTCGGCGGAGCTATTTCTCTTTAACAAGAACTACACGCCGTACAAAATACGCTATTCGGATAAGCTGACAGGGGCGGTGAAGTCGCTGTTTATGCAAGAAGCGGTGTCTTATATTATTAAGGAGGCAGAGAAAGGCCTGGAGTGCCGCGACTATGAGAAGGCGGACGGTGAGGAAAAGGTGGTCTATCGTGCTTCCCTCTCCAAAGCATCTCGGGCGGAGACTTTGATCCAACTGATCGAGCGTGAGTACAAGGATCTTGATGATTTCACCGAGAACGAGTATGACTTCAAGAAGGTCAAAGGGATTATCGCAAAGTTTACCTATCCGGGCGAGGATGGAATGAAGACCTTTTATGTGGCGAAGTTGCTACCGGCATCTTCGGCGCTTAGAGGAGCTTCGTCTTGGGAGATTAACGGCGAATCGTTTGAGCCATTCTCGGCGCAGATTGCGCTCAAGATGCCAGATGACAATCAAGTAGCGATCGTAGACGGTACTATTATCGTGTTTAACCAGGCCAAGTTTGAAAATCTGTTCCAGTACGATTTTAAATCGCAGGTGCTGGCCGAGGCCAAGGCTAAAGAATTGACGGAGAAATATAAATTGTCATTCTCTGAAGGTTTGACTCTAGATGGACTGTTAGCCGACAAGAAGCCGCTACTTAAAAAAGTACAGGCGATGGATATTGCGTCCGAGATGCCGCAAGATAAACTACTAGACTATGCCGATGAGATGCAGCTAGAGCTGATGACGGATGACGATGGCTCGATTATCATTATGGACGATAAGGATCTCACGATGTTTGTAAATCTCTTAAATGAGGATTATTATATTTCGCCGGTGAATGGCAAACGGTATGAGATTAAGAGTAAGAAACTTTTAGGTGAACCGGATGGTGAGCCACCACGAGGCTAAAGCTCGAAATAAGTGCTCTCGATGATGTTGGTTTCGCCGAAGGAGCGGAGGGTGCTAATGAGGTCGGATTTGGCGGCCTCGGGGGAGACTTTGTCGTCTAGGACTAGCTCGATTTTGGCAAAAGTAGAGTCATCGGTATCGAGAGTGTCGAGGTAGAGCATGGTTTTTGGACTAATTTTGAGCTCTTCGCGGCGGCGCGAGACTTCGCCGACCTGCTTGAAGCCGAGCTGCAAGATAATATCAACCATGCCTTCATAATCGGTGATTTTGGTATCCTCGATAATGTCAATACCGGAATCTTCGATGTGGCGGCGGAGGCTCAAGAGATAAACAGGGGCATCACCGACCTCGTGCATCTCGGTGCGCATAATCAGGCGCGGAAAGTTACTTCTTCCCTTATAGCCGCGCGGGACGAAGACGCGGTCATGTTGCCAGTAGACTGGCGAAAATTTTAGCTCAACTCCGTTTAGGCGTTTTTTGAAACGTTCAGCGCTGCGGACGCGACATTTGACGATGACTTTTTTCATATAAAATTATTATACAATTTTTGAGGTAAAAAATCAATATTGTAAATGGTTTTCGTTCGCGATATAATGGAAGTGCAATAACTATATATATTTACAATAAGTAGCCAGTTTTTATAGACTGGAAATAGCAAACGGAGTAGAAAAACGGCGCCATGAGGAATCCGTATACTCTGTTGGCTATTTGGCTGTAGATATATGTGGTTATTGCACCTCGTGGTGCCGTTTTTAATATAATGGCCCCCGAAGATTAAAATAATAAAGGAGAGAATATGCAGGCCATACGTAGAAACATTAAATCAAAAACTTTTTTAAGTTTTGTTAGTTCAGTTGGGATTTCTTCATTTCTTGTACTTCCGCTTGTTTCTATTTCCTCCGCTCATGCCAGTTCATCTTTTGAATATCAAGTCAATGTTAATACTTCTCTCAATGTGGCAGTCTCTTCTCCTACGGTCTCTCTCACCCTTAATCCTAGCATTACGCCTTTTGCTAGTACTGATCTAGATGTCACAGTTGGCACAAATAATCCATGGGGATATAGGTTATATATTAATGCAGATAGTACAGACCTTACTAATGATACTTATGCTGATGATGCCTATATTAATACTCTATCTTCTTCTGCTACCGAATCTACCTTTACTGCTAATCAATGGGGATACAGGATTAGTGAACTCTCTACTGGTGTAACCGCAGATGATAGTATTACAGACACTGATACTAAAACTAACTTTTATCCTTTTGTGTCAGACACTCTCATTGGTCAGACTAGCGTACCTTCAAATGAAGCTAACACCAAACTCACCTTTGGTGCCAAAGTAAACTACGAAAGACCAGCTGGAGTCTACACACTAGACTTTACTTTTAGGACTGTCCCTACTGTTACTACACTTAATATGCAAGATCTAGATGGTGATGTCTGTACTGCTACTCCTACCATCGTAACTGA
>JAFRJN010000013.1 GCA_017432225.1 Candidatus Saccharimonadota bacterium
CAGTACGGTTTATATCCGGCATGATCGTTAGGAATTTTGAGGAGATTTGTCTCTAGTACGAGAGGACCTAGATGAACGCATCTCTAGTGTACCGGTTGTGGCCACCTGCTGCATCGCCGGGTAGCTATGTGCGGAAGAGATAAGCGCTGAAAGCATATTAAGCGCGAAGCCCACTCCAAGATTAGAATTCCCTAGGAGACTCCTAAAAGATGATTAGGTTGATAGGCTTTAAGTGGAAGTACCGCAAGGTATGGAGCTGAGAAGTACTAATAGGTCCATCGCCTTTTTATGTTCTGAGTTTTGCTAATAAACTTATTTAAGTCGCAAGACCGCTATTTAAGCTTACTGGTGAAACTCAGAAGACGTAACTAGCAATCGGTGCTTGATTTTATTAAATTGCACCGCGACGCTTTAATTTTTTCAGTTAATTTAAGCATCTTATGGACATCAATAGTGATAATAAGGCGTCCTTGTTATCATCATTTGGTGCCCATAGCGCTGGGGAAATACCTGTTCTCATTCCGAACACAGAAGTCAAGCCCAGTAGCGCCGATTATACTGGTAAAACCGGGAAACTAGGAAGGTGCCAAATTATCAAAATCACCACCCGAAAGGGTGGTATTTTGATAATTTGAAAAAGAATAAGGAAGAATAATAAAACTATTTTTCTCATCGATAAAATTCCGCCAAGATAATTTTTACAACATCAGGCTGATTTTTAACTTTGTAACAAGTTCAAAGATTAAAAATCGTGAAGTTGTAAAAATTATATGGGGAATTTTATATGATTCGAAGAAATAGTTTTATTATTCTTCTGAAACTTCTTCAGACTCTTCCAGGGCAGAGATGAGGGAATCCTCGACGTTTTTGGATTTCTTTTTCTTGGTGGCTTTGACGAGCTCGATGTCGATGTCGTAGCCGGTAAGCTTACTTGCAAGGCGGACGTTTTGGCCTTGTTTGCCGATAGCGATGGATTGCATTTCTTCGGAAACGAGGACTTTGGCTTTTTTGCCTTCGATCTCAACCTTGTTGATTTCGGCTGGGCTCAAAGCTTCTCGGATGTATTCGGAGGCGTTGTCGCTCCAGGTGATGACGTCGATTTTTTCTTTGTCACCAATTTCGTTCATGACGGCTTGGACGCGAACGCCACGACCACCGACGAAGGTGCCGACCGGGTCGATACCAGGGACGGAGCTCGTCACAGCGATCTTGGTGCGACGGCCGGCCTCACGTGCGATACCTTTGATCTCAACAGTGCCGGTTTCGAGCTCTGGAACTTCCTGACGGAAGAGGCATTCGACGAACTCGGCGGAGCCACGCGATAAGACGAGTTGGGCGCCTTTGTCATTTTTCTCGATGTTTTTGATATAAACTTTGATACGGGAACCGACAGAATAATATTCGCCGTCGATTTGCTCGGATCTAGGCATGATGCCATTGGCGCGACCGAGGTCGATACGGACGATTTTAGGCTCGACACGGGTGATGACACCGGTAACGACGGTACCAACTTTATCCTCATATTCGGCGAGAACGGCGTCGTTTTCGGCCTCGCGGAGGCGCTGAATTACGACCTGCTTGGCGGTCATAGCAGCGACGCGGCCAAACCCGGTAACTTTTTGCTTTTCTTCGACGATGTCGCCAATCTTGGCATCTTTTCCGGCCTCTTCTAGAGGGATTTCGGTCGAAGGGTTGTAGGCGAGCCCGTCTTCGATGACCTCGCGGGCAATGTAAACATCGGCTTCGCCGGTGCTGACGTTTAAGACGGCGCGAACGTTCATGTCGCGATCACCATTGTCTTTGCGCCAAGCAGCGGCAATAGCCTGCTCGATGACGCCAAGGACGGTTTCTTTCGGTAAACCTTTTTCTTCGGCAATGATGTCTACCATTTGAGACATTTGCTTCAAATCTAGTCCTTCCATGTTTTCTCCTTTTATTAAAACAACCGGCCCTGATGGGTCGGTCAATATCTGTATACTATAATTATAGCAAAGGGCTTGAAAAATTGCAAGCGGTTTGTTATAATAGAGGTAATAGAATCTACTTGAATAAAAAGGAAACTTATGAATATAAATGAGGAAGAGCGGCGTGCCCGGCTCTTACAATCTAGGGCAGAAAGGATAGGAGATATCAAAAAACAGTTTGAAGAAGCGCAAAAACGCAATTTTAACTCAAATTTTGCCCCTGGAGGCAAGGATGCTCCATTAGTGGCATCCAAGCCTACTTCGGCTAAAAACGTCTCTAAGGGGGCAAAAAACGCGCCACAGGGCAAAAAGGCTAATGCTAATACCCCAAAAAAGGCTAAAAATCAGCCGCAAAAGTCGGCCAAAACTATTGCCAAACAGGCGGCGGCAGAGAAGCGCAAGGTGAACCTGTCGGTTTCAGCGAAAAAAGGTGATATGGTGCATCATCAGAGGATGCTTTCTCAAGATGTGAATGCGCAGGCGACCCAGCATATTATTGGGGTGCCGGTGGATAAATCGCGCTACAACGGCTACAACGGGGAACAGATGACTAATGCTAAACTCAAACAGATGCGGCCGGACCCAGAAGCGGTTAAGATTGTCCCGATTGGGGGTGTGGGTGAGTTTGGGATTGGTAAAAATATGACCATCATTGAGTATAAATCAGAGATGGTGATTATTGATATGGGGGTGCTGTTTGCGGGGGATGATTATCCTGGGGTGAACTATCTGATTCCAGATATTAAATATCTCGAAGACAATATTTCGAAGGTGAAAGCGATTTGCTTTACCCATGCGCATTTGGATCACATTGGAGCTTGCAAACATTTGCTTCCTAAATTTTCACCTCTGACGCCGATTTATGTCTCGGCCTTTACGATCGGAATGATTAAGAAGCAGATGACAGAGGTGGATGATGCTCCAGAGATGAACTATATCGCGGTGGATCCGTTTAAGCATGAAAAAATCCAGGTGTCCGAGAATTTTTCAGTGGAATTTATTCATACTTTGCACTCTATTCCTGGTAATACTGCGATTATCGTGCGGACGCCGAATGGGCTGGTTTACTTCTCGGGTGACTGGCGATATGAAGCGCATCCGATGGGAACCCAAACTGATTACGAGCGGATTGACGAGATTGTCGCGAAAGAAGGGGTGGACCTCCTTGTAAATGAGTCAACAAATATCGATTCGCCGGGGCACCATCCACATTCGGAGTACGATGTGGGCGAGAACCTCGGTCGGGTGATGGATCATTATGCTGGTGGGCGAGTGATTATTTCCTGTTTCTCGTCCCAGATTGCGCGTATTGAGTTGATTTTGTCTGAAGCGGCTAAACGGGGGCGCAAGGTAGCCTTTTCGGGATTTTCGATGATTAACAACGTCGAGGTGGCGCTCCGGGCCAAATCGATCAAGGTGCCAAAAGACACGATTGTAAAGATGGAAGATACTCTGAAACTCCCAGATGAGAAAGTTTGTATTGTCTGTACGGGGTCGCAAGGGGAGCTTAACGCGGTACTCAATCGGATGGTGACGGGGGCGCATAAATATATCAAGATTAAGCCGACGGATACGGTTGTGTTTTCTTCGAACCCGATTCCAGGGAATGAGCCGCATGTGGTGAATACTGTGGATGGGCTGCTACGCGAAGGGGCACAGGTGATTCAGAATGGCAAGACGCACCTGACTAATATTGGGCCTTTGCACCTTTCGGGGCATGCTTACTATGAAGACCATGTGGAGTTTGTGACTAGACTTCAGCCGAAGAACTACGTGCCATATCACGGGGAATTCTATATGCTTCAGCATAACGCTGAGATGGCGGAGAATGTAGTGGGGATTCCGCGCGAGAGGATTATTCTGCCGGATGATGGGGACATTATTGAGCTTCTGCCGGACAAGACAATTAAAAAATGTGGGCGAATCCCGGTGGGTAACAAGCTGTATGACGATGCGGACAAACCGGTGCATGAGGCGGTGGTGAAAGACCGGATTCATATTTCGAGAGAAGGGATTTTTGTGATTGTGCTCACTCTTAACAAAAAGACTGGACATCTGATGAAGACGCCAGATATTGTGTCGCGTGCGTTTATCTACCTTGATAACTCGGAAGAGCTGATTGGAAAAATTCGACATTACCTCCGACAAAAGACAGATAAGTCCATCTCGACCGACCCGGATATGAAAGTTTTGAAAGACGAGATTAAGACTGACATTACGCATATTTTGTTTGATGCGACGGGACATACACCTATAGTGATTCCGGTCATCAATAAAGTTTAGTTTTTCCAGATCTTCTCGTTTTTGATGCTGTCTGGGAGGTAATTCTTGTCGAGGTGGAAGCCGGATTCCCATTTTTGACCTTTGCCGAAGCCGAGGTCTTTCATCAGCTTGGTGGGGGCGTTGCGGAGCCAGATGGGGACGGGTTCATTCATGGATTTTTTGGCTAAATCTTGGGCTTTGTACCAGGCGTCGGTGGTGGCCCTGGATTTTTTGCTAAGAGTCAAGGCGACGGTAGTGTGGGCGAGCATCAGGCCGGACTCGGGCATACCGACTCTTTCAACCGCCTGAAAGCAGGCGGTGGCGAGGGAAAGTGCGCCGTTTCCGGCGAGGCCGATGTCTTCGGAAGCGAAAATCACCATGCGTCTTGCGATGAATTTGGGGTCTTCGCCGGATTCGACCATACGTGCCAGATAGTAGAGGGCGGCGTCGACATCGGAGCCGCGCATGGATTTGATGAAGGCGGAAATAGTGTCGTAATGGTGGTCGCCCTTTTTGTCGTAGCCGGGGAGCTTTTTGCCGGCGGCCTCTTCTATGGTATCTTTAGTGATTTTATTGGTGAGGGAGATGGCAAGCTCGAGATCGCCCAGAGCTGAGCGGGCATCGCCACCAGAGAGCTCGGCTAGATAGTCCAAGGCTTCTTCAGTGATGTATGGGGTGGATTTGGATGATTTCTTGACAATTTTGATGTTTTGTGCTATAATGGTGTTATGAAGCACTTCTAGAATAGCTTCTTTTTTTAGGGGTGATAAAACTATGACGCGGGAGCGAGAGAGGAGCGGAGAAATGACCTCGAAGGAGGGGTTCTCGGTGGTGGCGCCGATTAGGGTGATGAGGCCAGATTCGACGTGGGGGAGGAAAGCGTCCTGCTGGGCCTTATTAAAACGGTGAATTTCGTCGACGAAAAGTACCGTGCGGGTCTTTAAATTCCAGTTGGTCTTGGCGCGCTCGACCACCTGCTCGATGTCTTTTTTGCCAGAGGTGACGGCGGAGATTTCGATAAAATCGGCGTTGAACTCGTGCGCGAGAATGCGGGCGAGAGTAGTCTTGCCGGTGCCAGGAGGCCCCCAAAAAATCAGGTTGACGGGCTCCTTTTTCTTGACAATTTCGGTCAAGATTTTGCCCTCGCCGATGATTTTGTCCTGGCCGACGACCTCATCTAGCGTCTTCGGCCGCATCCGCTCCGCTAATGGCACTCTATTCATGGTTTTATTATAACAGATTATGCGGATGGTGGCAAAGTGTTGTATTTTTTACAACAGTTTTTTGACAGAAATATTTTTGGTATAAAGTTTTGAGTTTGCTATAAGCTAGGGGGTGATTTAAGTTTTTTAGGAAAAGTTGAACATTAGCAAAATGGTGTGGTATAATGAGGGTAATAATTAATAAAAGGAGTTATTAAATGTACACAACATATTACGATTCTTTGGCATATAGTACGCCATCGACTGATCCGGGTGTCTGGAGTATTATTGCAATGATTATTGCAGTTGTGGGGTCGATTTTGATTTACTTCTTGTTCGTCAATTCGAAGACAGAGGTAAAAGGCAAATTTACTAAATGGCTAAAGGATTTCTTGTCCTTCAAGATTATGTGGATTGAGCCGATTATGAAAATCGTCTATTACTGTGCGACAATCTTTTCGATTCTTTACTCGTTCACATTCTTGCAATACGGCGGATATGGGGTACTGTACTTCTTTATTTGCTTGATTTTGGTACCGATTCTAATCAGAGTAGGGTACGAGCTGTTCATGCTATTTATCATGGTCTGGCGAAATACCCGTGATATTGCGGAAAGCGTCAAGAAGAAATAAGTTTTAAAGTAAAATACCACCTGGAAGACAGGTGGTATTTTGGTCTTTGGATTATAGATGGGCGATTTCGGCTACGCGGTGAGCAACGCCGTCGGCGCCGTCTAGCAATGTGGCGTCAGGGAAGAATTTTTGGATTTCTGTTTTGATGAGAGGGTAATGAGTGCAGCCGAGGACGACGACATCGGGGGTTTCTGTGATGGGGTTTAGGAGCTCTCCAAGCTTTTTTTGGATGATTTTCTGCTGAGCCTCGTTTAGGGGGAGATGACAATAGTTCTCATCAAAATCTAAAGTGTGCTCAATAGTATCGGCGAGGCCAGGGCAAGGAAGAAGGGTGATTTTTTGATCCTTTTTGAGATTATTCGCTACCAGCTGATGAGCGCGTTCGGAATCTACCGTGCCGGGAGTGGCGAGGACGAGGATATTCTTGGCCGTGGTATTTGTAGCGAGCTTGATGGCGGGTTCGGTGCCGACAAATTTGATTCCGGGGTATTTGTGGCGGAGATAGTCGATACATCTGACCGTGGCGGTGTTGCAGGCGATGACGATGATTTCAGCGCCCCAGTCTAGGAGGGTTTCGGCATTTTTCACGACGATCTTTTTTAACTCTTCTTCGGATTTTTCGCCGTAGGGGCAATTTTTGGAGTCGGCGAGATAGGAATATTCTTCGTCTGGCAAAACTTCTTTGATGGCACGAAAAATCGTGGTGCCGCCTATGCCAGAGTCAAAGATTCCAATTTTCATTGTTTTATTATATAATATTATATATGATTATTCAAGTGATGGTAAAGCCGGGGGCGAAACACGAAAAAATTGTGGTAACTGAATATGGGCTGATTGTGTATTTGCACGCGAAAGCGCATGATGATGAAGCGAACGAGGCGCTGATTGAGGCGCTGGCGGAATTTTTCCAAGTGTCAAAAATTATGATAGGAATAAGAAGAGGGAGAAAATCCCGAAAAAAGTTGGTAGAAATTATCGGGATGTAAAAAAGACCTTTTCAAGGTCTGTAGGTGGTGGGCGATAGAGGAGTTGATTCGCAGAACAACTCCACCCTTTTTGATGCTGTATAGTATGGTGGGCGATAGAGGAGTTGAACCTCTGACCTCGTCTACGTCAAAGACGCGCTCTAGCCAACTGAGCTAACCGCCCATAGTTGGTGAGCCGGGAGGGGCTCGAACCCTCGACACCGGGCTTAAAAGGCCCGTGCTCTAACCAGCTGAGCTACCGGCCCACTTTCGTGGTGGTTCCGGCTGGACTTGAACCAGCGACACAAGGCTCTTCAGGCCTCTGCTCTACCAACTGAGCTACAGAACCGTGTCTTTATTATAACACAA
The DNA here is from genome assembly GCA_017432225.1 of Candidatus Saccharimonadota bacterium. GTDB lineage: Bacteria > Patescibacteriota > Saccharimonadia > Saccharimonadales > Saccharimonadaceae > Nanosyncoccus. The sequence goes on from JAFRJN010000013.1 coordinate 7,395, forward strand.
ATCTTTGAAAAATGATATAATATTTTTATGAACTGGAGGAAATGGCTAGATGATTTTGTGCTCGCGGGGCGAGGAGTGATGCTAGCGACGCGCGAAAAGCGATTTTGGTACGGGTTTTTGCCGACTTTTGTGTTCTTTGCGATGCTGATAAATCTGCTGGCGGCGGGGACTACGAAGTTCGAGCTGATGGGGGCTTCGGGACTGCCTGGGGCGATGAAGATCCTCGGGGACAGTTTCCTGTCGATTTTTGGGATAAACCAGATTTTCTTTGAGTGGCTACCGACGTTTTTGCTCGCTTTGCTCCAGGGGACGCTGGTGGGGCTGATTGTATTTCTTTGGGAGAAGAAAAAACAGACTAGAGAGGATAACGCCGCCGGGGTGGAAAAGGCTGGTATCATCACGGGGCTAGTGGCGCTCGGCGCGGGGTGTCCGACTTGCGGGACGACGCTTCTGACACCGCTTCTTGGTGCGATGTTTTCGACGGGCTCGCTCGCGATTGCGGGGGCGATTTCGACAATTGTGACGGTTGCGGCGGTGATTGTTGGTTTGCTATCTTTGAAGAAGCTGGGTTTAGAAACCTATGTTATAATAATAAATGAAAGGTATTTGGAGAAGAAAAATGCAAAAAGCAAAAATCGCTAGAATTATTGGACTTGTGGGGATTATCGTGGTAATTTTTGCGGCGATGGTGGTAAGTTTTAATCACAAAGTGCCAAATTCAGAAAAAGTCTGGGATCAGGATACTACGATGGGTAATATCGATGCGAAAAATTATTTTATTATTTACTCTGATATCGTGTGCCCGTACTGCGTGGCGTTTGAAAATGCGATGATTACGCACAAAGACGATTTGGAGAAATATATCGAGCAAAACGATGTGCTTCTGGAAATACGGGTGTCGGACTTTCTCTATGAATATGGGCAAAGTAACCCGGTCGCGTCGCGGTATAGCGCGGAAGCGGTGTTTTGCGCGAAAAACGAGGGGAAATTCTGGGATTATTACGATCATATCATCACGACAGTCTGGGACGATTATTTTATGGCGCAGGGCAAGAATGCTTTGACAGCGCTCGATAAACAGGGGAAGGATTTCTGGATTTCTTTGGGGAAGGATGTGGGGCTATCGGATACATTTGAAACTTGTGTGAAAAATGATGAAACTCTGGAGGCGGTTAAAGAAACAGCGGCTAAAACGGTGAAGAATATTGATGGGATGCCGTATTTTAAGTTTAATAGCTACATTGCGAGTGGGTTTGATTTGAACTGGGGGTGGGATTATGTACAGATGTATTTTGAAAATGGTTTAAAGTCTAGATAAACCGTTTGATCTCGTACGATTTGTTTTTGACTTCTTCCTCGCCGAGGATGATGGCGTTTTTAACGAGTTTTGAGGCGTATTTGAGCTTGTCGGCGAGCTTTTTGTCGCCGGAGACGATGGTGACGGAGGCGCCGCGGGTGCGGAGATCCTTCGCTACTTCGAGCGCGTAAGGGATTTCGGCGGTGGAAATCGGGATAATCGCGTAGTCGATAGGGTTCTCGGGGGCGTCGGATAAGAGATTTTTCTCATTTAAAACAAAGAAGAGGCGGTTGAGGCCGATGGAACCACCGACGCCAGGGAACTTCTGGTCGGAGAAGTAGCCCGTGAGGTTGTCGTAGCGACCGCCGCCGCCGATGGAGCCAATCTCAGGATATTCGGGTAAAGCGAATTCAAATACTGTGCCGGTGTAATAGTCGAGACCGCGGATGATGCGAAGGTCGGCTTTTGCTATATCTTCGTGGCCGGAAGATTTGAGGATGCTGATGACTTCGGCAAGCTCGGCGATGCCTTCGTCTAGAGTCGGATTTGATACGCCGAGAGATTTGAGGCCGTTTGCGACAGAGTCGATGTCGCCGTTTAAATCGATAAATTGGAGGATTTTGGCTTGATTTTCCTCGGTGAGACCGATTTCGAGGAGGTTTTGTTCGGTTTTTTCGCGAGGGACCTTCTCGGAGTGGTCGATAATCGAAGAAATATCTCTAGATTTGTCCTGAAGGTTGAGGCCCTCGAGGAGGCCTTTTAAAATCTTGCGGTTAGAAATGCGAGCGACAACTGGGGTCTTTAACTCAAAACTCTGGTAGGCGTCGATCAGAGTGTCAATAATGTCGGCGTCGTAAAAAATTGGAAGGTCGTTTCGGCCGATAATGTCGGCGTCGCACTGATAAAATTCGCGAAAACGGCCCCTCTGGGCGCGCTCGCCACGAAAATTCTCGCCAATCTGGGAGACTTTGAAGGGAAAACTCAAGTCGCTCTCGTGCTCGACGATGTAGCGAGCCAGAGGCACGGTATGGTCAAAACGAAGGGCTTCGTCGGCTTTTTTGTCTGCGTCCTCGCCGGTCTTTTTGACTTCATAAATCTGTTTCTCGGTGTCGCCGCCGGCTTTGGCAAAGAGGACTTCGGTGCGCTCGAGGATTGGGGTTTCGATGTTTAGGAAGCCATGAGAACGATAAATTTTAGTGATTTTGGCCTTTAAAGTATCAAAAATGAATTGAGAGGTTGGCAAAAGTTCCTGGGTACCAGAAATTGGTGATGTGTTAATTTTTTTCATATTTTTATTATACCATGAATAGGGATTATATAGAGTGATTTTATCGCCGTGGCAAGCCAGATGTTCAAAAATCACCTCATATTATTCTGATTTGTCAAGTATAATTACAACATGAAAAATCTGAAAAATCAATATTGACATTGAAAATGGCTATGATAAAATAAAATTAGGTTCGAACCAACATCTGACGTTGAGAGAGGCTACGAACCAGGGAGGAATTTGAAAATAAGCCTGTAAATCATAAGCGGGTTTATTTTTTTATTAACTTGTGATATAATGGATGCTATGAAGCTTGATAAAAAGCTTGACAGAGTGATGGTTCTCGTAACGGTATTTATGATGGCATTTACTTTTGGTGTGACGATGGCTAGAAATGCGACTGTAAATACTTATGCGGAGAATGAAGATGGTGTTTACGAAGAACAGGAAGAGCATTTTGTGACTTTTTATGATGATGGCGATAAATTGATAGTAAAAACTACCGCGAGGACGGTGAAAGAGGCGCTAGATAAGGCTGGATATGAGCTTTCGACGGGGGACAAGGTAGAGCCGGCTCTGAATGCAAAAATCGACAACAATAACTTCTTTATCAATATCTATCGGGCGCGGCCGGCGCTGGTGAAGGTGGGTTTGACAGAAAAATATGTGATGACGGCAAGTACAGATGCGCGCTCGGTGGTGAAAGACGCAGGGATTACGGTTTATGATGGTGATGAGATTAGGCTAGTCCGGAATACGAACTTTCTTGAAACAGGGGTGGCGACGGTTTATGAAGTGACGCGTAACGGGGGTAGGACTATAACGGTGGAGACGGAAATACCGTTTGCCGAAGTGGAAGAAAGAGATTATAACCTAGCATTAGGGCAGAAAGAGGTGCGGCAATATGGTGAGGTGGGGCTCAAAACCTCGACTTATGAGGTGCTGTATGTGGACGGCGAGGAGGCTTCAAGAACTTTGATTTCGGAGACGGTAGTGAGAGAGCCGGTCAATAAGATCGTGGCGGTGGGGGTGAAAAAGTCGCCCGCACCAGATACTGCTGACTGTATGCTATGGGCGAGGTCGGCTGGAGTGAGCGAGAGTGACCTTTCGGCGGCGATAGATTTGATCTATCATGAGAGTGGATGCAGAGTGAATGCAAGAAATGCCTCTTCTGGGGCGTATGGGATCCCACAGGCTTTACCGGGCACCAAGATGGCATCAGAGGGCGATGACTGGGAGACTAACCCGATTACCCAGATAAAATGGATGATAAAATATGTTAATGGCCGGTATGGGGGGTGGAAACAGGCTCTAGAGTGGTGGTATAACCACGGTTGGTATTAGATATGGCAACAGATAAGGCTCTGATAAGGAGTGGGTATGACAACGAATAAGGCTCTGGGGCAGCATTGGCTGCAAAACCGGGAAATTCTTAATGAAATTGCCGATTTGGCGCGATTTGATGACGCTAGCGTTAAAAATGCCTCTGTGGGCGATTTTAAGGCCTCTCATGGCCTTTGTGTGGAAATAGGGCCGGGACTCGGCACTTTGACCGCATCGCTTCTAAAACGCTTTAAAAAAGTGCTTGCAGTGGAATTTGACGCGAAACTAGCGGCAAATCTGCCGGGGAGCTTCCCGGGGACCTCTCTAGAGGTGATAAATGCGGATATTTTGAAATTTGACTTTTCCCAGATAAAAGAGCCGTACGCAGTGGCGGGGAATATCCCCTATTACATCACGAGCCCGATTATAGAGAAGATTTTGACGGCGTCGAATCCGCCAGAGAAGGTGGTGCTTTTGATGCAAAAAGAGGTGGCGGAGCGGATTTGCTCGGAAAAAGAGTCGGTATTGTCTCTTTTTGTGAAAAATTATGCGGAGGTGGAGCTGGGGCCGGTGGTCCCCAAAGAAGAGTTTAGTCCGGCACCGAAGGTGGACTCGCAGGTGCTGATTCTGGCGCCTTTTAAAGATGGGCCGAAGTATCCAACAGAGGTGATGGAACTTATTAAAAGGGCGTTTAAAAATCCTAGAAAGAAGTTGAAGCATAATTTGCCCAATGTACCGGAAAAATATGCTAATCTGAGGCCAGAAAATCTACATTTAAATGATTATTGTGCTATAATGAAATCATGTTAGATGTGAAGTTTATCCGAGAAAATCTGGGGCTTGTGGAAAAGTCTGCCAAAGAAAAGGGGTATAAAGTCAACGTATCTGAAGCGATAGAGCTGGATGACAAGAGAAAGGCTGTACTATCCGAAGTGGAGACCTTAAGGGCGAAGCGAAATGAGGTAGCCTCGAAGATGAAAGGCGGTAAGCCGTCTCCGGAACTAATTGCGGAAGGCAAGAAAATTAAAGAGGAGCTTGCTGGTCTAGAAAAAGATTTGGAAGCGACTGAAACAGAGCTTGATTCTGTTTTGAAACAGATTCCAAATGTAATTTTTGATGATGTGCCGCTAGGGGGCGAAGAATGCTCGGTAGAAGTCAAAAAATGGGGTGAAAACCACGAAAAAGGCATTGATCATCTGGATTTTGCCACCAAGAGAGATTGGCTCGACTTTGAGAGAGGTGCGAAGGTTGCAGGAGCGAAATTTTATTATTTGAAAGGTGATTTGGCCTTGATCGAGAATGCGCTTCTCCAATATGGACTATCAAAGGTCCTAGAGCATGGGTTTACCTATATGACGGTGCCAGATATGGTGTCTTCGAGGGTACTCGAGGGGTGCGGGTTTAATCCGCGGAGCTCGGAGCAGTCGGATGAGTATTATATCGAAGGTGAGGATCTCGCGATGATTGCGACGGCGGAGATGCCGCTGACAGGCTATCATATGGATGAAATTCTCGATGAAGACCAATTGCCGCTGTTTTATGCGGGATATTCGGCGTGTTTTAGAAAAGAGGCAGGGGCTTATGGTAAATATACTAGAGGGCTATTTAGAGTACACCAGTTTAACAAGCTGGAAATGTACGTATTTTGTTTGCCAGAACAGAGCAAAGAGATTCACGAGAAGATTCTAGCAATTGAAGAAGAAATTTGGCAAGGGCTTGGGATACCGTACCATGTGATTAATATTGCAGCGGGGGACCTCGGGGCGCCGGCGGCGAAAAAGTACGATATGGAATATTGGAGCCCGGTAAACCAGAAGTATCAGGAGATTACAAGTTGTTCTAACTGCACGGACTTCCAGGCGAGAGCTTGCAACATCCGGGTGAGGAAGAAAGACGGTTCGCTTGAATATGTACATACTTTGAATGGTACGGCGATACCTCTAGCGCGGGCACTGGTGGTTCTAATTGAAAATTACGCAACGGAAGATGGCAAATTTATGGTGCCGGAGGTTTTAAGACCATATTTAGGAGGAAAAGCAGAGCTTTAGAATAAGTAAAATGGCTTACAAACCAATTTTAAGAGGAAGAAAGGAAAAATATGATAGAAAAAATTGAAATCACCGGAAATGGCTACAAAGTAGAAGAAGGATTAAGAAAATATGTAGAAAAGCGGATTGGGAAGCTGGATCGGTATTTGCCACGGGGGTACAAGAAGGATATTGTGGCGAAGGTGAATGTGTCGGAAGCAGGTAAAGGCAAGGGTGATAAATACGAAATTTCGGTGGCGATGGAAATTCCTGGGGGCAAGGTGATTGCGGCGAAAGATGAATGTTCGAACATTTTTGCAGGGGTGGATCTAGTGGAAGCCAAGGTGACCGGGCAAATCCGGCGTTACAAACTAGAGATGCAGCCGCACCGCCAGAAAAGATCCCTCAAAAACCTCTTTATTCGTAGGGGTTAATGTGGTATAATGGGGGAAAGAATGGAGTGTAATAATGGCAAAAGAGAAAAAGCCGTCTGATAAATTGGCCGACAAAACCGCATTGACTAAATTTTTGCAAGGGGTGTTTGGGGATGCACAGAAGAAAATTTTGAAAAAAATGTGGAAGAAAGCCCAAGAAATTGGCAAGCTAGAGCCGAAGTACGAGAAGATGTCGGACAAAGAGCTGCAGGCGCAGACAGAGGAGTTTAAAAAGCGCATCGATAAGGCTTTGAAACAAGAGCGTGATGAGAATGGCCGAGTGATTACGAAAGAGGTGGGGGATGATACAAAAATTCTTGATGAAATTTTGCCAGAGGTGTTTGCGGTAGCTCGGGAAGCTTCGAAACGGGTGCTTAAAATGCGGCCGTATGATGTGCAGCTGATTGGCGGGATGGTTCTAAACTCTGGTGCGGTGGCCGAGATGAAGACAGGCGAGGGCAAAACTCTCGTTGCGATGCTTCCGGCGTATCTCAATGCTTTGACTGGGCATGGGGTGCACGTGGTGACGGTGAACGATTATCTGGCGCAGCGTGATGCGGGCTGGAATGGGCCGGTGTATGACTTTCTTGGGGTGTCGGTAGGGGTGATTATTAACGATGCTTCGTTTATTTATGATGCTGAATACGAGAACGAGCAGCACGATGATGAGCGGTTTCGCCATCTCAAGCCTTGCACGAGGAAAGAGGCGTACAATGCAGACATTACTTACGGGACAAACAACGAATTTGGCTTTGACTATTTGCGAGACAATATGACTTCGGAAGTGGCGAATTTGCGCCAGAGAGAGCTAAACTTTGCCATCGTGGATGAGGTGGACTCAATCTTGATTGATGAGGCGCGGACGCCACTAATTATCAGTGCCCCAGCGGGGGATAATCCAGAGTCGTATTATCAATTCGCGAAGATTTGCGCGAGATTGACCCCAGATGATTATATCCTTGATGAGAAGCGCCGTAGTGTGACTTTGACCGATGAGGGGATTGACAAAGTCCAGCAAATGCTAGGGGTGGATAATCTGTATTCGACCAAAAATACCCCGCTAGTCTACCACATGGAGCAGGCGCTCCGGGCAGAAGTGCTCTTTAAGCGAGATAAAGATTATGTGGTGACGAACTCGGGCGAGGTAATCATCGTGGACGAGCATACCGGGCGGCTGATGCAAGGCCGGCGGTACAACGAGGGGCTCCATCAGGCGATTGAAGCCAAAGAAGGGGTGGTAGTAAAACAAGAGTCGATGACTTTAGCTACAATTTCTTTCCAGAACTTTTTCCGGCTGTATAAGAAGCTATCAGGGATGACGGGTACGGCGTTTACTGAGGCGGAGGAGTTCCAGCAGATTTATGCACTCGACGTAATTCAGATTCCACCAAATCGGCCGATTATCCGGGTAGACAAAGATGATTTGATTTATAAGACCAAGGCGGGCAAGCTCAAGGCGATTGCCGAGGCGGTGAAGGAATATCACGCTAAAGGTCAGCCGGTGCTAGTGGGCTCGGATTCGATTGCTAATAACGAGGAAATCGCGAAGTATCTGGAGCAGTTTGGGTTGCCGTATGAGATTTTGAATGCAAAGAATAATGAGCGTGAGGCGGCGATTATTGCAAAAGCTGGTGAAAAGGGTGCGATTACTCTAGCGACCAATATGGCGGGGCGTGGTACGGATATTAAGCTCGGTGAGGGGGTGAAGGAGCTCGGCGGGCTAGTGGTGATTGGTTCGGCGCGGCACGATTCGCGGCGGGTAGATAATCAGCTCCGTGGGCGGGGTGGCCGGCAGGGCGACCCAGGGACGACGCAGTTCTTTGTCTCGTGCGAGGACGATTTGATGCGGATTTTCCAGGGGGATAGGGTAAAGATGCTGATGACTAGGCTCGGGGTAGATGAAGATACACCAATTCAGACGCGGGCGATTTCGAGGACGCTCGAATCAGCGCAGAAGCGGATTGAAGGGTTTAACTTCGACTCGCGGAAGAATGTGGTGCAATACGATAACGTGATTAACCGACACCGCAAAGTAGTGTACATGATGCGGCGAAAAATCCTCGAGGGCGACGATATTTATCCAGAGATTAAGCGACTAATGCGGGATGAGGTGCGGGCACTGACAGAGTTCTCGTCTAGAGTAAACAAAGATTTTGATGCGCAGTTTAAGGCGGTATTTGACTTTGATTCCGATTTGATCCACGAAATCGGGGTGAAACGGAAGGAAAAGGAACGCTACCAGCTTGGGCTGGAGGCGGTGGAAGAAGCCTACAAGGCGCAAGAAGAGCGGTTTGGCGCGGAAACGATGCGGAAGGTAGAGCGCGAAGTCTATCTGAAAGTACTAGATATGCTCTGGATGCAGCACCTTGAGAATATGCAACATTTGCGCGAGGGCATTCACTGGCGCTCGGTCGGTCAGAGAGACCCGCTAGTAGAGTACCGTTCGGAGTCGCAGAAGCTGTTTGACGGTTTGCAAAGGAATCTCCGCGAGGAAGTTTTGAAGATTCTCCTTACCATTACGCCGAGCGAGGCGGCCTCGGATAATGTGATGGATGGTGAAGAGTACGAGTCGGAGCTTACCAAGATGGCTTCGGGTAATGATAAAGGGGTAAATGAAATTTCAAAGGGCGAGAAGAATCTGGATGATGAGTTTAAGAAAGGCATAAAAGTAGAGAAAAATAAGAAATCTGGCTCTAAATCGAAGTCTGGCTCTAAATCTAAAAAGAAGAAAAAATCCGCCAAGAAGAAATCCAAGCGGAAATAATCCATAATACTATTATAGCACAAGAGGCATAAAAAGTCAAGTTATGAAACACTCGGTCGAAGAAATCACACTGAAAAACGGGGCAAAGGGGCTACTTATCGATGTGCCAAATGCTTCGGTGATGGCGACGAGAATCCAGTTCCGGGCAGGGATGATGTATGCCAAAAATCATGACGTGTATGAGCTGCCACATTTGGTCGAACATTTAGCTTTCGGTGCGAATGCGAAGTATAAAGATGAGCAGGAGTTTGAGGCGGAGTTTACCAAAAATGGGGCGTATCATAATGCTTGGACGAGCGATGTTTCGGTTTGTTACGAGACAGAATGCGCGGACTTTGAGTGGGACCGGATCATGGAACTTCAGAAGGTATCAATTGCAGAGCCGAGATTTAACGAAGAAGAGCTGAAGTCGGAAAAAGCGAATGTGCGCTCGGAACTCACAGGCTATATGAACGATTATTATCGTTTGCTCTGGCCGCGGGTGCAACAGGCGGTGGGTGAGGATATTCTAGACCTGCCGGAGAGACTAAAGACGATCTCAAACATCGAGCTGAAAGACATTCGCGAGCATTACCGGCGGACCCACACGGCAAAAAACATGATGTTTATCATTGCGGGGAAAATTCATGGTAGAAAGCACAAAATCATCCGGGAGCTGGAGTCGTGGCCACTGAAGGAGGGGGAGAAATTTGAGATTCCTCTTGCGGATTTGCATTCGTCGGAAGCGGTGTCGATTAGGCGGAAGGACGCGTCGAATATCACCTTTGGCTTTTCGCTGGTGACGCCGAGGCATCTAGATACGAAGGAGGTCTATGCGATGAACTGTCTAAATCATATCCTAAATGGGACGATGAATTCGCGGATTTTTGGTAAAGCGAGGAAGCGCGGGCTGGTCTATGGGATGGGGAGCGCGACGAATTCTAATGCGCATAGTACTTACTGGGATTTTGAGGGGGAAGTAAATGAGGAAAACGCCGAAGAGCTGTTCCTCTTGATTCAACATGAGCTGATGGAGGCTTTAAATGGGGAAGTGTCGGATAAGGATTTTGAAGCGGCGAAGCAGTATGCGCTTGGGCGGTTCCAGATGGGAGCGCAGACGGTGGGGCAAATCGCCGATTATTATGCCGAGAATTACTTTACTAATGAAGAAGTAGAAAAATACGATAATGTGCCGAACCTCATCAAAGACATTGATAAGTCGAAGATGATTGAGCTTGCAAGGGAGTTTGCCGGATCTGGCATTAAGGGGTTTGTGACCGTATCCTCGGTAGAGAAGGCTGTGATATCGTCTTTGGAAACTAAATTGAACTTCTAACGATTTTTTGATATTGGTCGCCGCGGTCGTAGACATTCTCGAACATATCGAAGCTGGCGGCGGCGGGGGACATGACGACGAGGTGAGCGTCGGTGTTTCTGGCTTCTTCATAGGCTTTTTTGACGGCGTCTTCGAGAGATTCGGCCAGGATGAGATGGTCTTTTAGGCTAGAGTCTTGGTAGCGATTCATGAATTCGTGGCCAGACGTTCCCATGAGAATAATGGCTGGAATATAATCTTGATTTAAAATCTCGTAGAGCTCGGGCAAATCTTGGTAATCGGTCTTGTCGAGGCCGCCGATGATGGGGATGATTTTTTCGCCGGGGAAGGCTTCGAGGGCAACTTTGGTCGAGGCGGTGTTGGTAGAGAAATTGTCGTCGTAGAACTTGATACCGCCAATTTCACGGACAAATTCGAGGCGGTGAGGGAGGCCGTGGAAGCTCGATAAGCCTCTGATAATCTCGTCTTTATACTCTCTTAAATATTCGTCTGGTGATATATTTTTGTAGCTAGCGACAGCGGCAATGGCGGCAATGGCATTGTTTTTGTTATGCTCGCCAGGGATTTTGACAGCATTTACGATATCATTTGGGATTTCGAATGGGTAGGGAATTTTGTGGGGCCTGTCCGTGACATTTGTAAGCTCGATAGACTCGGGATTGTTTTTGAAATAAATGAGATAGTCATCAGCGGTCTGATAACGGCAAATGTTGGCCTTGGCGTTTTTGTAGTCGCTGTAATCTTTGTGAACATTGAGGTGATCGGGCTCGATGGTGCCGATAACGCTAATATGGGGGGATTTTTTGAGATCCCAGAGCTGGAAACTACTCATCTCGTAGACGACAACAGAGTTCTCATTGAGACTGTCTAGGGCGTTGATGGCGGGCTCGCCGATGTTGCCGACGAGGTAGGCATCCTCTCCGTGAGCCTTCAAGAGATAATGGATAAAGGAACAAGTGGTACCCTTGCCTTTGGTGGCGGTGACGCCGATAATAGGGCAAGGACAGTGCTCGAAGAAATATTTGGTGATACTGGATTTGTTCTCAAGATGAAGTGGGGGTACGCTAGGACTCCTAAAAATTATATCATAGGGCGAATAATCTCTCTGTTTTAAATCTGCAGGTGTGAAATCCTGCCAGACGTCGATCTTAACGGATTTGTCGTGGGATTTGAAATATTTCTCGAGAGCCTGGCCCTCTTTGCCATAGCCTAATAGTAGAATTTTCATACTATTATTTTAGCACATTTCGGGTGTCTTTTATAGAGTGAGTCTCCATGAGCTTCGCACGGAGGTCAGAGGCGCCCGGAAAATTATTGATATAAATTTTGAAAAAATGCTTGAGAGGCTCGTAAGAGACTTGGTGGGTTTTAGAGTATTTTTCGTATAAATCCAGATGAAGGTAGAGTAAATCCATCAGCTCCTCGCGGGTGGGGGTGTGGTCGGTAAAACAGTAGGGGTTAGCAAAGACGCCGCGGCCGATCATAAAACCGTCAACCTCGGGGTATTTCTCATGCAACTCTAGGGCGTGGGTGCGATCTTTGATGTCGCCATTGATGATGAGTTTGGTCTCGGGGCTGATTTCGTCGCGAAGCTTGACAATCTCGGGAATGAGCTCGTAATGAGCGGGAACTTTGCTCATTTCTTTCTTGGTGCGGAGGTGTACAGTGAGGGCGGCGGGGCGCTCGCGCAAAAGTACTGGGAGCCAGTCTTGGTACTCTTCGGGCCGAGAATAGCCGAGGCGAGTCTTGATAGAAACTGGCAAATCGGTATTTTCACGGGCATTTTTGAAACACTCGACGGCAAGGTCGGGGGTTCTAATCATGGCCGCCCCGCCGCCCGCCCTATTAACATTTTTGTCTGGGCAGCCAAAATTGAGGTCCACCCCTGAAAAACCAAGCGATTTCAAAGCTTTGACAGTCTCCGCAAAATGCGCCGGCTCTTGGCCCCAAATTTGCGCGATAATCGGAGAATCGGTGGGGGCGATTTCGAGTCTCTCGAGAGCATTGGCGCGGCCTTTCTCCGAGGCATAGGAAGAAACATTAGTAAATTCGGTAAAAAAGAGATCTGGCCGGCCGGCATGTGCCACCACCTGACGAAAAACCACATCCGTGACGCCTTCCATCGGCGCAAGGATTAAAAATGGGCGTGGTAGTTCATTCCAAATCATTTTTAAATTATAACATTTTTATGGTAAAATAGAAATAGCTCACGCTATACTTCGGTCACTGGCGATGAGAAAAGTTTAACGGTCTCGTGGTATTGTCATTTATGCCCCTGACTTTGAGCCAACCAAGGCTCACATAAATGACTCTTTATCAATTAATTTAAGGAGTCTTTATGAAAAACTTTAACAAAAACCAAACAGAAACCGTTGAGGTAATGGCGCTTTTCGGCTACGAGATGACGCCATGCCAGCCTTTGACCTTCCGAAGGAAGGGCGAGGCAGAGGTGGAGGTTTCAGAGCTTCTCCGCAGCACCATTCGGTTTGCGGGGCGCGCGACCATCCACATCTTCGACGTACTAGTGGGACGGGAGAAAGTCCGGCTCGAGTTTAACTCGGTCGATCTCTCTTGGACGCTAGTCTCGGCCTAATCTGGGTCGGCTCAAAAAACCGAGCGGCTTCCTATACGCCCGGTTTTTTGTGTATGGTATAATGGTGATATGCAAGAGCTAGAAAAAAGACTTTTGAATCTAGAAACGGATTTTTTGTCTACCTATGAGAAATTGGGGATTTCGGAGAAATTGGAGCATTTGCATGAGCTCGAAAAGCAAGTGGCGGAGCCGGAAATTTGGCATGATGTAAAGAGGGCTACCGAGATGAATCAGGAGGTGGCGAGGCTAACCTCTGAAGTGGAGCCCTGGGAGCTTCTCAAAACCCAGATTAATGATTTGAAAGAGTTGATTTCAATTTCGGATGAAGATTTGAAGACGGAAATTGAGGGGCAAATTTCGGCGATGGAGGCGGATTTTTCGGAAAATAGAAAGGCGCTCCGATTGACCGGTCCGTATGACAGTAAAAACGCGATTGTGAGGATCACCTCTGGGGCGGGTGGCACCGAAGCGATGGATTGGGCGGGGATGCTAGAGCGGATGTATCTTCGATTTTTTGAACGAAAAGGGTTTAAGGCTACTTTGATTGAGCGAACTGAAGGTGAGGAGGCCGGGATCAAGACCGCCGTTTATGAGATTAATGGGCCAAATGCTTACGGATTTTTGAAATCCGAGCACGGGGTACATCGACTGGTGCGGCTTTCGCCTTTTAATGCTAATAATCTCCGGCAGACTTCTTTTGCTTTGGTGGAAGTTTTGCCGGTGATTGACTCGGACACTGATATTCAGATAGATGAGAAAGATTTGCGCATCGACACCTATCACTCTGGTGGGCATGGTGGCCAGGGGGTAAATACGACTAATTCGGCGGTCCGGATTACCCACCTGCCGACTGGGATAGCGGTAGCGATTCAAAACGAACGAAATTTCCATCAAAACAAGGAAAGGGCGATGGAAATTTTGCGTGGGAAGTTAGCGCAGATGGTACTAGAACAAAATGCGGAGTCGATTGACAAATTGCGGGCGGGGGAGTCGGCCGGCTGGGGGCAGCAGATTAGAAATTATGTTTTGCAGCCGTATAGATTGGTAAAAGATACAAGGACGGGGTTTGAAACTACAGATACGGATGCGGTACTGGACGGCGGAATTGATGATTTTATTGAAAAATACCTTGATTTATCTTAGAATCTGTGCTATAATGGTCTTAATAACTAGATATGGGGACAGGTCCTAGTGAACTCAACACTCTGCTAGGAAACCGGCTCGTAAATCTAGTTTTAAGAGTGTTATAAAATTAAAGGAAAGGAAGAAGATGCAAGTCATTCTCGGCACCAAAATTGGTATGACCCAGATTATCGGCGAAGATGGCAATGTCACCCCAGTGACGATCCTCCAAGCCGGCCCGTGCACGGTGACTCAGATAAAAACTGTCGAAACCGACGGTTATAATGCTGTGCAAGTGGGCTACGGTCAGGGTAAGAATCTGAGCAAGTCGACTCTCGGCCATGTAAAAAAGGCCGGTGAAAATATCAGCCCTAAAGCTATCAAGGAGTTCCGCGTAGAGGCGATCCCAGAAGGGGTGAAACTCGGAGATACTCTCACTGTGGAGAGCTTCAAGCTGGGCGACAAAGTGTCGGTAACTGGTACCTCCAAGGGTAAAGGTTACGCTGGTACCGTGAAGCGCTGGAATTTCAACGAATCCAGAAACACGCACGGTTTTAAGGGCGACATCCGGAAGGTCGGTTCGATCGGTTCGATGTACCCACAGAAAGTTTTTAAGGGCAAAAAGATGCCAGGCCGGATGGGGCATGACACCGTGACCGTCAAAAACTTAGTCGTATCTTATATTGATGTGGCAAACAATCTAATCGGACTGAAAGGCGCAGTGCCTGGCCCGAAAAAATCAATCGTAACAGTAGAGGGAAAGGAGTAATATGGCTGCACTAGATAAAGATATATTTGGCCTTTCCGTAGAAAATCATGAGCTGATTAAGCTCGCTTATGATGCATATCTGGCGAATTCCCGTTCATCGCACGCCAAGACTTTGAAGCGCGGTGAGGTCCGTGGTGGTGGTAAGAAGCCATGGAAGCAGAAAGGTACTGGTAGAGCTCGGTTTGGTTCGACGCGTAACCCAATCTGGCGGCATGGTGGTGTGGCCTTTGGCCGGACTGGGCTAGAGAACTTCACCAAGAAGATCTCGAAATCCGCCAAGAGACAGGCAGTGGCCCAAGCGCTTTCTTTGAAAAATGCTGACAAGGCTGTCATTGCGATGGATGCAGAGCTAAAGCTCGATGGCAAGACTAAATCGGCCGTGAAAGTCTTGAAAGACCTCAAGGTAGCCGACAAGAATACTTTGATGGTAGTTTCGGAGAAAACTCCAGAGATTTTGCGTTCGACCAACAACATTTCCAATTTGAAATTGGTTAAAGCGCAATATCTCAATGTATTTGACATTATGAATGCAGATGCAATCGTATTTACACCGGCGGGCCTCAAGGCTACTACCGAGTGGTTGAAAGGAGATAAATAATGGCAGATACAGAGAAAAAGACCGCGAAGGTGGCGCTAAACTTGCTTGAGCCTAGGGCTACTGAAAAGACCTATGCCGAGTCGATGAAGCGGACTTATGTTTTTCAAATTAAGAAAAACGTGACGAAGCAAGAAGTCGCTACGATGGTTGAAAAAGAATTTAATGTGACCGTGACCGATGTACGTACGCTGGTCCGCAAGGGCAAGCAGACGAAGTACTCCAAGGGTAAGCACGCTTATCCAGGGATTACTCATCGCCAGGACAAGAAGTTTGCTTATGTGACTTTGAAGGAAGGCGACTCGATCAAGGTATTTGAAACCGAAGAAAATCATAACACCAGCGCAAAGGATGCCCAAATGGCCGACAAGGTGGCCAAGAAGGCGGACAAGACTGCAGGTAAGGAGACTAAGTAATGTGTATTAAAGCATATCGCCCTACTACTCCGGCCCAGAGGCAGAAGACGACTGAGGACTACGATCAGATCACTACGCGTAAGCCTCTCAAATCTTTGACTTTGGCCAAGAAACAGAGAGCGGGCAAGAACAATCAAGGTCGCATCACCGTGCGGCACCGTGGCGGTGGGGTCAAGAGGCATTATCGCCTGATGACTTACAATTTGCCAAAGAATTTGACTCTCACCGTAGAGGAAATCGAATACGATCCGAACCGTTCGGCACGAATTGCCCGGGTGAAAGATCAGGATGGTGTATATTACTATGTACTCGCTGACACTACAATGACCAAGGGCATCGTATTTAAGACTGGTGACGAGGTAGAGGTGGAAGCTTCCAACCGGATGCCACTAAAGAGTATTCCAGTAGGTACTTTTGTTTACGCCGTGGAGCTGACTCCTGGTAAAGGCGCACAGATGGTGCGCGCAGCAGGGGCACAGGCACAGCTGATGGCAAGAGAAGATGGCTACGCTACTCTCAAGATGCCATCTGGTGAAGTCCGCAAAGTGCTCGAGGCTTGCGAAGCTTCGATCGGTACAGTTTCGAATTTGCAACATCAGAACGTCAAGATTGGCGCCGCTGGGCGTCGTCGTCGCAAGGGGATTCGCCCGACAGTAAGAGGTGTCGTGATGAACGCGACAGATCACCCACACGGTGGTGGTGACGGTGGTCGTCACGGTACGGGTAAAGCGCCACGGACTCCATGGGGCCAGTTGACGCTCGGCTATCGTACTCGTCACAACAAGAAAACTAATAAAATGATCGTGCGCAGTCGCCACGAAGGAAAGAGGAAATAATGGGAAGGAGTATGAAAAAAGGTCCATTTGTGGACTTCAAACTCGCCAAGAAAATCGCCGCACTTTCCAGCGAGGACCGCACCGTGATAAAGACTTGGGCTAGACAGTCTACGATTTCGCCAGAGATGGTAGGCCGGACTATCGCCGTACACAACGGCAAGGTCCATGTGCCAGTATTTATTTCGGAAAATATGGTTGGTCATAAGCTAGGTGAGTTTGCGCCGACACGCAAGTTTAAGAGACACGGTGGTAAGAAAGCTGCAGAAGCGGCCGCCGCGAAGGGGAGTAACTAATTATGGCTACGATATTTGCACATGCATACGAGAAGGGGATTGATATCCAGCCTCGAAAGACGAACATTGTGGCGTCTCTCGTTCGGGATCGCTATGTACAAGACGCGATTGTAATTTTAGAGAACACTCCACGCCGGGCTGCTACAGCTGTAAGAAAGGCTATCGAATCGGCCAATGCTAATTTACTGAATAATTCGAAGGTTTCGATTGATCCAAAGACCATCAGAATCGCTCGGATTGTAGTAACTGCTGGTACGAGGATGCGCCGCTATATGCCAGCATCCCGGGGTCGCGCCCTTCCATTTGAGAAGATTTCAAGCAATATATTCGTCGAGGTCGCCGGCGAAGAGAAAGTTAAGAAGTCAGCTGACAAAGAAGGCTCGGATAAGAAATCCGTGAAGCCGGCTGTGAAAAAAGTTGACGATAAGGAGAAAAAGTAATATGGGTCAGAAGGTTAATCCCATCTCTTACCGTCTCCAAGTGAGCAAGGATTGGAGCTCCAAGTGGTTTACACGGAAAGCTAACTACCGTCGCTGGCTATACGAAGACGATAAGATTCGCGGGCTGATCGAAGAGCGGTTCAAGAGCCGTCCGACGATTGCACGCATCAACATTGAACGTTCGGCAAACCTTACCACCATCACGATATTGACCGCCAAGGCGGGTGCTGTGATTGGTAAACAGGGTGCTGGCATCAATGAACTCAAGAAAGATTTGGAAAAGGTCGTCGAAGGCCCAATCCGAATCAACGTAGAAGAAGTGAAAAAGCCAGAGCTCAACGCTAAACTCGTGGCCGAGAACATCGGCTTCCAGCTGGGCAAGCGGATGAACTTCCGCCGAGCGGTAAAGATGGCTCTTTCCTCCACGATGAACGCGGGCGCCAAAGGCGTGCGTATCGAGGTATCAGGACGGTTGAACGGTGCAGAAATGAGTCGCCGGGAGAAGTTTATCGAGGGGTCAGTGCCTCTACATACACTTCGCGCGGATATCGACTTTTACTGTCATCACGCACCAACCATTGCTGGTATCGTAGGGGTAAAGGTCTGGATTTATAAGGGGGAGAAATAATTATGGCTATTTTACTTCCAAAGAAAACCGCTCACCGCAAGGTGAAGAAGGGCAAGAACGAGGGCATCGCTACTCGTTGCAATACCGTGGCCTTTGGTGACTACGGACTAATGTCGCTAGACAATGAGCGCGTGACTTCCCGCCAAATCGAGGCGGCCCGTCAGGCGATTACCCGCTATATTAAGCGTGGTGGTAAAATCTGGATTCGGATTTTCCCACATACACCGGTGACCAAGAAGCCACTTGATGTAAAAATGGGCTCTGGTAAAGGTGAACCACAGTTCTTTGTCGCTAAGGTAAAGGCTGGGACAATGATGTTTGAAATCGCGGATGTCACCGACGAACAGGCGCGTGAAGCCTTGAGATTAGCTTCACACAAATTGCCAGTGAGATGCAAAATAATTAAGAAAGAGGAGTTTTAATATGGCACACACATTGATTGGAACCGTAACTTCCGACTCTAGAGATAAGACCATTACCGTCTCGATCGTTTCTCGGGAAACTCATCCTCTCTATCGCAAACAATACTCGAAAACTCGCAAATACACCGCTCATGATGAAAAGAATGAAGCGAAAAAGGGTGATCTAGTAGAGATTGCAGCTTGCCGGCCGATTGCCAAGACCAAGGCTTACACTCTGGTCAAGGTGATTGAAAAGGCTCGTGGCGTGGTAGAACTGAAAGAGGATGTGAACACCGTAATCGAAGAGAAGAAGGTGGGCGCAGACGAAATCGCTCGGGCTGCTGAAGCTACAGAAGGGGAGGACAAATAATGATACAGCAAGAAACTAGACTAAAGGTAGCCGACAACAGTGGCGCCAAGGAGCTCGGAGTAATCCGCGTGCTTGGTGGCACTCGTGCTCGCTACGCTCGGGTCGGTGACATCGTCACCTGCTCGGTCAAAGATGCTTCACCTACTGGTGGCGTCAAGAAAAAAGCCGTGGTTCGTGCAGTAATTGTACGCACTTGCGCTCCGATTCGTCGTCCAGATGGCTCGACCATCCGTTTCGACGAAAACGCTGCGGTGCTCGTAAACGAAGATAAGACGCCAAAAGGCACGCGTGTCTTTGGTCCGATTCCTCGTGAGCTAAGAGACCTTGGATTTTCGAAAATTATCAGCCTTGCGCCGGAGGTACTATAATGAAAAGTTTGAAAGTAAATGACACTGTCAAAATCATCTCGGGCGACAAGAAGGGCGTGGAAGCGAAAATCGTCAAGATCGACCGCGAGAATGGTAAAGCTTGCCTCGAAGGTATCGGCGTGATCGAGAAGAAACTCAAGCCAACCACGATGAACCCAAGAGGTGGCAAGAAGACCGTACATCTTCCTATCGATCTTTCGAATTTGAAGCTGGTGAAAGCCTCGGAATCCGTGAAGTCGACTGTGAAAAAAATTGACAAAACTGATAAGAAATCAGATAAGAAAGCTAAGAAAGGAGCTAAATAATGGCGGAAAAGAAAACGGCTGCTAAAGCTACGGCAAAAGTCGAAGCCAAAGCACAACCACGCCTGAAAGCTCTCTACAATTCAGAGCTAAAGGCGAAACTTCAGAAAGAGCTGGGCCTTGAGAATATCAACCAGGTGCCAGAGCTCTCTAAAGTGGTCGTGTCGGCTGGCGTAGGTAAGAAGCGTGAAGATAAGAGATTTACCGAGACGGTAGAGCTGACTCTCGCGAAGATTACCGGTCAAGCGGCGACATCGAGACTCGCAAAGAAGTCGATTGCGACATTTAAAATTCGGAAGGGCATGGGTGCGCCAGTTGGCTACCTCGTCACTCTCCGCAACGACAAAATGTATGAATTTGTGGACAGATTGATCAACATCGCTTTGCCACACGTACGCGATTTCCATGGAGTTTCGAAGACGGCTTTTGATAAGCAAGGAAATTACAATTTGGGCCTTAAGGAACAGACGGTTTTCCCAGAGATTACCTTTGAAGATGCGTCAGTTCTACATGGGTTAGAAATCACATTTATCATTAAAAATGGTTCGAAGGAAGGAAGCTATAAATTGCTAGAATCTTTTGGAATGCCGTTTGAGAAAGGAGAGAAGTAATGGCAAAGAAATCTGCAGTACTTCGCGACGAAAAGCGGCGTAAAATGAACGAGAAATACAAGGCTAAAAGGTTGGAGCTGAAGGCGGCTGGTGACCTCGAGGGGCTAGCTAAGCTTCCTCGGAACGCTTCGCCGACTCGGCTGAAAAACCGTGACATGCTGGACGGGCGTCCGCGTGGCTATATGCGTCGATTTGGCCTCTCACGTATTAATTTTCGGGAAAAAGCCTCCAAGGGTGAAATCCCAGGTGTAACAAAGAGTAGCTGGTAGGAGAAAGGAGAAATATGTCATTACAATCTACAGATCAAATCGCTGACTTTATCACACGTATTCGTAATGCGGTGATGGTAGGCAAAACTGAAATTCTCGTCCCTACTTCTAAACTGAAGGTAGCCGTGACCGAACTCTTGGTTAAAAACGGATATCTTGCATCTTTTGATGTAATCGAGGGTGAGCCGCGTGGGATGCTCCATGTGGTAATCAATGAGCCAGGCACAGTGGCTCGGGTTTCGGAAATTACCAAAGTTTCGAAGCCAGGGCGCCGGGTGTATTCATCCGCCGACGATCTCAAGGCTGTAAAGTCGGGTCGTGGGATGCTGATTGTCTCTACTTCCAAAGGTCTAATGACTGGCAAAGAAGCCAAGAAAAATCATCTTGGTGGGGAAGTGCTGATAAGAGTATGGTAAAAAAATAGCCCTTAGGGGCTATTTTTTTATGCGCCAATTTATGGTATAATTACAGATATGGATAGATATGAACCACTGAAAATTGAACAAAAATGGCAAGAAAAATGGGAGGCCGAGGGAGCCTTCAAAGCCGTTGATTTTGAGAAAAAGCCAAAGATGATGTGTGCTGAAATGTTCCCCTACCCATCGGGGGCGGGGCTACATGTCGGGCATGTGCGCAATTTTACCATTGTGGATGTCCTCACCCGGTTCTACACCCAGCAAGGCATGAATGTGCTCCGGCCGTTTGGCTACGATACTTTTGGCCTGCCAGCAGAGAACTATGCAATTAAGACCGGTACGGCCCCGCAAGAGGTGACTCGCACCAATATCGAGAATTTTAGGAAGCAGGCTAAGAGATTAGGCTTCGCCATCGACTGGTCGCGCGAAATCAACACTTCCTCTCCAGAGTATTACAAGTGGACGCAGTGGTGCTTTTTGAAACTTTTTGAAAAGGAACTTGCCTATCAGAAAGAATCTTATCAGTGGTGGTGTCCAGAGGACCAGACAGTGCTAGCGAACGAGCAGGTCGAGGGTGGCAAATGCTGGCGCTGTGGCCACGAAGTCGAAAAGAAAAAGATGAAACAGTGGTTCTTCAAGATTACGGAGTATGCGGATGAGCTGCTAGACGAGATTGATAATTTGGAGTGGCCAGAGAAGATCAAGACTATGCAGAAAAATTGGATTGGGCGCTCAACGGGAGCAGAAATTGATTTTAAATTAGAAGATAATAGCAAGATTACTGTATTTACTACTCGGCCGGATACGATTATGGGGGCGACTTTCTTGGTTTTGGCGCCGGAATATGCTGAGCTAGATTTTATTGTAACTGATAATTGCCGGGATGCGGTGGCTAAATATAAAGCGGAGGCTCTGAAGAAGTCTGAGGTAGAGCGCCAAGAGAACAAGGAGAAAACTGGAGTGTTTACCGGGGCTTATGCGATCAACCCGGCGACGAAAGAAAAAATCCCCATCTGGGTAGCAGACTATGTGCTGTCTGGCTACGGTACGGGGGCGATTATGGCAGTGCCGGCGATGGATGAGCGTGACCGCGAATTTGCCGAGAAGTTTGAACTTCCGATTGTGGAAACTGAGCTTATCGACAGGGATCTCTACGGCACACCGGAGACGACTTACAAGATGCGTGACTGGCTGATTTCTAGGCAACGCTATTGGGGCTGCCCGATTCCAATCGCTTATGATAAGGATGGTAATCCTCATGCGATTCCAGAGGACCAGCTGCCAGTGATGTTGCCAGAGGTAAAGGATTACAAACCAGATTCTTCGGGGCGTTCAGCTCTAGCCAAAGCTAAAGATTGGCTGAAGGTAGAGATTCCAGTGAAAGATCCAAAGACTGGCGAAACGCACATGGAAGAAATGACCCGCGAGACGGATACGCTAGATGGCTACGCTTGCTCGTCTTGGTATCTCTGGCGCTATGCTTCGCCGCACGACAGCGAGCACGCTTGGGACCCAGAGGCGATTAAATATTGGGAGCCGACGGACTATTATGTGGGGGCAGACCACGCGGTGGCACACCTTCTTTATATCAGATTTTGGTGTAAATTCTTTGCCGACCAGGGGTATTTGCCTTTTAGGGAGCCGATTAAGAGGCTACTTTACAACGGCTACATCAACGCGCCAGATGGCAAGAAAATGAGTAAATCTAAGGGTAATGTGATTGACCCGCTCGATGTGATTAATGACGGTTATGGGGCGGATACTCTCAGAACTTACGAAATGTTTATCGGCCCGTATGACATGGACGCGGCTTGGGACCCGAGGAGTGTCGGTGGCGTGTATAGATTTTTGAACCGTTCATATAATTTATTAGATAAAATCGATGAGAATGCAGACAATGCGATTATTAGAAACAAAACTATCAAGAAGGCGACCGAGGACATTCATCGCTACAATTTCAATACTGCAGTGGCGGCGCTGATGGAATATGTAAATGAGCTTTATAAATCTGGCGCGTCGAAAGAAGATTTGGTGGTGCTAGCGAAACTACTCAAGCCATTTGCCCCACATCTGGCTTCGGAGATGCTAGAGAAATTAGATTCTGATGACGAGTGGCCAAAGTGGGATGAAAAATATCTGGTATCTGACACCGTGACGGTGGTAGTACAGATTAACGGCAAGCTCCGCGCGAAGTTTGAAGTGTCTGCAGAAGATCTCGAAGATGAAGAAAAAATCATGGAGATGGTCTTGTCCGACAAAAAAGTCCAGAAATACACTGAAGGTGGCGTGAAAAAGCAGATTTTCGTCAAAAAGGCTAAACTAGTCAATCTGGTAGTATAATGGAGCTGGTTTTAGTCCTGCATAATATCCGGTCGTGCTATAACGTGGGGGCAATCTTACGCACGGCCGAAGGATTTGGCGTGAGCAAAGTGATTTTGTCGGGTTACACCCCGAGGGTGCATGACCTGGATTTATTGCCACACCTTCGCGAAAAACTGGACCGTGAAATCCATAAGACGGCGCTAGGCGCGGAAGATATGGTAAAGATCGAAAATGTACCTTGTGAGAGAGATGAAAACGGTATAAATGATGCAAAAAATGCGGAAAATTTAAGAGCGCTTCTTTTGGACTATCACAGGGGTGGTTTTAAGATTGTGGGGTTAGAAAACCATATTAAAAAAGAGACTTTAGAACTAAGCGACCCCAGTTTGAAAGAAAAAATTGGTGAAAAATGTGTCCTAATTCTAGGTGAAGAAGTCCATGGTATCCCGGCGGATTTATACGATCTCGTTGACTTATTTATCGAAATTCCGATGAAAGGCCAGAAAGAATCTTTTAATGTTTCTGTGGCGGCAGGGATAGCCTTGTATGGGTTTTTGGTGGGCTAGCATGGCTTATTGACAACGGCTTTGTTTTATGCTATCATAGGAGGTAGAATAATAAAAATAGCACTTTAGAAAATTAACTTTTTTCTTTTTCTGGGGAATCCCAGTGTTCATAGATTTTAACACGTCAACCAACTTTTTTAGAAGGAGAACGGCTATGGAAAAAAGAAATATCCAAATGTACAGCATCCAACCCACCTTGTCAGACTTTGGTTTGCATTCAAAGGACAGCGAGCATTTCGCTAGAGAGACGGCGGCGCTTGCGGTCGCGATCGCTAGTGAAAAGAACGTCGTGATCAAGCCTGAGTACAGAGTATATTTGCATGGGACTACCGATGTCGCTCCGCCTTTTCGTGAGATTCAGCATGGCGACATGATAAGTACCTCTCATATTACCGAGATTTATTTCGAAAAGGTGTTTATCAAGGGCAAACTGCGCACTGACCTCTATGTCAAAACTCGGCATACTACTTATCTGATCAGGGATTATCGGCGGCACATGCGCGCCTCAATGCGAGATCTGCTGCGACGGGCTGTCATCAGTGATGGTATGACATTTGAGAGCTGCAAAGGCTATTTTAGCAAAGTTGAGGAGACTCACCCCGAGATCGAGGTGGTCTGCTAAGTTAATTTTCACCCCCTATAAAACCGGAGTCAAATTGACCCCGGTTTTGTCTGGAGCTGGAGTTTGGTGGCGAGGCGCATTTTTTGGTCTAATCATGGTATGATAAAGATTTATACGACTGAAACTTGTGCTTATTGCCATGCTCTGATGGACTGGCTGGATGGGCTAGGGGTGGAGTACGAGGAGATTGACGCTACAGATAATTCGGAGATAAAAACCGTGCCGGTGACAGAGATTGGA
Source organism: Candidatus Saccharimonadota bacterium (assembly GCA_017432225.1). Classification (GTDB taxonomy): domain Bacteria; phylum Patescibacteriota; class Saccharimonadia; order Saccharimonadales; family Saccharimonadaceae; genus Nanosyncoccus. The sequence goes on from JAFRJN010000013.1 coordinate 32,001, forward strand.
GACGCGCGGATTGTGGGGTTTGACAGGCCAGCAATTAGGAAAGCCTTGCGGAATCTGCAAAATCGTGGTACAATGGTCTAAATTATCTATCAAATAAAGGAGCAAAATGCCTGAACCTAAAAAACAGAGTAGCCCAAGAAAGACGGGGCTTAGAAGAAGCCACCTCCGTCTGAAATTGGCTCGCAGCGTTAACAGCAAATCTCCAGTGAAGGTCTTTGAGACTGAGAAAAAGACCCCAAATCTGAAGGTTAAGACCGTGAAGGAGAAAAAGAAATAGCGTATGGCAAGTAATCGACATTTAGGTAGAGTTATTGTCCTGCAGAGTCTGTATGAATATGAGTGTAGGACCCTCGCGCATGACCCAGAAGTCGATCTCGATGTAATCATCGCGAAAAATATCGAGCCATACGAAGGTACCTTAGGTGATACAGAGTTTGTCTATGAGCTGACCCATAAAGTAGTGGATAATATTCCAGCTCTAGACGCGGCGCTTACACCGATGGCGCCAGAGTGGCCGATCTCGGCAATTGCGGCGGTGGATCGCAATGTGTTAAGGATTGGGTTGTACGAGCTTTCGGAGTGCGGAGATACCGTGCCACCGAAGGTTGCGATAAATGAAGCAGTGGAGCTTGCAAAAGCGTTTGGCTCGGACTCGTCGTCTAGATTTGTAAATGGCGTGCTCGGGACTGCGTTTAAGAAGCTCGGACTGGTCGTGGAAGAAAAAGATGAATCAAAACGGAATGATACCAAGACGGATTCCGAAGACAGCGTCGAGGGTGACGCCAAGAATGACGTCAAAGGCAGCGCCAAGAGTGACGCCAAAGACAATGCAGAAAGTGACGCCAAAGACAATACAGAGAGCGACGCCAAGGCCGACAAGGCCCCAAAGCGGGGAACCGGTGGAAAGGCGCACGCTGAAGGTGCCGGAAGCGTTACCGACTGAAGAAGTCAAAGAGTCGCCTTTTCGTAAGTTTACTTCGGCAGTTTTTCGGAAAAAAGTAGCAATCCAAGAGATTGTGAGAGAACCGACTTCTGGTGGGATAGTTTTTCGGTTGACTGCAGATAAGACCGATATCGAAGTGCTTCTAATCCAAGATTCTAAAGGGCGCTGGACAATTCCAAAGGGGCACATTGAGCCGGGTGAGACGGCCAAGATGACCGCGCGGCGTGAGATTGAGGAAGAAACGGGCCTTAAGAACTTTGATATTTTGACGTGGCTAGGTAAAATCCATTTCAAATATCGCCGGGCAGATAAGCTGGTCTTGATGACGACCCAGATTTATCTGGTGCAGGCGCTGGATGCTAGAGAGAGACCGACAGCGGAAAAGTGGATGAAGGGGATTAAATGGTTTTCATTTACCGAGGCGCTAGATTTGATTGAGTATGAGGATATTGAAAAATTAATGCTGATTGCCAAACGCAAGATTCGCGCAGGGGATTTTTAACAAAAAGAAAGGAAATTAAAATATGGATGAAGAAAAAGGGGAAGAAGAATTATTAAAAGATCTGGTAGACACGACGCCATATCAGGAATTCGCCAAAGAAAGAATAGGGTTTGAATTTAAAAATATTTACCTTCTAGTGACGGCCTTGACGCACCGGAGCTATGTAAATGAGCACCGCAAAATGATGATTCCGCACAATGAGCGGTTGGAATACTTGGGTGACGCGGTCTTGGAGCTAGTCGTTTCAGATTTTTTGTATCGGCGATACGACGAATCTGAGGGGATTATGACTTCGCTGCGTTCGGCGCTGGTGCGAACGGAATCGATCGGCGAATCTGGCTATGAGCTGGGGTACGAGCCACTGGTGCGGCTGTCTAAAGGGGAAAAAATGGGTTCTGCGCGAGCGCATGAGGTGATTATTGCGGATTGTTTTGAGGCGGTGATCGGGGCGATTTATCTCGACCAGGGGTACGAAACGGCCAAAAAGTTCATTGCCAAACATATTTTGAGCAAAATTGATTCAATCGTGGAAGGCGGGACTTGGCGAGACCCGAAGTCGTATGTGCAGGAGCTTTCGCAAAAAGTCTCGGGGGTGACGCCGACTTATCGGACGCTCAGAGAGGAGGGGCCGGACCACGATAAGCATTTTGTGGTGGCGATGTATGTGGATGGGGAGCTCTTTGCTACTGGCGAAGGACATTCCAAACAAGATGCGCAAACTATGGCGGCCAAGGTGGCGGTGAAGAAATACCGTAAAATGCTTGGCCCAGAGATTGATCAGTTTAAGAAAAATATTGAATATTTGGAACAATAAAAAATAGCCCCTAGGGGCTATTTTTTATTCTGCAGCTGGAGTTTCTTCGGCTGGGGCTTCAGCTGGTTCAGCTGGGGCTGCTTCTTCCTTTGGCTGGTTTTTGCGCAGCTTGTCGGCGTGCTTGGCCTTGTAAGATTTCTTTGGGGCTTCTTTGTACCATTTTGGTAACTTGATGTCGTTCTTTTTAAGGACCATTGCTACCCGGCTGGATGGCTGGGCGCCGTTACTTAAATATTTCTCTACCGCTTTTTTGTCAAGGACGCAAGTTTTGGTAGCTGGGTTGTAATTGCCGACCTCGGCCACAACGCGTCCTGAAAGAGGATGGCGCTGGGATTCTTGGACGACTATCCGGTACACAGGGAGGTGTGCCCGGCCATTACGCTGCATACGAATCGCTAGCATATTTTCTCCTTAAATTATTGTTCATTTAATTTTAGCATAAAATTAGCAAAAATACAAGATACAAATTGTGAGGCTTGTGCTATAATGGAATTATAATAAATAAAAATGGAGATCACATGGCTACTATTGACCAGCAATTCGTAGAATATATTGTAAAAACCTTAGTCAACAATCCGGATAAAGTTTCTGTAGATCGCAAGATTGATGAAAAGGGCGTGCTACTCTCCCTTACGGTGGATCCTGAAGACGTCGGCCGGGTGATTGGCCGCAAAGGTACAACGGCACAGTCGCTTCGAGTACTCCTCCGAGCGCTTGGTACCAAGCAAGATGCGCGTTTTAATCTAAAAATCGTAAACACCGATGAAGAAGGCCACGAAATCAGCCGGCCAAAGGCGAGGGCTGAAGAAGCTCCAGTAAAGGAGACGGCCGAAGAGGCGGCAGGTGAGACAGAAGAAGTAGAAGAGCCAGAAGAAGTTGAAGAAGAGCCCGAGACTTCGGAGCTAGCCGAAAAGACCCGCGCCGAACTTGCGGATTTGGATGATCTAGACATCTAGGGTGAAGAAGACTCCTTTACAGGGGGTCTTCCCGGTTTCTAACCTTGACTATTTTCATAAAGTGTGATATAATGAGGGTATGGGCTGATTTTTGTTTAAAGAATCGGTCAGTAGATTAATTCTTTTTTGGAAAGGGGGTACGAACATGCAAGTGATTGTTTCTGACAATCGAGAGACTGTAGTAGTGATTGATGGTGAAACCGAGGAACAGCTGACTACCAGAGAGTTTATTAAGATCTATGGTGAGGACAAGCTCCCGAAAGAGAAATCTGGTTTGCCAGACAAAGAAACTAGAGCGATGATTGAGGAAATTCATAAGTCCTAAAGGAGTTATTTGAACCTTTTTCTGGAGTTTCTAGATGCCGATGGCAAATATATCCACCTCTTTAAACTGCAGCAAAATGCTCAAGATGGCGTATATCCGGTACAACAGGTGGCTTATCAATATGGCCATGTGGGGATATTTGACCAAGAGCTGGATGACCGTAACAGGGGTCGCTGGAGCAAACTTCGAGCTTTGAACGTGGCTTCGCAATGTGCGGGCTATCTACCGATGGATGAAGCTGGTATGCAGAAAGTGATGAACTTCTTTGAAGATTCTGATCGCCGGCGCTATGTTAGAGACAATATTCGTCGAATGTTAAAAAACGACGAATGTATGTCGATTGCCGATTTGATGCAAAAACGCTATCAAGTCGAGAAAAAGAACCGAGAAAGGAGTAAAGTTCTTTAAAAATTTGAGAAAGGAGAAAATTGTTTTTGCTAGCTACTGATTTTTACAAAAAACTATAGGGGGTAAGTAGAATGACAAGAAAAGCAATAGGGATAACTTTTGATGACCTAGATCTCGATCCGAGGACTAGAGGATATTTGGAGAGGAATTTCTGCTCGGCTACTGATGCGATTTTGGACGGCAGGTGGATGGCATACACTAAAAGTATGCGTCCGCGACCAGATAAGCGCATGAACAAGTGGGCTCTAGACCTGATTGCAGTGTTAGAAAAAGAGGGCTTTGTGCGCCCGGCAAGCGATTTTACGTTGACTTTTAACATAAATCGTTTGTATACGGATGTCTATGACGACCTCGACATTGCAACCGGCTTTGATTACTTCGATAATGAAGGCTATGAGAACTTTCTGTCGATAACCGAAGACGAATACAGGGCTGTTACGAAAGTCCTGAAGGAGTCATTGACCGAGGATGAGAAAGAGTTTATCTCATTTCACTATGGGCTTTCCAGGGGTGGACTGTCACATACATTTACAAATACCAGAAATTTGTTTGGTCTGACCGAGAGGCAGGCAACTACGCTTGAGCTTTCAGCTTTGGCGAAATTGAGGGAGCAGGATTTGCTTCCAAAAATTCATGTCAGGGGGTGCTGACATCAGAAAACCAAGGGACGCGTCCTTTCTTGAATAAAAAATCCCCTCGGCTTTTGCCGGGGGATTTTTGATGTCTAGGATTTTGATTAGTGAGACTTTGATGGCGGATTTATATTTAGATTTTTACCCCAAAAAACACCTTCAACGTAGGTGTTTTTTAGACATATATAAGCTCTCAACTTTTTCCCCAAGCCGACTCGCAGTTAGTTAGCTTAAGTATTATTATACGCACGTGACGACGCGATTGCAAGCCTAAAATTGAAAATTTTTTGAAAAAAGTGTGGAAAACTAATTTTGGCCCTTGTATTTTTGCAGAATCTGTGCTAAACTTGATATTAAGAAGTAGTGTGCTCTGTTTCAAAAATCTGAAGAAATCTGGCGAATTTCTAGGGGGAGACTGGGCAGTAATCTTCGGCGCTGAGACTGCTAGAAGTTGTGAGGGCTTTTGGTGGTCGAAAAGATACTAAACACTAATAAAAGAGGTAAGATGGCGACAAAACCAAGCGACAAGCGCCTGTTCTTCACTGAAGAAGACAAGGCAGTAGAAGTCCCAGATATGGTGGAACACCAGAAGAGATCTTGGGAAGACTTCATCGAAAACGGTTTGCAAGAGGTTTTTGACGAGTTGAATCCGATTGACGATTACACCGGTCAGAAGTTCTCGCTCCGTTTCAAAGAATATAAATTTAAGGAGCCTCAGGAATCTGAGAAGGAAGCCAAGTACAATTTGGCGACCTATGAGAAGCCGCTCTATGTAGTGGTTGAGCTCGAAAACAAGAAAACTAAAACCAAGAAAAAGCAAGAGATTTACTTCGGTAACTATCCTTGTATGACTGAAAGGGCGACCTTTATCATCAATGGTACCGAGCGCGTGATTGTATCGCAGTTGATTCGGTCGGCTGGGGTGTTTTTCACCGCAGAGAATATCGGGGTGAAGAACCTCTACGGAGCCAAGGTGATCCCAGGGCGGGGTGCGTGGCTCGAGTTTGAGACTACGGCCAACGGTGCGATTAACGTCAAGATTGACCGCCGTCGCAAGATTCCGGTAACGACATTCCTCCGGGCTCTTGGTATGAAGGAATCTGAAATTAAGAAAGCCTTTGAAAAAATCGACAATGGCGAGAAGAGCTACATCCAGGCTACTCTCGAAAAGGACCCATCTTCTACGCAAGGTGAGGCACTTCTTGAGGTGTACCGAAGGATTCGTCCGGGTGACCTCGCTACGGTAGAGAACGCGAAGTCGATGATCGACCGGATGTTCTTTGACCCGAAGCGGTATGACTATTCCAAGGTCGGTCGGTTTAAGATGAATCGCAGGCTTGGATTTGATACGCCAAACGAGCCAGAATATCGCACTCTACAGATGAAGGATGTAATTGCAATCATTACAGAGATTATTCGTCTCAATAATACGCAAGATCCAGCGGACGATATCGACTCTTTGTCGAACCGTCGTGTGAAGTTGGTCGGCGAGCTGGTCCAGAGACAATTCCGTCTGGGGATGCTGCGCCTGCAGAGAAACATCCTCGATAGGATGTCGATGGCTAATCCAGATGACGCGGTACCAATGCAGCTAATCAATCCACGTCCAGTAGTAGCAGCAGTGAAAGAATTTTTCTCAACCTCACAGCTTTCACAGTTGATGGACGAAGTTAACCCATTCTCCGAGCTTGCACATAAGCGCCGGTTAAGCTCGATGGGTCCTGGTGGTCTCACTCGGGAGCGCGCGGGCTTTGACGTGCGTGACGCTCACCCGACTCACTACGGTAGAATTTGTACGGTAGAGACACCAGAAGGTGGTAACGTAGGTCTGGTTCTAAACCTCGCTACTTACGCCCGGATTAACGAGTACGGCTTTATTGAGGCTCCTTATCGGGTAGTAAAGAACGGCAAGGTGACTGACGAAGTCGTTTTCATGGATGCAGCGACCGAAGATGACAAGATCATCGCGGACGCTTCAGTAAAGATTGATAAAAACGGTAAATTTGTCGAAGACTGGGTATCAGCCCGGGTTCACGGTAAGCCAGCCCAGGTAGAAGCTAAAAGGGTGACTCACGTGGATGCAGCGCACAAAGAGATTCTCGGTGTGTCGGCAAGCTTGATTCCATTTGTAGAAAAAAACCGTGTTGACCGGTCTCTGATGGCCTGCGCCATGCAGAAACAAGCAGTGCCACTGCTTCGTACCGATAACCCAATCGTGGGTACCGGTATCGAGGGCGCGGTAGCTCGCAACACTTCGCAGCTAATCGTAGCAGAAGGTGCGGGTGAAGTAATCAAGGCTGATGGTGAATCGGTGATTGTCAAATATGACAAGGGTGGTCAGCACGAATACAAGATCACTCACTTTGAAAAGACTAATGATGACCGCTGTTACAACCAGCGCTGTGTGGCCTGGAGAGGCGAGAAAGTCAAGAAGGGCGATGTCCTGATTGAGGGTGCATCAGTTCATAATAAAGAACTAGCCCTTGGCCGCGACCTTCTTGTAGCTTTCATGCCATGGCGTGGTTACAACATGGACGACGCGATCGTGATTTCCAATAGATTGGTCGAGGATGATACTCTCACCTCTATCAATATCAAAGATTTCGACGTAGAAGTCCGTGATACCAAGCTTGGTCCAGAGCAGGTGACTAGAGACATTCCAAATGTTTCGGAACACTCGCTCCGCCACCTTGGCGAAGATGGTATCGTGACGATTGGCTCGGAAGTCCGAAACGGCGACATCCTCGTTGGTAAGATTACACCAAAGGGTGAAAGAGAGCTTTCCTCTGAAGAGAGACTGCTCCGCGCCATCTTTGGTGAGAAGGCTAACGATGTCCGCGACACTTCAGTACGGATGAACGGTTCTTCGGTAGGTAAAGTTGTAGACGTTCGCGTTTACGATGCCGAGAAATGTCGTGAGCAAGGCCACGAACTAAAGGCTGGTGTATTGAAGCAGATTAAGATTTATGTTGCAGAAATGCGCAAAATCGGCGTCGGTGATAAGCTAGCTGGTCGGCATGGTAACAAGGGTGTGGTTTCTAGAGTGCTACCAGTAGAAGATATGCCATTTATGGAAGATGGTACGCCAATTGACATTCTTTTGTCGCCAATGGGTGTGCCTTCGCGTATGAACCTCGGGCAGCTCTTTGAAATCCACCTTGGTATGGCGGCGAGAGCTCTAGGCTACACAGTAGCAACTCCTCCGTTTAACGGGGTGCCAGACGAAGTGATTTCCGATGAGCTCGAAAAGGCTGGCTTCTCTAGAGATGGTAAGGTTCAGCTCTATGATGGTCTCACCGGTGAGCCATTTGATGGTAGGACTTCGGTAGGTGTAATGCACATGCTGAAGCTTCACCACATGGTAGAGGATAAGATTCACGCACGTTCGACTGGTCCTTACACGATGGTGACCCAGCAGCCGCTCGGTGGTAAAGCTCAGAACGGTGGTCAGAGATTTGGGGAAATGGAGGTATGGGCGCTCGAAGCTTACGGTGCAGCTACTACCCTCCAGGAAATGCTTACCATTAAGTCAGATGACGTTTACGGACGGGCCAAGGCGTATGAAGCTATCATTAAACACGAGCCGATTGAGGGGCCAAAGCTCCCAGAAGGCTTTAACGTGCTAGTGAAAGAGCTTCAAGGTTTGGGGCTCAAAGTAGATCTCTTGGATCACGGTGAATCGTCAGATGCAGGTGACGTGATTGAAAAGACTTCAAGAGAAATTGAAAAGAGTAAAGATGATCAATCGATTTATGATCAACACAAGAAAGATACCGAACCAAACATCGTAGACCTCGATGAAAATGAGGCAGCCGCGATGATGGCGGAAGAAGGTATTGAAATAACAGAGGCGGATGAGGACCTAGATTCTGAACTTCCCGAGGAAGAACCAGAGGAAGAATTAGGTGAGGGTACCATTGACCTCGGAGAGGAGTTCTAATATGGCATGGATGGATAACTTTATCAGCGCTTCAGACTTCGATTCGATTCGGCTCAGCGTAGCAAGTCGCGACGACATCTTGAATTGGAGCTATGGCGAAGTAACAAAGCCAGAAACTATCAACTATCGGACCCAGAAACCAGAGCGGGACGGCTTGTTCTGCGAAAGAATCTTCGGGCCAACCAAGGATATTAATCCGCACGATTCTAAACTCAAAGGTGTGCGGAGCCGTGAGGCGGCGGTCGACAAAGAGGGTAACCTCGTAACCAAGTCGATCACCCGTCGTGAGCGGATGGGCCACATTGCCTTGGCTGCACCAGTGGCGCACATTTGGTTTATGCGTGGCGTGCCTTCCGCATTGTCACTACTTTTGGACATTACAGTGAAGAACATCGAAAAAGTAGTTTACTTTGCTACGTATCTTATCACTGATGCCAAGACAGAGGCGATTCAGGCGGTTTTGGAGCAGCTAGAGCAACAGACTACGGCGGCTCGAGAAGCGATTAAGATTCGCTACGCCGAGGCGGCTAAAGCCAAAGATGCAGACGTCAAGGCTCTCTCCGAACAGCAAGAAGAAGAGATGAAAGCTCTCGACGATGATTATACCGCAAGAAAGGTTCTACTTGAATCGTTTAAGAAGGGTGGCGTGATTGCAGAAGTCGATTATCGTAATCTTCCAGAAGAATATGAAGAGCTGATTACGGTGGAAATGGGTGCGACCGCAATCAAGAAGATGCTTGACGAGATTGATCTTGATAAATTGATCGAATCGCTCAAGAAAGAGGCTGAAGAAGCTAAAGGTCAGAAGGAAAAGAAGATTCAGAAGCGCCTCAAGACCCTCGAGGGGATGCAGGCAGCTGGCATCAAACCAGAAGATTTGGTCCTCACGGTAATTCCAGTGATTCCGCCGGATCTTCGCCCAATGATTGCCCTTCCTGGTGGTCGGTTTGCGACTTCTGATCTTAACGACCTCTATCGCCGGGTGATTAACCGTAACAACCGTCTCAAGAAATTGATGGATTTGAACGCGCCAGAGGTGATTTGTAGAAACGAAATGCGGATGCTGCAAGAGGCGGTCGATGCACTGATTGACAACTCGGCAGCTCATGGCTCTAGAGGTGCGAACTCGACTAACGGTCGGAGAAGGCTCAAATCTCTGTCTGACCTCCTTAAGGGTAAGCAGGGTCGCTTCCGCCAGAACCTTCTGGGTAAGCGCGTGGACTACTCTGGTCGCTCGGTGATCGTGGTAGGTCCAGAACTAAAACTCAACGAATGCGGTCTGCCAAAGCAGATGGCGCTCGAGCTATTTAAGCCATTTGTGATTTCTTGGCTAATCGGCCATGAGCACGCAAACAACATCCGGGCAGCTTCGAGACTGATTGAGGCGAAGGAAACTATCGTCTGGGATGCGCTCGACGAGGTGATTGAGGGTAAATATGTACTCCTCAACCGTGCTCCGTCGCTTCACCGTTTGTCGGTGCAGGCGTTCCAGCCGAGATTGATTGACGGTAAAGCAATCAAGCTTCATCCACTCGTAGCATCTGGGTTTAACGCGGACTACGATGGTGATCAGATGGCGGTGCACTTGCCACTTTCTGAAGGTGCCCAGATGGAAGCTAAAGAGCTGATGACGGCAGAGAAAAACCTTTTGAAGCCGGCTGATGGGTCTCCAGTTTTGGCAATTTACCAGGATGTAGTGCTCGGTGCGTATTATTTGACTTACGATAAGCCAGGTACAGACACCGACAAACCAAAGGCTTTCTCCTCTGTTTATGAGGCGGAAATGGCCTACGAGCAGGGTGTGATTGCGCTGCAGACACCGATTCGCGTGTTTGCCAAGAAGGAAGTGCGTAATACTACGCTTGGACGGGTGATTTTCAACGAAATTCTCCCAGAAGATTATCCGTATGACAACTCGGTACAGACCAAGAAGCACCTTTCCAAGGTGATGGCGAATATCTTTGATATGTACGGGGCAGAGACTACGGTCAAGACTGCTGACGCACTCAAAGATTTGGCATTTGAATACGAGACGGTGGCTTCGATTTCGACGGCGAAGGACGATTATCCGACTTACGACGAAATCGACGACTTTATCGCTGAAGGTGATGCCAAGACTGCAATGATTCAGCAAGATTTCAACGATGGTCTTACCACTGAAGAAGAGCGTTATCGGTTAACTATCGCCAACTGGCGTGATATTGACGGTAAAATTTCTGACTTCTTGTCTTCCAAGCTATCAGAGATGGACACCGACATCGCGGTGATGGTGAACTCGGGTGCTCGTGGTAATATCTCAAACATCAAGCTCGCTTCGGCAGAGATTGGTATCATGGTGGATATTAACAACAATGAAATTGAGCTTCCAGTGAAATCTTCATACAAGAAAGGTCTCAACACTCTGGAATCCTTTATCGCAACGCGGGGTGCGCGTCAGGGGCAGGTGTCGACGGCTCTACGTACGGCAGATTCTGGGTACCTCACTCGGCGTCTCGTAGATGTGTCTCAAGATGTATTTACCACTGACGAAGAGGCGGAAGATCCAGGCTTCGTGGTTTACAAGAACGAAACTGAGGTTTCGGGTATTGGGTTCTCGATGCGGATTGCTGGGCGCTATACTGCAGAGGCTATCCCAGGCTATCTGGAAGCGGATGAGCTGATTACTAAAGAAGTAGCAGAACAGATTGAAAATGACGAAAATATCCAGTCGGTGAAGATTCAGTCGATTCTCTCGACGACGGCGGTAAATGGCGTCCCACGCAAGGCTTACGGTGTCGATATGTCTACTCGTATGCTGGTGGCGGCGAATGAGCCGGTCGGGGTGATTGCAGCGCAGTCGCTCGGTGAGCCAGGTACGCAGCTGACGCTTGATACCAAGCACGGCTCTGGTGTGGCAGGTTCTGGTGCAATCGCTCGAGGTCTTCCTCGTGTAGAGGAGCTACTTGAGGCTCGTACACCAAAGGGTCAGGCTTATGTTTCGCCAATTAGCGGTGTAGTGACAGTGACCGAAGAGGGCAACCACTATACGGTAAAGGTAGAGGCGCAAGCTGGGCCGGTGATAAAGATTGATCTAGAAGGTCGCAGACCAGCGGTGAAAGACGGCGAAACTGTAAAGGCTGGAGCAACGCTGATTCGCAAGAGCGGCGACAAACCAGCGGTAAAAGCAGCGGAAGCTGGTAATGTACAGCTGGTCAAGGATGCGATTTTGCTCGTAACTGAATCAGAAGAGAGCGCAGAAATCAAGATTCCTAACGACGCAGAAGTGATTGTAAAGACTGGTGATACGGTAGAGGCTGGTGATAGACTTACGACCGGGTCTCTTAACCTTCAGGATTTGATGAACTACAAGGGCATCGAAGAGACTGAACGCTACATCATGAACGACGTGCTTTCGGTTTACTCGGCACAAGGTCATGAAATTTCGCCAAAGCACCTTGAGATCTTGGTTCGCCAAATGTTCTCTAAGGTAGAGGTAAAAGAGCCAGGCGATACACGGTTTATCTCTGGCGAAATCGTCTCGCGGGCGGATATGTTAGCAGAAAACGAAGCGGTAGAGAAAGCCGGTAAGACTCCAGCGACTTACATCAATAAGTTGCTTGGTATTACCAAGGTCTCGATTTACTCGGATTCGTTCCTCTCGGCGGCGTCCTTCCAGGATACTACACGTGTCTTGATTGGCGCAGCGATCCGGGGTTCGGTGGATCATCTCCGTGGCCTCAAGGAAAACGTGATCATTGGTCGCAAGATTCCAGTAGGTACAGGGGTGGCCCCAATCGAGGATTTTGAGACATCAGATAGCAAAGTCCCAACCGAGGAAGACCTAGAAAACCTCTAGACTAGTGGCCTTTTCTCCGGAGGAGAAAAGGCCAGCAAAAGAGGCCAGTAAGAAAATCGAACCGAAAGTGAATTCCGGTTCGATTTTTTGATTATATCTTCATATTTCTTTCAGAAATATAAAGTGGGGCTTGACTTTTTGTGGTGGGTGTGATATAATAAGGGGTGATGGTAGTTTTGGGGGTATAGATGTAACTGTAAACAATCGCCAGACCAAAAATCTGGCACCATTGAACTTTGAATTTTTGGAGGTGGAAAACATGAAAAGTTTTCTAAGGTTTGATTTGAAAACAGGTGAAGACCTGGTTGGAGGAATTGCTAGCGAGCAAGGACTCGTCAATATTATCGATACTCTTTTTAACGAAATCAAGGAGGATGAAGCGGTAGAGATACATATCTTTCGCAAATATATTCTCATTGGTACTCGCAAAAAGGGGCATGGCGATAAGATGCTGATGAAGTTCACCAACTTTGGCTTTTGTCCTAATTCAAAGGATGCGAAGGCGGACGTCTTGATGTATGCGATCAAGGCGATCGATGATGGAAATCTGCCAGATTACTGCTACAAAGCTATCGGTGGTGACCCAGGCGCCCTTCGTCAGACTACTCAGCACGTTGTACGTGCTTATGATGCGAAGATTCGTCGCATGCAAGAGAAAGATAAGAGTTATGCCGAGATTGAGCCGTTCATTTTGAAAAGAGATGCGGCTAAAAGTCGACTTGAACTTTTGGACGAGGATTTACTGGACGTTTCGGAACCGATCATTGTCGAGGTCCCAAAGAATCCAGAGGATTTCTACGAAGAAACTGATGTAGCCATCGGGAAAGAAGAATAATTTTGAAATTTGACTAGCCAAGAGTTTTAAACTCTCGGCAATTTGATACCACCCCCCAAATGCACCTTGAAAAAGGCCCTATGAAAATAGGGTCTTTTTCCTTGCTTTTTTCTCTAATCTGTGGTACAATTATAGGAATAACATTAATGTAAAGGAAGATATGAGTCGTATCGGAAAACAACCCATCGAAATTCCGGCGGGAGTGACAATCACGGTCGGCGACAAAGAGATTACTGTCGCAGGCCCGAAGGGTCAGCTCATTGTGCCGGTGCAGCCTCAGACCAAAACTACGGTCGAGGGCAACGTGGCGACCGTCACTCGGAGTGACGACGAGCCAAAGTCTCGGGCTTGGCATGGTCTCCAGAGAGCGCTTCTCAACAACGCTGTTGTGGGCGTGACCAAAGGTTACGAGAAAAAACTAGAGATTAACGGTGTCGGTTTTCGTCTTTCTGGCGGTGGTCAGGAGATCGAAATGGCGCTTGGGTTCTCACACCCAGTGAAGTATCGCGCTCCAGAGGGCGTACAACTTTCTACCAACAAAATGGAAATCACCGTATCGGGGATTGACAAGCAGAAGGTAGGCCAGGTAGCCGCAGAAATCCGTGCTCTAAAGAAGCCTGAACCATACAAGGGTAAAGGTATAAAGTACGTGGACGAGGTAATCATCCGCAAGGCTGGAAAGGCAGGTAAGAAATAATGAAAAGCGAATATAGAGCGGCAAGGACCCGCGCCAAGATTCACGGCACGGCAGAACGGCCAAGGCTGACGGTTCATTTTTCAAATTTGAACATTACCGCGCAAATTATTGATGATGATAAGAAAACTACCCTAGCTTATGCTACGACTGTCGGTACTAAAATGACCGGTACTAGGACTGAAAAGGCTGCCCAGATTGGCACCGAAATCGCCAAAAAGGCCAAGGCCAAGAAAGTTTCAAAAGTAGTATTTGACAGAGGTGCAAAATTATATGCAGGCCGGATGCACGCACTCGCGGAAGCGGCTCGCAAGGAAGGATTGGAGTTCTAAAATGGCAGAGGAAAATGCTAACAAGGCCCCAAGAGTAATTAACAAGTCTGGTACTCTTAAGATGGACGACAAAGTCGCCGCTACCAAGCAGGTGCGTGACATCTCTGGTAAAAAGATGGAACGCCATGGTCGTCGTGACAGAGTAAAAGCCGAGACTGGGCCAAAAGAATTTGACGAAATTACCATTGCGATTGATCGCGTATCTCGTACTGTGGCTGGTGGTCGTCGGATGAGATTTAAAGCGCTCGTGGCGATTGGCAACCACAAGAACAAAGTCGGTATCGGCGTAGCTAAGGGTAACGACGTAACGACTGCAGTAAACAAAGCTACGACCAAGGCGAAGAAGTCGATGATTACCTTCAACATGGACGGTGAGACGATTTGCCACGAGACCCGGACCAAGGTGACTGGTGCTGACGTATTGATGAAGCCGGCAGCTCCTGGTACTGGGATTATCGCCGGTGGTACCGTACGTTCGATTATGGGTCTTACTGGGGTAAAGAACTTGATTTCGAAGTCGCTAGGCTCTACTAATAAGGTGAACATCGCTTATGCAGTGATGGAAGGCCTCAAGGCCCAGGTGCCACGTGGCAAATGGGTTGGCTACGAGAATAAGACTCCGAAGGTAAAGACTGAGACTAAAGCTCCGGCTAAAAAGGTTGAGGCCAAGAAGACTGAAGCCAAAAGAGTTGAGGCCAAAGCTCCGGCTAAGAAGGCAGAGGCAAAAAAGGCTGAAACCAAAAAGGCTCCAGCTAAAAAAGCTGAAACTGCCAAGAAAGCTCCAGCCAAGAAGACCTCGAAGAAGGAGGATAAGTAATGAAATACAATGATCTAAATGTGAACAAGAATACCCGTCCGTCCCGCAAGGGTCGTGGCATCTCGGCTGGCCAGGGTAAGACCGCTGGCCGTGGTACCAAGGGTCAGAAGGCTCGTACTGGTCATTCCAAGATGCCGGCAGGCTTTATGGGTGGTCAGCGTGCTATTATGCAGGCCGTGCCAAAGCTGAAAGGTTTTAAATCTTTCCATGCCAAGGCCGAGGTGGTCTACACTGATAGACTAAACGACCTTTCTGGCAAGGTGGACAACGTGGTCCTCGCCGAGAAAAGCTTGATTTCTAGCCCTTATGTTAAGGTGAAGGTGATTTCTCGCGGAGAAATTACGAGCAAAATCGAGCTCGAGACCCAGTTTGCTTCAAAGACTGCTATTGAAGCTATCAAGAAGGCGGGCGGCTCGTTTAAAAAAGTTTCGATTCTTAAAAAAGCTAAAAAAGAAGCCTAAAATTCAAAAAGAAGCCCATAGGGCTTCTTTTTGTGGTATAATAATATCTGTAACTGTGGAGATTTTATGGAAAAAGAGTTGAAGACCAGTACTGGTCAGCGGGTGGCGATTGGAATAATCGCTTTTATTATGCTGGGGTCGATTATCGCGTCTTATGCGGCGATTATTGTGGGGCAGAATGCCAATAATTCTGGTGAGGCTAAATTGTCAGATGAGCGGATGGCCTACTATTCGAGCAAATATGCAGAAAAATTGAGCACCTTTAAAGAGGTCTCAAAAAATGATTATGAGACATTTGTCCAATATAAATCAGAGGTAGCGGCGTATAATGAGACTTCAGCGAATGAAAGTGGTGTGCAAGTTCGAGATTTGCTAGCCGGTACGGGGCGGGCGCTCGAGGCCGAGGATAGCGATTATCTCGCTTACTATATCGGTTGGTGCGCAGACGAGACGATTTTTGACTCGTCCTTTGATAGCGACAGGAGCCCTTCGGCTTTTGCGAAAGCGCTTAATGTTTCGCTGGGGATGATTGAGGGGTGGTATCAGGGTATGCAAGGATTGAAGCTCGGCGGGATTCGCGAAATTACGATTCCGGGGCCACTAGCCTATGGCAACCAGACGGAAATTTGTGGCGGATACAACAAGCCACTTAGATTCATTGTGATGGCGGTGGCAAACGAGGATCCACTCAAGACTGCAGCGACGGAGCTCGATGCGGCGTACACGATGCTACAATATGCTTATTACGGTATAGATTACGAAAAAGAAGCTGGCGCGAACGCTTAATATTGACAAATTAGCATAAGTGTGATATAATGAAAAGATAAGACATTTTCTTATAAAATTATTGAATTATTGAAACGTTTATGCTATCATAAGGGTATGAAGGTCAAACATATTATCTCAACATGCGGTATTTTACTGGGGGGTGTGGCTATGGCGCAGGCCGCGAGCGCGGTAGTTACGTACAAGACTAGCACGGATGTGCAGTTTACATTTAATTCTACACTAAATTTGACAGTGTCGGACGATTTCACGATTACTGATCTAGCGCCAGGTACGGCAGATGATAGCAATACAGTAGATATTACTGTCGGCACTAACAGCTCGGCTGGCTATACTTTGTCGGCGAAGGTAGGTAATACCACTTACAATAATACTTCTCTGACCCGGACCGCAAACTCAACTCTTGATACGAATAATGTGTTTACCATGACAGCTGGTGGCGTGAGTACGCTCGTGGCTGGTACTTGGGGGTATCTCTTAAATTCAGCGACTAATTATGCGGCGCTTTCGACCTCGGATACAGTGATTAATAAGACTACCGACAATGCCGGTACAGGCGCATCTGGGTACGATGGCGATTCTGGCGACGGCAAAACCACGATGAAGATTGGCGCGAATGCGGATTCGACTCAACGCTCTGGTGACTACAAGAACGTGATTACCTTTACGGCGACGGCCAACGTGGATGCGCATACGGTGACGGTAGCAGCTGGTACCAATGTAGCATCGGTTACCCCGGCTACGGCGGCTTCTTATGACAATGGCAGTGTTATCAACATCACGGCGACCTGTAGCTCTGGCTATGCCTTTACCCAGTGGGTGAACTCGACCGAATACGGTACGGTAGCAGACCCAAGTTCAGCTAGTACGACCTTTACAGTAGGGCCACACGACACGACCCTGACGGCTTACTGCAACGCTACTTCTTCCTAAATTTAAAGAGTTTGACCTAAAATACCGCTCTTAAAAAGGGGCGGTATTTTGTGTTATAATAAAAACATGAAGCCGAGTTTTTTCTTTTACGATCTTGAAACGAGCGGGCTGAAACCGCGAGCGGACCGGATTATGCAGTTTGCGGGCCAGCGGACGGATTTAAATTTGAATCCGATTGGCGAGTCGGTTGATATTTTGGTCAAAATGACGGATGACGCACTTCCTAGTCCGCAGGCGATTAACGTCACAGGGATTACGCCACAAAAGACTCTAGCAGAGGGTATAAAAGAAGCCGAGTTTTGTAAAAAAGTGACGGAAGAGATTTTTACGCCGGGGACGATTGTGCTTGGCTATAACACGGTGAGATTTGATGATGAGTTTATGCGGGCGATTTTTTGGCGAAATTTTTATGACCCTTATGAATGGCAATGGAAAGATGGACGAAGCCGGTGGGATATGCTTGACGTGGTGCGACTGACGCGGGCGCTTCGGCCGGAGGGAATTAATTGGCCGGTGAGTGCGGAAGGTAAGCCGACTAATCGGCTGGAGTTTCTCACGAAAGAGAACGGTCTAGAGCATACGCACGCACACGATGCTTTGTCTGATGTCTATGCGACGATTGCGGTGGCGAAGCTGATTAAGGACAAACAACCCAGTCTATTTAACTTTTTGATGAAAAACCGGGGCAAAAGAGAAATCGCCGCGATGGTAAATTTGGAAAATCCGGTGCCGGTGGTCTATGCGTCGGGGAGATACGCGAATGAGTTTAATAAGACTACGGTGGTGGTGCCGCTAGCGCCTTCAAAAAACGGAAATATTCTGGTCTATGATCTTCGTTACAATTTGGAAGAAATTTTGAAAGACGATGAGCCGAAGTTTTATCCGGTGGTGAAAGAGCTCTGCTATAATAAGTGCCCGGCGGTGGCGCCAATTTCGGTCCTTTCAAAAGATGATGGCTGGGGCAAAATTAGACTAGACGAGGACACCGTGCGACGCAACCTAGAGACTCTAAAGAAACACCCAGAGTTTGCTGAAAAAATGCGGACTTTAAACGAAGAAAGGTCGGAGTTTCCAGCTGCGCCCGAGCCGGAGCAGGCACTCTATGATGGCTTTTTGAACGACAAAGATCGCCTCAAGGTGGAGGCGGTAAGAAATGCTGAACCTTCTAAACTGGCGGATTTTCATCCAGAGTTTGACGATGAGAGATTGCCGGAGCTTTTGCTGCATTATAAGGGCCGAAACTTTCCGGAGAGTTTGTCGGAAGAAGAAATGGAAGAATGGGAAGGGTATCGAATGAGGCGGCTCCAGGCACAGGCGCCGATGTATCTAAATGAGCTTGAGAATGTAGAAGATGATTTTATTAAAGAAGAACTACGACTCTACATAGAATCTGTGGTATAATATGCTTATGGATAATAACAAAGTGATGATTGTGGGGACGGGGAACGTGGGGGCGAGCATTGCTTTTGCCGCTTTGAACCAACGGACCGCGATAAATGAAATTGTATTAACAGACATTGTGGCCGAGGACGCTGAAGGTGAGGCGATGGATCTTCGCGATGCGCTGGCGGTGGCGCCGAGCCATCTTAAGATTTCCAATGG
Organism: Candidatus Saccharimonadota bacterium; assembly: GCA_017432225.1. Taxonomy (GTDB): domain Bacteria; phylum Patescibacteriota; class Saccharimonadia; order Saccharimonadales; family Saccharimonadaceae; genus Nanosyncoccus. The sequence continues at coordinate 50,816 of JAFRJN010000013.1, forward strand.
TACTTACAAAGATGCGAAAGATTGCGACATTGTAATTATTACGGCGGGAGCAGCGCAGAAACCGGGCGAATCGCGGATGGACTTAATCGAAAAAAATGTGAAAATTCTGAAGAGTATGGTGACTGAAATCATGGCGAGTGGATTTGATGGGATTTTTCTCGTGGTGTCGAATCCGATGGATGTGATGACCTACTATACCCTCAAGTTTTCGGGCTTGCCAGCCGAAAAGGTGATTGGCTCGGGAACTTTGCTCGATTCGGCGAGGCTCCGGCAAAGAATCGCAAGTTTTCTGAATGTCAACGCCAAATCGGTACACGCTTATCAAGTGGGTGAGCACGGTGATACAGAGGTTTCGCTCTGGTCGGTGGCAGATATGGGCGGGCAAAATGTGACGGAGCTTTTGCCTCGTGACACGCTCGAAGGGATTTCGGATTTTGTCAAAAATGAGGCCTATCAGATTATCGAGAAAAAGGGCGCGACTTATTATGGCATTGCAACCTGCGTTCTTCAGATCGTAGGTTCGATACTAAATGATGAAATGCGGGTTCTGCCGGTATCGTCTTTTGACGAATTTTCGGGAACTTGTTTTGGCTGGCCGACGGTGGTGGGCCGAGAAGGCGTACTGCGGCGGCTTGATCTCAAGATTTCCGAAAACGAAGGAATTAGTCTGCAAAAATCAATCAATGCTCTTGGGGAAGCGATTAAATCGGTAGAAAATAAGGTTTAAAAATCTACAAAAAAGAGTATAATATAATTAACTATAAGCATTAAGTAGAAAAAGGAAAAGAAATGGATCCAGCAAATAATAATCCAGTGCAACCGGCGGCTCCGGTCAGTCCGGCACCAGCTCCGACTTCGCCAGCTCCGGCGGCTCCAGTAGCGCCAGCTCCGGCTCCCGTAGCACCGGCAGCACCAGCAGCTCCGGTTAATCCGGCGCCAGTAACTCCGGTGGCTCAAGCTCCGGTGAATGCTGATGTAGCGAATGCTGCGCTCAATCCCCCGGTAAATCCGGTGGTGGCTCCGGGTGCGAACCCAGCAGCGAGTACAATGTCGATGAACCAGATGTTCCAGACGCAGCCAGTCGCAAATGTATTTGACGAAACGACGGCGATTGCGGTGCCAGAGGGCCCAAAACCACCAGATCCAGTAGAAGAAGAGCTCAAAGCTCCGCTTAAGGCAGCAGAGCCGGTGCCAGGCTCGATCGGTAGCTCGGTGTCGATGCCGCCAGCAGACGGGGCTCAACCGATGAACAATGGCGTGAATGAGCAGATGCTAGCAAACGGGACTAACCCGATGGCGGCAGATGCTAATTCTCCGGCCGGCAAGAAGCCAAACATTTTTGATAAATTGACCGCCAAGACCAAGATGAGCAAAAGCACTTTGATTTTGCTATCGGTGGTGGCGGGGCTAATAGTGCTAGTTCTAGTGGTGATTCTGATACTACTAGCTGCTGGTATATTATAGAAAGCTTAAAACGCCCCCTCAAGCGGGGCGTTTTTTGTTGATTATTTTGAATAATTATTGTAAAATATAAATATGGAAAAAATCTATATTACTACTGCAATCCCGTATGTAAATGGCGCGCCACACGTGGGGCACGCGATGGATTATCTTTTGGCGGATGTATGTTCGCGCTACCAAAAAATGTTAGGAAACGAAGTAAGATTTCAGGCTGGTACGGATGAGCACGGTAACAAGATTTTTCAAAAAGCAAAAGAATTGAACATCCCTACAAAAGAATACGTCGATCAAAATGCAAATAAGTTTAAAGATTTTATTAAGAAGCTAAATGTAGAATATACCGATTTTGTGCGGACGACGGATGAGGCGCACGAAAAACGCGTTCAAGAAATTTGGGAAAAACTAAAAGACCACATTTATCTTTCGAAATACGAGGGCTGGTATTGTAGCGGTTGCGAAAGATTTATTACCGAGAAAGAATACGAAGAAAATCACGGGGTTTGTCCAGATCATCAAAAGCCTTATGAAAGATTGGAAGAGGAGAACTATTATCTCAAGATTTCAGATTTCAAGGCGGATATTCGCGATGCGATTGTGTCAGGCAAAATGCTGATTCTGCCAGATTTTAGAGAAAAAGAAATTTTGAAATTGCTCGATGAATCGCCGGACGTGTCGATTTCTCGGCCGAGGGCGCAACTGACTTGGGGCGTACCGGTGCCAGGTGACGATAACCAAGTGATGTACGTGTGGGTAGATGCTCTTTGTAATTACCTTACGGTGCTCGGCTATCCAGAGCAGGATATTGCTGACTTTTGGCCGGCTTTAGCGCAGTTTGTAGGTAAAGATATTTTGAGATTTCACGCGATTATCTGGCCAGCGATTCTCTTGGCGCTTGGGCTAGAGCTACCAAAGACTTTAGTGTCGCACGGGATGGTGCTCTCAAATGGACAAAAGATGAGTAAGTCGATCGGCAACGTAGTAGATCCTTTGGAAGTCCTGGAGAAGCACGGCACGGAAGCTTTCCGTTACTTCTTCCTCCGCCATATCGATACTTTTTCTGATTCGGATTTTACCTGGGAAAAATACGAGAATGCTTACAATAATGAGCTCGCGAATGATCTTGGAAACTTGGTGCAGCGGCTCGCGACTTTGGCATACAAAAATAATTTTGTTTATGAAAAAGCCGAGATTTCTTTGCCTGATGAATATAGAGATCTAATGAAAGAGTTTAAATTTAATTTGGCGTTTGATTTTGTGTGGGGGAAGGTTCAGGATGTAAACAAACAAATTGATGACGATGCTCCGTGGAGTTTGGCCAAAAATGGTGAGACTAAAAAACTAAATGAAGCCTTAAATAGTGAAATCTCTAATCTCTTGATTGCGAATAAAATGCTCGAGCCGTTTTTGCCGGAGACTTCGGCAAAAATCGCGCAGATTTTTACGAATCAGATTGATCCCCCAAAAGAACCGCTGTTTCCAAAAACAAAATAAACCCCGATGGGGTTTATTTTGTTTTTAAGATACCATTACTCTTTGTCGCCAGAGAGTCTAGCGGTGAGCTCGGATGCATAGAAGCCGAGTACGCCACCAATCATTGGAAGCAAAGCGTAGACGGAAAGTGCTTGGCAAATGCCGCCAAAAATTTCGCCAAAGTTTTCGCCAGAAGTTGGGAAAATTTGGAACATGAGTGCCGCGGCAGGGTTGACGATGAAGTTGCTAGAAAGCCCCAAGAAGGCTGCTGAAATCACGTATGACACTACCATGACAAAAGCGAAACCACCGGCAACTACAGCTGCGAAGGTAAACACGCTCTTTTTGTATTTAATAGCACGTGCGTAGAAGAACGCAACGATGATAGCCGACATAAATTCGACTGCCGCTACGATACCGAACTTACCTTCGGCGATCTCGGTCATCGTGGGGATAGCGTAAGCGCTGTCGCCACCGGCCAAGTGGAACGAGTTGAAAATCAACCAACCGATCCAGGCACCGATAATTTCGGCGATGATGTACATCACGCCACGAATGACGGACATACGACGAGAAGCCATCATGCCAGCGGTGATGATAGGGTTGAGGCAGGCGCCAGAAAGGGCGTAAACCCCTACAAAGATAGCGATCACGGCAAAGGAATAAGTAGCGATGCTAGATAGACCTAGGAGTGATAGCGAAAATAGTAGGATGGTGATGAGACCAGTGCCGATTACCTCGCCGAGCAGAGCTCCGTAGAACTTTGGATTTTTGAAGATGGTGAGAATGCTCTCGTTTTCTTCGTATTTTTTGCTGAAGAAACCTTTGAAGCAGGAACCTTTTTCGGGGCTGCTTACGATGGCTTCAGCTTTGGTCTCGACTGCTGGTTTGGCAGTAGAGGTGACGGACGCAGACTTCGCGGTCGATGCGGTCGCAGTTTTTGGTTTCGTCGATTTGGTCTTGGACTTTGCCGACGACTTAGGCTTTTTTGTGGCCATTATTCCTCCTTTATTTGATATTGTCTATATTATATCACAAAAAATTGTGATATAATAAAAAATAACTTATTTAGGAAAATTATGGGTATAGTAGTAAATAAAGAAGATAATAAAAATCAAGATTTGGAACGGAGGATTTCAGCGGACCTGCGCGCGAAGGCGGTGAAGCAGGCGCCGGATGGTGAAGTGACGGATTTTGAGAAAGATTCGGAATATATCAAGGATACCAAAAAGACTGGTAAATTTGCTTGGGTGTGGGCGATACTGATAGTGCTAGCGATTGTGTCGTTAGTAATTATTTTTATGCCGGTGCCGAGAGGATAATATATATGGTGGGAAATCTAGCAGCAGTAGAACAGTCCGCGACGAAGGCAGTGTCTGCGGTCAAGGCTAATACCGCGGAAGATGTTGCTAAATCTGGTGGCCTTTATAATGCTAGTAAGCCCGAAACAGGCGAATCATCAGAGGGGAAGAAGTTTAAAATCCCGGGGGCGCTCAAGGCGATGCTGCCGATGCTAATCGTAATGGGAATGATTTTTGCTATAATTGGGCTGGTGATTGCGCTTCCAATGATGATGATTGGGGCGATTGATTACAATTTGCAAAAGGCCCTAGGCTTTACTGATACGGTAGGGCTTCTAGAGACGCAGGGTGAATACATAACGGCAGAAATGGCAGCGAATGGCAAGGTGCCGGAAGGATATGCCTCGGATTTGGCGGAGCATGGGGTGGATGTAGGACAAATCACCGCAACAGGGGAATTTTATAAGACAAATGTCTATATTGCCAATATTGAGGAAAAAGAAGGCATGGTGGCGGCGGCTGGCGGGTTTTCTTATGTTAGTGATGAAGAGGGTGAGCTTGCCATGCTGTATGATGGTGAAATTATCCGGGCGTCGGAGTTTGTGGCGGCGGTAGAGTCAAACCCGAGACTTTATGCGGCGTATTCGGGCGCGGCGGATCTTGCGGCGAAGTATTACTATGGCAAAGACGTGTCGGACGCGTACGATAGTATGGGGCTCTCGAGGGGTAATTTTAACGGCTGGGAGCAGACTGGTGACTATGCGACGGACGAGGCGAGCTTTGTGGCGATTCTAAACGGAGTTTTAGATAATTCAACCGATACGATAGTGGGTGGGGCGAGAGACGATGAGAAACCATTTGGTTGGCCTGCTTCGCTTATTTATAGAAGGATGTCCTCGTGGTGGACAAAAGTGGTTGGTGATGAAGGTGAGGATGAGGACGATGAAGGTGCAGAGGGTACCTTTGAGGAAGATATTTCTACTGGTGAAGCGAGCGAAATCACTGCGACAGTAGCCGAAAAAACCAAAGGATACATTATAGACTGGGTCAAAAGTGAGGAGTGTGAGGAGCCGACATACGACGAAAAAGGCGTACAGACGGGCACGAGGATTTTTAAATGCCAGTATGGGGTCTATGATGATACCCAGACCAAGCGGGCGGCGGAGCTTCTCAATAGTGCAGTTTCGGCGAAGGAACCTTACACGGCGGCCAATACATTTCTAGCGATTGAGGAGCCAATTCAAAGGGCGAGAATCGGTGATAACGGGCCAGTTAATGAGCTAATGAACACCATCAGTACTCCTACGACGGTTTCTTACGAAAATGTTTATACTGGTGAGATCGAGACGAAAAGCCTTTCGATTTTGGAAACCATTAACTTCCAGGCGGCGGTAGGTGAGAAGAATTATTCCAAGGAGGAAGCGGCGAACTTTTCGCGAGATAGGGTATTATATAACACTGACCAGGTGGATAAAGATATAATTAATTCTACAGTGGTGACTTCTAATGGTGGCCAAAAGTCAGAATCGGCCGTGAGAAATGGTAAGGGCGATTCGGCGGATGCGGAAGTGATTTCAAAGGCCAATAATAGCATCTCGCTTGCGATTTCCGAAAAGAACTCGAGCGTGTTTAGAAGTGTGATTGGGGCAAATAGGCTGCTCGAGGGCGGTTCGTTTATCAATAATAGTCTAAATAGAAAAGCGATTGGTGCGATGCCTTCAAATGAGGAAGCGATTTTGGCCTATCAGATGGAGGTGGACAAGGCGGTGGCAAGAAAAGAAGAGGCCGAGCGTGCGACGCTTAGTCCCTTTGATATTTCTTCGCCAAATACTTTTCTAGGTAGCATTATGCACAATCTAGCGACGGCGATGTTGGGATCTTATAGCTCCTCGGGGTCTCTACTGTCGGCGGTGCAGTCGACTGGTAGTGTGACTGGTGATGCGGTAGCTAATATTCTAGGGACGGCCAAAGCGGAAAACGTAAACCAAAAGTTTACAACGATGTCGCAAGATATTTGCGCGACGATTTCTACGGTGGAGGTGCTAGGTGATCTTTTCTGTACTTCTCATAATACTGTGGCGACGGATTATATAGGCTGGACGATGGGCGATTGGAAAGGTTCGGAGATTGGCGATTCGATTGGTGATGACGGCGAGATATTAGAGGGTAGCGATTTGGAAAAATTCGGGATTCTAGGCGCAGATCGAGAAGCGACGGTCGGTGTGAGTAGCGCGGAAGTTTGTGAGGCGGTAGGTAATCTCGAGGGCGGGATTCTTGACAAATTACTTAAGTATTTCAAAGACGTGATTGGGCTTTACAGAACTTGTAAAGGCGTAGGTGTAGAGGTGGCGACAGGCGCAAATTACACTTTTTCCGGGACGGAGGCACAGGACGAAAATCTCGGGCTTTATTCGGGTTACATGTTGTACAATCAGGTCTACTCGCTACTTTCTGATACGGATTCTAGTATGGCGGTGGTGAGGGAAAGATATTATAGTAAATATCCGAAGGACAATTCCGAGGCGGGGGTGATTGCGAGGAGGTCGGGGATGACGAAAGATGAGGCAGAGCTGGCTCTGGCTTATGCTGACTATCTGAATGAGATTGCCTCGTACGATCCGGCGGAGCGGTACCACTTTGGATTTGAAGATTTGGGGCTTGGTACAGACACGATTAGCCTAAAAGTCCATAGTGACAAAATGGCGGGGGACTACGTGGCATGGTATATGAAAGAGATTGAATATGAAGATCTCCGCGAACTGACTACTTGCGCCTAGACGTATAATCCTATATATATAATATATAGTGGTGATTTTGTGATATAATAATATATATAATATGGAAGAGCTGGAGAAACTAAAAAAAGAACTCAAAGATTTGAACGCGGAGTACGCCAAGATCAAAGAAATCCCGGCGGAGAAACGCGGGGCTTTTGGGCGAGAATTAAATGCTAAAAAGATGGCGCTCCTTGATAAGATTATGAAGGCGGAGGAGGCCCAGTATGACATGACGGTGGAGCCGTTAGACGTCACGGCGCCGTGTGCTCCGAATGAGAAGCTGCCGGAATTATATTCTGTGGAACAGGGTTCTCGGCATCCTCTGATGGTGGAGCTAGACCGGGTAACTTCAATTTACCAGATGATGGGCTTTGATGTGATGGAGAGTCGCCAGCTAGACGACGAATATCACATGTTTGACTCTTTGAACTTTGCCAAAGAACATCCAGCGAGGGATGGCTATGATACTTTTCGGACGGAGGAGGGCTATATCCCGCCAGCTCATACATCTACTATGCAGAACCGAGTTTTAAAAGCTTATAAAAAGAAGCTAGACGAGACAGGGCTGATCTCCGTGGTGGTGCCAGGACGGGTATATCGAAACGAAGATGTAGACGCTACACACGAGCATACTTTCTACCAGTGCGAGGGAGTATATGTATCAGAGAGTTGTACGATGGGGCAGATGCTTGGGATTTTGCGTGAATTTTTTGAAAAATACTACGAACAGAAGCTAAATATCCGCACGCAGCCGGGGTATTTCCCGTTTACGGAGCCGTCGCTTGAGTTTATGATCGAGAAACCGAAGTCGCTCGGGGGTAAGAAAGGTGACTTCCTTGAGATGCTAGGGTGCGGGATGATCCATCCGAATGTATTAAAGATGGCCGGGATTGATCCGGAGAAATATCATGGTTTCGCCTGGGGTGGGGGGATTGATCGGCTAGTGATGCTACGATATGGACTGAAAGATGTGCGACATTTTGAGAGCGGTAATCTCAACTTTTTAAGGAACTTTAAGTAGGAGCGAGGCGAAATGAAAATTTCTCTAAATTGGATCAAAAAATATGTAAAAATCCCAGTCTCGGATGAAGAGCTGATTCGGCTAATTGGGGCGCGACTGGTGGAGGTCGAGGGGGTAATTGACGAATCGCATAAATATGATAATATATATGTAGTTAAAGTGGTGAGCGCCGAAAAGATACCTGACACACACTTGACGCTCTGTCAAATAAATGTTGGTGCTGATGAGCTGGTCCAGGTAGTCTGCGGGGCGCCCAATGTGCGTGAAGGGATGCTGGCAGCCTGGATAGCGCCAGGGGCGGTAGTGCCGGCTTCGGTGCATGAGGACCAGCCATTTGTAATTGGTAAGCGTAAAATGCTGAATAAGTATGACTCTAATGGTATGCTCGCCGGAGCGGATGAACTGGACTTTGGCGATGACCACAGTGGCATCGTCGAGATTGACCCAGAGATGGCGGAGCCGGGTGACCTGCTCAAGGATGTGTTTGAGCTGGATGATAAAATCTTGGAGATTGAAAATAAGTCGCTCACTCACCGGCCGGACACCTTTGGGATTATCGGATTTTCGCGCGAGGTGGCGGGGATACTGGGTGAGAGCTTTGACTACGAATACCAGGATACGACTCTGAAGCCGGGCAAAGAGCTCTCAGTGAAAATCGCAGATGCGGATATTTGTGGCAGATATACGGCGATAGTACTAGAGAAACACGGTGAGATAGACAAGAAATATCTTTCGATGGTGGATGTACTGCTTTCAAAATCGGGGATGAAGCCGATTTCGCCGATTGTAGACGTGACGAATTATCTGATGCTACTTACTGGCCAACCACTGCACGCCTTTGACTATGATAAATTTGTAAAGGTGGGCAAGAGCGCTAAACCAGAGATTACGGTGAGGCTAGCGAAAAAAGGCGAGAAACTGGAGCTTCTGGACGACACAAAGGTGGATCTGATCGAGAGCGACATTGTGATTTGCTCTGGTGATACACCGGTGGCGCTAGCTGGGGCGATGGGTGGCAAGTCGACTATGATAGACGAGAATACGCGAAGCATCATCATCGAGTCGGCGACTTTCTCACTCTATAATCTACGCAAGACACAGATGGCGCACGGGATTTTTTCCGAGGCGATTACACGGTTTACCAAGGGACAGCCGTCGTATCAATGCCTGAAGGTAGCGGAAGCGGCAGCAGAGATGCTGGCAGGTGGTTACAGAGTGGCGCTAGTGGCGGATACGGAGAAAAAATCCGAGAAACCGATTAGTGTAGAAGTAAATATAGACGAAATTAATGGGCTGCTCGGCACAGATTATAGCGAAAAAGAGATTGTCAAGACTCTCGAAAATGTCGGTTTTGAAATTGAAGGCAAAAATGGAAATTTGAAGGTTAAATCCCCACTTTGGCGGACAGATATCCATATCAAAGAAGACGTCATCGAAGAAGTGGGGCGGCTCAATGGCTATGATAATATCGCGCCAGTCTTGCCGCTACATCAGACGGCGGAGAAGAACGCAAGTCTCTCTCTTAAGGCTCGGATACGCGATATTCTATCTAGTTTCGGTGCAAACGAAGTCCTCACCTATAGTTTTGTTAGTGCGCATCTAGTTGAAAAAGCGGGGTTAGACCCGAAGGAATCTTACAGGATTGTCAATTCGATTTCGCCAGAGCTTCAGCTGATCCGTCAGGCGATTGTGCCGAGCCTTTTGGACAAGGCTTATGTTAATCAAAAGCTCCCAGTAGATAAATTTGCGATTTTTGAGATGAATAAGGTGTATCAGAAGTCGCTGGGGCTAGATAGCGAGGGGGTGCCAGTAGAAAAGATGCACCTTGCGCTCGTGATAGCGGAGCGGAAGAATGCCGGTACGGCTTACTACCAGGCGAAATACTACCTAGAGAGATTGCTCGAGGCTCTGAATATCGAGGTATCTTTCGAAGGAAAGTTAGACACTTGTCCAGTTTCGCGTCCGTTCGAGAAAAAGCGTTCGGCCAGCGTGATAGTAAATGGTGAAACTATCGGCGTAGTGGGTGAATTTAAAAATTCCGTGAGGAGAGCCTTTAAGCTGGGAGATTATCTGGCGGGATTTGAGCTTGATTTTGATAAGCTAATTGAATATGCACGTCCGACTCGCGAAATAGACACTTCATTAGTTGTAGACAAAAGAGACCTTACGGTAGAGACAGACAAGACTTACCGTGAAGTGATAGAAAAAGTGGAAGAAATCTTGGCGAAGCATGAAGTAAAGGCCGAAATCACTCCGCTTGCAATCTACCAGCCAGAGACGATTAAGCATATCTCGATTCATCTAGAGTTCAAAGAAAAAATCGATGACACGCTGATGCAAGAACTTGAGAAAATCTAGGGTGTGGAAAAAATATGAAAAAAGTTGGTTAAAACGCTTGCATTTATTTTTAAAAGTATGCTATAATGAGAGTGCAACAGTTATACAGTTTTATTAAAAAGGAGGTACGGTTTAAGCTGAAAAGAACTTTTTCGAGCTTGTTTATGGCACCGTGAGGAGTCTAAAGTTTGAAAAAGTTAACCTCTTAATCGAATTGTATGACTGTTGCACCTCGCGGTGTCGTTTTCTTATAAGGGTTAGAGAACGCACCGGACTTATAAAAATAAATGAAAGGTCCAAATGTCTAAGGTCATACAAAAAATCAATTTCGAACTACACCGTGGTCGGGGAGATAAGTCTTCTGACCCTTATTCATACAGAACTAACTTCCTCACGAAGCTAAGAGGTCTTCGTGCACGGTGTAGTAGTACATCAAAAGTGAATTCCATTTCAAGATTTGATAATAACATTAGATTTAATAGTCATGCTCGTCTAATTGGTGCGTCTTCCGCTATTTTGCTTTTGTCGCTTCTGACCCTTACTGTTCTTCCAGTTGTCCATAATGATGATTCTGCTGATGCTGCTACCGGTACCGCCACACAGTCTAGTACCACCGTTTCAGTTAGTACCGCCACCGCCAGTGTAGATCTCACGGCCACCAGTACGGACGGGACCTTTGCTACTTCTACTGGCTCTGGCATCGCATCCTTTGACGTCACCACGACTAACTATACAGGCTACACTCTCACCATTGAAGCAGATGATGATGACGGCACCCTTACTAATGGTTCTGGCGGAACATTCACTTCCATTTCTTCCGTGATGGACGAAAAGACCTTTGATGATTCTACTTATAATGGCAAATGGGGCTACAAGCCAAGCAAAATGAATGGTGTAGAAAACGTCGGCTTCTGGCCATCACCTACTACTACTGCTACTACTCTTGATACTACTAAAGTAGCTAACACCACAGCTAATACTTATACTATCGCCCTCGGTGCCAGAGCCTCTGCCTCCCAAGCTGCAGGAACTTATAGCAAGACTGTCACTATCACTGCTACATCCAACCCAGCGAACTATTCTATTACCTACAAAGACGACACCAGCGATAGCACGGTAAAGAATATCCCGGATGCCACCACTTCTACTACTTCTGGGACGTCCATC
>JAFRJN010000014.1 GCA_017432225.1 Candidatus Saccharimonadota bacterium
CCCGAAAGGCTGGAGCCTCCCAACTGGTGGAAGCGGTGGAGAGTTTGAAACTCTCGCTACGGCATACGGCTATGGCACTGATAGCGGTAGCACAGTGGCTGGCAAATTACTAGTCGCTAATCCATCTACTGCCACCGAGAATATCAATGGCCAGTATACCCCTGGGCTCTTACTCAGTGGCAACTACAACAGCGGTGGTGCCGACCACCTAGGCGCCCTCGGCCTCTACTGGTCGCGTACTTCGTACTCTACGGGGCGCGCTTACGGCCTGTACCTTTTTACTTCAGGCGTCAACCCACTGCTTCACGGCAATAAGTTCGATGGCTTCGCCGTCCGTTGCCTGCTCCAGTAGCCTCCTGGTGGCGGGTCCGGGGTTGTTCCCCTCCGAGTGTTCTTTTCCTTTGGACTAAACAGATAACGGTCCGAGCAAGAAACTTGAGCAGGGGAAACAAAATATCAAAATGCACAAAAAGGAAAAACAATAAATCAATCAGAAAGGTCGAAATGGTAAAGAGAGATACGACTGACGAGAAAAAAGGCCCATCAAGAGATGAGTACGTCAAGAATAAAATCGGACTTCTCAAGTGGGAAGAAGACAATTATACTATGCTTGGTGTGCTTGTGGGGCCAAATGGTATGCACAAAATGTTCGATCATTCCGCGATAATCTATGTTTGTAAAGTTTCGAAAGCGATTGGTGCGCCCTCGGCGAGGTTGATTCTCGACAGTGACTATGACGCGCCAACAGACAAGCCGGTCTGTCTTCTGCCTAATTTTGGACAAGTTGAAAAAATGCTGGTTGCAAACGGAATGAAGGAAAAGAAGACGGAGGGAAAAATTGTCTTTGAGCTAGGCTATCGTGTAGATGCTGCCGATCTGATTGAACTGCAAAAAGAAGAAGAATCGCTTCTTGACAATGCAAACCGATTGGTATTGCCGGTAAAAATATATCCGAGGCTTCGAACTGAACTTGAAAAGTCAGCAAAATTAATTTGTGAGCTAAATAGAAAAATGAGTGGTGACCTTCGTGAGGTGGTAGGCAATAAAATGGCAACGACGGCGATTAGTCTTTGTACAATGTTCGTAGAAGCGGCTAATGCGCATATCGACATGAAAAAATATTTGAAAGACGCTAGAGTAAAAGTGAGTGAGCTTAGCGGTGAAACTGTAACATTGATGAACTTGAGACTGATTGAAGGTAGTAAAGCTATGTCGATTCTGAATCAACTTGACCACACGCAAAAGAAAATTGCTGGTGCATTGGAAAAAGAAAATGGTTCTACTGCTACCAGCTAGATGCGCGGACTCGCCGATGATTCTGGGCCTGCTTCAGCCGACGACTGAAGAAAAAATGAAGGAATATAGACGTCAACAGAAACGCAAAAGGGAACTTTGGGGGCGCGCGAAAATATTGGAAAGGCGTTTTTCGTATAGGTGGCTAGAACAACAACTGTTTGAAGCGGAAAGGCGGGCCAGGCGTGGTAAGACTCACACGACAGATGTGTATATTTTTGAATTAAGATTAGTCGACAATATAAAACAGCTCGCACATGATATTTGGGGGTACGGGTATAAGCCGACGCCGGGAATTAAATTTGTAGTAAAAAGACCGGTTCCACGGGAAGTCTATGCGGCGCCGTTTCGCGATAGGGTGGTGCATCATTTTTTGTTTGATCTGGTCTATCCATGGTGGGATAATATGTTTATTAATAATTCGTATTCTTGTAGATATGGCAAGGGGGCGCTCTATGGAATGGAAATGCTCCGAAGACAAATTAGACGAGTGTCCGAAAACTATACTAGGGAAGCGTATATACTAAAACTGGACGTACAAGGATTCTTTATGAGTCTGAACCATAAAAAGCTGATGGAACGAGTGGAATGGGGGCTGGATATTCAATTTGACGGAGCGCCGAAACTTAAGAGACTTCTGAAATATTTGTGGAGAATGGTGATTTTTACCGATCCGAAGGAAGGGGTGAGACTACGTGGTAAAAAATCCGATTGGGATATTTTGCCGCCAACGAAGATTTTGGCAAATCAACCGCCCGGAACTGGTATTGTGATTGGGAATTTGACTTCGCAACTTTTGTCGAATATCTATATGGATCTTTTGGATCGGTATATCATGTATAAACTAAAATATACAAATTATGGACGGTATGTGGATGATTTTTATATTGTGGTGCCGGCAATTCAAAAGAAAAAGTTACTTCGAGATGTGGCAAAAATTAGAGATTTTTTGAAAAATGAAATGCTTTTGACACTGCATCCGAAAAAACTGTATCTACAGGAAGTGAAGCATGGGGTGGAATTTCTAGGATTTGTGGTGAAACCATATTATACAATGATAACGAAGAGATTTAAAAATAATTTTACGAGAGCGGCGATCGAAGTGGAATGGGGAATAAGAAGCCTAGACGCGGTGGCTTCGTATTTGGGTAGGCTTAAGCATGTGGACGGGAAGAAATTCGCAGCGAATTTGTTTGAATGGGTTGGATGGGAATATAGGTTTTAGGCTTATTGGTTCATAGGCTGATTGGTTTATAGGTGGGGATTTCGGAAAAGAAAGCTCGGAGGGGAACAACCCCGGACCCGCCACCAGGAGGCTACTGGAGCAGGCAACGGACGGCGAAGCCATTGTTCTTATTGTTGTGATTCAGTGGGTTGACGCCTGAAGTATTAAGGTTCAGGTTGTAAGCGTGCCCCGTAGAGTACGAAGTACGTGACCAGTAGTTGCCGTTGGCGCCTAGGTTGTTGGCACCACCGCTGTTGTAGTTGCCACTGAGTAAGAGCCCAGGGGTTTTCCAACAACACTCCTAGGAAGAGACCGTCATTCCTCGGCTACAGTCCAGTCTACACTGTCACAGCTGACAAAGTCCACTCGTCAGTTGATTAATCGGAGGGCCAACTTTAACAGATCGCTAAACCTGTCGGCCTAGCATCAGAACGGTATATACCTCATTGTTTTGTCCGATTTTGACGACGCAAATGTTTAAGGGCGGCCCTTGTGTTCTTTTCCTTTTTAAATGGATGTCCGGCATATAGATACGACGGCATTTCTACTGCGGGATAGGCCCCACCTGTGTATATTATAGCACTTGTGGTTATTTCGTAGTTGTTGGGGACTATTGGTGGCTGCGGGGTTACTGGTGTTCGCGGGCGGACCGAGCGGCGATGTCGGCGAGCTCGTTCAATTCGATGAAAGCGTGGCCTTTGACCCAGTGGAGCTCGACATCGTGATTCTGATACAAATCGTAGAGTTCCTGGACGAGGTCGAGATTCTTGATTTCGCCTTGCTTCTTTTTCCAGCCGTTGCGCTCCCAGGAAGGGGCCCATTTGGTGAGGACGTTGATCCAAAATTCGGAGTCGGTGTAGATTTCTACTGGTTCGTTTGCCATGACGGCGAGCTTGATAGCCTCGCGGATGGCGGTGCCTTCCATGCGGATGTTGGTGGTGTGGGGCTCAGCACCAGTCATAATGGTATCTTCGGTGCTGGCGTCGATGATGGCCCAGCCGCCGGGACCGGGATTGGGGTCGGCGCTACCGTCGGTGTAAAATGTTTTCATGTCTACCTCCTGTGATTTTCTGTGATTATTTGACGATGGCGAATTTGTTTTTGCCTTTTTTGATGATGGCGGTATTGTCTATGCCGATTTCGGTGGTGATTTTGGTACCGTTGATGGAAATGGCGCCGCCGGCGATGAACTCGCGAGCCTTTTTCTTGGACTCGGCGAGATTGGACTGGATGAGAGCGTCTACAAGATTGGTGCCTTTGGTGACGACTGGGAGATAGGCGGCGAACTCGGTGAGCTCGTCTTCTGTGAATGCGGAGAAATCGGTGGATTTAGAAAAGAGCGTCTCGGAGAGGTTTTTGACGGCTTCGGCGGCAAAAGCGCCGTGGACGACAGTGGTGACACCTTTGGCTAGAGCCTTTTGAGCGAGTCTTTCTTCTGGGTGCTCGCGATGCTGGGCTAGAATGTCGTCGATCTCGGCTGGGGAATATAGAGTGTAAATCTTAAGTAGGCTATCTACGGCTGCGTCGGGCTGATTCATCCAGAACTGGTAGAAATCATAAATAGAAGTGTAGTTGCCAGAACCATTGTCTGTGCTGGCGAGCCAGATGGCGTTGCCCTCGGATTTACCAAATTTGCGGCCGGTGACTGGGTCGATAACGAGCGGAGTGGACCAGACGTCGGCTTCTGCGTCTTCGAGGCGCTTAATCAGATGAATACCAGAGGTACAGTTGCCATATTGGTCGGCACCACAGAGCTGGAGACTGACGCCGTGCTCGCGGTAGAGATGGAGAAAATCATAGCCTTGAATCAAAGTATAAGAAAACTCGGCGTAGGAAATGCCAGAACCGCCTTCACCGATACGGTTTTGGACAAATTGACGGTCGAGAAGCTGAGTCATGGAGAAATTCTTGCCAATTTCTCTTAAGAAATCTAGGTAACCTATGCCTTTAAACCAGTCGTAGTTGTCGACCATGGTCAAGTTTGGCGTGGTGTGATCCTTGACATCGCCATCGCCGGCATTGATAACTCTCTCGATCTGCTCCTTGATACACTGCTTGTTGTGCTCGACTTCTTCCTTGGGCTTGAGGTCGCGCTCGCCGTTTTCCTTGGGGTCACCAATTTGGCCGGTGGCACCGCCGACGAGCAGATACGGCTCGTAGCCATGGCGGACGAAACAGGCACACATCATGAGGGCAGCGAGATTGCCAATAGTAAGGGAATCGGCCGATGGGTCGGCGCCCCAGTAGAACTTTTTGGAACTCCTCTCGTCTAGGTCTGCGGGATTTTCGATAGTGGTTTTGGCATGGAAGCCACGATAAATTAATTCTTCGGATAATTTCATAGTATTATTATACCATAAAAAATAGCCCCTGACGGGGCTATCTATAGATTCTTTAGCGAACTTCTACGCGAACGCGAGGCAATGACTTGCCAGAGAAGTGAGTTTTCTTGGTTTTAACAAAGGTAACCACTCCGTCTCTCGCTGCGTGAATCGTAAAGTTACGAGACATGTAGGTGCCAGGACCGGCAATCTTGGTAGAACCAGTCTGACGGACGATGACTTCACCGTTTTTGACTTTCTGACCACCAAAACGCTTAACGCCAAGACGCTGACCAGGGTTGTTGTGGATATTTTTGGCGGTACCGCCAGCTTTTACGTGTGACATTTAAACTTTCCTTAATATTATTATATCTCTCGCCACAATCTGACCTTCTCTGTAATAGAGAAGACCACCTAGCGATTTATTATTTACATTATACCCCATATTTTTGATTTCGTCAACAATTTCTAGTCTAGAATAGGTTCCGTCTTCTCGCAGCCAAGCTGGAATGGCTATTGCTACCGGAGTGTTTGGCTTAATCTGGGTGCTTAAATTCTTTAAAAATCCTAGAACTATGTCGCCACAAATCTGTTTCTGCTCTTTTAATTTGATTTCAGCTGGAGGGGTTGACATTGGTGCGCCGAGATAGCCTTCACAAGCTACTGCGTCAATTTTTTCGGTCCATTTGTAATTAGTCGCGTCGCCAACTGCTAGCTTGAAATTAGAAAAATCAAAGTGCTTTAAGTTTTTTTCGCTATATTCAATCATGCGCTCGTTTACATCTGTACCGTAAGCGGTGTAGCCCATGAGGAGCGCTTCTTGCAAGACTACACCTGTGCCGCAGAATGGGTCGAGAACTGTGGCGCCATTTTTTAGCGGCCCGCAGAGGTTGATGAGAATCTGGGCGAGCTTTGGCGGGAGCATTCCGACCTTGGCATCGCGAAAAGGTCGAGCTTGGTCGCGCCTAGAATAAGCGTCAATATCTTGCACGCCAATTACTTGGTACCAATCGTTACCACGTTTAATTAATTCGCATTTTTTGGGATTTTTGCCAGACAGACCATTGTGAAGTGAAGTGGCAGTGGAGAGCGTCGCATCCTTTCCGGTTACTATTCTAACCGAGCGGCCGTGACGAGTCAGGATTTTTTTAATTTTCATGGCTTCACTAAAGGCCGAGCGTGGGCTGGCGTTTTTGGAATAGTCGCTCACGCCAAAGGTGATTTTGCCATCTGGGATGTTGGACAAATGTTCAATAACTGCAACTTCTAACTTTTTGGCAATTTTGAGCGAGCCGCCTAGCCTCGTGATGTCTGGCGGGTTGTCAGATTTAAAAATAGCTAAACTTGGCGCGATTTTTTGAACACTCTGAAAAAGCGCTTCGAGCTCCGCGATGGAGATCTCGGCTTTTCGACCTAAAATTGCTAGATATTGCATAGAATAATTATAACACAAATGTGGTATAATCTATTTATGGCTAAACGAAAAAAGAAGTTTAAGTTCCCGTGGCGAGCGGTGATTTCGGTAGCGACTTTTGTATTGGTGGGGTATGTGGTTTATGAAAACCGCGATGGATTTGTACAGACTTTTGAAAATCTGAACCAGACAAATATTTTTATAATTCTGTTGCTCGTGCCGGAGCAGCTATTTATGTATTATGCTTGCGGGCAGATATTTTTTTCGTATCTCACGGCTAAATATCACAAAGTGTTTGGTCGGAAGGAAAAGCTTCTGATTTCGACAGAGCTGAACTTTGTGAACCGGGCGGTGCCGGCGGGTAGCCTCGGGGGGTTGGCATATCTGACTTATCGTTTGCGCCCGTTTGGAGTGACAGCGGGGCAGGCGAGTTTCCTTTATATTTTCCGATTTGCGATTACGACGGTAGTGAACTATGTGCAGGCGCTCATTGCGATTTTGATTTTGCTAGCGCTTGGCTCGATACCAGAGGAGGCGACTTGGATTATTTGGGTGTCGCTACTCATGAACGCGGGGGTGTTTACGATACTGGGGTTAATTATATATGTAGCGAGCAGCAAAAAACGGATTGAGTGGTTTGCGAAAATTATTAGTAATTTGCAGGCGTTCTCGGCGAGGACGATTACATTTGGACATAAAAAGACCTTTGTCCGACGGGACAAAATGGAGGAGTATTTCCTCAGCATCCACGAGTGCGTAGTGACGGTGAAAAAAGATAAGAAATCTCTGATCCGGCCGACGATGTGGGGACTCGTCTATAGCCTTTGTGAAATTGGGGTGTATTGGATTGTGGCGTGTTCGCTGGGGCGGCCGGAGATTTTGCCGGTGATTATGGTGGGGGAAGCGATTGGCTCGGTGTTTGATGGGATTGTGCCGTATGGGCCGTACGAACTGGGGATGTCTGGGGTGATGTCGCTGCTCCTTGGTGGGACGGAAGAGGCGGTGGCGATTTCTCTGATTGTGGTGGTGATGGCAAGGGCACTTTCGCTCATATTCACGATTGGGACGGGTTGGTGGCCATATCAGCAGGCGATTAGGAAAAAGTCTGATGAATAATTTTCAGATGGATAATTTGACGCCGTCGGAGTTTGTCGCCTACGTAAATCAAACTTTGGAATATGCTTATTCGTCGGTGACGGTGGTGGGGGAAGTTTCTGAATTTAAAGTAAATCAAGGTAAATGGGTGTTTTTTAACGTAAAAGACGAAGAAACGAGCGTGCCGTGTTTTATGACTTTGTGGAGTCTGTCAGTCCCGATTGAGGACGGAATGAAAATAGTAGTTCGGGGTATACCAAAAATCACCAAGTGGGGGAAGTTTTCCTTTACGGTCTCCAAAATTGCGCCGGTAGGCGAGGGGTCACTCAAGAAGGCATTTGAGATGTTGAAAAAGAAACTGGCTTCCGAGGGGCTGTTTGACGTTTCTAAGAAGCGGAGCTTGCCAGAAGATTTGAATAAAATTGGGGTAATTTCTTCGACGCAAGCGGCGGGATATGCGGATTTTGTGAAGATTATTAACGCGAGGTGGGGTGGACTAAAAGTCCTGACGGCACACGTGCAAGTGCAGGGGCTGGATGCGCCGGAGCAGATGATACGAGCTTTGAAATATTTTAATGAACATACGGATGTGCAAGTAATTGCACTGATTCGAGGTGGGGGCTCGAAAGATGATTTGGCTTGTTTCAACGATGAGGCGCTGGTCCGCGCGGTGGCGGCTTCTAAAATACCGGTAATTACGGGGATTGGGCATGAGATAGATGAATCTTTGTGCGATCTGGCTGCAGATGTGAGGGCGTCGACACCGTCAAACGTAGCGGAGCTTCTAACTCGCGATAGAAAGACGGAGAAAATTTGGGATAAGGTGCGACTGGCGCGAGAACGGATTTTTAATGAAATTCGGTTGACCCAAAATGGGCTAGCGCAAAAACGACGACTGCTCGAAGTTTTGAATCCGGAAAATATTTTGAAACAAGGTTACGCAATAGTGAGTGGCGACTTGCAAGTTGGAAGTGTTGTAAAAATTACAACACTTGATGCGGAAATGGAAGCAGAGATAAAGAAAAAAGAAGGGAGAAAGAATGAAAGGAGAGAAAAATGAAAGGAGAAAGTATGACGGATAAAAAAATGGCGGGGAAGAATTTAAATCAAAAAATTAAGGAACTGGACGAAAAAGTGGCGTGGTTTTCGTCGGATGATTTTGAACTTGAAAAAGCGGTAAAGGAATACGAGGAGACTCTAGTACTTACGCGCGAGATTGAGGAAGATTTGAAAAATTTGAAGAACGAAATCGAGGTTTTGGACAAAGATTTTTCAAAAGATGTGATATAATGTGATTATGGATAATAGACAACCAATTGTTACTGGGCCGAATGGTAATCCAAAGCCTTTCACGGCGGCATTTAGTCAGCCGATTACTTCGCCGGGGGCGGCCGACATGAGCCAGCCGATGCAGCCGGTGATGGCAGCGCAACCGCTGTCGACGGCGCAGTCTACGCAAACGACGACACAGCCGCAAGGTATGCAAAATGGGGCGATTGTTTCGCCTGGTAATGTGCAACAAAATCCTTTGACGGGTGCGCCGATGATGATGCAGGCGCCAGTGCCGGTGCAAATAGAGCCGAAAAAGGATCTCAAATCTTTGTTTAAAACGATCGCGATTGTGGCACTGTCGCTCGTTTCTTTGACCTTTATTGGGTTGTTTATTTGGATGTTTATACAATATGACGACGTAAAGACGGACGTGGATGGACAGATTACGGCGGCGGTAGTGGCAGCGGTAGACGAAAATACTACGAAGCTCGAAAATGAATTTGCGGTGCGAGAAAAATATCCGTTTAAGACTTTTGCGGGGCCGGCGGATTATGGTGAACTAACTTTTGAATATCCAAAAACTTGGAGCGTGTATGTGGCGAAAGATGCTCATAATGGCGGTGATTTTGAAGCCTACTTTAATCCTTTGGAAGTAAATGAAGTGAGCAATGAGGTGATCGCGGCGCTTCGGGTGAAGATTCTGGACACGCCGTTTGATGAAGTGGCGGCGACTTATCAGGGCGAGTTAGAAGGTGAGGAGGCGAAGATGCGGCTTGACTCGGTGACGATTGGCAAAAATAACGACATTACGGCGAACCGCTATACCGGAGTGATTCCGGGGACGGAATTTAGTGGGATAGTGGTGCTATTTAAGATCCGCGATAAGGCTGTGATAATGGAGACGGATTCGATGCTATTTGAGGGGGATTATAATACTTTGCTCTCGACAGTGACTTTTAATTCGTGATATAATTTAGTTAATGTATCAGGAGGTAGATGGAGTCCAAGTGGTGGCGCGGGAACTCAAGCGTCCACTGCTGGAACTTAGGCAATTGGCGCTGGGCTTTGATGGTGGTGGTGCGGAAGATGAGGCGGTGCGGGCCGAGATGGTGGGGGTGGCGGAAAGAGCGATGCGGCAAGTAGATGATTTGCTCAAAATTCAGAATTTGTCGCGGTATGGACTGGAGCCGATAGCGGTGAGAGCAGTATGTGATGAAGTGTTGACGGAAATTGACGCGATGTTTGGGCGTAAAAGATGTCAGATGAAAGTGCGTTACATGAATCGGCAAAGGCTGGTAAAAGCAAACGCTGAGTTACTAAAGAGCGTAGTGTATAATTTTCTGTTGGATGCGACTAGGTACGCGACGGACGAGATGCAGACGGAACTAATTGTCCGCGAGACTGGACAAAAAGTAGCGGTCGAAGTACGAGATTTCGGGCCGTCTTTACCGATCGACGTGTGGCGTGAAGTGCAGAATGGGACGGTGGGGGCGCCGAGTGATATTGCGATGCGGCCGGGCTCTTCGGCCCTCGGGCTCTACATTGCGTCGAAGTTTTCTAAATATATGCAGGGGGAAATCTCGGCGGTGCGGCATACGGATGGGACGAGTTTTGTGATCCGGCTGCCGGTGGCAAGGCAGGCGTCGATTTGGGGGGCGGTGTGATTTTGGTACTGCTTATGATTTTGGTGTGGGGGTGTTTATGATTTTGGTACTAGATGATGACCCGGTGGTGGGCGGGTGTGTGATTCGGGCGCTCGAAAAACAGGGATTTGTTGGACAAATGTCTAATAACGTGTTTGACGCGATGGCGATAGTGAATGAGGAAGTGCCGGAAATGATATTTTTGGATGTGTTTCTTACTGGGCCGGATGGATTTACATTTTTGAACGAAATGGCGTCGTATGCGGATACGATGAAGGTGCCGGTGGTGGTTATGAGCGAAAAAGATTTTTCTGCTTATGATTTGTCTGCGTATAATGTGGTGGGGGTTCTTGATAAAAATACGATGACGCCGGCGGAAATCGTGAATTTTGCAAAATCGTGCATAACAGGGGAAAAATAATGGACACTTGTACAAAAAATGTTTCGCGGGATGTAAAAACACCAAGGGATGTAAAAACTCGGGCGTTGGTGCTAAAGCGGACGAACTATGGGGAAGCGGATAGAATTGTGAATTTGATCACGCCGGAAGGGAAGGTGTCGGTGATGGCGAAAGGGGTGAGAAAACCGCGGTCAAAACTAGCGGGTGGGGTGGAGATGTTTACGCTTTCGGAAGTGAATTTGCATTTTGGCAAAGGCGATCTGGCTGTCCTGACTGGTGCGAAGATGGTGCGATTTTATGGTGAAATCATGAAAGACCTCTCCATGATGGAGATGGCAAGTGGGTTTTTGAAAGAGATTAATCGGGCTTCGGAGATGGTGGATTCGGCGGAATTTTTTGAGATTTTGGACAAGTGCCTAATAGCTCTCAATCAAAGGTTTAATATGAAGGTGGTGGAGGCGTGGTTTATGTTGAATTTGGCGCGGGCGATGGGAGAACAGATTAATTTGTATACGGATGTGTCGGGCGAAAAGCTGCGAACTGACCTCAAATACCGGTGGGATGATTTGGAAATGGGGCTCTGTGCGTGTAATGACGGGCCGATTGACGTGGACGCAATTAAATTGATGAGGTTGATGTGGACGATGGATCTCGCGGTGGTTTGTCGGGTGAAAAATGCGGACAAATATATGCCAGAAATTTTGAAAATTGCTTATGCTGTGAAAAAAGTGGTAAAATAATAGTATGAAGACGAAAGCTATAAAGAAAAAGACGGCGAAAACTAAAATTGATAGGGCTGCGGCTGGTGATGCGGTTAGTAATGTGACTGGTAATGCGGCTGGTAATGCGGCGGTCAGGACGCGTGGTATTGATCATAAAACTTGGATTATGGTTTGCTTTGCGGTGATTGCATTGGTGTTTGTGGTGGTGGCTATTCTGAATTTTACGCCGAGAGAAAGTTATGATAGTAGCTATTTTCATGATACGGAGGACCGGATAGTATTGACGATGGGACGAGACGCGGCGGCGCTTGAAGATAGCCAGTATGAGCCGAATATCACACATATCGTGTATTATTATGAGGGTGATAAAGTGACTGGAGTGAAGGCGTTTTATGAGTATGCTACGGAAAAGGAGGCCGAGACGGCGTTTACTAACCTTACTCTTGGCAATTTTGCGGATTCGAAATACCGGAGCGGGAGATTTGTGATTTTTCAAGTGAAAAAGGCTAATTATGAGGGGCTAACGGTAGAGGCTCTGCGGGCGGACATTGAACAGCTCAAGAGTATTGATGCTTTGATTCTTGATTATACTGATGGGTACATCAATAAGTATGCTGCACTAGAGTTTTAGTGTGGTATAATAGTAACAAATAAAACAAAGGAGTTATAAATGGCAGATTTTAACAAAGTTCTAGATCCGGGTGATTATGAAAACGGCGAACTTAACGTGGTGATTGAAATCCCAACCGGTTCTAATCACAAAATCGAATGGGACCGCGAGCGTGCCTGCTTTATGCTTGACCGGGTTGAGCCAATCGCTTTTGCGAAGCCTTGTAACTATGGCTTCATCCCGCAGACTATTGATGAGGATGGCGATGAGCTGGACGTTCTCATGATTACCGACCAGCCACTTACTACCGGTATTTGGATGAAGGCTAAAATCCTTGGCGTGATGAAATTTGTCGATGACGGCGAAGTTGACGACAAAATTATCTGCGTACCAGAGGATGACCGTAATAACGGTGATTGTTATAAGACTTTGGAAGATTTGCCGAAGCGGACTTTGGAACAAATTGAGTTTCACTTTAACCACTACAAAGATTTGAAGAAGCCTGGTACTACCAAGGTACAGAAATTTGGCGACATCAAAGAAGCTAAACAAGTGATTAAAGATTCGATTGCCCGCTACGAGGAAGCTCATCCAGAAGTAGCAATGAAAAAAGGCGCCGAAAAATTTGTCAGCGACATCAAAGCCAAGCTGGAAGAGATGTAAAAACAAAATAAATTAAAAATACCCCCAGAAGGGGGTATTTTTATAGCTCGCTAATTTTAACGCGGACTTGCTCGGTAGTGTCGCGGTCGCGGATGGTCACAGAATTATCCGAAAGAGAGTCGAAATCTACTACCACACACTTCGGTGTGCCGATTTCGTCTTGCTTACGGTATCTTTTACCGATGTTACCAGAATCGTCCCAGGTTACATTGTCGTATTTTTCTTTCAAAAGCTTATAAACTTCTCGGGCCTTTTCGACTAGCTCTGGCTTGTTTTTGAGCAGTGGCGAAACGCAAAATCTATATGGCGCCAGATTTTCGGCGAGTTTCAAGACGATACGTTTTTCACCATTTACTTCATCTTCAGTATACGCCGACGACAAAACAGCAAGAAATAATCTTTCTACGCCGATTGATGGCTCAATCACGTGTGGGATAAAGGTCTCACCGGTTATCTTATCACGATATTCCATATTTTTGCCCGACTCACGCTGAATATTAGAAAGGTCAAAATCTGTCCGATAAGCTAGACCCATCAATTCCTCAGTACCATTTGGATAATCAAACATGAAGTCAATTGTGCGCTTGCTATAATGTGCACGATCCTCTGCCGGCACTTCTAACTCATGAATTGAAGAAGCCGGAAGCCCCATTTCCTTCTCCAAAAATTCGTGAAAAGCTACACGCATTTTTTCGAAGTTTTCTTCCCACGAGACCGGATTTACGAAATACTCAATTTCCATTTGCGAGCATTCGCGATCTCTTAAAATAAAGTCTCGTGGGCTAATTTCATTTCTAAACGCTTTGCCTTGTTGGGCCAGACCAAACGGCAAAGATGGGTAAATCGTATCCACTACGTTTTTGTAATTTGTAAAAATTCCTTGCGCTGTCTCTGGACGAAGGTAGGCGATCGACTTTTCTGCTAGCTCACCGGTATCTTCTGGCAAAACCGCCCCCACGTGCGTAGAAAACATCATGTTAAACTTGCGAATCGGCCCCCAATTTTCTTTGCCGCAAACTGGACATTTGACATGGAGCGCCAAAAATTCTTCCGAAGATACTGATTCATTAATGCCATCAGCGATTTTGTCTGCGCGGAAACGAGATTTACATTCTTTACATTCTACTAGAGGATCGGCAAAAGTCGCCGTGTGGCCTGATGCTTTCCAAACCAAAGGATTCATCAAAATCGCCGCATCTACCCCATACATATCGTCGCGTTTTTCTACAAAATACGACCACCAAGCGTCCATAATTTTTTTCTTCAAAACCACGCCGAGCGGGCCAAAATCCCAAGTCCCAGCAAAGCCACCATAGACTTCCGACCCTGGAAATACAAACCCCCGCCTTTTGCATAAAGATACAATATCCTCTAATTTACTCATATCACTATTATACCACAAAAATCCCCGGCATGAAGCCGGGGTAAAATTAGTAGGCTAAAATTTGTTCTTCGTCTTGAATATAAATGTCGTAAATGGTTTCTGAAACTTTTGTTTCGCCTCGCAAATTTGTATAAGTTTTTTCGGTCTTTTTAATACACGGAGTATTATATGGACCGTCGTAACCTTTGACGTGGACTGATACTTTCTGCCAACTTCCAGTGTCAGTTATGCAAAGAAGATCAGGATCACCTAAATTGAGATAATATTTGTCACCATTATCATTGTAATAATCATACTTGATTAAGTAAATATTATCATCTATTTCGATTATGTGATCTCTTATATAGCTTGGCAAATCTTCCTTATAGCCATAATGTTCGCTAATTGGCGACATTACGTTATAAGTAGGTATTTGTGTCGTAACGTTCTTTTGGGTGTCTTCGTCTAGTGTAAAAAATATGATAGCCGTAATGCCTTGAACAATAATAAAAGCAATGAGTGACATTATTGTCAGACCAGCATAATGGTCGGATGACGTGTAGTTCATTTCCTTGCTGATCGAATCAGCGGCTCTTGGCATAAGTCTGGTCGAAGCAATCCAAAAGTTTAGAGTGACAATTAAAAGAGACACTGTAAAAAGCGCCCAGTTTTTCCCATAAAAAGGGAAAAGTAAGGTTGGTCTTATTAAAATTAATACTCCTAGACAGATGCAAAATACACTGTATGCTAAATTTTGCATTGAATCAACTGTATCCATATCTACTTCTACTTCTTGCTTTTTGACTGGTAGAACAATCAGGGCCGTAGATTCTTTCGGATCTTCTTTCTCTGAAATTTTGATGCCAGCATAGGCGTAAAGGCTAGCAATTGCCGAGAAAATCACCATGACTTGAAAAATGACAAATTCGGCGATACCAAGCACTAAATCGCTATCGGATACGATGAGAATGCCGGCCACTATCTCATAGACTAGGGCTGTGCGTCTAGCACGAGCCTTGAAGACTGTGGAATAGCTTGCTAGAAGCATTAGAATAGCAGATATAAATATTAATATCAATATCTTTACAATCGTAATAGCCAAAATCCATCCCCCTTTCTTTTTAAAGAACAAAATACATAACCTCTTATTATTTTATCACATTTAAGCTAAAAAGTCAATCTAGGGATATTGATGGTGTGAGGTGCGGCGAGTTTTGCGGGTAAAAGTTCTTGAATTTTAATTTTAGGATTTTTGAAATGTATGGTATAATGAGCTTATGAATATATTGGTAGTGGGCAATGTCTTGAAAGATGTGTATTTGAATCTTGATTCTCGATTAGAGAATTTTGAGCAAGACAAAGCAGGGGTGGAATGGATTGATCTTAGCTTTGATGCTTCGGAGCATCATTATTCCGGTCGAAATTCGAGCTACGGCGGAGCGGCGATTTCGCTCGAAATTTTGCAAAAAATGGGGCTTACCGCATCGATTTCGGATACGACTTTCCACTTTGACGAAAATGGGCCGGCAATGAATGGGCCGGCGAGTACGTATCGGTATATTTTAACCTCTGATACAGGGGTCTCTTATATGACGCCTAGCGTGGAGCCAAAAACTGGGTTTACAACTCCGGTTACGGATGTGGATTATCTGTTTGTGGATCGGTCGGCGTGTTTGACTCCGGCGGTGATAGACAGAATTATTGCATATTTAGATTATTCAAAAAAGACGCGTCTGGTGCTATATCTAAAGGATTTGACGGTAGAAAAACTGGGGAGCCTGGTGAAACGGGCGGATTTGGTGTTCCTCGAAGAAGGTAAGGGAAGACCCGATAATTATCCAGAGGAGAGAATTGTTCGGATATCAGATAGGCGACTTGGGTATATGGACTATGTCGAAAACGTGGCGGTGGACCGCATCGACAGATTGACGCGACTTTCGGCTTATTCGATCGTGGCGGCGACGGTGCTAGGCGGATTTATCCTAGGGAAAACGGTGGAATATTCGCTTAAAATGGCACGGATTAATGTAGAAAATGCTACGCTTAATTCAACTTTGGAGATTGCGGAGCTGGAGAGCATCGCGGCTTCGACTTCGGAATCGAATCTAGAGATGATCGCCTCTAATCTGATGGCGCGAGGTAAGGGGATACTGGCGGCGGATGAGTCTGGCGGATCGATCAAGAAAAAATTTGAGGCACTAAGGATTGCGGATACGTTGGAGAATCGCCATGATTATCGAGAAATTTTGCTTACTACCCCTGGAATTGAAGAATTTTTGAATGGGGTGATACTGTTTGATGAGACGGCTAAAGACGTGATGGACAATGGTGTTCCGGTGCCGGACTATCTGGTCTCTAGGGGGATTATCCCTGGGATAAAAGTGGACGAGGGGCTGGCGCCTTTGATTGAACTGCCAGGGGTGGATTCGGAAGCGCTCCCTGATGAGACCTATACCAAAGGACTCTCGGATTTGCCTTCGAGACTGCGTGAATATTATCGGATGGGGTTAAGATTTTCGAAATGGCGGGCGGCTTTTGAAATTCGTCTGGATGAAAACGGGGTGATTTCGACACCAACAAATGCGGCAATCTCGGAAAATTGTCGGATTTTGGCCGAATATGCCTCTTTGTCGCAATCTGCGGGGCTTGTACCGATAGTTGAGCCTGAAGTGGTGTATGACGGCGCTTATTCGATAGACGAGTGTTCTAGGGTCACTGGGAAGGTTCTAGATGCCTTATTTAAGGAGTTAAGGCGTCGAGGGGTGAACCTGAAAGCTTGTATTTTGAAAGTGAATATGGTGATATCTGGGAAAAAATACTCTGGAAATAGTGCTGGGGGTGGGTTTACCCCTGAAGAAGTGGGGCGAGCGACCTCGAGAATGCTTTACGAATATGTACCGGCGGATCTCGCGGGAGTGGTATTCCTCTCTGGTGGACAAACGCCAGAACAGGCGACGGAGAATCTTGCCGCTATTATGTCTAGAGGACCGTATCCGTGGCCGGTGTCATTCTCGTTCTCTCGTGCTCTTCAAAATCCAGCGCTGGAGGCCTGGGCAGGGGATGATAGAAATGGGGAGCTGGCAAAGGTAGCCCTCGCCGAGAGATTATTGGAAAATGCAAGAGTAATTAAATAACGCCTAATATTCCGCGCAGAGCGTAGGCGGTGTCTTCGTGTGAACGGACCGTGATGGTGTCGATGCCCATTTGGACTACTGGGTAGTCGTTGCCGCCGGGTTGGGTCATGTCGCCGAAGTAGAGAACGTCTTTTTTATCTACCTTTAGCTCTTCGAGGAGGTGGGTCATACCAAACTCTTTGTTCATACCAGGGGTGATGGCGTTGATAGAGGTGGTGCCGCCGATTTCGTAGTCAAACTCGGGGGCGTATTCTTTACACTTTTTGACAATCGCTTCGCGCTTTTTGTAATCGGGGTCCCATTTATACTTTTCTGAAGTGCCGGCTTTTTGGCCGAGGGCGGAGAAAGTGACCTGGGAAAGGCGGTTTTCGATGATTTCGTCGCCTTCCTTTAATTTGTCCTCTTCCCAGTAACCAAGCTCTTTAGCTGATTTTTCGATGGTTTGGCTGATTTTGGTTACTTGTTCATCGGTGAGTGGGTAGTTATAAACTAGTTCCCAGTCGTTTTTTTCTTTATTAAACCTATAATATTGGGTGCCTTGAGCGACGAAGAGATGGAGATGAGAAAGCTGCTCAGGGGTGGCGCCCTCTAATCTATTGACAATTTGGATTAAAAATTGGTCGAACTTTTGGCCGGAAATCGGGCAAATCTCGAAGTGGTCGAGGCATTTTTTGAGCAAATCCGCGATTTCATCGGGAATCGGGGTTTTCGCAATATTTAAAGTTTGGTCGATGTCGAATGATAGTACTTTTTTCATAATACTTTAAGTATAACATATATTTAAATTGATATATCATATATTCAGGTTTTATCGCCGTTGCAAGCAAGAGGCTCAAAAACCTGAATATATGATATAATGGAAATATGAAAAGTTATATCGTGGGCAACTGGAAGCTGAATTTTAACGTGGGGGAGGCTTCGATTTATTTGCATAAATTGCAGAAAAAAATACCAAATTACAGAGATGTGGAGGTGGTGGTGGCGCCGACGGCGTTATGTTTGCAGCCTTTGTCTCTGCAGATTGAACGGTCAAAGATGAAACTGGCGGCGCAGAACGCGTTTTACCGAGATTTTGGGGCCTATACTGGGGAGATTTCGTTTGCGGAACTCGCGGGATTGGTAAATTATGCGATTGTGGGGCATTCGGAGAGGCGCTATATTTTCCATGAAGATGACAAAATGATTGCCAAAAAAGTGGCGGCGGCGATTCGGAATAAAATTCGGCCGATTTTGTGCATCGGGGAAACCGAGAGTGAAAGGTCGTTTGGTGAGACGCGAGATGTAATTCGGGACCAGCTTCTGGGTGGGCTATCAGAGGTGAGTGAAGAGGATATTTCTAAAGTTTTGATCGCGTATGAGCCGGTGTGGGCGATTTCTTCGACTAAAGATGCAAAACCGGCGACCCCTGATGAGATTGCCGAGGTGGTGGGGCTGATTCGGGCGAATTTGAAAGAAATTTACGGGGCGAAAATTGCCGAGGAAGTGCCGGTGCTGTTTGGCGGGAGCGTGAAACCGACTAATGCGGGGGCGTATCTGACGGTGCCGGGCGTAAATGGGCTCTTAATTGGCGGGGCGAGCTTGATATTAGAACAATTTACTGATATAATAGAGACAGCAAAGAGAGTTAAACAGTAAGTTATGAACAAACGCTACATCGATTTTGTACCGGTGGACAAAAAAACGGCGAAAAAACCGGTTAATAGTGGTGTGGCAAAAGCTGGTGTAGTGAAAGCTGGCGCGGCGAAAGCTGGCGCTCCGAAAGTTAGTGTTCCGAGAGGGGCTTTAGAGGTAAGGAAAGGTGCATCGAAGCGAGTGGTTTCTAAAAAGCCGGTTTCTAGTGGTGCGATTGACGAGGTGCCACTTGGGCAGATTTTTGGCGAAAAACCATTGCCAGCCGGGGTGACAGCCTCGCGGACAGGCTCTAGGGCAGTCAAGAAGAAGGTGGGGCCAGATGGGCCACTAATTACGAAGTTTTTGAAAACTGACAAGGTGGAGGAGAAACGGCCACTTTCGAATACTTATGCCAAGAGGGCGGTGGTGACCCCCAAAATGGCTTCGAGCGCCAAAATAAAGGAGACCGAGAAGAAGGCACCGGAGCGAATTATTACAAAACCAGAGAAAGATTCGAAGGCAGGAATGATTATTGCGGTGATTTTGACGATTATCTTGGGAGCGGCAGCGGGGACGGTGGCATTTTTGCTTTTGCCGAAGTGATTTAAAATTGGGGTGGTCTAGGAGGTAAAATGATACAAAAAAATCCCTTTCTCAAATACGTAATGAAGGACAACAAGGAGGACGTGTTTCATTCGTCGACGTATGCGAAAGCACAGAGTGGTGACAAAATAGGGGTGGCCTCTTCACAGGGGTATCAAGTGAGGGTAAATTTGGCACAAAGCCGGACGAGAGTACGGGGATATGATGAGTCGGAGATAATAACAGGGGCGAAGAAGAACGCCCCGCGGGCAAAAGTCTATACTCCACCAGAGAAGACTGGCGCGGATACGGGGGCGACCAAACGGGCGATGGCTTCGGCTGGTGGCGTAAAAAGGGCTGGTATTTCTGTAAAGGCATAAAAAATGGTGCGAGTGGAGGGAGTCGAACCCTCATCCCAAGTTTGGAAAACTTGTATACTAACCGCTGTACTACACTCGCACTGGGGTGGGATATCGGGATCGAACCGACGACCTTCTGGACCACAATCAGACGCTCTAACCATCTGAGCTAATCCCACCATGTTATTAAAGATATTTTTATTATACATGAAATGATTGAAAATTTCAATATATGT
The DNA here is from genome assembly GCA_017432225.1 of Candidatus Saccharimonadota bacterium. Lineage (GTDB taxonomy): Bacteria > Patescibacteriota > Saccharimonadia > Saccharimonadales > Saccharimonadaceae > Nanosyncoccus. The sequence goes on from JAFRJN010000014.1 coordinate 19,944, forward strand.
TTTAACCATTGACATTTTGGGAAAAGTGTGATATAATGGGGTTATGTAACTTAAAAATGCCATTTTTTTAAAATATATTAGAATATGAAGGAGGGAAAATTATGGCAAAGAAGAAAGAATTGCAGCAGAAGATGGAAGAGCTCAGCAAGCTTAAGCTTGAGATGGGTGAGGATGGTCACATGAAGAAGGTATCCGAGCCTGAACAGCCCGAGAAGTCCGAGGAAGAGGAGCCTAAAAAAGGTTTTTTTGGCTCCATGAAGGAAGGCTTTGAGGAAGGTGCTGACAAGGCCAGGAAAAAGAAGAAGATGCCTCGCGTAAAGAAGGCATCGTCAAAGGTCGAAGAGCCTAAAGATGAACTGAAGCCCGAGCCTGAAAAGGTAGAGCCCGAGAAGGTTGAACCCGAAACGGTGGAGCCCGAAGCTATCCCTGAACCCGAACCCGAAGAGGTAGAATCGGACCCCGAAAAGGCCGAGATTGTACCAGTACAGAGTAAGGTGGCTATCTTGAGGGCAACGGATGAGACTCATCCTGATGGCCCCGGCAAAGCTTACAGATATTGGGATTATGCAGAAAGGATGTATATCCTGACGACCAATTTCTGGGTAGCTAGGCAGTCTTCTGATCTGTGGGACGTGCTATGGGTATGGTATCAGAATGGTGCTATACACCATGTAATGACAAAAAAGGAGATGCAAAGGTATCTCCCCTAATACACCACCCCCAAGTTACACAAAGTTACAAGTTCTTTGAAATTTCCCCTGATGATAAAAATCAGGGGATTTTTCTTTTTGCCATAAGCGTAAAATAATGGTAATGCTATTGACAAAAATGATGATGTGTGCTATAATGAAAGTAGTCTGAGTTTTGGGTAAAGTTTTGAACGAGGAAGACCCTTAACAACCGAATCATCTCAGGTTTCAAATATGAAACCTGTTTGCCTATATATAAGATGCGTAAGCATCACAAGTCCCTGTAACATATATTGTTTCAATGTTGACGGGGGCGAGGCCCCCAATTCATAATTTTGAAGGAGGTCGAAATATGTTTATTGTCTCATTATTTTTGGGAATCGTAGTAGCATGTCTCATGCTTTCGGCATCCAAGAGATTTGGTGAGGATAAAAAACTCGCTTGGTCTCGCGCCGGAATCGCACTAGTAGCAGTAACACTAATCAACACCATAGCATCAAAAGGACCAGCCTGGCTAGCAATAATACTATATGTAATAATGTTGGCGGTGATGGGCTATATGATCTACTGGTGGATGCAGGAAGGCTCTAATATAAAAGAGCTGATTACCTTTGCGGTAATGATGTTGCTTTTTACACTAGTAACAAAGGCTTGTGGAGCAAGGATTTATGACATCACGTCTATGGGATGGTTGAGAGGCATCATAAACTCAATACCAACGATAGTATTTCTGATGTCAATCGGCTACATGGTAGCTGACATGATCTGGTTTCACGCCGAACTCGACCAATGAGGAGGTGATTCTATGAAAAAGAGGTCGATCAAAGGGTGGATTGCGATTATCATCGCAGCCGTTCTGTCAATCGGCGTACTGATCATTAATTTGGTTAGTCCGCCAAAACATGAAAGCCTCAGAGTAGAATCATCCGTTGCCGAAGCGAAGGAGGCCCTTGAAGGTCAGAAAGAGTCTTTGATAGAATCTTTCCTTTCGCTTTTTCGGAAATCTGAGGATAATATTGCAACTGTTGACAGTGAGCCGATTCCAAAGGAACCGGTAGTAGTACCAGCCGCCGTCTCCGAAGGAGAGTCAGAGGTTGAAGAAGGTGTAGTCGAAGATGTAGTGCAGGACGAAGTTATCTGGCATTTCTATAATCTTGACCTTCAAGATGATGACGATAAGCTCAATAACTATAATTTTGGGCCGAATCCCATCCTGGAGAATGTTTCACTTGAGAAAGTCAAAGCTGCTATCAAAGGCAAGAAAGCCGGCGACTCGGTCAAAGTCCAAGACATTATCGAAATGCTGGATGTGGATGAGTTAAAAGCTAATCAGCTCCAAAGGATGCACGATGACCCAAAATTGGGAGCAGCGGATATGGCATGGATGGATTCGATAGCGGGAACCCGTTATCTGGGCACTTTCTATTCGGCAGCGAAGGAACAATGGGACGTAGCCATGAACGATGCGGCAGATGCTTGGATAGAGGATGAAGAGTCCTACTATCAGACACTGACTGCATTTGAGAAATGGCTTGACTCGGCGACGGACGTAAGGATTGAATATCGCGATTCTGGTTTGACAGACCAGATGTATATGAACCCCTACACGGTAAACGACATCCCTGACATTGTCGTCATGGAGACTTCTAATCATGAAGGTTGGTTTATCGTGTATGAGTTTACGATTAAAGAGACCAAGAAGATCGAGGTGGCGTACAGGATTGATTGCGGTTATCAGCCCACTAATGTCAGTAAGATTATGAATATTAAGGCAAAACCTAATCCAAATAATCAAACTGGTGGTTCTGATCCGAAGCCGACACCGACGCCAACATCGACGGTGACACCGCCTTCCAATCCGACACCGGATAATCCGACGCCAGACAATCCGACACCGGACAATCCGGAGCCAGATAAGCCGGAGCCGGATAATCCTGATCCGCCTGGACCGAATCCGCCTGATCCGCCTGGACCGAATCCACCTGATCCGCCTGGACCGAATCCGCCTGATCCGCCTGAACCAGAGCCGGAAGATCCACTAAAGGATAAGTCTCAAGGGACACAAGTTCAGCCAAATGATGATCCAGGACCTGGTGAGGATACCAATAGCGGAGTTGGCTCCCAAACTTCTACGAAGGAAGAGCCGACTAACTCTAATAACATGACTCAAGAAGAGTATAAGGAAGCCATTGAAGAAATCAAAGAAGCAAACGAGATTTCTAGACAGGCTGGAGATCCAAATACTCCATCTTATACTCCTCCTCAAGTAACTGAAGAGACGTCCGGACAGAAGACTAACACAATTACGGTCGACAATAATGCCGATATTGGCAATCCGGATAGTCCGGGTAGTACGAGCATTGACACGCCGACTGAAGTGCAAACTTCTTCTGTGGCGAACGACGAAGCTGGAGAGGCTTGGGACGGCCCTCCGGATTAATCGTTTCAATATATAGGCAAAAGGGTGGGAGCACTTTAAATTATCGCCCGGCGGAATTATAACCGCCGGGCCTCACCCCAAACAAACATTTTGATTTATTTGAAGTTTGAGATGATTCGGTTGTTAAAACTAGATGAATTTTAACAATTCGGCTAGCAAAAAGGAAAGTTTTCTGATGTTTAAATTTAAAACTCTAATTTGTTAAATTTAATTTTTGATTAAATTTGAAAGGATATTTGTTATGAATAAAATTATCAAGACCGTGATGAGCGTGTCGGCAGCTGCAACCATTGCTACTGCTACGCTCACTCCAGTGATGGTAAACGCTTGGGGCGATTCTAATAACGGCCGCAAGACTTATACTATCGCACAGATCAATGATGGTGCATTGAAAGACGGTACCATTACTTTTAACTCAATTACTGATGGTAAAATCGGTGATGAGCGTAACTTTGTTGGCGCTAAACTTACGACTGGTAACTCTAGCGTTTACAATGCTAACGAAATCAACGTGGAAGATGGCCAGATTTATACAATTCGGCTCTATGTCCACAACAACAGCCCTAAAGGCACTGACGCAGTAGCGAAAGATGTTTCCGTAGTGTTCTCTCTTCCTACTACTGTTTCTACCGAGCATACCGTGATTGGTTATCTCAACTCTTCAAATGCTAACCCAACCCGTTACTGGGATGAGGTAACTTTGAAGTCTGATGAAAACTTTTACATGGAATATGTGTCTGGTTCTGCGCAATATCGTAACGCGAACGGCGTTTTTGCCCTTCCTGATACGATTATTAACCAGAATACCAAGATTGGTTACACTTCTATGAATGGTGAAATTCCTGGCTGTTTCCAATATGACGGCGAGGTGACCATCCAAGTGAAGGTACACAAATCAGTAAGCGCAAAACTTTCCAAGACTGTACGTATCAAAGGTTCTGGTGAGAAGTTTGGTGAAGTAGTGGAAGCTAAAGTTGGTGATGAAGTGGAGTTCCAAATTGAATATGTGAACTTGCTCGCTGACTCTGTCAAGGATGTGATGATCCGTGACGTGCTTCCTACTAACATGGAATATGTTGCAGGTTCGACTGTGTTTTACAACTCGAACTACAAAACTGGTAAAACTTTGCCAGAAAACACTTTGACCACGACTGGTCTAAACATTGGTAGCTACAACTCCAAGGGTAATGCCTACATTCGCTTCACCGCGAAGGTAGTAGACAAGACTCTTGCCTGTGGTGCTAACCAACTAGTAAACTGGGCTTCTTCTACGGTTGCTTCTAAAGTAACTAAAGACGACGCTTCGGTGATGGTAGAGAAAACTGGCGGTACTTGTGATGAGCAGCCAGAACCAAAACCAGAACCAGAACCAACGCCAGATGATCCAGTAATCCCAGATACTCCAAAGGAAGTTGTGAAGACTGGTCCTGAAAGTATCATCGTTGGTGGTGCACTTGGTGCTGGCGGTCTTACCACTTTGGTAGGCTACACGATTGCTAGCCGGAGAAAATTTTAAGTCTACTTGCTAGAATCGGTTTGACCGCTTCGCGTAAAGACTCAGATCAAATGGACCCTGCATGAAAATGTAGGGTCCATTTTTGTGGGAATTTGATTGTGCTTGTGGTATAATGGATATATGAATCCGTCACACAATAATGGTGGGCCTAATGTTCCTGGTGGTGCTGGGAATATTCCTGGCGCGAAGCCGGGTGTGATTGCTAGTGGACCTGGTGATGCGTCTGTGCCGATAGCTTCGGGGCCGAATATGCCGGCGACGCCGGTGCCGAATGCGCCAGTGGTATCTAGGCAGCCGACTGGTGGGCGGCCGATGAGTAATGAAATTGTGTTGACTCCGGATGATGGGGCAAAGAAGCGGAAGCGAAATTTGATAATTGCCGGGGCGTTAGCCGGAGTGATCGTGGTTGCCGTACTCGCCGCAGTAATAATAGTGGTGGCAAGAAGCGGAAGAAGCAGCAATAACGCTAGCAGTAATGCTGACTACAACTTATTTTCTAACTACGCTAATTATTTACTAAACACTTCTAATAATGCCAATGCGGAGATAACCAAGTATGACAAATATGAGGATTATGCTATTCAACTAGCATATTATGACAACAATACGCAATATTTTCAACAACTAGAAAAATTGTGGAATAATTTTTATACTAAAATAACTGAAGAAAATAAATATTCTAGTGTGAGTAAAATTATGGGCGACATAAGTTATCAAAATGAACTGATGGATTTTATCACAAAATATATGGCGAATACTAAGTGGGATGAGGGTGAACTTTTGGAACTATATATTGATGAAGGGTTGGCGGATGCAACGGAGACTGTAAATAATAGCTATAACGATATAGCGAGTACTATTTACGAGCCGGGTAAAACTTATGCGGAGGGGGCTCTCAAAAACGCGATTTTGGCGCTTAATACATATTCGAAATATCAGTCGCTAGGCTGCATCGTGAACAAGGCGGTAAATTTTGAGTGTCTGGAGCGTAATAGTACTTCAATAACAACTGTAAAAGCTAGTGATTTGGTGGAGGTTGATGAAAATTTGCCGGAAGATACGATAGAAGCATTGATAAGATTTGCATTTAAAATCAACGATGATTTTGGGAGTTTAGAAGGGTAGGATATGAATAGCATGAAAAAACGAATTTTGGCATCGCTAGGAGTAGCGATAGGGTTAGTGGCGAGCTTGGCGCTTGGGATTTTTCGAGGGGCTTATGCAGACACTGACTATGTGACCAAAGGTACGGTGTCGGCGTTGGTTTCGTGCTATGAGAATGGAGCGTTTAAAACTCCGGTTGGCACTACTAGCTTCACTAGTAGTACGCGGGGGAGCACGAGTATGTTTTTGGAGGGCAACCAAACAGTTTACGTGCCGATTGGCTATAGTGGTGACACGGTTAAAACAAAATGTGCGGATTTGGTTGGTGGTATGATAACGAGCCGTGGCATTTCGATTCCGAGTGGTGCTGATTCGGCTACGCAGGTGGATACATTTTTGACAAGTCTAGGGTATACGATGGCGAGTTCCGAAACGGCCTCGAACACAGGTAGGTGCTTCTCGGTCACTTACGAAAAAGTGTATGACTGGCTAGATGCGACTACGCCTAGTACAAGTGAGACTTTGACGACGCAGAGAGTTTGTGCGGATGTGGTGGAGAGTGATATTATTCAAGTTGACAAATTAAGGATAGAAAGTGGCGATACAAGCATTATTCAATTCCAGGATGCTAGGGTGGGGTCAATTAAGATTGACTGCCAAATTGGCGGATTGCCAAGTTTAGGCAATTGTAACGACCCGTCGCATGATTTTGTGAAAGGGCAGACAAAATGGAGCGATTTTGTAGAAGGAATAAAACAGGATTTGGTGGCTCATAAGTCTCAAGGAACCGATTATCATCCGATTTTGGGTTATATGGTATCGTACGAATTGAAGGGATTAAGCGATGGTGAAGTTGAAACTAATGATGAATCTGCTGCGGTGGTAAATGCTGAATATACGATGAGCGCATCGTCTAATGCAATTGCGAGAGGTACAGAAACTTTGGCGGGATGGGCGACTAATGCGAAACCGGCGTTCTCGGACGATGAAAAATTTAGATTGTATCAGGCTTATCTAAATAATTACTATAAGGCTGATACTAAATGCGGTCTGTCGGACGACCAGCAAACGTCGGTACAGGGTAACGGATACTCAGAGATTAATTATTGTACTACGAGTGGCGTACAGGCGTGTTATGTGAAGCCAATGGCTCATACAAATGATTCGGTTGGTGGGGTAGAGAATGGGGTATTTGGTAGCGATTGCGACTTCAATTGTGTAGCGGACTTTATGAAGAACTACGACAACGAATCAGCCTGTGTGTCTAGCTCGACCGACCCTGAACAGCCACAAGATAATTCGACCGGCTTTAATGGGAATACGGCTACGGATAGCGAGATTATCGATTGTAATGGCTTTGAAAATATCGGGGCGACGCAGTGGATTTTGTGTCCGACGGCTAATAATATGCAATACACGGCGAATGCACTGGATAAGATTACCGAAAACATGGTGCAAATTGATGCGGATGTGTATAATAACACTACTGTGGAGCAAGTATGGAGCAGGATTCGAGATATTGCTAACGTACTGATGGTAGTATTATTGCTCGTGATTGTATTTTCACAGCTGACAGGATATGGGATTGATAATTATGGTATCAAAAAGATGCTACCGCGGCTGATTTTGATGGCGATTTTAATTAACCTTAGCTTCTATATTTGCCAACTGGCGATAGACTTGTCGAATATTCTGGGCGTAGGGCTTCGGAATATGTTTGGCGGGGTGGGGAATTCGATAGGCGGGCAGGGCGGTCTGTCATATATGGGGACGATGATTGGCGGTGTATTTACTGGTCTTGCAGCTTCGTCCGGTGCAGTGGGCGGTGGCGTAAGCGCGGGGGTAGCGATTTTCTCGCTAAGCGCATCAGTGGCGGTAGCAGCATGGGTGGCGGTATTGGTATTTCTTTTGCTGATCGTAGTGGCAGTAGCGATATTCTTCCTGTCGCTTGGCATTAGAAAGATTTTGGTGATTGTGTGCATTATATTGGCGCCACTGGCGTTTGCGGCGTATATTTTGCCAAATACGCAGAGATTGTTTAAGAATTGGTGGAGCCTCTTTAAAGCGTGTTTGATTATCTTTCCGATTTGTGGGGCGCTATCTGGGATTTCGTATCTTCTGAAGTCGATGTCACAAGGGACGCAGCTGGGGGCGACAGCAAGTCTTGTGATGATGGTCTTGCCGTATGCTGGGTTCTTCTTGATTCCAATGCTGGTTACCTCGGCGATTTCGGCGCTTGGTAAGATTGGTGGGGCGATTACATCGATGGGGCAGAATCTCCGGACTGGCGCACAAAACTTGGGTAAGGCTGGAATGAAGGTAGCCGAAAATACGGGGGCTTACAAGGATATGCAGAAAGAGGCTACTAGGAGACAACAGGAGCAGAGAGTCAATAGAATTATGAGCCGGCTTGGCAGTAAAGACGATTTGGATGAGAGAGTGAGAAGGGCTAGGGAAAAGGTGCGGCTAAATCCGAATGATCAAAAGGCTCAAAGAGAACTTCGGCGGGCTGAATACGATCAGAGGAGGCTATATGACGCGCAGCAGACGCTGTATAAGATGGAGGCTGAACAGACGGTGGCTGGTACTTCTCAAGACACTATGGCGGCTCGCGCGCAGTCTACTCAAGAGTCGTTGGAGTTTAAGAATATCAGCGATCAATTTGCTAATGCGTCGAATAGTCAGATATTAACTGCTTTGACTTCAGCCGAAAATACATACGCTACGGATAGAAATTCTAATAATGCTACTAGACTTAGAGCTATGCAATCGGTTGCGGTGAATAGAGGTCTAAATACCAATGTACTCAGTGGTCTTAACCGTTTGTCGCTTGATGACAATAATGAGAATGACCAGAAAGTATTAAATAGTGTAGATTACAATGCTCTTTATAAAGGTCTTACTAGATCTGAATTGGCGAATGAGCTTGTGTCTTCTCGTGATGCGTATATCACAGATCGCAACAACGCAAATACTAGAAGATTGCAGAATATAATTCAGGCGGCAGATGGAAGAGAAATGGATAAAGAGCTTTTGGATACTTTGGGCGGCATGAATATGCAGGCTGCTACGGTGGGCGCAAATGGTCAGATGGTCGCTACTAATGACGCACGAGTGCTCGATACGATGTCTGGTACAAAGAATAAGGTAGTGAAGCAATTTGGTATTCAGATGGGCAAAACGGCCAACGCACAACAAAATATGACGATGGACCAATTTGCTGACTCTACTGGCCCGGTGAAACTTTCCGATGCTTTGACTGGCAAAGGTACTGAATATCTCAATGACGCGAATGACGATATAGTAGAATATGTTGCTAACCATAGTATAACAACTAATGCTGCTAATGGGCAGCTAGCTTATAACCCAGTTATGTCTTCTGAGCAGCTTGCAAATATCACGGCGAATACTACTAACGAGAAAGTACTTCGCCAGACTAGAAGAATTTACTCTAACATGAATACAAATGATATAAAGTTTACTGGTAAACAATTGGCTAATTACGATATTGACACTCTGCGGATATTGCAGACAAGGATTGATCCGGGTTCGCAGCTCCAGAAAGAATTTGTTAATGCTACTAACCAGATGATAAGCGATCCTGCGATCATGAGTAATCTTTCTAAAGATAAAAAGGATGCGTTTAGGGCAATTAGACGTGGTGCTGGTATAAACGATAATTACTTTGATACTCAATAGAATTGACAAATTGTTATTGTGTAATTCTCTCGAAAAAAAGATAACTTTTAGTGTTAGTTTTTGGTAGCTTGGAGGACGTGGTCGAAGAGGCAGGTGATGGTGAGGGGGCCGACGCCGCCGGTTTCGGGAGTGATGGCAGAGAGATCTGTGCGGTCTCTGACTTCGTTTGCGAGGTCGCCCTTCAAGACGCCATCTTCTGAGGCGGTGCCAGCGTCGACAAGAACGGCACCAGGTTTGACGTATTCATTCAAAATCAAACCCGGTTTGCCGGTTGCGCTTATGATTATATCAAAATTCTTAAGCTTTGTCAAGTCTGAACCGTGATGAAAGAGCTCGACCTGGTAATTTGAATCTGTAAACATCTTGTATAGTGGAGCGCCAACGAGTTTGCCACGACCAACAATAGCGATTTTTTTGGTTTTTAAATCGATGTCGTAGCCGGCGAGGAGCCATAAAATAGCAGTGGCGGTAGCGGAATCGTAGTTACCGTGTTCGCCGAGACCGTCGACATCTTTTGACGGAGCGATAAGATTAGTTAAATCGTTAGTTTTTTTCTTTTCGAGGATTGGGAGTTGCAAAATAATACCGTCTATCTCGGGACTTTTGCTTGCTTCTTGAATTTTGGCGGCGATGTTGGCGGAATCTTTGGCCTTGTAGTCGATGACTTTTACGCCGATGTCTTCGCCGTATTTGATTTTGAGCTGAACGTACTTTACGATAACCGGATTGTCAGAATCGCGAATGATGAGGAGAGTAGGCTTTTTCTCCATTCCGGCGACTTCATAAGCCTGGCGTTCTTTGATAAAACCGGCGAGTTCGCGGCCACTTAAAATCTTGGGGGTTTTCATCGCTGGGCCCCGCGGTTTTTGGTATTGATAATCTCGACGGGTTCTTGCTCCATCCAATAGCCAAATTTGTCATAAACGGTACTGGTGATCTGGGCGCGAGCACGAGCGAGATTAGCATAAGTGCCGGCGGATTCGTTGATTAAGACTAGTGGCGCGGCTGGGTTGACGCGCATACCATAGAGGAGCTGACCTTTGAAGCCACATTGCTCAATGAGCCAAGCGGAATTGATTTTGTTGCCATCGTGGCCGCGGTGAACTGCCCAACCTTTCATTTCGGCTTTTTCGGTTTCAATTGGATCTAGATAGACATTTTTGAAAAATGAGCCGGAGCTGGCCTTTTCGCGCGGGTCGGGAAGCTTGTCCTTTCTGATATTGCTGACGATTTCGCGGATACCTTTGGGTGAAAAATCGGTGGCGCCGTAATCTTCGATGTATTTTTCCATGGAATTGTAAAATGGACGCTCCATGTGACCAGGCTTCATCTCGAGTGTAACGGAAATAATGAAAAAGCGGTTTTTCATGGTGGTGTTCATAATGCTTTTACGATAGCCGAACTGAAAATCTTTTTTCTCTAAAGTGATAAACGAGTTTGTGGCGGTGTCGTAAGCGCGGGCGGATTTAAAGACGTTTGCAACTTCTTGGCCGTAGGCGCCGATGTTTTGAACTGGGGCAGCACCGACGAGGCCAGGGATTTTGCTTAAAGCTTCGATGCCAGTGTAGCCCTTCTGGCAAGCGTAGTCGACGACGTTGTCCCAATTCTCGCCGGCCATGATAGTGAACTCGCCGTTATTTTCGCTAAAACCGCGGAGGCGATTTAAAAGAATGACGCCGTCTAGACCTTCGTCGCGACCGATAGTGTTGGCGCCACCGCCGATGATGTAGGTGGGGTACCAGTAAGCAGAAGCAAAATTGTAAGCTTCGGGAATATCCTTTTCATCTTCGATTTCAAAAACGTGGCGAGCGATGCCGCCGATGCGCATAGTAGTAAGACTAGAAATAAAAATGTTTTCGTAGGATTTCATGACACTATTATACCATATTTTTACGATGCTTTTAGCTTAAGGGGGGAGTGAAAAATTGGCGATTTTTTGATTTTTTAAATTTAATTTTTTTGAAAAAACAGGGGTGGTAAGGTGGGGGGTTGATTTTTGAATCTCTTTGTGCTATAAGGGGTGCGGAAAATGGGGTGGTGCTGTTTTCGAAAATATAATATAATATAACAAAGGAAGGTAATACTATGGCGAAAAAAGTTAAAGATACGGGTGCGGAAAAAACTGATGCTCCTGCTGGGGCGAAAAATGATGGTAAAAGTGAGGCTTTGAAGCTCGCGATTGCGCAGATTACCAAGCAATTTGGCGATGGGTCGATTATGAAGCTCGGCGAGACGCCAAAGATGGATGTGCAGCTTCTGCCGTCGGGGTCACTATCGCTGGATTTGGCACTTGGTGGGGGCTGGCCGAAGGGGCGGATTATTGAGATTTATGGGCCGGAATCATCTGGTAAGACGACTTTGGCGCTGCACGCGATTGCAGAAATTCAGAAGCAGGGCGGGCAGGCGGCCTTTATCGATGCGGAACATGCGCTCGACCCGGCTTATGCCAAGAAAATTGGTGTAGACACGGGGAATTTACTGATTTCGCAGCCAGATAATGGTGAGCAGGCCCTCGAGATTTGTGAGACGCTGGTGCGGTCTAATGCGGTGGATCTGATTGTAGTAGACTCGGTGGCGGCTTTGGTGCCACAGGCCGAGATTGACGGTGATATGGGCGATGCGCAGATGGGGCTTCAGGCACGGCTGATGTCTCAGGCGATGCGGAAGCTGACTGGGATTATTTCGAAATCGCGCGCGACGGTGATATTCATTAACCAGATTCGGATGAAGATTGGTGTGATGTTTGGTAATCCGGAGACCACGACTGGTGGGAATGCGTTGAAATTCTACGCTTCGGTACGAGTGGATATTCGGCGGATTGGGCAAATCAAAGATGGCGACCAGGTGGCGGGGAACCGGACTAAAATCAAAGTGGTGAAGAACAAAATCGCGGCGCCTTTTCGCACGGCAGAGTTTGACATCATGTATAATGAGGGGATTTCAAAGACTGGTGATGTGTTAGATCTGGCTGTGGAACATGGCGTGATAGAAAAAGCTGGTGCGTTCTTTAAATATAATGGCGAAACTCTGGGCCAGGGGCGCGAAGCGGTGAAGAAACTGTTTGCCGAAAAACCAGAATTGATGGGGGAGATTGAGGGTCTGGTACGGGAAAAAGCGGGGATCTAGGTATTCTTGCGGTGTTAAACTTGTGGAGGTAATATGCATAAAGACGAGATTTGGCAGTTATATCAAAAAAATGGAGAGCCGATTGAGGGGGCTGGTTGGCCGGCGATGCGTAATAATCCGGCGGGCGATGATGGCGAAATTGTGGGGATTGCGATTGTGTTTCTCTTTCGGCGAAACTCGGAGGGCGAGCTGGAGCTTCTGTGGCAGAAGCGCTCGGATAAGATAGATAGATATCCGGGAGATTATGATATTTCGGCGGGTGGGCATATCAATCTGAATGAGTCGATTATTGAGGCCGCGATAAGGGAGACCCGTGAGGAGATCGGCGCAAATGTTTCTTCTGATGAGCTCGGGTTTGTAACAATGTATCCGTTTAACAAGAATCGATTTGCGTGGATTTTTGCGGCGGATTGGACCGGGAAGGACGATGCTTTTCATTTTGACGATAAAGAAGTGTCGGAGGTGCGGTGGGTGCCACTTTCCGATACTGACGAATTTCGTAAAAAATATGCAAAGAAACCGTTAAAAGAAGACCCGATTACTTTTGAGACATTGAAATATTGGTTTGAAATAAATGGATATTTATAAGCTAACTGACGATTTGACAAAAAAACATAAACGTGATATAATGGAGGTAGAAGCGTCGGAAGACGCGGGGGTTTCTGATTATAAAATTACTGGAATGCGGGAGGGGGTGAGGAATCCCGAGCGGGTGAATGTGTATGTGAATAATAAATACGCGTTTTCGCTGGACATTTCGCAGGTGGTGGAGCTTGGGGTGAAGGTGGGGCGAGTGATCTCTAGTGCGGAGCTTGAAGAATTTAAAAAAGCTTCAGAGTTTGGGAAAATGTATCAGCGGGCTTTAGAGTGGGTGCTAATGAGGCCGAGAAGTACAAAGGAATGCCGAGATTATTTATATAAAAAAATATATGAGAAAAAATTGGATAAAAAATACATCGATTTGATTATCGAGAAGTTGCAGGCGAAGAAATATTTGGATGATCGTCGGTTTGCGGAATACTATGTGGAAAATCGGTTTGTAAAGAAGGGGGTGTCGGAAAAAAGGTTGAGGATGGAACTGATGAAAAAAGGTGTGTCAAAGGATGTGGTTGATGAGGTTATGGCGGGGTCGGAGCGAAACGACAGAGAGGAGATTTTGAAAATTATTGTTAAGAAGCGCAATAGATACGACGATGAGAAATTGGTTGCGTATCTGTGTCGGCAAGGATTTTCGTATCAGCTTTCGAAAGAGTTGGTGGAGGAGTCGTCGTCGGATTCGATGGACGAGTGAGCTGGCTCGGTTTTTCGGAACGGATTAACAAAATTTGGGACGAAATCTTCCTTTAGGGCACGCTCTTTGATCTTTTTTTCTTCGTCTTTGACGATTATTCGATCATCGGTGACTTCGACGATTTCGCTTCTTGGAATGGTAAGTTCGGGGTCGAGGAAACTTTTGAGGGTCGGGCGCTTGACGATGATTTGCTGAACGCTGAAATTGTCGTTCGTGACGGTGTAGTCGATGATTTTGCCGAGATTAGTGCCTTTCTTCGTGACGACTTTGAGGCCGATGAGATCGAATCCGAGCTCGAGAACTTTGGCGATTTTGACGACATCGTCATCTTTGATAAACTCATCACGAGAGTCGATCACGAAGCCGAGTGGGGAATATTCGCGGATGGACTTTGCGTCTAGGATGTTGCCCCCGTCTTCGCCAACGGCGCCGACGGCACGAAAAGCGATGATTTTGAGATTGTCTGGGTCGATGATGGAATTTGCGACAGTAGCAATGCGGCCGGAGTCTTGGACGCTTAAAATTGGAAAATTTATCAAATTAGAATTTTTGATTAGCATATATAACCATTAGAGCATATTGGGGCTTTCTTTGGGAAAGAAAGCCCCAACGAAAGAAACCAGTATAAAAAAGAAAACAGGCACATGTCCTGATTTTCTTTTTTGATTAAAACTGTTTGACGCCTTTGGCGCCAAACAGTTATTTCCTGAGGCCCAACTTAGCGACAGTTTTCTTATATAGCTCAAAATCGGTATCTTCAAGATATTTGAGGAGCTTTTTGCGCTTGCCTACCATCTGGATTAGACCTCTTTTGGCCATAAAGTCATGTTTGTTATTCTTGACATGCTCGGTTACTTCTTTGATACGAGCGGTCAGAATAGCTACTTGAACTTCAGGAGAACCAACATCTGCCTTATTACGGGCAACGCTGGCAATAGCCTTGGTTTTATTCTCTTTTGTTATCATAGTAGGTCTATTATAGCATAGATTTGTGGTATAATCAAGAGGTGAATACATTTGATTCGGAAAATCAGATAATTTTGATAGATAAACCGGCGGGGTGTTCATCTTTTCACGCAGTGGCGAAGGTGAGGGGATTTTTGAAGCGTAAATTTGGACACAAAGTAAAAGTCGGGCATACGGGGACTTTAGATCCGTTTGCGACGGGGCTTCTGATTTTACTTTCGGGGAAATGTACGAAAAAATCTAATGAATTCTTAAAATTGGATAAAGTGTATGAAACTACAATAAAATTGGGATATATTTCTGATACTGGTGACACAGAAGGAAATATTATTAAAAAAAGTGATAAAAATGTTGATATAAGTGAAATTGAGAAAGTTTTGGGCGATTTTACTGGGGAAATTGAGCAGAGGCCACCAAAGTTTTCGGCGATTAAAATTAACGGGCAGAGGGCATATAAACTAGCAAGGAAAGGGGTGGAATTTGAGGTGCCATCGCGAAAGGTGACGGTTTATAAGCTGGAGATTTTAGAATATAATTATCCGTTTTTGAAACTTCGTTGTTTTGTGTCGTCGGGGACGTATATTCGGACTTTAGCGGAAGATATTGGTGAGGTTTTAGGGGTGGGGGCGTACTGCGTGGAGCTTCGTCGAATCAAGGTGGGGGAGTATGATGTAAAAGATGCGCGGAAATTGGAGGAATTCGCGGGGGATTTTGAGAAAAATGGGACAGAAAAAAGCCCCGAATAAAAATATTCAGGGCTTAAAATACGTGGAAGCTAGTTGCTTTCGGCCTTTTTTAGGGCACGAACCTTGTTTCTGAGGTTTATGAACCTGCTTTCGAATTTGTCGCAACTTTCAGCGATGTCCAGTAGTTCGTCTTCGATCTCTTGAGGTTTTATCTCGTTTTTATAAATTAGATCATGATCGTGACTAGCCCATAGGTGCATAGTTTCTGAACGAATCTGGATTTCCACTGGTCGCATACGTGAACCGTTAAGCGGATCATAAATTCCTACTTGGCAATTCAAGTGAATGGATTTGTATCCGTTTTTCTTGGGTGACTCAATGTAGTCTTTAACAGATATTACGTTGATGTCAGGAATTTTGAAAATCATCTCTTTGATAATATTGACTTCATCGAGATATTTTGTGATAATTCTAATTCCTGCGACATCTCTTATGTTCTCGACTATACTCTCAAGTGTTAGGGCGTAACCGCGATCGCGACATTTGCCCTTGACACTTTTGAATTTCTTGAGTCGATGTTCGATTCGGTCGAAGGGGTTGCCTTCATCCGAATGTTCAAAAGCTTTATTGAGTATGTTAATACTCAGTAAGGCTTTGTCCATAGCTGATTCGCAGTCGGCGGCATAACGCTCATATTGATCCTCGAGTAAGTCGAGGTATTCTTCAGAAATATTTTGCTGATCTTGAGGCTCGTTTATATCGCTCTCTTCTAGATCTACTGCTACGGTTGCATTAAACTTGGTTTCTTCCATTTTTTCACCCCCTGTGGATATTTTAAGATACAAACAACAGTTCCATGTCTAATTATATCACACTTATGATAATTTGTCAATATTGAGTGGTGATTTTGGGGGTAAAAAATATCAAAAAGTATGGTATAATAGGGGTAGAAAGTAAATTAATTTGAGGAAGACGGCAGAGACAGGGGCACTAATCTGTAGCGGTTCTATCTCTGATGTTTTCCTCTAGAGAAAGGATTTTTATGGAAATTATAAACCCTAGTGGTAAAAAGACCGTACAGGTGTCGTGCGATTGGCTGGGACGGAAATTGACCATAGAGGTGAACAGAGTAGGATTTCGGTCGACTTCTTCGGTGTTGGTGACCTACGGTGACACTGTGGTACTGGGGTCGGTGGTAGTAGGGACGAAGCCGGTGGTGCAGGACTTTTTCCCGCTGTCGATTGACTACGAAGAGAAGTTTTATGCGGCTGGAAAGATTTCTTCTTCGCGCTTTATCAAGAGAGAAGGCAAGCCGGCGGATGAGGCGGTGCTGGTCGGGCGGCTGATTGACCGGCCGATTCGACCCCTGTTTCCAAAGGGTTATCGGCAGGAAATCCAGGTAGTTTGTACCGTTTTGTCGATGGACCCTTCGTTTAGACCAGACTGTGTGGCGATGATCGCGGCATCGTCGGCGCTAATGAACGCGGGCGTGCCGTTTGACGGGCCGATTGCAGGGATTCGGATTGGTAGAATCGGGGGTGAGTTTAAGGGGTTCTTGAGCCCAGAAGAGCGGGAAATTTCGCCGCTTGATCTGGTGGTAGCCTGCAAAGATGGCAAGGTAGTGATGGTAGAAGCGGGGGCAAACGAAGTACCAGAGGATACGATCATCGAGGCGATGCACTGGGCAGTGGAAAAGGTCCAGCCGGTTTTGGATCTCCAGAGGCAGCTATCGAAACAGGTAAATGCACCAGAGCAGGAGTACGAGCTGGTTTTGCCATCTGATGAGGTGATTGAAGAAGTGGCAAAATGGACGGATGGTAAATTTGGCTCGAAAATTCGCGGAAATGTAATTGAGCGGGCGCAAATGCTAGATGACATGAAATACGAAATGCACGATGAATTTGCGCTGTCGAAGGGTGAGGGCGAGACTGACAATGAGAAGGTAGAATGGTACGATGAAAATCTGCGTGATGTATATGATCAGGCCTTTGAGCTGGCGGTGCACAAAGAGGTGCGTCGAGGAATTCTCGAAGAGGGCGTGCGCCCAGATGGGCGGAAACTGACTGAAGTTAGACCTCTGTCTTCGCAAGTGGGGATTTTGCCGAGAGTACACGGGTCGTCGCTGTTTACCCGTGGGGTGACTCAAGCGATGAATATTGTGACGCTCGCGCCTTTGTCGTTTGCTCAAGAGGTGGATACAATGGAAGTGACCGGTGGAAAGCGGCGCTATATGCACCACTACAACGCGCCATCTTATACGGTGGGCGAATGTGGACGGATGGGCTCGCCTGGGCGGCGTGAAATCGGCCACGGGTATTTGGCAGAGAGAGCTCTAATTCCGGTGCTTCCATCTGAGGAAGATTTCCCTTATGCTATTCGTTCGGTAACCGAGATTATGTCGCAAAACGGCTCGACTTCGATGGCGGCGACTTGTTCGTCTTGTATGGCGCTGATGGATGCGGGTGTGCCTTTGAAGCGCCCAGTATCAGGGGTCGCGATGGGGCTAATGGTAGATGTGCCGAAGGGTCAGCCGATTGAAGTGTCGGATATTGACAAAGCGTATGTACTAACTGATCTGATGGATGCAGAAGACTTTGCTGGTGATATGGACTTCAAGGTGACTGGTACGACTGAAGGGATTACGGCACTTCAGATGGATATGAAAGTGCATGGTCTACCAGTGGAAATTCTCGAGAAGGCGATCAAGCAGAGCCATGAGGGTCGGATGTTTATTTTGAAACATCTCACAGAGGTGATTTCGGAGCCGAGGAAGAAGATTTCGGATTTTGCACCGAGGATTGAAAAGGTTAAAATTTCAAAGGATAAGATTGGCGCGGTGATCGGTAAAGGTGGTGAGATGATTAACAAAATTACTTCGGAAACTGGTGCGGGCGTAGATATCGAAGAGGATGGTCTAGTGACGATTTCGGGGACAAATGCGGAATCGATCCAAAAGGCGCTCGACTGGGTGAAGAGTCTGACCGAAGAGCCAGAAGTTGGGAAAATCTACAATGGTACGGTGGTGACGATTAAAGATTTTGGTGCGTTTGTGAATATCTTGCCTGGAGTAGATGGGATGGTGCATATTTCGCAAATCGTGGAAGGTAGAAGGCTAAAGTCGGTGGACGAAGTTCTCCATGTGGGAGATAAGGTCCGTGTGAGATTAGTGGCGATTGAAAAGGGGAAACTGTCGCTATCTATGATCGGCGTTGATAAATAAAATGGAAAGAATTCGGAATTTTTGCATTATTGCGCATATTGACCATGGGAAGTCGACCATCGCGGATCGGATGATGGAGATTACTGGGACGGTGTCGAAACGCGAGATGAAAAGCCAGCTTCTTGATTCGATGGAGCTGGAGCGGGAAAAGGGCATCACGATCAAACTCGCACCGGTGACGATGCAGTGGAAGGGATATACTCTCAATCTGATTGATACGCCGGGGCACGTGGACTTTTCGTACGAAGTATCGAGAAGTCTGCAGGCGGTGGAAACTGCGGTCCTGGTGGTGGATGCGACGCAAGGAATTCAGGCGCAGACGCTCGCCAATGTGTATCTGGCCCTAGAGCAAGATTTAAATATTATCCCGGTGATAAATAAAATTGATCTGCCGGCGGCGGATGTAGAAGGTGTGGCTGCGCAGATTGTCAATTTATTGGGTTGTAAGCGTGAGGATATTATTGAAGTTTCAGGAAAAACTGGTTTTAATATTGATAAAATTTTGGATAGATTGATTGATCTTGATATTAAAATAAATACTGACACCAATGCTAAAACTCGGGCGCTGATATTTGACTCATATTTTGATGATTATCGAGGGGTGGTGCTGTATGTACGGGTTTTTGAGGGTGAAATTGATAAAAACTCGGAGATTTTGATGATGGCGGCGGAAACGAAAGGCTTGGCGATCGAGGTGGGGATTTTGACGCCAAAAATGACGCCGAAAGATTCATTGAGGGCGGGTGAGATTGGCTACATTGTGACGAACCTCAAGACTACGCGTGAAGCGAAGGTTGGTGATACGGTGACGCTCGCAAAAAATTCGGCTACGGAAAGTTTGCCAGGGTACAAGAATGTGCTACCGTTTGTGTATGCGGGATTTTTTCCGGTGTCAAACGACCAGTATAAAGATTTGAAAGAAGCAATCGAGAAGCTATCTTTGTCGGATTCGGCGCTGCAGTCGCAGCCGGAAAATTCGCCGATTCTGGGATTTGGACTTCGGATCGGGTTTCTCGGGCTTCTGCACATGGATATTATCAAAGAACGCTTGGAGCGGGAATTTGGTTTAGATTTGATCGTGACGAACCCGTCGACGAATTATGAAGTGTTGCTAAATACCGGAGATTTGATTGAAATAAAATCAGCCTCGGAGCTTCCAGAACAGACGTCTATCGCGGAAATTTGCGAGCCGTGGGTGAAGGGCGAGATTATCGTGCCGCGCGAGATGATTGGAAATGTCCTCAATCTGATTAATGAAAAGCGTGGGCTGCAAACGAACTTGTCTTACATTGAAGAGCGGGCGGTGATTGATTTTGAAGCGCCGATGGCGAATCTTTTGACGGATTTTTATGACCAACTAAAATCGGTGACGAGTGGATACGCGTCGTTTAATTATGAGCTAAACGGTTACCAAGCGGAAGATTTGGTGAGAGTGGATTTCCTTGTAGCGGGGCAAAAGATGGATGCGCTCTCGGTGATGGCGCATCGGACGGAGGCGGATGCGATCGGGCGTGAGGTGACGAAGAAACTCAAGGAAGTGATACCGCGGCAAAACTTTGAGGTGGCTCTCCAAGCGGCGATTGGTGCGAGGATTATCGCGCGGGAAACGATTGGTGCGTATCGAAAAGACGTTTTGGTGAAAATTCATACAGGGGATAGGGATAGGAAAGCAAAACTTCTGGAGAAGCAAAAGAGAGGTAAGGCTAGGATGAAAAGGTTTGGGAAAATTGATATACCACCAGAAGCGTTTACCGTAATGTTAAAAAAGAATTAATTTTTATATTTTTATTTTTTTGTGGTATAATGGTGTAAACATAAGCGGAGCATTTTCATTTCATGAGAAGACGACGGGCGATTCCGATGCCTACGAGAGAAGAACGCGAGCGGGCGAAGCTCAAAGCGACCAGCGCGGATCCTTTGGTATGGGCGATGAAATCGGTGGACGAGAGGTTCCCGGACACTCGTGAGAAAGACGCCCAGACGATTAAAGCCGAGAATGAAGTTGAGGAAAAATTAGGCCCAGTGGAGACTGGTGACGAGGTGGTAGAGGTTGGAGCAAATGAGGATGCGAATTTTGCGGAAGAATTTGGAGATGATTTTGATGACGATTTTGACGATGATGATGAGCTGCTCGACGATTCGGACATTTTGACTGAACCGGATGTGGAAGCGAGCGTAAAAATGATCAATAAAATTTCGGCTTTGAGGAAAAAAGATAAAGAGACAAAAGCCGAAGTGACTGCCCATGAGAAACCGACAGAAATTAAAGCAGAGGGGAAGCTGGCGATGCCACTTGATGATGGCGTAGTAACGATGGAAGTTACGCCAATGCGCCAAAATGTGAGTAATGTTCCTGTTTCCGAGGTTAGAAAGGCTTCAGAGGAGACGGTGGAGCCGGAAGCAAAAAGCCGGTTTGGTCTCAGAAAGATGGATGGGAAAAAGACGGACGAGAAGAAAGTAGACGACAAAAAGAAAATATTCCAGCCGAAGCTAATGAATTTAGATTTTAAACAGAAAAAGATGATGATTGGGTTTGCGGTGCTGGTGATTGTAGCGGTGGCTGGCGTGTGCTTCGGGGTGATTGCGACGGTGAAGCAAAGTCAAGCGACGGAAGAATTGAAAAATCAAATTATTGCGGCGGAGAATTCGGGTGACGACGAAGAGACGACTGGCGAATACATCAATCTGAAAGATTGGGGCATAAAAATTAAGATAGTCGAGGGGCTAGACAACGTGAGCTATAATACCATCACGGATGATTATGCAGAAGTGCAGATTTGGGCCTCGAAACGAGATACAAGCGCGAATTACGTGCCAACTTTTGCTAAACAGACCAAGAATAGTAGCCCGCTCGGGACGATGGTGCGGGTGCCGCGATACGAGCGAGCGGCAGCGGGGAGACTAATTTGGTATGATGACTACTACAATTATTATTATCAAGGGCCGTCGGGAGTGCCGAAAGTTTCGGAAGATGAGATGAGCTGGTGGGTAGAAAGTTATCTCCTCGTCAAAGAAATGTTGACGAACGCGGATAACTACACTTCGCTTTAAATTTTCTTTTTAGTTTATGACAAATCGCTACGCAATTTGGATTTATGATATAATAAGATTATGAGAAAAGTTGGACTATCTTCTTATTATATCATACTTTTCGCTTTTTTGCAAGTTTTGGTTTGTTTGACAGGAGTGGGGGTGAGAGCTGAAGGGGAAGAGACTGGGATTACCGATGAACAGAGAAGCGTGATTGTAGACCATTGCGACACGATGAAGGACAATCTGAAGGCTTTGCAGCGGACGGACTCGCGGGCGAGAGTTTATCTAGGGCGGTATTACGAGACGATTCTTTCTAGCTTTATTACGCCTTTAAACTTGAGACTAGTAGAAAATAATATTTCTAATACTAAACTTTTGGACAATCAGACTAATTTTGTGACGCAAAGAGGTAATTTTACGAACGACTATATTATTTATCAGCAGGCTTTGGAGGATTTGGTGAACACGAATTGTAAAACCGAGCCAGAAAAATTTTATGAAAAATTGGTGGTGGCGAGAGAGCGGCGCGCGATCGTAAATAAAGACGTTTTGAAACTAAAAAGTTTGACTGACGAGCAGAAGAGATTGGTGGAGGAGCTAAAAAATGGACTCTAAAGAGCCGCAAGAAAAGAAACATGGCGCACGAAATCTAGCGATTCTCGCGGTACTGTCAATTTTGGTGTCGCTTACGCTTACGACGGTGTCGCTTGCGATTTATCATTATTCGGGCGATATTTATCTAGACCGGTCAAGGCCAGGATATTTGCCAGATACGGAAGAAATTAAAGATGAGGAAGAAGATGAAGAAGGCGACTATGACTTTAGCAAGAGTGGGGCGATTACGAAAGAGATTTTGGACGAATATTTGAAGAAACTAGATGTGGAAGTCAAGGCTCTCAATGATTATCGAGATCCATTTGACGACGAAGCGCTTTCTGACTCGCATTTTGGGCTATAAAAACCGACTTTTTTGTTGACTTTTTGACATAAGTTTTTTATAATGGTAGGTAGGAAAGGTCATACAATGAAAGAACAAAAGGGGATTTTGGGAAAATTGTTGTCAATTACTGGTGTGATTTTGGTGACTTTGGGGGTATTTGTGTTTCAGAATTTTTCGCATGCTGAAGATACGGCCGAAAATACTGGTGGCAGTGGCAGTGTGGGAGTGACGATAGTAGATACTACTGACGCTACTGATGAGGAAGAAGATTGTGTGCCAGTAGTGTGCGACGAGGAAGATACTGAATGCGAGCCAGTAGAATGCGAAGAAGATTGCGAGCCGGTGGTGTGCGATGAGGAGGACACTGAATGTGTGCCGGTAACTTGTGAAGAAGAAACGGATGAGGATTGTGTGCCGGTAGAGTGCGATGCAGATGATAGTGAATGCGTACCGGTAGAATGCGAAGATGAAGGTACTGGAGATGATGAGGGTGGTGAAAGCGGCGATGGGGGCGATGAGGGCGGAGAAGAGCAGCCGAAAGTTCTAGAGATTTTTACTTTGAGATATAATGCTAATGGCGGTACAGGTGCGCCAAGCGCACAAGTCTGCGAGAGTTACGATGGTTCTTGTGGATTCGTGGTAGCAGATTCAGTGCCAGTGAGGGACGGCTATGAATTCCGAGGCTGGGCCAAAGATGGTGATGCTAATGACATTTATCAAGCGCGAGCTACGGTGGTGAGTAACAATGCGGATGAGCCTTTGACGATGTATGCGGTGTGGGCCGAGATCAAGACTTATACTTTGATGTATGAAGTGAATGGTGGCTCGGGGGCTCCGGAAGTGCAATCTTGCAAGAGCGCAAGTGGTAGATGTAGCTTTGTAGTATCTTCGGTAGTGCCGACTCGGAGTGGCTCGGAATTTTTGAACTGGGTCCATGGAGATGTGACTTATCTCGGTGGTTCGGAATTTGTGGCGACAGAAACGGTGACGATTCTAATCGCAAACTGGAACCCGATTTACAATTTTAGCTTGGAATATGTTTCGGATGAAGGCACGGAAAATTTGCCAGAGACTCAAAAATGCGAGACGACGATGGGGACTTGTACATTTATTATCGCGACCAAAGAACCGACTAGGACTGGGTACGAGTTCTTGGGTTGGTACCTTGAAGACAAACCGGAGATGCGCGCCAAAGCTGGTGATGAGCTGATGGTGGCGATTGACGGCCCACTGGATGCCAAGATTCATGCGGCGTGGTCGAGGATTTATGTAGTCTTGAACTCTGGTGAAATGTTTGGCGCGGGTGAAAGGGTGGTGCTTCGGAGCGCGGCAGTCTACGAAGGATTTAAGAGCCTAACTATTGATTCCGTGGAAGTGCCGGTAGAGTATTATGTGGTGAGTGAAGGTGAGACTACTTCGGTGGTATTATCGAACGCATTTTCGCAGTCGCTCTCTACTGGTGAGCATGCTTTTGAGATTGACTGGGAGGATGGCAAGGCTGCTGGCGTGATTTCGGTATCGCAAAATGAAGATGGGAGTAAGAGATTTGTGGTGGTAGATGCAAATGGTGATGCGGACACGATTAATCTAATGTATCGGCCAAAAGCAGGGGCGGTCTCGAAGGAATCGACTAACGCGGCGACTGATGCAGCGACCGAAAATAAAGAGTCTGGGTTTGATGCAGTGAAAACGTTGGTGCTAATCGCTGTGGGGACGTTTGTGATAGTATTTATGGTGAATAAGTTTTATATTAAACATAAAATGAACTTCATTGAAGAATTCTAAATTGTGATATAATGGGGGTATTATGGAAATTAGAAAAGCAATTATTCCGGTGGCGGGATGGGGGACGAGAAGACTGCCGATTACCAAAATTATTGAAAAATCAATGCTTCCGGTGGGAAATCGACCGCTGGTGGACTATTCTGTGCAGGAGCTAATCAAGGCGGGCGTGAAAGACATTTACATGATTGTATCGAATGTGGAGCCGTGCCAGGTGCGGGCGTTTTACCGAGACAACTTGGCGTTGAATTTATATTTGAACGAACGGGGTAAGACTGACAAATTGGAAAAGGCTAAGACTTTGCCGGACGATGTGCGGATTCACTATATTGCGCAGGACCCGTCGGCGAAATACGGTACGGCGGTGCCGGTGGCAATGGCAGTGGAAGAGTACGATATTAACGAGCCGGTGTTTGTATATATGGGCGATGATTTTATTTGGAACCCGAACGGTAAATCTTCGGCGGAGGCGTTGATGGAGGCAGTGAAAGATGAAAATGAGTCGGCGCTGTTTGCAGTCGACCATCCGTACGAGGCGCTTCTAAATGGTGGGGCGCTGACGGTGGAAGACGAAAAGGTAGTGAAAATCACCGAAAAGCCGACGCCAGAGCAGGTGACGGGACTGACCTCGGTGTCTAAATACATTCTTTCACCAAAAATGCTCCAGGAAATTGTTGAATATGTGCACGAAAATGACTTTGGGTCGACCGACCAAGAATATATGATTACTGATCCGTTCGCGACCTATATTAATAATGGTGGAGTAATGAGAGTGGCGCAGACTGATGGGGAATATCTGGATGGAGGCACGGTAGAAGGCTGGCTACATGCCAACAATATCGTACTGGGAGAATAGCAAAAAATAAATGGTTCCAATCGCCGTGGCAAGCCAGAGGCTCATGAAACCATTTATTTTTTGTATTAAACTAGCACTCTTGACACGGGAGTGCTAATTGTGTATAATCAGGGGTATGAATGGTGAATTTAGTGAAATAATGAGTCATTTGTCGGAGAATGCGAGATTTGCGCTTCAGAAGGCAGACTACTATAGCAAAAGATATAATAATGGTTATATGGGGACAGAGCATCTGCTGCTGGGGCTACTCGCGATAGATACTTCGACGGCGGCGGAAATGGTACGGCGCGAGGGGGTATCGGTAGATGAGGTGGAAATGGCCCTCAATAAGGTGGCCGTGGAAGTGCCGGGAAGTGATATGGCGATGATGTCTCTCTCAGAGGCGGTGGTCTTGACGCTCCGGATGGCGCAGAATTTTGTGAACGAGGAGGGACTTGAAGTAGTAGGGACGGAGCATATATTATATGCGCTTCTTTCACAGCCGAATTCACGGGCGTCTTTGATTCTGGAAGAGATGGATGTAGATTTGGAGAGACTGATGGACGAGGTGGAAGATTTGGTGGAGAAACAGACCAAAGACGAAAAGATTAAAGCCGAAAAAGCCAAATACACCAAACAAACGAATTTGAGATTTTTGAAAAAATTTGGCAAAAACTTGACTGAAGAAGCTAAACTAGGGCACCTCGACACGGTGATTGGGCGAGACCCGGAGATTGAGAGAATTGTGACGGTCCTTTCTCGACGAACTAAATCAAATCCGGTATTGATTGGTGAGGCGGGTGTGGGCAAAACCGCGATTGTGGAGGGGTTGGCTTCGAGAATTGCAACAAAAAACGTGCCGGGGAATTTGGTGGGCAAGCAGATTTACCAAGTGGATCTTTCTTCCGTGGTGGCGGGGACGAAATTCCGCGGGGATTTTGAGGAAAGAATTAAAGGGATTATTGACGAGGCGGTAAATGACGACTCGGTGCTTTTGTTTATCGACGAAATTCATCTGCTCTGCGGGGCTGGTGGGGGAGGTGACGGCGCGATGGATGCGGCGAATATTCTAAAACCGGCGCTGGCGCGGAACGCTCTGAAATTGATTGGTGCGACGACGCTCGATGAATATCGTAAGACTATCGAAAAGGACAAGGCTCTTTCACGGCGTTTCCAGACGGTGATGGTGGAGGAACCGTCGCCGGCAATTACGCTTCGGATTCTCAAAGGCATCAAAAAACACTACGAGAACCATCACGGTGTAGTGATCCCGGACGAGGTGATCGAGACGGCGATTGTAATGAGCCAGCGATACATTAACGATCGGTTTATGCCGGATAAGGTGATTGACGTGATTGATGAGGCCTCGGCGATTTGCAAAGTTTCGGCGGATAAAAAGGACGGGGGCAAATACAAGAAACTAAAAATTGAAAAAACCGACCTTGAGGAAAAGGTGGCGGAAGCGGCCGAAGCGGAAGATTTTGAAAAAGCGGCGCTGATCAAGACGCAGCTTTCGCGCGTGGAAGATGAGATTAAGAAACTCGAAAAGTCGGGTAAGAAAAATCTCGAAAAAGCGCCGGTACTTACAGAAGAGAATTTGGCGACGGCGGTGTCGCTCAAGACTGGCATCCCGGTGTCAAAGGTGCATGGCTCAGAAATGAAGATGCTGCTCCAGCTCGAGGATCACATCAAGGAATCAATTATTGGCCAGGACGAGGCGGTGAGTGCGGTCTCGAAAGCGATTCGTAGGGGGCGAAGCGGGATTGCTGATTCGAGGAGGCCGATTGGTTCGTTTATCTTTATGGGACCGACCGGTGTAGGTAAGACGGAGCTCGCGCGGGTGATTGCGAGAGAAGTGTTTGGCGGGGAAAGTGCGCTGATCAAGATTGATATGAGCGAGTTTGGCGAAAAACACAACGTGTCGAGACTGGTGGGCGCGCCGGCGGGCTACATTGGCTACGATGATGGTGGGAAATTGACCGAAGCGGTGCGAAGGAAACCATACTCGGTGATACTGTTTGACGAAATCGAAAAGGCGCATCCGGATGTGTTTAATCTGCTGCTTCAGATTTTGGAAGATGGGGTGCTGACTGATGGGCAGGGAAATAAAATTAAATTTAATAATACGATCGTAATCCTCACGTCTAACCTTGGCTCGTCGGAAATGTTTAGAGAAAGCGAGCTCGGATTTAGCGCGAAGACGCCGAAAGATAAAAAGGCTTTGGCGGAGGAATATGAGGAGAATAAAGCGTATGCGATGAAGGCGCTCAAAAAAGTGATGCGGCCGGAGCTGATTAATCGGCTGGATTCGATTCTGGTATTTCACGCGCTGACCAAGAAAAATGTGGAGAAAATCTTTGATAATTTGATTAATGACCTTAGTAAACGCTTGGCGACGAAAGGCGTGGGACTGAAGATCGATGAAAAGGCCAAGGAATATTTGATTTCGCGTGGATTTGACCCAAAAAATGGCGCGCGGCCGTTAAGGCGTTGTATCGAGGACGAAGTGGAGTCGTTACTTTCCGAGCAAATTATCGCAGGAGATTTGAAAAAGGGCGACATCCCGACTTTGAAATTAGTGAAAGGAAAATTGAAGTTGGAAAAATCATAACATCTGATTTTGAAATTATACTCCCGCATTTAACAGGGGAAGAAAAAATCATACTAAAGAAAGGAGAAAACATACTATGAAAGATTATTTAGTACCAACGGTGGTGGAGGAGACCAACAAAGGCGAAAGAGCTTATGATATTTATTCGAGGCTTTTGAACGACCGAATTGTGTTCCTCGGTGAGGATGTAAATTCGCACACGGCGAATCTTGTGGTGGCGCAGCTACTGTATCTCGCGCACGAGGATCCAAAGAAACCGATTAAGCTTTATATTAATTCGCCAGGTGGGTCGGTCTATGATGGGCTGGCGATTATTGATACAATGAATTACATCGAGCCGGATGTGGAAACGATTGGAATTGGGCTCCAGGCTTCGATGGGGGCGATGCTGCTTTCCTGTGGGGCGAAGGGCAAACGCTATGTCCTGCCGAATGCACGGATTATGATTCACCAGCCATCGTCTGGTACGGAAGGGAAAATTACCGATCAAGAGATTATGCTAAAAGAAGGGATATTTTTAAAAAAGCGCCTGGCGGAGATTTTTGCCAAAAATACCGGGAAATCGTTGGCGCAGGTGGAGAAAGATATGGATCGGGATAATTGGATGAGTGCCGAAGAGGCTAAAGAGTACGGAATAATTGATGAAATTATAGCTTAAACTTTCTTTGGAAAAGAAAGTTTAGCAAAGAAATAATGAAAATTGAAATGAAAGTGAATTCCATTTCAATTTTTGTTATTTGATTGGAGAAGTTCTATTGGGTGGATGCCCATAATTAATTTTAACTAGTGGTTGATTTAAATTGAGTTCGTGAATTAGGGTGTTTACGATGCTGGCGCCGATGCGGAGGCCGGTGAATGAGCCGGGGCCTTTCATGAATTTAATTTCCGAAATATCTTGCCAGTCGGCACCGTTTTCTTGTAACTTTTCGTGGATGAAATCTAACAATTTTTCTGCCATGTCATGCCCGAGGTCTTTCTCGTACATTTGATCGTTTAGTTTTAACTTAACGATATTTGTGGATGTATCCAGATACATTTTCATGATATAATATATTATATAATGAAAATTAATTCTGAAAAAGAGAGGATGGGGTTTGCTGCTAATTTTGCTCGTCAGATGAATGGCAGCGTGATCGAGCTGATTGGTGATGTTGGAGTTGGTAAGACTACTTTTGTAAAAGGTTTTGCGAGGGAACTTGGGATTAAGGAAGAAATTACGAGCCCTAGTTTTACCATTTCAAAATCTTATGCAGTACCAGATGGGCGGACTTTGGTTCACTACGATTTTTACCGCTTGGACGACCCGGGGATTATGAGCGAGGATTTAGCGGAAAATTTGAACGACCAAAACAAAATTGTTATAATAGAGTGGTCGGATTTGATTCAAGATATTTTACCAGAAAATCATACGATTATAAATATAAAATATAACGACGATGGCAGTCGAGAAGTGGAGACAAAATGAAAATATATATTTCGGGAATTTCGGGAACGGGCATGGGGCCGCTAGCTCTAATGGCGAAAAAAGCTGGAATTGATGTGTGCGGGTCGGATTTAAAAAAGGGCGCGATTTATGATGAACTAATAGAGGCTGGAATCGAAGTAAAAATTGGCGAGCAAGACGGTGAATTTCTTTGCGAGAAAATTGAGGAAGGGGTGGAATGGTTTGTATATACTTCGGCTTTGCCGGAGGGCTCGATAGAGCTTGAGTATGCAGAGTCGGCGGGGCTTCGGATTTCGAAGCGCGACAATTTGACGGAATTTCTAGTGCGGAAACAAAAACTCAAAATGGTGGCGGTAGCGGGGACACATGGCAAAACCACTACGACCGCAATGATTATTTGGGCGTGTCTGAAATTAAACCTCC
The DNA here is from genome assembly GCA_017432225.1 of Candidatus Saccharimonadota bacterium. Lineage (GTDB taxonomy): Bacteria > Patescibacteriota > Saccharimonadia > Saccharimonadales > Saccharimonadaceae > Nanosyncoccus. The sequence continues at coordinate 49,749 of JAFRJN010000014.1, forward strand.
CGGTATCCTACGTAGTAGGTTCGACGCTAGGCTTTGCGCCAAGTGGTTCGTATGATTTGGGTGACGAATATTTTATTTATGAAGCGGATGAATACGACCGGAACTTTCTCAAATTTTATCCGTGGCTGGCGGTGATTACAACGGTGAGCTATGACCATCCGGATATTTACAAAACACCGGAGGACTACGAAGATGCGTTTGAGACTTTCAGAATGCAAGCCGAAAATGTGCTCGATGCGTATGGCGAGGGGCCGGCGACGGATCAATTTACGCTTGCGGGTGAGGCGCGGCGGCAGGATGCGGCTTTTGCGCTCGGTGCGGTGCTGACTATCTACACGGATTTGATGGAACAAGGTGAAGCAAGTTTGCCAGATTTTGATGAGATCGTCCAGATTTTGAATGAATTTCCGGGTGTGGGGCGGAGATTTGAAAAGCTTTCGGATGGGATTTATACGGATTACGCGCACCACCCGGAGGAGATTAAGGCGACGATGGAAGTGGCGTTGGAGCAGGCCGAGATTGATAAGAAAAAAGGTGTGGTGGTGGTCTATCAACCACACCAAAATACTCGCCAGCACGAAGTGCAAGATTTGTACTACGATGCGTTTATTGGCGCACACAAAGTCTTTTGGCTTCCGACTTATCTCACGCGTGAGGATGAAAGTCTGCCGATTCTCCTACCAATGGATTTTATCAATATGCTGGATAATGCGGAAGTGGCTGAGCCGGCGGAGCTTAATGACAAATTGTGGCAGGAAATCCAAAAATACCGCGATGATAATTATTTGGTGATCCTAATGACTGCCGGGCCGGCAGATGGCTGGCTCCGGGAGAAACTTTTGGATTAACGTTTTTCGCGGTTGTTTGAAAATTTGTAATCATCATTTTTGCCGGCGTGATACAAAAAAGCGCAAGTAATAGCCGCGGCCAATGCATCTGCCGCGTCGTCTGGTTTGGGCTTTTTCTCAAGATTTAGAGTTACTCGTACCATTTCCTGCATCTGCGTTTTGGTAGCGGCACCATAACCAGTCAAGGCTTTTTTGATTTCGTTTGGTGAATATTCGTAAACTGGCAAATTCTTCTGTGCCGCTACGAGTAACACCACGCCCCTAGCCTCTGCTACGGCAATCCCCGTGGTGATGTTTTTAGAAAAAAACAATTTTTCTACGGCGACCATTTCTGGTTTGGTTTGCTCAAAAACTAAATTCAAAGATTCATATAATTCTTTTAACCGCTCCGGCATCGGTGCGTCTACTACCGTTGTAACTGCGCCAAAATCCAAAGCTTTGAGCGACAAACCTACTTCGCTGCTACTAATCAGCCCAAATCCGCAAATACCAATTCCGGGGTCAATGCCTAAAATTCTCATTTTACAAACCTGATTAAAGTTTCGCGAAGGTCCTTTGAAGGGACTACGAATTTGTCTCGTACTGTGACGGGGCCGATGGCATGCTGGAAGCCGAGCTTCTTGGCTTCGGCGATTCTTTGGTCGGCGCGAAAAGCCGAGCGAATTTCGCCGCCTAGGCCCACTTCGCCAAAGACGACGTATTTTTCGTCTAATTTTCGCCCTGCGGCTGCCGAAGCGATTGCCATGCAGACCGCGAGGTCCGCTGCTGAATCATTTAACTTCATGCCGCCAACTACATTGATAAAAATATCTTGGTCGGATAATTTTAATTTGGTGCGCCTTTCTAGAACTGCAATCAGAAGATTCAGACGATTAAGATCAAATCCACTGGCGGTCCGTTTGGGGTAGCCATAGTTTGTTTTGTTGACGAGCGCCTGGATTTCGACTAAAATTGGTCGGTTGCCGTTAAGAGTCGCGAGAATTACTGAACCGTCTGTGTTGGTCCGTTCGGCAAGTAGTGCCGCCGAAGGGTTCTCGACTCCCTTAAGTCCCGAGTCGACCATTTCAAAAATCGCGACTTCGTTGGTCGAGCCAAAACGATTTTTGACTGCGCGCACAGTTTTAAATCCGCCGTAGCGGTCGCCTTCAAAATTTAAAACGACATCCACGAGATGCTCCAATACTTTCGGCCCGGCTAGCGTACCTTCTTTCGTCACATGGCCTACTATCACTACTGCGGTATCAGTCGCTTTGGCGGCGCGGATAATTAGATTGCCGCTGTTAGTAACTTGAGAAACGGTGCCGGGGGCAGAAGAAATCTCGTTTAAAGCCAAAGTTTGAATTGAGTCTACAATCACCAGGTCAAACTCACCACTTTCGATAGTCTTGGCGATGTCATTGGCGGAAGTCGAGGCGGCGAAATTTAATCTCTCGCTATTAGCGCCGAGTCTCTCTGCGCGGAGCTTTACCTGCCCGGCCGACTCCTCACCGGATATATATAATACATCGTGATTTTTGGCTACTCGTGCGCAGATTTGCATGAGTAGTGTGGATTTACCAATTCCTGGCTGGCCAGCAAGTAGCGAGACTGAGCCCATCAAAATTCCGCCGCCAAGTACCGTGTCGAGATCTTTGAACTTAGTCGTGAGTCTAGTCTTGGCGTCGCTTGGTACTACGGTTTTTAATTTGACAAAATCGAGTTTTTTGCCAGAAACGGCGCCCTTTGAGAGGGCAGATTTGCTTTCTGATTCTACACTTGGCGCTTGCTCCACCAGAGTATTCCAGTTGCCGCAATTACTACACTGGCCGACCCATTTGGCATAGGTGGCTCCGCACTGCTCACAGACAAATTGATTCCTCGCTTTCATTAGAAATATCATATCACAAAATTCGTTAAATGTAAAATAAGTTTTTGACAAAATAATGTTGCAAAAATGATTTTGGTTGTGGTAAAATGGTGGTATGGAGAAGAGTGGTGCGGAGGTAAAAGCAGGGGATGCTGCTGCGGTCGAGCAAAAAAATGTCTCGGTGCTAGGGTATACTGCTTCGGAGCAAAAAAAGCCGGCGAAAGAATTGACGTCAAAGCAGAAGAAGGTTTGGATTGGAGTACTTGCTGGTGTGTGCGTTTTGATTGTGGGGCTAATTATTGCGATAGTGGCGGTAGCAAATATGCGGCCGGGAAACAATACGGAATGCCCGAATGCAATGACGGAAGAAGAGGAAAAAGAAGCCGAGGAAGCGGCGATTATCGAAGAATATGCGGCTGTCCAAGAGACGATTAACAAAGTCATCGAATCGACGAGGAATATTGATTTAGCCGAAATAGTAAAGACATATCAGTATTATATTAATGATACTGAAGATGCGACGGTAAAAAATATGTTGCGGATGGACCTTTTGATGGTGGAGATGGGCTACGACACGGAAAAGACGCGGGGCGATGAGCTAATTGATGTAGCGATAGAGATTGACGGTGAAGCACAGAGTTCAAACTCGGCTGCACTGGTAATGGCGCTGGCTGACAATTATGGTAAAACAGAGCTTTATGATGAATATAAGGCGATTTTCAACGAACGTTTGATAAAAGAGGGGTATAATCCAGACGAGGAGACTAAGGGATGAGAAAAAATCAAATGAGATTCATAAAAATTGCCATAATCGCGATACCCGTATTTATTGCGACGATGATAGCTGGGGCGGATTGCTATGCCTATAGTAAATATGTAGGTAGATACGAGGCTTGTATGAGTTCGATCACTGCGGGTGTACTAGATGAGCTGTACGAAATAGACCATGGTAAATCAGCAAAAGAATATATGTGTAGTGAAGCAGCGGCAAACTGGAATACTTGTAGCCTTTGGATTGGTTCGGCGGCAAGTGCCACTGTGCCAACTATTACGGTAAATAGCGAATCTGGCACGGCTACTGTGATGTATTGGGGAACTTGTACAGATTATGCTAACCCTACTGCTAGAGTTTGGGTGGATGACGATAATGGCGCGATTGACGATGCAAAGACGGTGAACCGTCTCGGCTATCCTGCGTTTGGTAGTGCGGCAACTACGCTAGATATAGGTAGATTTATTAGTGGAGCTGCCGTGGAAGAAGTGAACGAATGTGAAACCAGATACACTCGGACGATAATCGTAGGGCGAACGCATAGTGGTCGCGACAGTAGTAGCCAGGTGCGTCAGACTTTGACTGTGAGGGTAGTAAAGAATGAGAGTGAGTGTAGCGAGGGGAGCACGTGTGATGACTGGATGCCATCGTCATATCCAGCGTCCAATATGTATCATGGCGTAACGACGGTAGACATTAGAATTCAAAACGAACGGTTTGGTGGCTGGCGGGACAATGACATCTGGGCGATGCCGACGGATAGAATTAGCTGGATTGCGTGCTATTATCCAGGCGTACAAAGGACGAGCGATACAGATACGGGGAGCTTAAATGGTGCTGATCTGGGATATCCGCTTGACTATGACGGCTTTTTCCTCGGGTATAGGGGTGCTAATATGCCGCGTAATGCATGTATGAGAAACATGCCTGTCGCTATAGTGGAGTGGGAGCCGTTATATGTGAAGGTAAATAAGGTGAGTGAATGGCAAAATAAGCTTATCATGACGGGGGATGCGGATGAAGAATATGAAGGTATATGGGCGAGAGGGGACGATACCGTGAGGTATAACATAGTGTCGAAACAAACTCATGAAGGAGATGCGGGAGAGACCTTTACAGAGACGGCGATAACTGGTACGCCAGTAGAGGCGACTATTGATGTCCATAATCCTACTACGGACTTTACTGCGTGTACGTGTGAAAATTGGCGTTGTATAACGCCGGGATGGAATGATGATTTGGGTGCTTGTACTGGCCATAATAATCCAGATGACCCCTATGAATGTACGTCTCATGAGGGTGATTGGGACTGGTCGCCGGGCTATTGCAGAGAGGACACGTGGGATACGTATGGTTGTTCGTGTTGTACGAGTGGTAATTTTGCAACGACTGGCAACTCCGGGATAGATGGACTAGCGCCTTGTAGAGGAGACATGGCTCATTGCCAGACTGGGACAGTAAACTCATACGAAAGGACTTTGAACGACGCTACGGTGGTGTTTGGGCCGGTGAGTGACAGCTTATCGGTGAGGCTGCCATATAATTTTACTACGAGCACGGATCTTTCGATTGATAGGAGCTTGGTGTACTCGGGTTCGCCGAATGCGATACGGGTGAGTAGCGTAACCGCTTCGGTCCACACTCGCTACAATGGCGTGACGATTGCTGACTATGCGACGCAAGTGCCAGGGGCGACGATCTTCCTATACGCTTACGTAACGTCTGATGGTGACGGTGGTGGCTTTGGCGGGTCACTAGGTGGCACGAATAATATTTGCGAAATAACTTATACCAAACAATGCGTGGAGCTCGAAAGTACTGGCCAGACTCTGAATGCTGGCGGTAGCCTGGGCGGCAGCACGGATACGATTTGGTCGGGGCTGACTTATAACGCGTTTGATGCGGCGGCGGGCGACTACATGTGCTTTGCTTCGTCGGTTTCGCCATACACTGTGGCAGGTGATACGGATATGGCTGGTGGTGATGGGGTATGGACCTACTCTTCGCCAAAGTGTGCGATTATCGCAAAACGACCAATTTTCCAAGTATGGGGTGGTAGTATGTACTCGGTGGGGAATATCGTGGCGACTTATAATAACAAAGTGAATATTTATAATGAATATAAGTCTGACGTTCAGAGTAATTGGAAGAGAAATGGCGGTACGTCGATCTACTTTACGCCATGGGTAGAGGAAAGCTTGGTACTCAAAAATGGTACGACTAATACGCTGGCCTCGGGTGCGGCTTCGGCGCTGAATAGCAATGTGGCGGGAGTCGGGACATCGACGGTGTTCTGTAACGATAGGGCGGCGTTGTCATTTGCCAACTACTCTGGTACGATTGGCTCGCTCTGTAATGGTGCGGGTACAGTGGGGGCGTCGGGAATAGATAGTGGTATTAAGAATCGGGAAGATTTGATAAAGTACTGGGTGGGGACAGGAGCGCTTTCGGCGGCTAATACTGGCGCCGGCACGACCTTTAACCTTACCTATCCGAACTCTGTGGGGACGACGATTACTAGTGCTACGGGGAGCAGAGTGCGCTATGCCTACTCTACAGGCGACATTAATTTGTATGGTACGGTGCCACAAGGGACGACATATCTCATTAAGTCGGACGGCACGGTAAATATTACCAGTGATTTGAAATATAATAACGGTTATACGGACTTTTCGCAGATTCCAAAAGTGATCATCTATGCACAGAATGTAAATATTTATTGCAATGTGAACGAAGTAGATGCGATTATTGTAACGAAAAATGGCGGCAGTATGGATACCTGCGCAGGCTCTAATGACCAAAATGATGGCGCTAGGTCTAGACAGCTAAAGATCTTTGGTATGGTGATTGCGGACTCGGTAAGCTTGAAACGGTCATACGGGGCGGCGGCGAACAGTGGCAACATGGCAGATGCGATTGGTACGCCTTCGGATGGTGCGGCGGCAGAAATCTTTGATTATGATTCATCGATCTTTATGTGGTCGGAGTTCATGGCTGGGTCGCAAGAGTCGGATACTTTACAAACAGTTTACCAACACGAGCTTGCACCGAGATATTAGCAGAGTGGGACTTTCTTTAGGAAAGAAAGTCCCAACGAAAGAAACCAGGATGAAAATTACCTGAAAAACGCGGTTTCCAGGTAATTTTTGATATAATATATGTATGATATCACACATAAAAGGTACGATTGACGAGAAATTTGGTAATTCTATAATTATCGATGTGAATGGGGTGGGGTATGAAGTGACGGTGCCGACGCCGGATTTTGAAAATGTGAAACTGGGGGAGACGCGGAAGTTCTACACTTACCATGCGGTGCGGGAGCAATCGGAAGAGCTATATGGATTTTCGTCGCTGATGGCCAAGAAACTATTTGAACTTTTGATCTCGGTACAAGGGATTGGGCCAAAGGCGGGAATTGCGATTTTATCGCTGGCAGAGGTAGAGGATGTGAGAAATGCGATTGCGAACTCGGATACAGCGTTTATTTCGAAAGCTTCGGGAGTAGGAAAGAAATCGGCCGAGCGGGTGATAGTGGATTTGTCTGATAAAGTAGGCATACCATCTAAATATGGTGCGACAGAGGTGAAATTTGGAGTTTCATCGGCTCCGGCGGAGAAAGATGATGCGCTGGACGCCCTAATTGCGCTAGGCTTTAATCTAAAAGAAGCGACGGAAGCGCTTGCTGATGTAGATCCGAACCTGCCAGTTGAAGAAAGAGTAAAATTGGCCTTGAAAAGATAAACAGAGTGTGGTATAATTTATCTAATTGTAATAATAAGATAAAGGTATAATATGAGTTTTTCGATTTTGAAACAGATTGGTGACGCTCAGAAAAAGAAGAAGGTCGTGGACGTGCGCTCTGGTGATACTGTAAAGGTGACCCAGAAGATTAAGGAAGGCGATAAGTTCCGTTTGCAGATGTTTGAAGGCGTGGTGATTCGTGCGGATCGCAAGGAATCGCATACTGCTCGCATCGTGGTACGGAAGGTGACTTCTGGTGTAGGCGTAGAAAAGTCGTTTCTCATCCACTCGCCTTTGATTGAAAAGATTGAAGTGACGAAGCGAAGCAAGGTCCGCCGCAATAATCTATCCTATCTGCGCGACCGGAGCGGTAAGTCGGCAAGACTTTCGGGGAAAGATTTTGACCGGGCGGCTGTTAATGACGTAACAGTAGCAGAAGAAGCTGAAGCTGTGGAAGCTCCCGAGGCTGAAGCTGCAGAAACCGAAGCTGTAGAGGCCCCAGTAGAAGATGCAAAAGAGGTGGCGGAAGAGAAGGCTGAAGAAGTAGCCGAAGAGAAGCCAGCAGAGGCTTAATGGCCATCCTTGGCGTAGATGAAGTTGGACGCGGACCCCTAGCGGGTCCGCTTGTCGTGGGCGCAGTAATTCTGCCAGAGGACGAAAATGGCAAGAAACCGGGCTGGGTGAACCAACTAGATGATTCTAAGAAGCTCTCTCCGAAACGGAGAGAGTCGCTCAACAAAGTGATTATTGAAAATGCGGTAGCTTGCGGACTGGGGTGGGTAAAGATTGAAGAACTAAACGAAATTGGCATTACGGAGGGGTTGAAACTTGCAACTAGGCGAGCGGTGGAGATGGTGCAAAAGCAACACGCCAAGTTTAGTCAGATTATAATTGATGGAAACATTAATTTCCTCAGTGGGACGAAATTAGAAAAATATACCTCTATTGTGATAAAAGGTGACGCTCTGATTAAAGAGATTTCGGCGGCTTCGATTATTGCGAAGGTGGCAAGGGACAGATATATGATTGAGCTCTCGGACATTTACCCGGATTATGGCTTTGAAAGGCACATGGGGTATGGGACGAAGCAGCATCTCGCCGCGTTGAAAGAATTTGGGATTTGTGAAGAGCACAGGATGTTTTGTGAGCCGGTGGCGAGAGCGGCCGGAATTAAGAAGATATCGCTGGACAAGAAAGTCAAAAATACGACAGATATTGGGCTCAAAGGCGAAGGGGCGGTATGTGCGTATCTTGAAAAAAGAGGCCATGAAATTTTGGAAAGAAATTTTAAAACTAGATACTGCGAAATTGACGTGATTTCGATTAGGAGTGGGCGGATTTATTTCACTGAAGTAAAAACTAGGAAAAGGGGAAACGGTCTAGACGCGATTGATCTTAAAAAAATGGAAAAAATGAAATTTGCGGCAAAAGTGTTTTTGAAATACAAGCCGATATATAATTTCTATGATCCGCTGCTTGCGGTGGCAAGTGTGAACCAAAACTATCGGGTGCTGAATTGGTTTGAGCTGGATTAGACGTTGAATTTGAATTCGACGACGTCGCCATCTTGCATAATGTAGGTTTTGCCCTCGGTGCGGAGTTTACCGGCTTCTCTGACGGCCTTTTCGGAGCCGTAGTTTTGGAGGTCATCGAAATTACAGATTGAGGCGGCGATGAAGCCACGCTCAAAATCGGTGTGGATGGTGCCGGCGGCCTCGGGGGCAGTGGCGCCTTTTTTGATGGTCCAGGCGCGACATTCTTTTTTGCCGGCGGTGAGGAAAGATTGGAGATTTAGCGTGTCGTAGGCGGCCTTGATGAGCTCCTCCAAGGCGTCGTGCTCGACGCCGTAACTTTTGAGAAACTCTTTGCGTTCCTCGCGGGACATGCCGGACATTTCTTCTTCGAGCTTGGCATTGATAAAAATGGCTTTTGATGGTTTTACTAGGTTTTGTAGTTTTGATTGTAGGTCCTGATCGGTGAGACCGTTTTCGTCGACATTGAACATATAGATAACGGGTTTCTCCGTGAGATAAGGGATATTCTCATCTGCGGGGTCCTTTTTCTTTTTGGCATTAACTTTGGCTCTGGTTTCTTCGTCGGCGAGCTGGAGTTCGAGGTTGATGATGTCGATGTCGTCTTTGGCTTGTTTCAAAATGTCTTCTTCGGGCTTGTTGTCAGCGCGGACGATGTCGTCGTCTTTGAAAGCTCTGACTACATGACAGATGGCTTGGCATTCGCGGATGTGAGCGAGGAATTTGTTGCCGAGACCTTCGCCTTTTGACGCTCCTTGGACTAGTCCGGCGATGTCGACAAACTCCACGGTGGCGGGGACGACTTTGTCAGTTTCGTACATTTTGGCCAGAACATCTAGTCTCTCGTCTGGAACTGGGACGATACCGACATTTGGCTCGATGGTAGCAAAAGGATAGTTGGCAGCGAGTGCGCCAGCGTTGGTTAATGCATTGAACAGTGTGGACTTTCCGACATTTGGCAGACCCACGATTCCGATCTTTAAATTCATATCTGTAATTATACCATATTTTTGATATAATGGGTAATTTTGGTATAATAGAGATATGAGAAAAAGGAATGATAAAGGTTATTTGATTTTGTTTTTGGCGGTGTTTGCCGCGATTATCGTGGTGACGGCGGTCGTGATTTCGAATTTTGGGGTGATTTCGGATTTTATTGTGGGGATGCACTATCAACCGTCTTCCGAGATGGCACAGATCCGGACGGATTTGGAGCTGACGGGGAAGGGCGCGTCGATTTTTAATGCGTCGCAGCCGGAGCTGATGGAAAGGGTGAATTTTAACCAAAAATGCCGCGAGGTGGAAAACGAGGCGGCGATTCTCGGGTGTTATACGGAGGGGCAGATTTATGTTTATGACGTTTCTCTAGAGGAGCTCGCGGGGATACGAGAGCTCGCGACGGCGCACGAGCTGCTGCACGCGGTCTATGCGAGAATGTCTCAAGATGAGCGGGCGAAACTAACTGATAGCTTGGCACAGGTCTTGGAGGAGAATAAAGATTTGCTGGGGGCGGAGATCGAGTCTTATTCTGACGAACAGAGGCAAGAGGAGCTCTATGTGCGGGCGGGGACGGAAATTCGTGATTTGCCGGCTGATCTAGAGGCACATTATGCGGAAATTTTTGCAAATCAGGATAAAATAGCGGATTTTTATGAGAGCTATATTGCGGTGTTCCGAGGAATAGAGCAGAAGCTCAAAAGTCTGTTTGCCGAAATCCAGAGTCTGCAAAATGAGATTGGTGCGAAAACCTCTGAATACGAGAGTGGCGTGGCGAGTCTAAATGCGAGGATAGCGGAGTTTAATGAGTGTGCGAAGACTTTGAATTGTTTTGCGTCGGTGGCGGTGTTTAATAGCCAGAGGGCGGGGCTGCTCAATGAGCAGCAAAATTTGAAAGCGGCTTACACCGAGATTAGTGCGCTGGTGTCTAAATATAATGCGTTAGTGAACGAATATAACGAAAATGTTTTGCATGGACAGACGCTAAATATGGAAATTAACTCTAGCGTGAATGTGGAAGAAGTAGCGGATTAGTGTCTTTGGCTTTTTGGGTTGTTTTGGATTTGATCGTTTTGCGATGGGCTGGGGTTGATTTGTAATGATACGCGTTTGCGAGGAGATAAAAGCCCAGAGTAGAGAAAAAAACGATGGCGGTAGAAACGAGGGCCATGAGGGTGATTTTGCGGGAGCGAGTGCTGTAGCTTGGAGCAGCGGTCTCGGGGACAAAAATTAGGTCTTCGGGGATTTCTGCAAAGTCTTCCGTTTCTTCTGCTTCTTCTGCTTTTTCTGCGGTGGCCTCGTCGGTGGTATTTTCCGTGGTGGTGTCCTCTGTGGTAGCTGGGGTTTCTGCCAATGGGGTTTGTTTATTGGTGGCTACTTTTTTGGATTTAGTGTTGGCAAAAGAAGTGGATTTTTGAGTATCTGCCCCTTCTGTGGCTGATGTGCCTTGGTTGGTTTCTGACTCGTTTGAGGTAGGCTCCGTAGTGGCTTCGCCTGCTGGATCCTCTATTTCGCCAGACCATTCTTCGCCCCACTCTGTGTCATCGGTTTCTTCGGTGGTATTTTCGGTGGTGTTTTCGGCTGTGTTTTCGGTGACTTCGGAGGTTTCGGCTGGAGTTTCTGAAGTTTCTGTTACTTCTTCAGCGTAAACTGGTAAAGCTACCCAAGTGGTGCAGAAAACGAGAGTAAAAATAAGTTTGATTAGATTTTTCATAAAATTTCTCAACACAAAAACCTATTGATTGCTATTATTATAGCATACTTTTGCTAAAAATACAAGATGTGATATAATAGTGATAATGAAAATGTATAAGTGGAGGCGGCTAACTGTGGTGGCGGCTGCGCTGTTGGGAGTGATAGCGTGGTTAATTTTGAACCCAGCTAGCTATGAGGAAATTTTTACGCGGGTGGAGAATACCGGGGCGGAAGCGGGGTTTTCGGATGGTGGGTCGGGGCTCTCGGATGGTAGCGCTGGACTTTCGGATGGTGGGTTGGCGGTAGCCTGTACTGTTGAGACGCTAGAGAACGGGACTTGTTATGATAAAAACTATGAGAGTCTGGCGATTAATGTGTTAGAGCTTCTCGAGGTAAAGGGGCGGGCGCCTAAGACGGGCTATACGCGCGAGGAGTTTTATAATTCGTGGCCGACGGTGGATGGGTGCAATTTGAGGCAAAGGATAATCAAGCGGGAGTTTGGCGAGACGGCGGTGCTGGATGGGTGTACGGTGGTGGCTGGTGAGTATGACGAACCTTATACGGGGGAGCATAAAGTTTTTGCCTCAAAAGAGCAGATTTCTAAAGGGGTGCAGATTGATCATGTGGTGGCGCTTTCGGATGCGTGGCAGAAGGGGGCGCAGTATTTTTCGAAAGAGACGAGATATGCGCTGGCGACGGACCCGTTGAATTTGATTGCGGTGGACTCGTCAGCAAATCAGGGGAAGTCGGATGGGGATGCGGCGACGTGGCTGCCGAAAAATAAGAAGTTTCGGTGCCAATATGTGGCGAGGCAGGTATCGGTGAAGCACAAGTACGCGCTGTGGGTGACAGAGGCAGAAAGGCAAGCGATTTATAATATTCTTTTGACTTGCCCGAATGAGAAAGCACTTTTGTAGGCGCTGGCGATTTTTGGTTTAGGTGATAAGATTTTCTCATAAGGAGATTTATGAGAAAAATAGAAGAAGAAATTAGGGGGTATTTAGACTATTGCAAAAATACGCGGCGGATGAGCGGGGTGACGCTTGCGAACAAACGGGATATATTGGAGCGGTTTGTTGATGTGGCGGGGGTGGAGGCGGTGGAGATGATTTCGAACTTGGAGTTTGATAAATGGATGGCGCATTTGGATTTTTTGGGGGTGAGCGAAACGACGACGAATACTTACAACGCGACGGTGATTGCGATGGTGCGGTATTTTCAGGATGTGGGGGTTTACGTGCCTTTGAATCTGAATCTGATCCGGAAGCTGAAGGGGGTGAGGAAACCGCGGAAATCGTATACGGAGGAGGAAATTCTGATGGTGGTGGGGGCTGCGGAGCGCTCGGGGAATTTGGAAGATTTTGAGACGGGGCTTATGATTCTGGTGATGGCGGAAACGGGGATGCGGATAGCGGAGCTTACGAGGCTGTCTACGGCGGAGATTTCGGGGCAGAGGATTATGTTTGTGGGGAAGGGACGGAAGCTTCGGGAGGTGTATTTGACTGCTTCGACGGCTGGGCGTTTGGCGGAATTTTTGGCTGGGCGGGAAGGATATGTGTGGGGTGGCGCGTCTCTAAACGGTGAGCCGCCATGTGTAAATACGGTGAGGACGAGGATGACTTTAGCGTTTTTAAATGCGGGGTTTGAGGGGTTCTATCCGCATGTGCTCAGGCATTCGTTTGCGACGAATTTGCAGAGAAGGGGTGCGTCGGTGGCGGAGATAAAGGAGATGATGGGGCACTCTTCCATTGCTACGACGGAGAGGTATTTGCATGAGTTTGAGGGAAGGATGGAAGAGCTGTTTGAGAAGTATAGGTAGGGGTGTGGGGTGGTTTGGCGGTTTTTGCGGCGATGGTTTTTGTGATTCCTGGCGGACCTCCGCCTCATACATTTAACACAAAATATAAATTAATTCTGCTTAACTGCAGAAGGAGAAAAACAATGAAAAAATCAATAATTGCAGCTGGTGCAGCATCTGTGGCGTTAGCGGCGATGCCAATGGTAGGCGCTTTTGCACTCACTACGCAGACTGATACCTTGCAAGTGACAATCAATGGCGTTTGTTCGTTTGGATATACAGATAGTCAATCTACGCACGTGATTGATGTTGCTGCACCGAGCCATACTGACGGTACTGCTGGTGCTGGTCCTGCAACTTGGAATAATGATACGCTTTCTGCAACCATGCTCAACGGTACGGAAAACCAGGACTTTGGTAAGACTACCTTGAATGTATATTGTAATAATAGCGATGGTTACCAAATTACTACTAATGGTACTACTGGAGCCGTTACTACTGTGGGTGCTTTAACTTCAAATGACACTAGTGATACTATTCCGGTAAACGCGGGCTTCAGTGCTTCTTCGACTGGCTGGTCTTATCAAGTTGCTGGTACTACCGGTAATACTGGTATAGTAGCATCTGCGCACGATGGCACTTGGGCTACTGCTGCGAATGCCGAAGATACGATTGTGGAGGCTCCTACTACTGGAGCAAAGACCACTGACAATTCAGGTGATACCTTTACAATTACCTATGGCGTAGGTATCGATGAGACATTGTCTGCTGGTACTTACTCTGGATCTATTACTTACACTTTGGTCCAATTGTAATCTAAAGTAGTGCAATTTAAAATTGCCGTTCATCAAAAAGTGGGCGGCAATTTTAATGTTTAGGAGTATAAATGAGCAGAAAAAAGATAATAACCATTGCATTAATCGTGGTCACGATAGCTGCAACCGTAATCGCCTTGATTTTTGCGATGCAAGGCAGTATTAAGACTACTGGTACTCATCCCGACGATATTAAGGGAGTAACATTGACTTGTGAGAGCCACTCTATAAAATACCCTATTTTTGCTTATGATGAGGCAAAATCTAGAGATCTTAAGATTACAATGAATTTTTACGAGGATAGATTCAGCGCAGCATCTCTTTCCTACGCGCTATACTATGATACAGAAGAGCAGATTACGTCTAGCGAGGCCCATAATCACGCCGCGATGAATATAGACTTTGGAAAAAGTGGCTTAAAGGCGGATGCTTTTTCTGCTAATTACTCAAAGATAGACGGAGCTATGAAAATGATTTTGTACGTCAAGGCTAATGAATACGATAAAAATGCTGCAAAATATTTTATGATTAATGTGGATAGAGATGAAAATTTACCTAAAACGATTAGCGAATTTAGAAATTTCTATAAGAGCCAAGGTTTTTCCTGTAGTACAACTAAATAATAAAGAAAGGACAGTATGACAACCAGAAAAACACTATTTAAGATCTTAATAACCGGGCTATCTTCGTTATTGATATGCTCTATGTCGATAGGTGCGGTATTCGCGGACGGAAAATTTTCTGTATCACCGATGAATCAGAAGATTGTATTAACTCCGGGAGAAACTTATCGAGGATCATTTAAGGTGGCCAATCCTGCCACGAATGCTAATGATTTTTCATATAAGGCGGCGGTGTCTCCATTTTATGTAAGCGAAGACTACGAGCCAATTTATGAGAATAATGGTGATTATACTCAAATGGTGGAATGGATAGAGATTGATAATCCAGAAGGAGTAATTGCACCAAATAATGTGATTGAGCTACTTTTTTCTATTAATGTGCCTAAAAATGCCCCAGCGGGTGGACAATATGCAGCTATTGCTGTAACATCCAATGATGACAGTGAGCCGCTTGAAAAAGGGATAAATATAGATATGAAATTCAGCATTACACATATAATTTATGCGGAGGTGGCTGGTACTACTGAAAGGCAAGGTGATATTTTTAACGTAAACGTCCCAAGCTTTATATTTGATGGAAATATCACCGCTACATCTTCTGTTAAAAATACTGGCAACGTTCATGGTACGGCTAAGTATACGCTACAAATTTTCCCACTGTTTTCTGGCGAAGAAATCTATACTACCGAAGAAGAGCCTACGGAAAAGACTATACTTCCCGATAGAATATTAACTAATAATATTGAATGGGCTGATACGCCGATATTTGGGCTGTTTAACGTGAAATATACGGTGGAGTTTGAGGGGGTGACTACAGAGGTATCCAAGCTCGTTATTAAATGCCCTCTATGGCTTCTGTTTATCGCCATCTTTATCATCGTCGCTCTTATTGTCTGGATTGTAATCCGGGTGAAGATGTGCAAGAAATCCCAAGACGAATAAATACAAAATCAATTGGTTACAAATTGTAACCAATTGAAGCCACCAAAATAGCGCCGGGGCCCGGCGCCATTTTGATATATGCTTCTATTCTTCTGCAGCCTTTTTGCGCATCTTGATGCGGATGACCAGCCAGACAACAATGGCGACGATGGCAAGCAAGATTATAAAGATTAGCCACAGCGGGCAGATTATGATCAGCCTAGACACCTGTTCTGTCATGCCTTCGTATTCTACCGTATAAATCGCGTTAAATATGCCCATCATTGGAGTTTCGTTCCAGACAGTTTCGTGATAACGCGTCCTGTTTGGTAAAATCGTGCTAGTGTCTGGATCTTCTTCATTGGTATATGCCTCTTCACTAGAGAAAAGTGGGAAAATTTGAAGCTTATACGTAGCGGTACCGTGCACGTTTCCGATATTTTCTATGGTAGAGGAGCCAGTGATTTTGCCATCAAACATGAAACCTGGTAAATTAGTAGAGACGATATCACCACTGTGTACCGTGGTGCCGGTTACTTCGGCAAAAATGGTATGTGCAATAGCCATGGCCTGAGAAATTTTTACACCTGTATCTTCGGACTCGCCATTCTCATCTTCGGATGCTGCAGTTTTTACGATGATGGCAGCATATTGTCCACCAGCGGGAGCATCCGTAGGCACATTAATTGTAAAGTTTACATTATTAATTTCGTTAGGGGCTAAGGTTCCGTTGGTATTTTGTAGAGTAATCCAACTTACTATTTGATTATAATCACCGGTGTCTTCATAAGTGATATCATAATCTTCTGTAGCGTAAAAAGGTGATAACGACACTGCGTAAGTGATGCTACCTGTGTTTCTTGCTGGGTTAGTCACGGTAAACGAGCCTTTGTAAGTATCTCCGGGGTTTAAAATGATTTTTTCGGTCATTGGAGATACGCCGAATCCGTAAAAATTGTTTTCTTCGGCATAAGCTGGCGCGTTTGCAAAGTTTATTATTGATAATGCGGCGACCATGACGCCACTGATGAATATTTTAAAATATGATTTCATGTTTTTCCTTTCCTCACCCATTAATTATTTTCTTTGCAAGTAAAACCTTGCGCTTCGTAATTTTTTGTTAGAACACTTTTGGTGGTAGCAGTATTTGACGCGAGAAAGAACTTTTTTGCGTCCTCGGTCAGTTTATTTGCTTCGGTATAGAGTGTCATTCTCATGAGATTGTCGTCGATATAATAACTGGCGTTAAAGGCATCTGGGCCATACCCAGTATTAAAAACTTTATTCATGCTAGCGTGATTGACTGCTTCGCTAGCTCCAGCTGAAACTTTGTCGCTATAACGCATCTCTTGCGCTAAATATATACTAGCGAGATTGTTGCCACTAAAAACCATGGTAATTTTGATACTTTTGCTGTCGGCATTGTCATATGTGAAATATGGATATGACAAATTCTCTGCGATACAAGTGATAGATTCACTGGATTCGGCATCGTCAAGTTTGCCGGAAGTTTTGGTCTCGCCTTTCAAGCCAAAAACTAAAAATATTGCCACAGCTGTTACAAAAAACAATAAAATGGCAATGATAATGTAGGGTGTGATTCTCTTGATAGATTTTCTCATTTAATTCCTTTCTTCCACCCTTTGTATCAATATACCCCCTTGTGGGGGTATATTGAGTTTGCTGGCTAAATTAAATGTTGGCAAGCGTGTAAGTTGCCGTAGCTGTATAGTCAGTAGCAGCAAGGGAAATGTCTGTATAAACATTATAGGTGATAGTAAAGCTGTCACTGGTTACTGCAGTCTCCGCTGCTGCACTCCAAACTTGGGCGTTGTTAGTGATAGCAGTACCGGATTTGGCACTAGAAGTCAGATTCCAATATGAAGACGATAGGCCTGCGTCACCGCTATTGCCATATTTGAAATTAGTTGAGTCGAAATCGGTAACGGCGACCGTTACTTTATAGCCTTCGTCTGCACTGTTACAAGTTATGTCGAATGTAGACTCTGCAATATCTGCATAGCTCTGACCAGCTACAATTGTAGCAGTGAAAACTTGATCATTAGCGCCAGCGCCTTGTGCAGTATCAGCAGTCCAAGCTGCGCCAGTAGGAGCAGTAGCCCCAACTGGGTGAGCAGTGGCATTACGGCTCATGGTACAAACTTCGGACGAAGTAATAGTAAGCGTATCTTTAATTGGCGAACCATAAATAGTGCCAGTTGCAAACGCGCCCAATACTGGCATCGCCGCTAACGTCACCGAAGCTGCACCAGCTGCAATTATTGATTTTTTCATTGTTTTTCTCCTTCTGCATTTAAGCAGAATTAATTTATATTTTGTGTTAAATGTATGAGGCGGAGAAAAATGTGTAAAATGGCCCCAAAAACCCAGGAAAAATGTGTAAAATCGCCTCAAAAACCGCGGAAAAATGTGTAAATACCCCTTAAAATCCCAAAAAATACAGAACTTTGTCTAATTAAGAGCTGACTCGCCATCCATTGGTTCCGGCAAGCATCTTACACATTTTAGATATTGACATAAAAAGTTTTTTTGCTATAATATATAGTACAGAGGATGTATTCCTCACCATGTTGGGCGTCTCTTCGGAGCCACCCATAGAAAGAGCGTATCTTCGGAGCCGCTCTTTTGTTATTGTGGGGTTACTTCTTCACCAATATTTACTGCGCCTGTTTCTTCATCGACCCTTACACTATCCTTTATATCTTCGATATTATTCAGGTGATATTGTTCTGGCAGCTCTCTCCTCAACTCTCTTAATCTAACGGATAGTGCATTTTTCTCTAGTTCTTGTATGAATGGCGTTCCGACTACAGTTACTACTACATTCTCATTCCTTACGGCAACCCTTATTGCTTCGGCATAATCTCCGTCACAGGTAAAGATAACGATATGCGTAGGCGTCGTAGACTCATAAGCAACCTTGAGCATTTCTGCAGTAAGAAATACGTCCACATTGGATTTCATCACAATTTCCTGATGAAGGACTTCAATGCGATTTCGTTCTCCACAATGTCGGCATTTAAAGTTTTTCATTACAGCAGGGTTCGTATAGGTGCGCCTTCGCAGGGCTCGGACGGAATACCCAGTCCGGTCCAATTGATCAAAAATCAACTGTTTCTTCCCATCATTGCGTGCAATGCCTTCATAATAGCCGACTTCTTTTAGATTTGGATATTTATTATTTAGATATGTATACAATTTCGTAAAATCAATATTAAAATTACAACTTTTTAGGCAAGCAGAACGGATGTTACTCGCATCTATAAAAACATGGGTATCTCGATCTTTTAGCTTTACTCCACTTGTCATAGTTACAATTATACATGTTTTTTCAAAAAAGTCAACGATTGTACAGGGTTCACCATACTTTCGTACAAAAAAGGAGGGTTTGGCCTCGCTCAGTTAAGAACGGGGTCGCCCTCCATTAATAATAGTACCACTTACTACGCAAAAATTCAATTTTCGCAAAATTGCGTAGCGGAAAACATCGTGCCGCAATGCTCGCGGTACCCGCAAGCAATAGTTACGAATCATGAATATCTGAAGCCTCGTTTTTTGTGGAAAAGTCCGGGTGATTATTTAAAAAGCTTAAAAAATTTGTTGACAAGGCGCTTCTGCTTGGTTATAATAAGAAATGTTAAAGGTTCATACATTTAACACAAAATATAAATTAATTCTGCTTAAATGCAGAAGGAGAAAAACAATGAAAAAATCAATAATTGCAGCTGGTGCAGCATCTGTGGCGTTAGCGGCGATGCCGATCGTGGGTGTATTCGCAGCTGATGGCGATTTGGAACAGACTGATACTGTGGTAGTGACGGTCGATTCTGCTTGCTCGCTTGCTACGAATAATACTAGTGGCGATGATTTTACCGCAACGATTACTAATGGTAATGTAAATAATGCAATTGCTGGCAGCACTTTTACTATCACTTGTAACGATACGGGTGGATGGGACCTGAACGCTGTCGGTGCTGGGACAGCAACTGATCATGTTAACTATATGGATGCATCCACGAACGTCGACGGTGATGATATCATAACTGCTGATGGTACGCCTGCGGCCTCTTCTTCTGCTTGGGCATTTAAGCTCGAGAAGGGCGGTAGTGACGCGAGCAATGTTACCATTACTACTGGGTATACTGCTTTTAAAGCAATCCCTGCTAACTCAACAAAGGTTGCTACTGGTACTTCAACGGCAGGTAATTCTACGGTTACCGCTACTTATGGCGTAAGCATTGATGCTACTCAATCCGCTGGTACTTATACTGGTAAAGTGACCTACACTTTGGCTCACCCAGCATCGAGCTAATTTAAGTAAGTTCCTTATTAAAAATGCAGCTTCGGGGGTGGGAGCTGCATTTTGACATCAAATTTAATACAGGAGAGAAGAAATGACGGAACCGGATGAAAAGTCAAAAATTAAAATACGGGTGATTGGAACCACAGTGGTATTATTAGTGTTTTTATGTGTGCTAGGTGGATTCTTCCTGCTTAGGGGAACTGAAACTAGAGAGACCAGCAATAAGGAAAACTATGTCATCAGCGCTTTGATTTGCACGGCTAGCTCGCCGGAAAATGTGTTCTTTTCTTCCAATTTAGCTACTTCAGTTAAACATACGGTGAAAGTAACCTTTAAGGATGAAAAAGCGGATAAGATATCATACAGCTACGAGGGCGAGCTAGAAAATAACGAAAAGGCAGAGTCGGTAATGTCGGCTTTTCACGCCAATTATAATATAGATATGAGTAATAATGGGCGAGACCCGGAAAGTCTGACGCCGTCGTTTGTGGCGAGCGATAAGACAGTGAGAATTAATCTCTATTCTACAGTGGACAATTTAAACAGCGCCGTAGCGAAATTTTTCTTCTTGACTTCTGAGGAACAAGGGAAGATTGCGACTTATTCTAGAAAGACCGTCCAGAAAATTTATGAAAAAGTGGGCTTTAAGTGTGAATACAATAATTAATAATAAAAGGAGTGTATAATGAAAAAATTAAAAATTCTAACAATCGTCCTGATTGCCGCTTTTTCGGTAGCTTTTAGCGGCCTCTTTTCTGCCGATACTTATGCGGATGATGTGCCGATTTCGGCGATTACGGTGTCGCCGATGTATCAGCGCGTGATTTTGACACCGGGAGAAACGACGATGATGTCGGTGAAAATATCAAGTCCGGCAAACGCACAGAACGATTTAAACTATAGCGTAAAAATCGGGTCTTTTAGTCAATCTGGAAGAAATCAAGAAGAAGATGCAGTAGATACTGACACGGTGTCTTCTTATAATCAGATTATGGATTGGATTAAGCTGGAGAAAATTACGGGTACGGTGGCGCCAAATGATACGGATGTTCTCAATTTTACCGTAACTGTGCCAGAATCGGCACCGGCGGGTGGGCAATACGCGACGATTTTGATAAAAGATGAGACCGGTAGCTCTTCTGGTGGTGGTAATGTGAATATTCAGAGTAATGTCCAGATGGCTTCAATTATTTATGCTGAGGTGGCGGGGGAAACTTTGAATACCGCGGAAATTTTGGAAAATAATATACCGTCGTTTCTGATGACTAGCAATCTAGAGACAACTTCTCTCGTGAAGAATACGGGGAATGTCCATACGGACGCTTCGTATACTTTGCAGGTGTGGCCGCTATTCTCTGATGAGGAAATTTGTACAAATGAAGAAAACTCTGATACTAATCTGATTATGCCAGGGATGGAGAGATATTTCGTGCAAAAATGTTCGTTGCCACTAGCGGGGATTTTCCGGGTAAAGCAGGTGGTGAAAATTTTTGACGAAGTTTCTACGCTGGAAAAGATGATTGTTATCTGCCCTCTATGGTTAATATTCATAGTGGTGCTAGCGATTGTGGCGCTGATTGTCTGGATTGTAATAAGGATTAAAATGAGAAAAAAGGCGGAAGCGTAGACGTTGATTTGGCGGTAAAAAGCACTATATATAATATATATGGTGCTTTTTTGATAAAAAAGTCGGAAAATGTGGAAAAAACTTTCAAAAAAGTGTTGACTTTGGTGAAAATGTGCGATATAATAAGGGAAGTTTGAAGCAAGTCGTTTGAATACGACCTCTACACAAAGATAGGAAAGCGAGGAAATAATTTGAGGTCGCTTTGAAACGGCTCAACTATATTCTCAAGACTCTCCGAATTAACAATTTGAATTAACGATGAAAAGATTAAAGACGTAGCATTTAGCAATCAGTAAGATTCTATGAATCGAGCTTCGATTGCTGGTTATGTCAATGCATAAAAAGGTAATTAAGGGCACTGATAGTGGATGCCTTGACAATCAACACCGAAGAAGGACGTAGGAGTCTGCGATAAGCCTCGGGGATCTGACAACGAGAAATGATCCGGGGATTTCCGAATGGGGCAACCCAATGCGAGTTATGTCGCATTACTTTTACCTGAACACATAGGGTAGATAGAGGGAACTGACCGAACTGAATCATCTTAGTAGGTCCAGGAAAAGAAAATAACCAATGATTCCGAAAGTAGTGGCGAGCGAAATTGGAACAGCCTAAACCTTACAATTTCTATCCCACAAACCGGTTCGCCGGAGTGAGGTAGTATGGTTTAACGACCAATGCTTGAAGGGGTTGCGAAATTAGATATTTTTTATGCTGGATGTCTCTATATGGGGCCTCTAGCATAAATACTAACAGCGTTAACTGAGTAGGTAAAGATACAACTTAAGATCGTAGCAGAAGTTTTTGGAATGAAACACCAAAGGAGGTGAAAGTCCTGTACGCGAAACGGTCTTAGGCTTTATATATCTTTTTTCAAGTAGGACGGGGCACGAGAAACCCTGTTTGAATCTGGCAGGACCACCTGCCAAGGCTCGATATATTGATTGAGCGATAGCGA
>JAFRJN010000015.1 GCA_017432225.1 Candidatus Saccharimonadota bacterium
GTGACGGCCAATAACGGTGGCGCTGCAAGGACGCTCTGGATGACCAAGAACCTGTCTGTAGGCTGTAATACTGATGGCACGATTAACTCGCTGTCACTGTCGAGCTCGGACTCCAACGTTTCAAGCTATACCACCCCTACTGCTTCTGGTCACTCCAACACCTACACCGACGGCAAAATCGTCTGTAGCAATAACGCTAACTATGGCGCCTGGTACAATTACGCGGCAGCTTCTGCTGGCACAGTTAATACATCAGATAACTCCACAACCGCTTCCTCCTCAGTCTGCCCCAAAGGTTGGGCCTTGCCGAGCCACTCTCAAATCTCCGCAGCAGCTTCTAACAAAACGGCGTTTAGCCCGGTCACTGGCGGCTACTACCTCGGGGGTACTCTCTCCACTACCGGGTACGGGCGCTGGTGGTCTAACCACGCGCCTGGCGGTACTAATCGCTGGTACTTGGGCTACACTGGTTCCTACCTGTATACGGAATACAATAGTCGCTACCACGGGTTTTACGTCCGCTGTGTCCGCACTTCCTAAACCCTGTTACCTCGTGGTTGGCGTAACTTTTGGTTTGTTCACTTTAAATTCGTGCATAAGCCGAAAACCAAAAGAGCTACTATAATTCTTGAAGAAGAGCAGTAAAATTTTCTCCCACACAACCTCAAACATCACACCTAGAAACCTCTTGCTAATCTGAATTATCTGTGCTATAATAAGACGCAATATGGCTATAAAAGTAAGTAGAAAAGATCAAGGCGAGGCCAACGAGAATATCATTCGTCGTTTTAATCGCAAAGTCCTCCAGGGTGGCATCATGCCCCTGAAGAAATCCCAAATGCGTTTTTCCAAGCCTATTTCTAAGCGTGAGCGCAGACTCAAGGCTATCATCCGGGAAGCTCGCAAAGCCGAGAAGACCGAACGCATCAAGTTAGGGCTAAAATAAGATAACAAAATATATCTTCCCGAGGGAGGATATTTTTGTTATCCCAAATGTATGGTATAATATAGATATGATTATACTATTTGGTTTAGCTGGCACCGGCAAGGGCACTCAAGCCAAAGCTCTCTCCGAATTTTTCGGTTGGCGCACTTTTTCGGTTGGGCAAGTAATTAGAGACACCGGCGCATACGCCGAGATTATTGACAAGGGTGGCCTCATCCCCGATGACGATGTCATCGGTCTCATGACGAAGCAGATCGAAACCGCAAACGCCGAGGGCTACGATGTAATTCTCGATGGCTACCCCAGGACCGAGTACCAGGCCAAATGGCTAATGGACCACATGAAAGACGATATTAAAGGCGCCATCATCATCGAAGTGCCAAAGGAAGAGCTCTACCATAGGCTAGAGTTAAGGGCCCGCGAAGATGACAAAGATAGAGCTGCCATTGACCGCCGTTGGGATATTTACGAGCAGAACATCACCCCAATTATCAAGCTGCTAGAAGAAAACGGTATCCCAGTAAAGAAAGTCGACGGTGTCGGCGAAGTCGGCGTAGTTACCGGCCGCCTCATCGCTACGGTAGAGGAGCTCGACCCCAAGGCTATCAAGCAGCGTGACGACGTCAACGGGGGAGAAATCGAAAAAAGCTACGGCGAATAGCCACTATATAATATATATACGAGAATCAGTATGCTAAATATCAATAACACCAGTCCAGAGAAGTTAGAGGAAAAAATCACCGCCATGCGCGAGGGCGGCAAAATCATGGGGAATCTCCTCCGCGATTTGAAAGAATACGTACAGCCCGGCATGACCGGAAAAGAAATCGATCAATGGGTCAGAAAAGAAATCGTAAAACGCGGTGCTAAAGTTTCCTACGATATGCTCGAAGAAGAATTCCCAGGCTCAATTTGTATTTCCGTGAACGACGAGCTCGTCCACGGCGCTCCGAAGGACGAGCCGCTAGAAGAAGGTGACAAAGTCAGTTTCGACCTCGTGATTTTTTACAAAGGTTACCACACTGATTCGGCCTTTACCATGCTAGTCGGCGGCAAGGGTAGCCCCGCGGTCAAAAAGATGATTAGCGTCACCGAAAGCTCACTTTATGAGGGTATCGAGCAGGTGAAGCCCGGCGCTCACATCGGCGACATCGGCGCCGCCGTCGAGAAGGTTTTAAGAAAGGGCAACCTCGGCGTGATCGAAAATTACGTCGGCCACGGCATCGACGTTAGTATGCACGAAGCTCCCGAGATTCCTAATTATGGCAAAAAAGGCCACGGCTACAAGCTCGTCGAAGGTGACACCATCTGCATTGAGCCTATGTCTTGCCTCGGCAAGCCAGCCAACTATGTAGATAAACAGGATCACTGGTCGGTCAAAATGAAAGACGGCTCCATCGGCTGTCACTTCGAACACACGATTTTAGTGACCAAAGACGGCTACGAAATTTTGACACTACCGGATTAGTTGTGATAAAATAAAAATATGGAAGAAAAACCTCGCTTCGTGACTGGTCTTGATGTTGGCACGGAAAACGTCCGCGCTGTTATCGGTGCTATGAAAGATGGCAAATTCGCCGTTTACGGTTATAACGAGGGCAAAAACGCCGGTATGCGAAAAGGCGTCCCTGCTAATCTTAATGGCCCCGCCAGCTCCATCGATCGTATGCTAGGCGAAGCCGAGCGTATGGGTGACTATGATGTCCGCAGCGCCTACGTTTCGATTAACGGTTCGCAGGTCCTTTCTACCAAGACCGAGGGCATGATCGCCGTCGGCTCCACTTCCGAATATGAGATCAATGATGATGATTTGGATCGCGTCGAGGATGTTTCCGTCACCGGTCGCATCCCAGCCAACCGCAACGTCTTGGACGTCGTGCCCCTAGAGTACGCCATCGACGGCCAAGGTGGTATCAAGGACCCCGTCGGTATGTCCGGTGCCCGACTCGAAATGCGCGCCAATGTGATTTCCGCCCTCACCCCAAATTGTGAGAATTTAAAGAAAGCCACCGAAAAGGCCGAAGTCCACGCAGATAGATTAATCCCGTCTGTCGTCGCCGCCGCTCGCGCCGTATTGACCGACAAGCAGAAAGAAAACGGTGTCGCCGTCATCGACATGGGCGCCGCCACCACTTCTGTCGCCGTTTACGAAGAAGGCGATTTGCAATATGTCGGCGTCGTCCCAGCTGGTTCCAATAATATCACCAATGATTTAGCTATTTTGCTCGCTATCGACCCAGATATGGCCGAGGAGATCAAGACCCGTTTTGTCACCGGCGACTTTGACAGCGAAAAGGCTCCAGTGATCAAGATTGGCAAGGATAAGGGGCACGAGCGTAATTTTGATCGCAAAGAAGTTGACGCCGTCGTCCGCGCTAGATTAGAAGAAATTTTCGGCGAAATTAGAAAGAAATTAAAGAGCGCCAAATACGACCAGCGCCTCCCGGAGGGAATTATCCTCACCGGTGGTGGTGCTCGTATGCGCGATATTGAGTTATTTGCCAAAAAAGCCATGGAAGCTTCCGTCAAAATCGGTGTACCTCTAAATCTCACTGGTGTCGCTGACGCCATCACTCGCCCAGAGTTTGCTGCCGCCGTCGGCCTCGCAATTTTAGCCGCCGAAGACCAGTCTTATGATGTCAAACCTGACAAAAAGAAGAAAAAGTCCAAAATTAAATCCACCAAACCTACTACTAACATTTTCAAAAAAATCTTCTCCAAGTTCTAATCCCCTTGAAATATTTTCAAATAAGGTGTATTATAGAATAAAATAAAGCGAGGATATATTATGCCAGAAGTTAAACCTTCAGAGGTGGTGGAGAGCAAAGCAAGTATTAAAGTAGTCGGTGTAGGTGGTGCTGGTGGTTCTGCGATTGAACGTATGAAAGAGGTTGGTCTTTCTGGCGTTGAATTCGTAGCTATCAACACTGATGCCCAGGCCCTGTATCATTCTACCGCCGATACCAAAGTTCATATCGGTAAAGGTTTAGGTGCCGGTGGCGATCCAGAGAAAGGCCGCGAGGCCGCCGAAGAGGCCAGGGAAGAAATCGGCAAAGCTTTGGATGGCGCCGACATGGCCTTTATTACCATCGGTGCTGGTGGTGGTACCGGTTCTGGTGCTGGCCCGATCGTCGCCGAAGAGTCTAGAAAGCGCGACATTTTGACCGTCGGTGTCGCTACCAAACCATTTACTTTTGAAGGCGCTCGCAGAAGAGCAAACGCCGACCTCGCTATTGACAAACTTTCGCGCCAAGTAGATGCACTTATCACCATTCCAAACGATCGTCTTCTCCAGACTATCGATCCTCGCACTCCACTTCTCGAAACTTTCAAAATCGCCGACGATGTTCTCCGTCAAGGCGTTCAGGGTATTTCTGAACTCATCACCGAGCACTCGCTGATCAACCTCGACTTTGCTGATGTTAAAGCCATCATGAAGAACGCCGGCTCCGCTCTCATGGGCATCGGTCGCGCTTCTGGCGAGAATCGCGCCGTCATGGCTGCCCAGCAGGCGGTCGAATCTCCACTAATTGAGGTCAAGATTGAGGGAGCCCGTGGCGTTCTCTTCTCCGTGGCTGGTGGCTACGATATGAGTATGAGCGAAGTCCAAGAAGCTGCCGAGGTCATCACCGGCGCGGTTTCTCCAGATGCCAATATCATCTTTGGTGCTTCCATCCGCCCAGAGCTCGAAGACGAAATCATCGTTACCGTGGTTGCTACCGGGTTCGACTCCGAATATTACGTTGGCGGCGAGACTCCATTCAAGGAGCCAGAGGAAGTCAAAGAAGAACCAAAGAAAGAAGAAAGACCAATTTCAGAAGCCAAAGATTTTGCTACCCCAGCTCGTTCTAATATGTGGGATTCCATCAAGAGTGAGCCGGTCGAAGAGCCAGTCGCTTCCGACGAGGAAATGGATGTCCCGCCATCCCTCCGCGAGCGTTTCCGCAAGAAGAAAAAGGATTAAAGATAAGGGAGAGTGGGCATGGAACGACAATTTCGCATCGGAGATAGCAAAGTCCTAGAGAGCCGCGAAACCGTCGATGGCACCATGATTCGTCGTCGGCGCGAGACTCCGGATGGCCATCGCTTTACTACCTATGAGCGGATTGAGCTTCCGCCCCTTACCGTTACCAAGCGCAGCGGCAACAAAGAAATTTACGACCGCGACAAGCTCCTCCTTGCAGTCAAACGCAGCGTGGGCAAATTCTTTAATTCCGAATTAGAGATCGAAGACGTCGTTACTCGCGCTACCGATATATTATATGGCTACAATACCGACCAGATCACTTCAAAGCAAATCGGCGAGGCTGTTCTCGACGTCTTGGCCGAAGTCAACGAAGTCGCCTATGTCCGCTTCGCCTCTGTTTTCCGTGAATTTAAGACTTTGGAAGATTTCGAAAACATCCTGAAGGAGCAAAAGCAAAAATGCGTGTAGTCTGCGTCTACAGGGAAGGAAGAGATTATTCTCGCACCGTTTCCGACTGGCTTGAGGATTTTTATCGCCGCACCGGCCAAGAAATCGAGGCAATTGACCCGGATAAAGAAGTCCAATTTTGTGAAGCTTACGACATCATGGAGCATCCCACCGTTATGGCCCTCGGCCCAAATGGTGAGGCCGTCTACACCTGGAAAGGCTTTCCGCTCCCGCTTTTTGATGAAGTAGCTTATTATGTAAACGCTTAAATTCTGGTCATTTTTACTCCGCTTATGCTATAATAAAACCATGGATTCAAAACCAAAAGTCTCCGATCTACCTAGAAAGCTCCCTGGCAAGCGTCTTTCCAACAAACGGAAGCGCACTTATATGCGAATGCTAAAAAGCATTGTCGGCACCATCCTCGTCGTCGTTTTGGTTTTAATTATTTTGCAAGCTTTTGGCATCAATGTTAGCTCTATGCTCGCCAGCGTCGGCGTGGTTTCGGTTATCGTTGGTTTTGCTCTTCAAGACGCTTTGAAAGACATCATTCGTGGCTTTGAAATTATCTCGAGCAACTATTACGATATCGGCGACCTCATCAAATTCGGCGACAACCTCGGTCAGGTCCAGTCTATTACTCTTCGCACCACCAAGATTCAGGACATCAATACCATGAACATCGTCAGCATCGCCAACCGCAACATCGACAAAGTCGAGGTCGACACCGGTTATATTTATGTCAAAGTGCCTCTGCCATACGAATTAAAAGTCGAAAAAGCCGACGCGGCCATGCGCGAAATTGCTAAAAGATTAGGGAAGACTGATTTAATTACCTCGGCCAGCTACCAAGGCTTGTCTACTATTAATGATTCTTCACTTGATTATCAAGTCGTCGTCACTTGCGAGCCGATGAACCGTCTCCAGGCCCGCCGAAACGCTCTCCATGTGATCGTCGAAACCCTCGAAGAAGCCAAAATCAGCATCCCTTACACCCAGCTCGACCTCCACAACAAATAGAGAAGCAAAAGCGTTGTAATTTTTACAACACTTTTTTTGACACGAAACCAAAAAGCGTGCTATAATGGTAATATATAAATTTCCGTATCAAGCACATTTCGATAAAATATATGAAGTATTTTCATAATTGAAGGTATAAACCAGCACCGGTAGGTACTGACTGCTTTTAATTATGAAAATATTTAGGAGTATGCTTGGTACGGAAGCCTACGGGTGCTGGTTTGTGTCTAGACCACTCCGAAGGGAATTAAAAAAAATAAGGAGAGGTCATGCCAAAGTCCATACATGAAAATTTAAAAAAGAAATCATATATAATATATAATGTTTTCTTTATCGCATTAGTTGCTTTACTTATAGAGGTATCGCCCTCTTCTCCTGCCTCGGCCGAATCTCTAGACTATAATGTAAATATCGTCACATCACTAAACGTGACAGTCTCTACTGACACGGTATCTCTGACTCTCAATCCTAGTACTACACCTTTTGCTAGTACAGACCTAGATGTAGCAGTAGGAACAAACAATCCATGGGGATACAGTCTATATCTCCAAGCTGA
>JAFRJN010000016.1 GCA_017432225.1 Candidatus Saccharimonadota bacterium
GAATACGTTCCCGGGTCTTGTACACACCGCCCGTCAAACCATGAGAGTCACGAGCACCCGAAGTCCGTCTAGGCGGCCTAAGGTGAGCGGGATGATTGGGGTTAAGTCGTAACAAGGCATCGGTACGAGAACGTGTCGATGGATTACCTCCTTTCTTGAGAAGGAATAATGCGTCTGAAAGTCTACGGACTCACAGATAGCAAGGTCGGTTACGGTTGTGGTTAGCAAGCTTGAATCACAACTTCACCTGCGTTAGCAGGAGTAACAAAAAGCTTTACACGAACGAAGATAATGATTGCACAACTAAATTGTTAAACCTCCACAGTTTAGATCAAAAACCCGCCCGATAAGGGCGGTTTTTTGTGATAAATATGATAGAATTAAAGCATGACGAACAATAGAAATATTAGTCTCTCTTTAGGCTCTTTTAGTTTAGCGGTATTTGTCATTGCAAAACTCGGTTTTCTGACGCATGTAAATAGTAGCAGTATGGTTATACAGGGTCTAGTTACGGCTGGGCTCGGTTTTGCAGTTATTTCACTTATCGTCTCTTTGGTTAACAGCTTCGTAATCGCAATGTCACCAGAGACAAAGCGATTAGTTCGCGGCATTCAAGCCGCAGCAATCTTGGTGCTGATAATCTCTCTTCTTACAGGAGGTTTCGGCTCTCTCCTGGCGGGGTATATTCATTTCTGATAGAATTAATACTGAACGGCAAATATCCCCAGCAATCATGGCGGATTTTTGTTATAATAAGAAAAAGGAGTATCATGGAGAAAGCAAAAGTTTATTTTACTAGAGATATTACCCCAGAGGGTTTGCAAAAAGTTTACGAGGCCCTAGGTGTAGATATCACCAATGGAGGCAAAAACAAGGTAGGTGTCAAAGTCTCTACTGGTGAGGACGGCGCCAAAGGTTATCTCAAGCCCGAGCTCATCGGCCCATTTGTGAAATCTGTAAACGGTATCATTATAGAATGTAACACCGCCTACCCTGGCGCGCGTAATACCGCCACGGACCATATCGAGGTGGCCAAGAAACACGGTTTCACCACTTATACCGATGTCGACATCATGGACGCCGAGGGCGATTTTGAGATTCCAGTGAAAAACGGCAAACATCTGAAATATGACCTCATTGGTAATAATTTCAAAAATTATGATGCTATTATCAATCTCGCTCATGGCAAAGGCCACGCTATGGGCGGCTTCGGCGCCAATCTCAAAAACCAATCTATCGGCATCGCTTCAAGAGAGGGCAAAGCCTACATCCACTCTTGTGGCAAGACCAAAAGCCCCAAACTCTGCTGGATTTCCAAACACAAGCAGATCGACTTTATCGAATCCATGGCCGAAGCCGCTACCGCCGTCGCCGACTATCTAAAATCCGAAAACAAGCCGATTATCTACATCACTGTAGCCAACGCTCTTTCGTTAGACTGTGATTGTGACGCTAATCAAGGCGACCCTGTGATGAATGACATCGGCATTTTCGCATCATTAGACCCAGTTGCAAACGACCAAGCTTTCATCGACGCCATCTGGGCCTCAAAAGATGCGGGCGCCAAAGACCTGCAGGAGCGTATCGACTCCCGTGAAGGCCGCGCCATCCTCCCATACGCCGAAAAACTCGGACTCGGCACCACAGATTACGAGCTGGTAGAGTTATAATTTATCTCTCGTCGCCGGCGCCGTGGATTTTGTTTCGCACGTAGCGGTCTTCGAGCTTGGCCACGTTTTTCTCGGCTACCTCAGACAAGGGAAGATCTAAATATCTCGCAATCGAAGCCAGATACCACAAAGTATCGCCCAATTCTTTGCAAATCGCCTCACGGTCTTCGTCGTTCAAAACCCCGTTTTTGTCGCGCAAAATCTTTTTGATTTTGTCCGCCGTCTCGCCTGCTTCACCAGTCAGCCCCAAAACTTTCTCAACAAACCCCACTTCTTTTAGTTCGCATTTAGAAAAAGTGTCATATTTTATAATTTTTTCTTGGTACTCATCAAACTTCATCTTAACCTCCTCTTGTGCTATAATTATAACACACATGGAAGATACTAGAAACTTGATTGATAAATATAAAAACAAATCCAATGAACAAATTTTTGCCGACCTCGAAAAGTCCCGTCAAAATCTCGAAATCGCCATCGAAAACGTCGAACACGATTTCAACATTGGATCTATCGTCCGCACCGCCAACTCTTTTAATATATCAAAAGTCCACATTATCGGCAAGAAAAAATACAATCGTCGCGGCGCCATGTGTACGGACAAATATTTAAAAATTGAACACCATACTAGTCCGGATGATTTTTTAGAAACTCAAAAAGGTAGGGAACTAGTCGCCATCGAAAACAACCAAGGCCGCGCCAGGCCTCTCCACGAAAAAGAGTTTAAAGAAAGCACCACCCTGATTTTCGGTTCCGAGAATAGTGGCATTACGAAAGAACTATTAGAAAAAGCCCACGACGTCCGCTTCATTGAATCCTTTGGCTCGACCCGCTCGGTCAACGTAGGTGCCGCCGCTGCCATCGCCATGTACGAATGGACTCGCCAAAACCTCTGGCAGTAAATTATTTGCCGCCTCGGATAATATTGACGATAATCGTCAAAATCAAAGTGTGCAGATTTGCCGCGATGAGTAAACCTACGGCAATCGTAATCACTCCAAACAGCTTCACCTTGTCATACGAACGCACGCCACTCGCCAAATTGTTCGCAATCGGCTGATGAAAATACACCACCGCGCCCCCAGCCGCCGCAATTAAAAGCCCAATAATCACCCATCCAAAACTAAAAGTAAAATCCATAACTTCATTATATCATGAATCTTGCATTTTTAGAAGAAAAGGTGTAGAATAATAAGTACACCTTACCATTTTTATGGGGTAATAGCTCAGTTGATTAGAGCGCCGCCTTTGCAAGGCGGAGGTCCAGGGTTTGAGTCCCTGTTACTCCACCAAGCCATCATGGGGATATAGCTCAGCTGGTTAGAGCGCGTCACTGATAATGACGAGGTCTGTGGTTCAAGTCCACATATCCCCACCATTTTTGTTTCACAAAAATATTAAAAAGTGGGACTTGGCCTCTTCGCGGTCAAGTCCACATATCCCCACCATAGTAGGAGCCGAGTAGAAATCTGAAATTTATTTCAGATTTTTTGAGGCAACGCCCATGAACGACTTTAGCTGACCATCTTTTGCCCCTATTGATTTTTTAGCATAAATGTGATATAATAAAAAGACTAGCCTAATGGGAGGTTAGCGTAGCGCCCACTTGCGTATGTATCTGGGTAGAACCTTAAGAAAGGAGGTATTCGTATGAATACCAATCAGAAAAAGTATTATGATATTGTAGGAGGCCCTAACAGAGATGTACTATTCGATGCGTGTAAATATGCGTACGCCGAAAACATAGACTTCTCTGTGAGTTTTACTGTAGCCACGGGGTACACGATGCCAAAAGACGATTCGCGTTCTGCCTATATGACCATGGAAACAAAGGATTTTAAAATTTGCGGCATCGAACACGAAGATGGTTCTGGCGAAAACTTCAATTTGCGTGGCTATTGCCAGGCAAAAATAGACTCTTCAGACATTTCTGATAACGAGTACTGTTCTTATAAATTTAATGCTTATTACAATGTCAAAAACCGTTCAGGCAAGATTACTTTTTATTAAATATTTTAATCCCATTACCATTGCCCAGGCTCTCGCCTGGGCATTTTTTGCACAAAGAGAAAACCGCCTATATTTTTGAGAGAGGGGCGGTTTTCCAGGTCATACATATAACTTGTGCAGCCTCGCAGTTTAATCTGCGCAAGTTACCCCTATTATATATCACGCGGTGAATAATGTCAATACTTTTTTCAAAAAATTGTTCGGGATTTTTTTAAAAAATGTGTTCGGCAAAATAAAAAACTTATGTTCGGGAAAATAGTGTTGACAAAACGGAAGCGGTATGGTATAATGTAAGCATAGCCTTGAAAATAGGTGAGTTTTATTAGTATAACTGTGGTGGGCAGAACGGAGTTTCCACAATGTCTGGAACTAAAGCCGGCGGCATGAAAGCTGCTGCTACCAACAAAGCCAAATATGGCAAAGAGTTTTACGCTCGCATCGGTAAAAAAGGTGGCCAGAACGGTCACACCGGTGGCTTCGCCGCAAACCCAGCCCTCGCTCGTATTGCGGGCGCCAAAGGCGGTCGTATCTCTCGCCGTGGCCCAGCTAAAAAAGCTGCTTAAACGTCACATCGAGGGCAATGAAACGCCCCGTCAGGGGTCTGAAATCGCGTTAGTCCGCAATCAGGGCAACGCGATTTTTGGTGGAGCCAATCCCTGTAGCTGTCGAGCTCGGTCTCTATTAATTCCTCGTCTACTTCTACTCTATACAGGGAACAAAGCTCTCTGGCTTTCTCCCAAGCGAGCGCCTCAATTTTTAGCCTCTCTACTTCTGTCCTGAAATCAAACCTGCCGATTAAGGCGTGTCCCATTTCGTGCAAAAATAGTAGAGAAGGACCGTCTTCCTCATACACCACCGTCCTTGGTGGGCGAAAAGCAAAGCGCTTTCCCCTGATTATCCGGATCGACGGATAATCACTTTTGATTTTTTCCAAAAAGGTAGCATCCATAAATCACCGACTCCAAAGGTCGCCGCGGCCGCCGATACCTCACGCCCTCAACTTTGGGTAAAAATTTTACATAAAGATTAAAAATTTTGCCTAGTGGCCCGCCCAAAATAATAGTATCCGGCTGGTGTTTAGAGACAATATCCGGAATCCCCAGATACACCCGCTCCGCTATCTCCATCATCGTCTTCTTACCCCTAAGATCGGTGGCCGAGTCAACGTGAAAAGCCTTTTCTAGGGCAGAAGAAGCTGCAATGTCTTCCCATTCTAATTTTTTACCCCCGAATGGGTAAATTTTGTGTCCAGGCTCAAAATCGTCCGATTCGGGCAAAATCCGCCCCCGCTCCGCGATCCCCCCGCCGATACCGGTAGAGAAGGTTAGAAATACTGTTTTACCTGGCAGTTTTTGGGACTCGTAGACCGAGGCTAGGTTTGCGTCATTTTCAAAATAAATTGGGCAGTCAAATAGCCCCGAAAGCTCATTCACTAGGGAAAAAGTCCCCCAGTCGCGATTGCCGAGCCGGATTGAACAATTTTTTTGTACAACACCCGGTACGGCCACCACCACCCCTGTTAATTTAAATTTAGTAAACCCACCAAGCACCCTCATCAGGTCTCGGACAAATCGCTCCTTTTGCCAAGAGGTCTTGAATTTGTGACGCCGGAGCACTCGCCCCCGTTTCGAGAAAAGCGCCACCAAAGTTTTGGTACCTCCAATATCTACCGCTAAATACATACCTCTATTATAGCACCTAAAAAAGATTTGTTAACTCTAGACATTTGCCATTATTTTTGCTATAATAAAGACAGATTTGGGCTCATTCAGAGGTTATGTATCCGCCTTGAGGCGCGGCAGGTTTACATACTCTCTGAATGGGCCTAAAGAAAGGAATAATTTAAACTATGGCTAATGCCAAAAAACTATCGATGGATGAGCTTCTTGCTGCAAATCAAGACGCTTCGAAGAAAGTCATCGCTGGAGATACCATTAATGGCAAAGTTATCTCCATCAAAAAACACGAGATTTTGATCGATCTCGGGAGCCAAGGGGTCGGTTTGGTCCCAAGAAGAGAGGCTTCATTCGCTAAAGATCTAGAGCTCGGAGCAGAAGTCGCTGCCTCTGTTATCGACGCTGAAATGGAAGACGGCTACGTGCTTTTGTCTCTCCGTAAGGCTGTCAAAGACAAGGGCTGGGACGAAATCCAGAGCAAAATGGAAAACGCCGAGACAGTAGAAATCACCCCATACGATGCCAATCGTGGTGGTCTCTTGGTCGAATACGAAGGAATCAGAGGCTTTTTGCCAGTTTCCCAACTCTCTGCCGAGCACTATCCGCGCGTAGGTAGCGCCGACAAGGACGAAATCCTCCAGAGACTCAACTCTCTCGTAGGTAAGCCTATCAAGGTTCGTATCCTCGACGCCATCAAGAAAGAAAACAAGCTTATTTTCTCCGAGAAGGAAGCTGTGCGCGATGGCCTCGCCGAGCGCTTTGCTAACCTCAAGGTTGGCGATACTGCTCACGGTGTAGTCACCGGTGTAGTGGACTTTGGCGTATTCGTCAATGTTGACGGCATCGAAGGCTTGGTCCACATCTCCGAGATCTCTTGGGAACGGGTCAACAACCCTTCAGACTACGTCAAGATTGGCGACGAAATCGACGCCAAAATCATCGCTATCGACAAAGAGCGCTTGTCTCTCTCGATGAAGCAGCTAATGGAAGACCCATGGCTCCACGAGGTCGAGAACCTGAAGAAGGGCGACAAGGTTGAGGGCACCGTCACTCGGATTACTCCGTTTGGTGCTTTTGTCCAGATCAGCCCGGCTGTCGAGGCTTTGGTCCACGTATCAGAGCTCGGTGAAGGTTCCGATGTCGACCCAGAGAAGGTCTTTACTTTGAACGAGCGTAAGAGCTTCACAGTTCTCGACATCGACAAAGAAGGCCGCAAAATCTCTTTGTCTATTGATAAGTAACAGTTTGTAAAAAAACAAAAAGTAGTTTTTCTGAGCCTCTGATTTATCACGGCGAAGAAAAGCTACTTTTTGTTTTAAATAAGGTTGCATTTTTTATCATTAGCGCTATAATATAAAAAAGCGCTTAAAAGAAAGGTCATACCAAAATGCAAAACATTGACGAATTTATCGAAAGTCTCTTAAACGACAAGGGCATCGAAGTCGAACCAGATATCAGAGAAGATTTGAAAGCCGACATGAAAAAACGGCTCGAAGACCAGATCAACCGTGCCGCCATCCAGGCCTTAAGCGAAGAAAAAGCTGACGAGCTAGCAAAAAGGCTCGAAGATCCGAATTTTACCAATGAAGATATGGCTAAATTCATGCAAGATTCAGGGGTAAACCTCGCCGAAGTAGCACTTGAAACTATGCTAAAATTCCGCGGATTTTACCTAGGCACGGAGGCGTAAAATGACCGAAAAAATTGAAAATAGCGCTAAAAACTTATCCCCAGCAGACAGGTGGGAACAAATGGCCAGGGAAGCGGCCAAAGAACGCAATGAAAAGAAAAGCCAGCTCATTACTCCAGAAGTTATTGAGCTAGAGGATAAACAAGCTAAAGCAAATGGCGAAAGTTCAAATACTCTAACCAAAGACGAAATTGCCGCACTTTTGAAGGATCAAACCAAAGAAACTAATACCAAAAATACACCTACTTCCAAGAAACCCGACCAATCTAAAGAGGCTGACCAAGCCAAAGAAACCGAGCTCCAGATGCAACAAGAGCTTGAGCGTCAAAGGGCTACCGAGGAGCTTCAGCAGAATATTCAGGAGCAAATGGAGCTGGAGCAAAAACTCGCCGAAAGGGAGCTCTACGACAATATCCAAGCTCAAATGGAGTTAGAAGAGAAAAATCCTCTCACCGCCATCAACATTGACTATACCCACGACGAAAAAGAAATCGCGCACGACCTCGCCGAGCAGGCATTAAACGCTGAAATTTCTGACGCCAAGGGCCTAAAGGGCGCGGTCAAGCGTCTCTGGAAAGGTACTCTTTTCAAAAAATATTACGAAACCAAATACACTAAAGAATTCATGAGCGGTGACCGCAAGACCGAAAACGGCGAGACCGCCATGGATGTTTTGAAAAAGCAAATGCCAGACACTATGGAACGCTTTGTACTCGGCGCCGTTGAGGACGATAGCTACATCCACCGCAAAATTGGCAAAAAAGACAAAGATGGCAATTATAAAGACGGCGAAAAACTCGAAAAATTGGACGACGAGACCAACGAAAAGATCAAATCCGCCATCGCCGAATATGCTAGAAGGCGTCCAGACGTAGGCGAAAAAGTCTCTGATTTGAATCGTGAATTTGAGAATAAAATCGGCCGCATTCTAGCCGAGTTAAATGATAATCAGGGCGCTAATACCTCTAGCAACAACTATCTCGAAGTCGCTAACGAAGCCGCTAGACGCTACCAAGAGTTGGCTATTAACGCCAAGACCAAGGCCGAACACGATGCTGCTATCGCACAAGTGATGGTTGGCTTCCAGGCCTACAACGCCGAGGCTAGAAGTAACGTCCGCACCGAAGCTCATCGCGACAATATTGACAAAATCGTCAACGCTTTGGAATCCAGTAAAATCGGCCAATTCATCCCAGCCGAAATCATCGCTGGCGCTGCTGGTGTAGCCATGGGTCTCACCCAAACTGGTGCTAGGGCCGCCTTTGGTGCTGCCGGTGGCATCATCGCCTCTAGTGCGATTTCCGGCCTCAAGGAGCGCAACCGCCTCACCGAAGACCGCGCTCGCATGCTACGTGATGTCGCAAATGGCATGGGGTACGACGGTAGTAAATACGAAAAACGCATCGGTGGCACGCTTTATGACATAAAGTCCGCCTCTGATTTGGCCGCTAATATCAAAGATGCGATCGACTATGACGGTAAAGATCGCACCGAAAAGCTCATGAAAGCCATCGCCGAGGCTCGCGTCCGCATTGATTTCTCCGATAGCGAGCAAAAAGATCTGATTTGTTACTCCTCTGCCGACAATCGCGGTAAAGAACGCCTCGCTCTAGACGTCGCCCTAATTCGGGCCGAAAAGTCTCTGTCTGATAAGGACAAAAAATCTCTCGAGCTGATGAGGAGCGAGATTGAAGAGCAAATCTATGGTGACGTTGCCAAAAAAGACAAAGATTTTAAGAAAAAACGCGCTCTAGCCGCCATAGCGAAGTCCGGCAAAACTCTAGGACTCGGCACATTGGTCTTCTTTGGCTCTCAAGAGATTATGGCCGCTCTCGACCCAGCCAAAATTGGCGTCTTTGAAAAAGCCGGCCTGCTTAAAACCGAGAATAATATGGATGCTAAGGAAACTCTCCTTGCCAAAGCCGAAGGTTTTCTCACCAAAAACCGTGGCGCTTACGAAATCGCTAGCAGCAGCTCCACTACAGAAATTCACGGCAATGTTTCTGACCCAAATCAAATCAAGGCCTATGAGGAGGCCGGCTACACCAAAGTCGAGACAGTTCCTGCCTCTACTAGCACAACTTCATCTATCGAAGCCGTCGACCCATCGGCTTCTACCGCTAGAGTGGACGTCAAATATGATGGCTGGGCTAATAACGGTACCAAATTCTCTGATGGCAACGAGCTTCGCGCTCATATCGAAGACGGCAAGTTCATCTCCACTATGCGTGGCGCCTCTACGATGAAGGGTCAAAGCATCAATTACGACCCATCCACTAT
Organism: Candidatus Saccharimonadota bacterium; assembly: GCA_017432225.1. Classification (GTDB taxonomy): domain Bacteria; phylum Patescibacteriota; class Saccharimonadia; order Saccharimonadales; family Saccharimonadaceae; genus Nanosyncoccus. The sequence goes on from JAFRJN010000016.1 coordinate 9,324, forward strand.
TAAAGCTTACATTACCATAGGCGATGCCAAATTTGAAATCGCTGGCAGTCTCAACGAAGCCGGTCAAATGACTTGGGGCGAAAACGGCGTCTTTACTACTACCACCGGTGAAACTATCAAGGCCATCGGTGACAACGGCGAGAAACTCTATAAGTACTTCGAAATCGCCGCTGATAACGGTGTAGATACCGACGGTGTCCAGCATATTATTCCACTCGCCACCGATGTTGGTAGGGATACCTTTGCCGGGAAGATTGAGCAGGTTGTAGAAACTGTCACCGAAAGTCCTGCTACCTACACCTTTACTAAAGAAATACCAGGGACAGCTACCGAAACCTTTATCAGAAGAATCGACTTCAATGGTATTGGCTTCGCCCCAGAGACGGCTAGGAGAGGTCTCGGCCGTGCTAGAGCCATAGAACCCACCCCAGAACCCACCCCAGAACCGGCCCCAGCTCCGACTCCAGAGTCAGTTCCAGCACCAGAGGCTCCCGAGCCAGCCAGCGATAACCTCGTCTACTCTAGAGTAGAAGCCCCGACCGCTACAACATCAAATGAAGCCGAAGAAGAGGGGACTTATGAGGTCACCCCACTCGTTTCTAAAGATTCTCCGGAATCCGTCCGTAATTTCGTCGGTAATTATCAGCAGGCCATCTACGATCGTCGCGCCAACATCGGTGAAGAGCTAACCGATGCTCTCCTTGGCAATCCAGAGCTAAATCGTGATAACCAGGTCTCTTGGATGAATTCTATCCGGAATCTCTCCGAAGAGGGCAAGGCTGCATTAAGAGAGATTGTCGCTATGCGTGACAACTTGCCAGATGACGAAAAGATGTATTTAAACTTTGGTAATGGCTTTGATGCATTTCTCGCATCTCAAGGTCCCAACGTTCTAAACTAAAATCTGTGATATAATAAGTGTAAGGAGATTTTTGTGAAGGAAAAAATTAAAAAAACTGCGACCAGTAAGGCTGATTCAAGACCTTGGTTCAAGTATTACAAAGAAGATGGCGTCCCCGAGACTCTGGAGTTCCCAGATTGTTCGATGGTGGATATGATTATCCAGACCGCCGAGAAATACCCTGACAACGTAGCCTATTCTTACTACGGTCACAAGGTGACTTACAAGAATTTTGTCAAAAAAATCGAAAAAACCGCCCGCGCCCTCAAAAATTACGGGGTCAAAGAGGGTGATCGCGTCACCATTTGTATGCCCAACACCCCAGAGGGGATTACGATGGTATACGCTGTTAACATGGTTGGCGCCGTTTGTAATATGGTCCACCCTTTATCATCAGAGAAGGAGCTCGAATACTACATCAAGGTTGCCGAGTCTAAATACGTTCTCGTGATTGACGCTGTTTTTGATAAAATTTACAGATTACGTGATACTGCCCAGCTCGAGCGCATCATCGTGGTTCGCCCCTCTGATGGCCTCGGGTTTTTGAAACAGCAATTATACCGTTTGCTTCATGTCAAAAAGGTCCGCCTCCCAGCTAATGATGGTCGGGTCGTCCTCTGGGAAGATTTCATTGCCAACTCTTATTTCTACCAGGGGACTTATCATGAAGAGCGGGGCGGGGAAGATCTCGCGATAATTATGTACTCTGGAGGCACTACGGGTGCGCCTAAAGCCGTGATGCTTTCAAACCTGAATATCAACGCAGAATCCATCTGTGATGCCACTATGATTCGTCAAATCCAGCCAGGGGCCACAGTTTTGTCGATTTTGCCTCTGTTTCATTGTTTTGGCCTCGGTGTTTGTATCCATACCCCGTTATGCAAAGGTATGGGCTGCGACCTCATCCCGGCATTCTCGCACAAGCTGTTTGCTGATATTTTGAGAAAAAACGCCCCTAGCTTCATCGTGGGGGTACCGACGCTGTTTGAAGCGCTGGTTAATACCAAGTTGGGTCCAAACGACCTCTCATCTGTTACTGCAGTGATTTGTGGTGGCGATACTCTCGACGGCAATTTAAGAGATAAAGTTAACGAATTTTTGGCCGCTCACGGCTCTTCGGCCAAAATCCGCGTCGGCTACGGCCTCACCGAGGGCTCTGGTGCTGTCTGTCTCTCCCCAGAAAATTCTTTCTCTGATGGCATTATTGGCGCCCCAATGCCAAACACTCTGTTTAAGATTGTTAAACCCGAGACCGAAAAAGAAATGCCGACCGGCGAAGATGGCGAAATCTGTATCAGCGGTCCACTCGTGATGATGGGCTACCTCGGAGACGAAGAAGAGACCAACAAGGTTATCAAGCTTCACAAAGATGGCCGCGTCTGGCTCCACACCGGTGATATTGGCCACTTTGGTAAAGACGGCCTAGTCTACTTCGGTCAGAGGTTGAAACGCATGATTATCTCATCTGGGTACAATATTTACCCGACTCACATCGAGTCTATTATCAACTCCCACGAAGGTGTTATGACCTCTATCGTGATCGGTATCGATCACCCGCACAAGGGTCAGGTGCCAAAGGCCTTCATCGTCCTCAAGGAAGGTTACAAGCCAGGCAAGAAAGTCGAACGCGAAATCCGGGAACTACTAGAAAGAAACATTCCAATCTACGCTCTCCCTGTTGCTTACGAATTCCGTGACGAGCTCCCCAAGACTCTCGTCGGCAAAGTCGCCTTTAAGAAACTCTCCGATGAAGAAAAGGCCAAAAATTGATCCTGTCTATCATCATCCCAGTTTTTAACGCTGAAAAGTACCTAAAAAGGTGTCTAAAATCGGTTTTCAAAGCCATCGCTCTGACAAAAGACGATATCGAAGTTATCTTGGTAGATAACGGTTCCACCGATTCCAGCCTCAAGATCGCCGAGGACTTCATCCAAAAAACACCCCTCATGGCTCAAATTTTGCGCTGTAAGGCCCCTGGAGCTGCCGCAGTGCGGAATTATGGCTTAAAACACGCCAAAGGCGCTTACGCTTGGTTTATTGACGCAGACGACGAAATTACGCCCACTTCCATCAAAAAATTGCTCAAAATCGCTAAAGAATCCGCCCCAGATCTTATTATGATGGGCGCCAAACGGATTTACCCTGATGGCCACGCCGACGATTTAACTGCTGTTGACCCCGAGAAGCCTGGCTTTAGGAGCCGCTTCGTCCGCTACGGCGCCGGCCCCTGGCAGTTCCTCATTAGAAGAAAATGGTGGGAAGAGCATCATTTTGCCTTCAAAGAGGGCATCATCCACGAAGATATGGAGATGATTTCTTCGCTTATCCTCTATACGGGCAAATTTGAGGCCTTAAAGGAGCCAGCTTACCTCTATTATCAGAACCCCGATTCGGTCCTCCACAAGAGCAAATGGGACCCTCATTATCTTGATATTTTTGAGGCTCTCGAGGGTCTCCATCGCCGTTTTTTCGAGAAAAACGCCCTCAAGGAGTATCACGACGAGCTCGAATGGTTCTTTATCTGGAACCTCCTCATCGACTCCGCCAAAGATTTTTCTAAATTCAAAGAGGGGAGAATCGGCTTCAAAAAATCCCGCGAGATGCTAAAGAAATACTATCCCACTTGGCGCAAAAACCGATTTTTAAGAGCAAAACCTCTGAAATTAAAATTAAGGGTCCGGCTAAATTATCTCCATTTTTAATCTCTATTTAAGCTTGAGAGGGTATTATAAGATTAGAAATTAAAAAGGAGAAAAATTATGAAAACTAGAGAGACAAAATTCTTTAACTACACCGTTTAAACTCTTTAAAATCTAAAATGTATGACCTTAAGCTTCTTTTAAGCAAAACCTTGTATAATAAAAACATACCCAAAACTTATATAATAGCCCGCCTCCCGGGCTATTTTCTATGGTATAATAAAAGTATGATTTGGAAAATACTTTTGGTTTTATTGGTTTCAATGGTCCCTCTAATCGAGCTTCGCGGCGCCATCCCGATTGCTATTGGTATGGATCTCGGCCTGCCTGAGTGGGCGGTTCTCATCATCGCGCTTATCGGCAATCTCATTCCAGTCCCGATTATCTATTTATTCGCGAGGAAAGTTCTCGAATGGGGTGAAAAATCCCGCTGGAAACCCTTTAAAAACTTCTGTATCTTTTGTCTCGAAAAGGGCAAAAAAGCTGGCGATAAATTGCTAAAAAAAGCCAAATCTGGTGTCTACTTTGCGCTTTTTCTCTTTGTCGCCATTCCGATTCCGGGCACTGGCGCCTGGACCGGCACCCTCGCCGCCTCTATCCTAGATTTAGATTTCAAAAAATCCATGGTCGCCATCCTCGCTGGCGTCCTCACCGCTGGCGTCATCATGCTTCTCGCCTCACTTGGGCTATTTAGAGTCATCTTTGGCGGCTAGTTGTGTTATAATAGACCTATGAAGAATATTGTGGAGATCAAAAATTTCCAAATGAAATTTGGAAATAAAACCGTTATAAAAGACCTCTCTTTTGAGGTGAAAGCTGGTGAGATTTTTGGGCTTCTAGGAGCAAACGGCTCTGGCAAAACCACTACTCTTCGCGCTCTGCTTGGCTTCTATGAGCCAACTGGCGGCGAACTTCTCATCGACGGCAAAAAGTACGACCCCGAGGATACCAACGTCACCATCGGCTATCTGCCAGAGGAACGCGGCCTTTACAAAAAAGAAACCGTCCTCGACAATATGGTCTATTTTGGCGAATTAAAAGGTCTCAAAGACCCCAAAGGTTGGTCAGAAAAATATCTAAAACGTGTCAAATTAGAAGACAAAGCCAATGAAAAACTCGAAAAACTCTCTGGTGGTCAGCAGCAAAAAGTCCAGCTCGGCGTCACCATCATGAACGACCCGAAGCTCTTAATTCTCGACGAACCCACCAAGGGCTTCGACCCGATGAATCGAAGGCTTCTCATGGAAATTATCGAAGAAGCCCACAAAAAGGGCGCCGCTATCATTATGATTACGCACTATATGGACGAAGTCGAGAAACTTTGCGACCGCGCGATTTTGTTAAAAAACGGCGTCGCTGAGGCCTACGGCACGATAGCAGAAATCAAAAAATCCCACAAAAACAAAAGTTTAGAGCAAATTTTTATAGATGTGTATGGAGGTGAAGATGAGTAATCCGCTTTGGAATGTTACCAAGTTTGAATTTATTAGGCAAATCAAAAAACCTTCTTTCTGGGCCACGATTATTTTGATCCCAGCCATGATTGTGGGGATGTTTGTGATTTCTATGCTAGTCTCAAACGGCAACCACGCTACCGAGCCCACCATCGACGAAAACACCAAAATCGCCATCACCGACGAAGCTGGTATTTTGCCAAAGACCTACCCCGTATTGACCGAAGATACCAAAGACGAGGGTATCAATAAAATCATAAACGGCGACTTCGACCTCTATTTTTACATCCCCGCCGATTTCGCCACCGCAAAAAAGGTAGATTTTTACCATATTTCCGAGGGCCTAGAACTCTTTAATATGGACGGCCAAGCCATCAAATCTATCTTAAATCAAGTCGTTTCCGTCAAATATCCAGAGCTAGATGTTGTAGCGCTTACTGGAAGCTTTGAAGTCACCGACAACAAACTAACAAAAACTGGGGAAGAATCTAGCGCCATCGGTCGCGCCGTCATCCCAATCACTATTTTGGTGGTTTATTTCTTCTTCGTCACACTCTTTGGCGGGCGACTTCTGATGACCGTCGTAGAAGAAAAAGAAAACCGCATTAGCGAGATGATTCTAACTAGCGTCTCAACGAAGCATTTAATTGTCGGCAAGATTTTTTCCGCCATGCTGCTCGGCCTCATCCAGATCGCCACTTTGATTGTCCCACTTATCGTAATGGTGATTATTTATAAAGACAACGAAGTCGTCTCTATGGTACTTTCGCAGATTGAGATTGACCCAATCACCATCATTACCAACCTCGCACTTCTGGTGTTTTCGATTTTCCTCGCTACTGGTCTGCTTACCTATATCGGTACCATTACTCCTACCGCCAAGGATGCTTCGCAGTTTATCGGCCCAGTCATTATCGGCGTAGTCTTTCCGCTCTACTTTACGTCGGCCTTCCTGGCATCAGAGCCGAGCGGCTTTGTCTATTTCTTGACCTATTTCCCACTTTCGGCTCCTACCGCTCTGATGCTTCGAAGCGCCTTCGGGACTCTCACCACCCCAGAGCTCATCATCGGTCTCGCCGAAATCACCATTCTCTCCGTCCTGGTCATCAAAATCACCGTGAGAAGTTTCCAGAGAAATGCCATCAATTTCAACCTCGCCCTGCCTAAATTCAAGAAAAAGTAAATGACCTACTCAGAAATCCGGCTCGAGCTTACTAGAAATATCGACGACGACTACCAGGCTTTTGTATCAAAAGGTATCCCTACCGAGCGCCCGATTTTGGGCGTTCGCGTCCCCACTATCCGGGAAATCGCCTCAAAAATCCCGAGGGAAGATTTCGCAAAAATATTACAAGTCGAGCCTATTTCTCTGGAAGAACTGATGCTTCGCGGTATGCTGATCGCCCGGATGCCGTACGAAGAAATGATGAAAAATATTAACTCTCAAATCGATTTGATGGATGACTGGTGCTCGTGCGATACTTTTTGTGCTAGTCTGCGTCCTCTGGTCAAAAAGCACAAAGCAGAATTTTTTGAACAAAAAATTGACCCGTTCCTCGGTTCCAAGAAGGAAATTACCGTCCGTGCCGGGATGGTTCTGCTCCTCGGGAATTATGTCGACCCAGACTATCTGCCAGTGATTTTTGACCGCATCGAATCGCTAAAAACCAGGGAAGAATATTACGTCAAAATGTCCATCGCCTGGCTTCTCGCCGAGTGCTTTATCAAGTTCCCCGACGAAACTCTCGGCTATTTCCGAGTCTCCATGCTCGAAAAGTGGACTTTCAACAAAGCGATTTCCAAAATCTGCGACTCCCTCCGGGTGGAGGAAGATATGAAGGTTTATCTAAAGACCCTGCGTAAATAATTATTTTTTAAAATACTGCCCGGCTAGCGCCCACATAATAATGGACCCGAGGAAATTTCCCGCAATACAGATGAGAAGCGACCAGTCAAACGCCACTGCTGCCCCCATCGTAATTACATTAGCGATGCAGTGCTGAAACCCGCAGAAAATAAACAGCGGTATCCCAAAAATAATCCCAAGCGGCGTGCCTTTGCGATAAAGAAGCACCGCAATATACATAATTACCCCGCACATCACCGATTTGACAAAGAAAGGGAAGGAAATCTCCCAGCCAGCTACTTTTGAGCTAGCGGAGGCCAGCACATCCGCATCGCCAATCCCAGCAAAAACCACTCCCATTAGATATCCTGCCACCAGATTTACCACCAAAATCAGCAGCAGATCAAACACCCGAATTTTATCATCCACCAAAAATCCGCATTTACCAGTGAAGAGATTTTGCCCCATATAACAGACTCCAAGCAGTCCAAACGCAAAAATCACTGGCCCAATTGGATTTCCGAGCTTCAAAAGTGCGTAATCTCCGAGAGCTATCAATACCGCCGCGCCCACACTTTTTAACACAAGTTCAGAATATTTCTTGAACACAATTTTTACCTCCTTTGTCCTTCCATTATAACCAAAAACGTCTTCAGAGTAAAGCATAAACGTTATCAGATAAAAATATGTGCTATAATAAAGATATGGAAAACGATAAAATCGTAATTTTTGACTGGGGCGGAATCGCAATAGATCTAGAAAATCACGCCGAAAAATATCGCGAGGCCACGCTTAAAACTCTCAAGACTCTCGGTTGCAAATTAAGCGACGAAGAAATAGACGTAAAATGGCGCAAACATCGAGAGACTAGCGACATTAATGCTATTGCCGATGTAGAGGAGTTAAAATCTTGGTTACTTTCTTGCGGTGAGGACCTAGGTTTTGATGCAGATTATGACAATTTTACTACTATTTTTGAAAACAATGTGCTAGAAATAGTCCCGCGTCACAAAGAAGTAGCAGATTATGCTGGCTCTCTCAAAAACAGATGCAAAAACGGCATTTTGTCTAATTTAGCAATTTTTCACAAAAATATCATCAGCCAACATTATAATTTCGAGGATTTTGATAAAGTATATTTGTCTTACGAACTTGGTATGAGCAAACCAGACCACAAAATCTACCAGTATATCGAAAAAGATTTGGGCCTGCCACCAGACAAAATTCTGTTTATAGATGACGACGAGAAAAACATTATCGGTGCCCGCGAATGCGGTTGGCACGTCTGCCACGCCACCGGCCACGAGCTAGACAAAATCAAATCATCGGTAGAAGATTTTCTAGCCTAACAGAAAGTAGAAATAGTTCAAGATACATCACATCCGCCTCGCCCTTGACATCCCGCGGGGGGGGGTATAATTAGATGTATAAAAACGGAGGTAGAGTGAACAATAAACATGAAACAGCCATAGCAGCATCAAGAGGCGACAAAGAAACTGGCTGGGAGTCTGTTGCTGCCAAGGCGAACGAATTTAAAGGCGAAAAAGAAGCGCAGTTTGAAATCAAAAATCTCTCGCCAGATGACAATTTTGATCAGGTGGCGGAGGCTCTCTATCTAGTAGATCAATATATTTTTCCAGATTTGTTTGGCGACGAAAACGGTGCCAAAAAGTTTGCAAAAGCACTGTTCACCGATGATCCGAACGCACTCTTTTCGTATGACCAGACTCTAGTAGCAAAAGATCAAGACGGAAATATTGCTGGCCTTTTAATCTATCGTGGTGACAAATGTACCCCTTGGGACACCGACCAAATGCGCGAGAAATTTTTAGAAATCAGCCAAGATTTACCCGAAAATTTCGAACGTGCCAACGAAAAATACATGAAAAAAGTCACCGACCCAGAACTGCCAAAGGACGCCGCCGAAATCGAATTTCTAGGCGTCAGGGAAGAATATCGCGGTCAGGGTATCGGCGGTAAATTGATGCAGAGCGTCTATGATGACCCAAGATTTTCGGAGTTTCATCTTGATGTACTAGATAGCCATCCCGCAGCTAGAAGCCTTTACGACAAAAAAGGCTTTATCCCAGATGGAGACAAGTTCCCAAACTATCCCGATGGTAATGAATGGGTCCAGCACATGGTCAGGAAAAATCCTAATTACCCTCATGGAGACGAGAAATGAAAATCGTCATCCCCGAATCGAGTGACCCCATAGTCAAAGAAGCCGCAGAGACTTACGAAGACGTGTCGTTAGTGCCAGCCAAAGATTTGAGCGAAGCTGCCAGTCTAGTCAACGCTGGTGTCGTCGATACGATGATCTCAGGTTTTAATTATTCCACCAGAGATGTGATTCTTTGTTTCAAAGAAAATTTCAAAATGACTTCCGAGATTTTCTCCAGTTGTTTTATTTGTAGCAAAAATGGTCAAAATATAGCCTTGGCCGACGGCGGAGTCAATAAAGACCCGACCAAAGAGCAATTGTATTGCATCGTTGAGGACACCGCAAAAACCTACGAAAAATGTTTCGGCGGCCAGCCAAAAATCGCCATGCTTTCTTACTCTACCAACGGTTCTGGTGGCAAAAATCCAGATTTAGAAAAAATCTATTTTGTAATTTTGAGGATTAGAGAGAGCCATCCAGAATGGCTAATTGATGGCGAAATGCAGTTAGACACCGCCATGAACTATCAAATTTCCGAAAAAAAGTTTCCAAATTCCACACTTCAAGGGCACGCCAATATTTTGATTGTGCCAGACTTAAACTCTGGAAATATTTTGTATAAATCTTTAGAACATCTGGGCGGTTGGCGCGTCGCTGGTCCGATTGTGCAGGGTTTTGACAAGCCACTAGCCGATTTATCCCGCGGCAGCACCGTAGATAATGTCAAATTCACCATCGAAATCATCAAAAAACTTTATGGTAAATAGTAAAGGAGAAAAAATGAAAACGGCAAAGTCCGACTGGAAAGTAGGTATTTAGATATTTATCAAAATTACAAGAATAGCGCCAATTACGATGAAAAAGAATAGGTAAGATTTTTGCAAGTCGCAATAGTCTTGCCGACCTCGCAGACGATTTAGAACACATCGACAAAATCGTCAACTCCACGGATTTTTAATACAGATTGATTATGGTGTGTATGCTATAATAAAAATATGAAAATCTTATCCGACCCCGAGAGAATGCAAAAATATTATGACGGCTTCGTAATGATGGAGAGGCTAGCGAAATGAAAAGATCACTCAAAATCCCTGGTATTTATAAACATTTCAAAGGCGGGCTTTATCTAGCGGAAGATATTATCTATCATTCCGAAACAGGGGAGAAAATGGTCGCTTACCGCGCACTGTACGGCGATAACAAACTCTGGTGCCGCCCATACGATGAATTTTTATCCGCAGTCGACCATGAGAAATACCCCGATGTAGAGCAGAAATATCGCTTTGAACTACAAGAAAATGCCCCAATATGATAAAATAAAAGCATAAACAAGGATTGTATTCATGACAGAAGAAAAGAAAACTAGCGAAAAAAATATTTTCACCCCAGAACGTACGGTAAAGTTCTTTTTCGTCTCATTGATTGGTAATATCCTCGTCGCCCTAATCGTCTGGCCTTTGATGGATCTTTTATACAATCTGATTACTGGAAATACCTTTAACTATACCATCCAAGGCGACGTTTTGTCCCCCACCATTTTTATGGCTGTATTTACGGTCGTTGAGTTTATCTTCTGGGGTTTCTTTTACAAGGAAAAGAAATAGCAGGTCAACAACAATATTTCGGGAGTGGTCGGTTTTGGGATGTGATCTCCCGGCCAGACTCGCACCGAAGGTCCGAGTCTGTCAACAAAAAGAGGCCTTCTGGGCCTCTCTAAACTTCAGTGTGGCTCCCCCGGCCAGACTCGAACTGGCAACCTCGAAGTTAACAGCTTCTTGCTCCACCATTGAGCTACAGGGGAATATAAGTTACGATACATCTATTATAGCATATTTTTTCAAAATGTGGTAAAATTAAATGAGAGATTTTTTATTTGTGCTAAATCAAGCCCATGTATAAAACAACAGAAAGGAGCAAGATGGAAGAAAAAACAATTCAAATTGCCGGTTCTATCACCGTAGACGAACTCGCTACGGCTCTTGGCCTTTCTGTGACCGAACTCATCGGGACTTTATTCAAAAACGGCATTGTCGCCACGATTAATCAGAGGCTAGATTACGAGACTGCCCAGATTATTATTGATGAATTAGGACTAAAAAACGTCAAACTAGAGAAGAAAAACACTGCTACGAAGACTAGCGACATCCATCGCGAGCTCTCAGACAAAGCCGTAGAGCGTCCCCCGGTGGTTGCAGTAATGGGGCACGTCGACCACGGCAAAACCACACTCCTAGACACCCTTTTGAACAAAAAAACCGTCGAAAAAGAAGCTGGCGGTATTACTCAACATATTTCCGCCTATCAATTGAAATACAACGACAGGCTGATTACCTTCCTTGATACTCCCGGCCACGAAGCCTTTGCAGCTATCCGTCAGCACGGCGCTATGCTTACTGATATTGTAGTAATTGTGGTCGCTGCTGACGACGGGGTCAAGCCTCAGACTGTCGAGGCCATCAACTTTGCCAAATCCGCCAACGCCAAAATTATCGTAGCTATCAACAAAATCGACCGCGAGGGCGCCGACATTGACCGCACCAAGGCCGATTTGTCAAACCACGGCTTACAGCCAGAAGAATGGAGCGGCGACATCACCATGGTGCCAATTTCCGCCAAACAAAATCAAAACCTCGAAGAGCTTCTTGATATGATTCTCCTTACCGCGGACATTGAAGAGTTGAAGGCCGACGTCGATATCCCGTCCGAAGGTCTCGTGATTGAATCGCACATGGAGACCGGCAAAGGTTCCGTGGTAAATCTACTAGTCACCGGTGGGGAACTAAAGACCGGCGAATTTGTGGTGGCAGGCTCTACTTATGGCAAAATCCGCACGATGCTAGACTGGCAGGGCAAGCCCAAGGGCAAAGCCACTCCTTCTACCCCTGTCACCGTGACTGGTTTCAAAGATTTGCCAAACTTCGGTGATAAGTTTATCGAGGTTGCCGACGAA
>JAFRJN010000017.1 GCA_017432225.1 Candidatus Saccharimonadota bacterium
GCACAACTAAATTGTTAAACAATCTCTAAAGACTCTTAAAATTAGAATATCTCGCAGCTTTAGACTAATACCAGTTTATATCACTCTAAAATTTTTGTCAAGGGTTTTTCGGGACTTTTTTTAGAAAATCCCGAAAATACCGTTTTTTCTTAATTTTTATTCAGTTTTTCTCTTGCTTGGAATGAACCACCAGAGTACAAGCGCAATCCCAGTAAAGGCAAAAACCACAATCCACCACGGAAAATTGTGTTCATCATTCCCCGCTAGCGGGACTTCGACTTGATCTTCCGAAGTTTTTTCTAGGGTTTGTGAGTTTTGCTCATCAATTTTTGAGGCAGAAGCTTCGGCCACATTATTTTCGGGCGAAGTATCTTTTACTAGTTTTTCAATAGTCTTGTAGACCGTAACTGTATTTTGATTTGATGCTAGTTCCTCGGCTCGTCTAATAGCCTCTTCGATGTTCTTCTGGGCTTCCTCGAGGGCTTTTTTAGCCTCTTCGGCTCTTTTTTCGGCGCTAGAGGCAGCTTTTTTGGCTTCTTCCATGTTTTTCTGGGCTTCCTCGACGTTCTTCTGGGCGATTTCGAGTTCAGCGGCAGCTCTAGATTCTGTCTCATTCAGAGCTTGTCTGATATTTTCAAGCTCCGTCTGGGTAGCTTCGAGTTCGGACTCGCGGGCTAGAAGTTCAACTTGAGCACTCTTAAGTTCTGACTGATGAGCCTGGAGTTCAGCTTGAGTACTTTCGAGCTCCGCTTTAACGGCTAGGAGCTCGTTTTCGGCACTCGAAAGATTATTTCTAGCCTCCTCAAGGTCCATTTGATAGCCCATGATGGAATTTTCTAAATCCCATTGCCTCTCAAGGGCGTCCATATAAGACATCTCGGCGGCTTCGGCTCTACTTCTGGCTTCATTTAATTCAGCCTCTATTTCGGCAAGCCGGGCCTCGGCCTCTTCTTTGGCTTTAATCGCTTTTTTAAGAGCTATAATCATAGCATCCTCCTCCGAGGGGTCTGCTACTATATATTCTGGCGAGGCATTTTGATCTACGTAAGTGTATTGCAGACGACATTCGCTACCGTCAAAAAGATCGGAATTCATACAGCTAGAAAGATAATTTCTTTCTGTGTGGCGATTTCCAAGAGTATCGTACCCAGTTAGATGGATAAAATTGTTGGGATTCCGGAAGACGAGACCTTCAAGAGTGGTGTCATCGCCGTAAATAACGCGATTTTCGGTATTAGCGTTAATCCAACCTTCTTCTCCCCGTTTCCCGCCATATAAAACGTGAAAACCGGCAGGGATTTCACCGGTCGCAAAATAATTGTCAGAAAATTCCCACTGCGCCTCGCTGCTCCAGTCCGGACTATTTGCGGCGCTAGTGTCAGCCCAGTAAATCACCAGGTTTTCAAATTCGAAAGCTTCATCTGTGAAGGCCCTAGTTTCATCTATATAAAACCTTAACGAATTGGTAGTGGGGTTGATTCCAGTCACAATCATGCGACCATTAAAGTCCAGCTGGAACATGGACTCAAATAGACCGCCATATTGTTCCCTATAGGCGTCGGTGATATTGTTATAACACGTTAAATAAGTGTTCGTGTAGCTATAATCGCCACAAGCAGCCATGTCGGCAGCGTATTTGGCGTGCAGTTCTACTAGCTCCGGAGCGTAGTAGTATTCTTCTGCTTCCGCAAAAGTTGGCACTACGGCGCCTAGAGTGCTAATGCTTAACACCGCTAGTGCCGATAAAATATTAAATTTTTTTGGCATAAAATGCTCCTTTTTTAAATTGGTATGGGGCAGTATAGGCATATTTGAGACAAAAAGTCAACCCCCCACCTGGGAAAATCTTGTCATAAGAGTTTTGACCTCTGTTATTTTGGGTTTAGTCCTTCTGCTTATCGCAAAAAATAACGGAATAAAAAATCAAAAAATCGCGATTTTTATTTCAAAAACCGCGATTTTCAATGACTATTTTGTGGCTTTTTCGGCTTCTTCCCCTTCTTCTTCTGGGAGGACGATGCCGATAGAGGCGACGGTGTCGCCATCAGACATCTTCATGATGCGGACGCCTTGGGTGGCGCGGCCCAAGGTCGGGATTTCTTTGACCGCTACGCGGATGGCTTGACCCTTGGTGGAAGCCATAATTACTTCCTTGGCCTCTGGGTCTAGGGTATGGACAGCCACGATCGGGCCGGTCTTGTCGGTGACGGATGCCACCTTGATACCGACGCCACCACGCTTGTGCGGTGGGAAGTTGGCGACTAGACAGAGCTTGCCGTAGCCATTGGCCGAGACAGCGATAAGCTTCTGGCCGGCATCAGTAATCACATCCATACCGACGATTTCATCCTTTGGCCGGAGTCTCATGCCTCTGACGCCCATAGCAGCGCGACCCATGGCGCGGACTTCTTTTTCGTTAAATCTAGTAGCCTGGCCAGCAGAGGTACTAATGACGATGTCGTTACTACCAGTGGTCTCTTTGACCCAACGGAGCTCGTCGCCAGCGTCCAGCTTGATAGCGATGAGGCCGTTTGAGCGGACATTGAAGAAATCTTTGATAGCGGACTTCTTGATAGTACCCTTCTTGGTAGCCATAAAGAGGTAACCATCTTCTACACCGGTGCCCTGTTTGATAATAGCAGTGATTTTCTCCTCTGGGTGCATATTGAGGAGATTGACCGCAGCGGTACCTTTAGCCGACAGAGAGGCTTGAGGGACTTCGTAGGCTTTCAATCTAAAGAGTCGCCCCTGATTGGTGAAGAATAGCAGATAATCGTGCGAATTGGCAGTAATAATCTGGGCAATAACATCTTCTTCCTTGGTGGTCATGCCGCGTTTGCCTTTGCCACCTCTGTTCTGCCTTCTGAAGTCGTTTTGCGGGACGCGCTTCATGTAATTCTCGGTGGTGAGCAAAATCACGGACTCCTCCTCTGGAATGAGCTCTTCTTCGGAGAATTTGCCAACTTCGTGATTAATAATCTTGGAACGGCGCTCGTCACCGTATTTCTCTTTTAGAGCGATAAGCTCCTCTTTGACTACTCTCAAAATTTCCTTTTCGTCGGCCAAAATCGCCTCTAACTTCTGGATGAGCTCGTGGAGCTCTCTTAATTCTTCTTCGATTTTGTCGCGTTCGAGGCCTTGGAGACGTCTTAATTGCATCTGGAGAATGGCGTTTGCCTGGATTTCAGAGAGACCGAAACGGGTCATGAGCTGTTTATCAGCGTCGTCGTAAGAGGCGCGGATAACTTTGATTACCTCATCGATGTTATCGAGGGCGATTTTCAAACCTTCCAAGATATGGGCACGTTCTTTGGCTTTTTTCAGGTCAAACTCGGTTCTTCTGCGGATAACCACCTGGCGGTGTTTGATAAATTCGGACAAAATTTCCTTGAGACCGAGGACGCGAGGCTGGATACCATCGACGAGAGCCAAGACATTATAATGGAAAGTGGTCTGGAGATCGGTAAGTTTGTACAGCTGATTCAAAATTTTCTTCGGGAAAGCATCTTTTTTGAGCTCTACCACCACGCGAGTTTTGCCTCTAGCCGATTCGTTACGCGCATCGGCGATATGAGTGATTTTCTTATCTTGGGCGAGCTGGACAACTTTGGCAATAAAGGCCTCTTTGGACACGCCGTAAGGCATCTCGGTAACCACAATATTATAACGGCCGTTTTTGCGCTCTTCGATATTGGTGATAGCGCGGATAGTAACAGAACCCTTCCCTGTGGCATAGGCGGCTTTCATCGGTGCGCCGCCGTAAACTTCGGCGCCGGTCGGGAAATCTGGACCTTTGACATGTTGCATGAGGCCCTCGAGACCGATTTCTGGGTCGTCAATCAAGGCAACAGTGGCGTCAACTAATTCCCCGAGGTTGTGCGGAGGGATATTGGTGGCCATACCGACGGCGATACCCATCTGACCGTTTAAGAGGATGTTTGGCAGAGCCGCCGGGAGAACCACTGGCTCCTTCTCGGTACCGTCGAAGTTATCGCGGAAATCTACGGTGTCTTTCTCGATGTCAGCCAGAAGCTCAGCGCCAACTTTGTCCATGCGAGCCTCCGTATAACGGGAGGCGGCTGGTTCGTCGCCATCGGCGGAACCGAAGTTACCCTGGCCTTCTACGAGAGTATAGCGCATTTTCCAGGGCTGGGCGAGGTTGACCATAGCGTCGTAAATCGAAGAATCGCCGTGTGGGTGGTATTTACCCATCACTTCACCGACGATACGAGCGGATTTGACCGTCGGGTGAGGGGCTTTCCAGCCGTTTTTGTTCATGGCGTATAATATTCTTCTGTTTACAGGCTTCAGGCCATCGCGGACATCTGGGAGGGCGCGATCAATAATGACAGACATGGAGTACTTGAGGAAGTAGTCTTCCATGGTATGTTCGACTGGTTTGATTTCGATACCATTTTGAATTTCTGGGGTATCTTGAGTCATTTTTTCTTCTTTTTCTTCCATAGTTCCTCCTTAAAAGTCCAAATCATCCAAATTAACAGTGGCGGCGCCGGCCTGGATGAAGTTCTTACGAAGGTCGACCTGGTCACCCATTAACTTCGTAAAGACGGCGTCGGCTTTTTCAGCATCTTCGACATGCACTTGCACGAGCACGCGGTTCTCTGGGTCCATGGTGGTCTCCCAGAGCTGCTTGGCATCCATTTCACCTAACCCCTTAAACCGCTGCTGGGCGGTATATCCGGCTTGCTTAAATCTCTCTTGAGATTCGTCAATCTTGGTGCCGGCCTTTCTTCTTTCTTCGATTTTTTCGGTGAGTTTCTTCTCTAGAGCGACTTCGTCGTAGAGATAATCAATCTTGCGGGTCTGGCCGGTGCCTTTAATCAGACCAAACAGAGGTGGCTTTGCCAAATAAACGTGACCAGCTTCGATTACATCTGGCATATAGCGAAAGAAGAAGGTCATAAGCAGTGTAGCGGTGTGTAGACCATCGACATCGGCATCCGTCATGAAGATAATCTTGTCGTATCTGAGCCCATCTAGGTTAAATTGGTCGCCGATACCGACGCCGAGACCTTTGATTAGAGAGACAAGCTCGGCATTAGCAAGCATCTTGTCTAGACGAGCTCTTTCGGTGTTTAATACCTTACCACGAAGTGGCAAAATGGCTTGAATCTGGGGATTTCTACCCTCTTTGGCGGAACCAGCAGCGGAGTTACCCTCTACGATGAAGAGCTCGCATTCACTTCGATCTCTAGAGGAACAATCGGCCAGTTTAGATGGGAGATTGAGCCCCTCGAAAGCACCCTTTCTAATGACATTATCACGAGCGGCGCGGGCGGCTTTTCTCGCTCTGGCAGCTAGAGTGGCTTTACCGACGATCTTTTTGGCGATAGCCGGGTTTTCTTCAAGGTAATAGCCGAAGTATTCGCTCATCACCTTATCAACATAACCACGTACCTCTGGGTTGCCAAGCTTGTTCTTGGTCTGGCCTTCGAACTGCGGATCTGGGAGCTTTACTAGAATAACAGCGGTGAGACCCTCTTTGATGTCGTCACCGGTGAGGTTTTCCTCTTTTTCCTTGAGCAGACCGTTTTTCCTGGCGTAATCATTAATGGTGCGGTTTAGACCAGTACGGAAGCCGACCACATGCATACCGCCATCAGGGGTGAGGACGTTGTTGGCAAAAGGCTTCATAATCTCGGCAAAGGTGTCGTTGTACTGGAGAGCGATTTCGACCATGGTGTCGTTCATCTGTTTCTCAACATAGAATATATCATCTGAGAGTAGCTCCTTCCCTTGATTGAGACGTTTGACATAGCTCTTGATGCCACCTTCGAAGTAGAATGACTCACGTGCGCCGGTCCGCTCATCTTTGACTGTGATGAGAATACCTTTGGTCAGATAGGCCTGGTGGCGAGCATAGTTGGAAATCCAGTTATAATCAAAAGTGGTAGTTTCTTTGAAAATGGTCGGATCCGGATAGAAAGTAATAGAGGTACCGTGCTCGCGTGGAGAGCCTGAAGTAACTTTGAGCTCCATGGTAGGTTTACCAGTGTCAAACTCGATATGGTGAGTCTTGCCATCTCTGTAAACCTCGGCCACCATGCGGGTGGAGAGGGCGTTTACTACGGATGAGCCGACCCCGTGGAGACCAGAGGAGACCTTGTAGCCACCGTCGCCGAATTTACCACCGGCATGAAGAACGGTAAGCACCGTCTCGAGGGTGGATTTCTTAGTCTTGGGGTGGATATCTACAGGGATACCACGACCGTTGTCGTCTACTCTTACCCCGCCGTCCTCTAGGACGGTGATGTCAATTTTGTTTGCAAAACCAGCGATCGCCTCATCGATAGAGTTGTCGGCAATTTCCTTAATCAAGTGATGAAGACCGTCATAACCGGTAGAGCCGATATACATACCAGGCCGCAAACGAACTGGCTCAAGACCTTCGAGCACACGAATCTCGGATGAATCATAGGCTTCCTTTGCCATTTTATACCTCTTCTTAAGTGTCTACCCCTTATTGTACACCTATCCCCACAAAAAATCAAGATTCCGACATAGGTAGCTCGTGGCCGGCGGCTTTTTCGGCGGCGGACCAGCGGGATTGAATTTCTTCTTCTACCTCTTTTCTGGTTTTTGCATACTTGGTGGCAGAGTAGAGCTTGAGGGTCTCGAGGAGCTGGTCGTTTGGCTGCCCCATTGGAGCCGGCAAATTCATGGTAAACGGCGTGGAAGGCATGTCGAACATCATTACTTTGGCCACAGCGGCAAAATTTGGGGTCTTGGTGAGGTCTTCGGCATTGAAGGTGGGTGTGAAGGCCTTTGCCATCAACTCGGCGTCTGTGATGCCAATACGGCCGCATATGATGGTACCAGCATTGCCGAGTAGTGCTTCCCTAATTTTGTCAGTGAGCTGGGTCATAAACTGGTTAGCCACGATGAGGTTGAGACGATATTTTCTAGCCTCTGACAAGATAGATTCAAAGGAATCAGTGGCGAAGTTTTGGAACTCGTCCACGTAGAGACAAAAATCTTGACGCTGGTCCTCTGGAATGTCCTGACGGCTCATGGCAGCTTGTTGGAATTTCATCACAAAAATCATGCCAAGAAGATTGGCATTAATATCTCCGAGGCGGCCTTTAGATAGGTTGACCAGGAAAATCTTTTTGTTGTCCATAATTTCACGAATATTAAACCCGGATTTAATCTGACCGAGAGTATTTCGCATGATAGTATTAGAGAGGAACGGGCCCCATTTAGAGGCAAACCAGGTGATAACTTCGCCGGCATCGGAAGATTTTTGAGAGGCTGGGAACTCCTTGGTCCAGTAGTCATAAACGGCTTTGTCGGTGACGTATTTTAGCTTACTCTTGACAAACTCGGGATCGGTGAAACATTGAGGAATATCGATAAAGGTGGCGCCTCTGGGGTCGGACATGAGCAGAAGTGCAGCATTTCTAAACATGTGCTGGCCGCGCGGGCCGAAGAATCCCTGATTAGTCGGATCAAACAGAGACTGGAGCATACTAATGCCCTCTTGGACGATGAAATCCTTTTGATCTTCAGAGGTAAATTCAAACATATTCATACCAACCGGATGCTCGATGTCAGCGGGGTCAAAATAGATGACGTCGTCAATTCTCTCCTCTGGGACACGTTTCAAAATCGCCTCGACGGCGTCACCGTGCGGATCGATAAAGGCAAAGCCCTTGCCATCGCACATATCTTGAAAAGCCAGGTTTTCGAGGAAGACGGATTTACCCATACCCGTTTGCCCGATCACATACATGTGGCGGCGGCGGTCTTTTTCACCGAGGTAAATAGGCTTTTTTACCCCTCTAAACTCGTTTGTACCGAGGAAGAGCCCCTGTTCCATCAGCTTGGCTGGACCATCTACCTGTTTGACGAGCTGGCGCTCTACTGATGAACTTGGAATCGCATCTTGCTCTGGCAGATGAAAAATCGAGGCTAGCTCGACGCTATTTAAGATATTTGAAGAAATTTTCATCGGGAAAAAGCGAAAAGTATAGTCTATCGCGAGCTTCCCCAGATCTTTGAACATATTAACCTTAAAACTATTGTATTCGGGGGAGTTGAACTGCGAAAAACTGCTCACTAGACCGCCTAGAATCGCGTCTGAACGGGCTTTAGTGTCAGAGCTGGCTACCAGACGGATCAAAGTCTCAAACGCCGGATAACGCATTTTGTTGCTGATTGCGGTGATTTCGTCTTGTTTGACCGCGGTAATTTCGTGAGTTTCCTCGTGTTTTTCGTGCTCCGATGGGACTTCCCAAGGGGCGCGAATTACATCCATAGCAAATTGACCGATGCCAGCCCCGACAGTTCTAGTAGTTTTTTTGCCTTTTTGCGTGTTTTCAATGTACTGCTTGGCCTTTTCTGACCAATTTTTTTGTGCAGGGCGAAAAAGAATTTGTACAGCAGCGCCCTCATCTTGTTTGACGGTGCCAAGAGCGTTCAGAATCGCCATTGAGGCATCACGCTTGTTGTCCTCATAGGTGGACAGGGGTAGATAATAGTCTTTATCGAGGACGAGCTCGGCGCCAGCGATATTATCAATCGTACCCCTAGGAGCGAAGATGTTCTCTTCCCTTTTTTCTTCAATTCTGGCGGTCGGGTAGGCGGACTGGATGGCCTGCCGGACCGTCTCTGTAAGGACAGCGGGGACAATAGCGTAATAGTGGATGAAGCCGTCTTTTGCGATAATCTCGAAAGAGAAGTGGCGCTGACCGTAGAGTTTGGTTTTGAAGCCTTTGGTCAGAGTAGAAGAAAGGATGGAGTACATCACTTGAGATTTGGAAATAGCCTCGAGAGCGATGTCGCGCTTGTCACGGCCGCCAGCCTCGATATCATCGGTGGAAGGTGGTAAATGGATATAGAGCGGCACCATCTTGAGGCCACGCTCGTAACGTTTAGACCTCCTCATTTTGCCAATCTCGGCGCTAAAAATAACTGCGCTGATGGTAGCTAGACAAGCGACAATGATTAAGATGACCACCCAGGCCGGCATTTACTGACTCTCCCCTTTTAGATTGTTTAGATTAATTTCCATCATGCCGCCTTCACCACGGATTTCTTCGTAAAAATTATTGAGATCGTGAGTCTCGGCCAACCGGTTCTCGACATTGGCGATCTCTGTCATGGTAGCCTTATCTAGACGGTCACCGGTGGTCTTGATGTTGGCGGGATTGTAATTGACCCGAGAGACGTTTAGAGACACTGGCTTCTCTACGGTGGTAATCCGCCCGAGTTTATTCGGGTCTTCGGGGGTTTCGGATAATTTAGCTGGCTCTGATGGGCGACTCGCCTCTGGTATTTCGTCTGTAGCCTCGGGGGTTGAAAAAGTCTCGGGGCTTGGCATATCAAGCGGAGCAGAAATGTCTAGCGATTTTTGCCAATTTTCGGCGTTAAAATCATCGCTAATAGGCTGAAGTACATTATGCTGACCATTCTCCATAAGCTTATTTTAGCACAATCTTTTAATTTTGGGGAGATTTTTGGCAGGGATTTTGAACTTTTTAAGCTTTTTTGTAGACTAAAAATTCGGTTAAGATCAAGAACACGGCGATGAGGCTTAAGGTCCAGAGATTGATAGCGCCGAAAGAGCGTGCCATCATCACCATGATGGGACCAAAAGCAAGTACAGCAGAACAGAGGTAATCCTTGCGGCGCATGACGCTCCTTTTGTAGGCAAAACGAGAAAAGGCCTGCCACACGAGTGAGAACACACTAAAGATAACGATATAGAGTGTTGTAAAAAAAACTAAAACACCTAGCGGACCGATTTCCGTAGGTGAAGTAAGGCTTAAGAATAGAACTAAAATAATACTCCCAACGATTCCAGATATTTTTACTATGAAGCTAATTGCCATAAGCTTATTGTAGCATTTTTTGAAAGCTTTTCATAGTCTTTTTCTAGTCCAATCCCCCAAGGCCATTCCCCCCTCTTTTTGTGTAAGTGTTTTACGTAGGTGTGAGACTACGTTTTTCTGCGAGTTGTTTTGATTTGACATGGGGAAAAGTGGGAGGTTATCCGGTACCATTATCTTCACTATTGACCGCAACCTGATCCACTTTTCCTTTTGACCGCTTCACGCAGAGGTGAAGCACATGGTCCTTGTTTGCTGTTATCTTTCGCTCTGTTCTATGGTTTCTAAAGTGCTAACGAAAGCTTTGGCTAAACGCGCTCTACGCTGTTTGGAGTTTTACTCCTCTTAGCGGAGCTGAGGTAACTCCTAGAATGTAATTTATGGCTAGAAATTACCTGTCGATCCGCCAAGAACCTTGTTTTATGGTCCTTTTCTTTTGTGGCGTTCGTAGATTTTCACGTTTTGCTCCTTTTGTTTTTAGTTGTTTGTTTTAGTCATCTCGACTGTCTTTAGTGTAGCATAAGCAAAATAAAAATGCAATAGGTTTTTGCAATTTTGTGTTGTATTTTTTACAACGTTTTGACGTTCTTTTCCCTGTTTTTGGTGGTATTTGGCAGTGTTGTGATTTTTACAACAATGAGACGCTAGAATAAGTTTATTTTCTTGGTTTTGCTTGTGTTTTAGGGGGCCACATGATATAATGTAAACAGTTGGGGCTGACAAAGCTTAGACGGATTGTTAACAGATTTGATGCGTGTCGATTAAATACCGTAAGTATTAAATAAGTGCTAAAAACACTGAAACAGCGCATGTAGCTTACATGCCTGCTTATGCCTAGTATCTAGGCTGGTCTGTGCTTGAGGTTCCGTAGAGTACAGATTATCATACAACGGTAATAAGGCTATCTGGGTAGCGTAAGGTAGCCCGACAATTAGCTATGGCATTTATTAGTTTCGTTTTCTGCAGCTAATAATACCCGCCGAGATAAAACAGAAAACTACGCACGTAGATTCAGATCCCCGTGACGGTTCGGACCCGGAGGCAGTATCCGGCAGCTCCACCAAATAGTTGAAGATCAAAAAATGACCGGAAACCGCGCTTTTCGGGCATTTTTCATATTAATTTCTTTTGCAAAACTTTTCTTTTTAAAGAAAAGTTTTAGTTAAAAGAAGAAGGTCGGCTAACTGCGAGGAAACCGACCTTCTATAAAGTAGAGTGTGGAGTTATTTTTTGGCTATATTTTTGTTTTTCGCTTTTGAATAATTTTTTTATTCAAAAGCTATCTCTATTATAGCGCCGAAAAATGGTTATGTCAATACATTTTGAACACAATTTTAGGACTTTTTTCGGCCACTTTTCCACAAGCATTTTAAGCTAAGAAGACACTAAAATAAGCCTAGCCAGTTTGATTTTTAGCATAAGCGGAGGAGAACATTAGCATAAGCGAGGGGTGGGGGGTTGAAAATCTATCTAATCTGTGCTACTAAAGGGGTCATGATGAAAAATATTAGTAAAATACATTCAGCTATTCCCTATGGGTTCGAGGGTAAAATAGTGGAGGTGGAGGGGGATATGAACCGAGGCCTACCGGCGTTTAATATCGTCGGGATGGCCAACAAGACCATTAGCGAAGCACGCGAGAGGGTGCGGAGCGCCACCGTCAATTCGGGGTTTTCCTTCCCTGACAAGAAAGTCACGATTAATCTAGCGCCGGCGGACCTCTTGAAAGATGGCTCTTATCTGGACCTGCCGATTGCACTTTCGGTGTTAGTGTTATCAAAGCAACTATTAAAGACAGATACGGAAGGCAAACTTTTTGTCGGTGAGCTGTCGCTCAACGGAGAGGTACGCCCAGTGAAAGGCGTTATCAACATCGTAGAGGAGGCCAAGAAGGCTGGGATAAAGGTGATCTACGTGCCAGTAAAAAATTTAGGACAAGCAAATCTGATTTCTGAGGTAGAAATTCGGGGCGTAGAGACTCTTACTGGACTCTACCAGGAGCTAAAGCACCA
Organism: Candidatus Saccharimonadota bacterium; assembly: GCA_017432225.1. Taxonomy (GTDB): domain Bacteria; phylum Patescibacteriota; class Saccharimonadia; order Saccharimonadales; family Saccharimonadaceae; genus Nanosyncoccus. The sequence goes on from JAFRJN010000017.1 coordinate 11,864, forward strand.
GACCGCGCCCATAACGCTTGAGCTTAAAAACACCCGTCCTAGCAGCTCCTATGGCCCCGTAGAGCCAATTTTGGACCATATTCGCGGGCAAGCCCAGGCCAAACGGGCAATGGAGATAGCGATTGCCGGGCATCACAATATCCTCATCTCTGGTCCTCCTGGGGCCGGTAAAACTCTGCTCGCAAAAGCGGCTGCCAATCTTTTGCCTGACCTCACCCCCGAAGAAAAGGTCGACATCACCAAACTATACTCCATCGCGGGGATTTCAAGAGATGAAATAGTCGAAACTAGGCCGTTTCGGAGCCCGCACCACACTGCCAGCGCTAGCTCGATCATCGGTGGCGGGACGGGCGCAACGCCTGGGGAGATTTCCCTAGCGCATAAAGGGGTGCTATTTCTAGATGAGATACCAGAGTTTCAAAGGCCGGTCCTCGAGGCTTTGAGGCAGCCCCTGGAAGACCACTGCGTGACCGTATCTAGAGTTAATTACAAGACCACTTATCCGGCAGATTTTATGCTAATTGCCACGATGAATCCTTGCCCTTGTGGTTATCTGGGAGACCCCACACACGAGTGTAAATGCACCGAGAACCAGATCCAGAACTACCAAAAGAAGCTTTCGGGCCCGCTGATGGACCGGATTGATATGTATGTGACGGTAGAAAAGGTCGAAAACCAGGATCTTAAAAAAGATTTGCCTGACAGGGGTGAGCATAGTGTTGTAAAAAATACTATAACAGGGGCAGTCAAGAGGCAGAAACAGAGGTACAATAGAGATGGAGCCTATAATTCTTCCCTCTCTTCTTTTGAAGTGTCAAAACTGCTCAAAATGACGCCGGGAGCAGAAAAATTGCTGGCCGAGGCATCAGATAGGTTGCAGCTTTCGGCGAGAGCGTATTTTAAAACTATCAAAGTAGCCCGCACGATTGCCGATTTAGAAGGTACTATGCTCATTGAGGATAGGCATATTGCCGAAGCACTAACATACCGGAGAAGATAAAGTTATTTTTCCTCTTGTTTTTTCTAACGTTTTTTGTTATAATGATAACAGGTTAATTCAAGAGAAGAAAGGACTATCATCAAAAACCAGAATAAGACCCACATCCGCATAAATGGAGAAATTCGTTATCCGGAGGTGCGCGTGATTGGTGATAGTGGTGAGCAGCTTGGCATTATGTCGAGCAAAGAGGCCCAGCTTCTCGCGAAGGACAGAGGAGTGGATTTAGTAGAGATTGCTGCTAATGCCAATCCGCCGGTCGTTAAAATTATTGACTGGGGCAAGTTCCAGTATCAAAAGATGAAAGAAGAAGCCAAGAATCGTAAGAAGGCTCGCGAAAAGCAGTCCGAGCTCAAGCAAATGAAAATTGGCCTCAAGATTTCAGATAACGACCTTAACATCAAAGTCCGCAAAATGCGAGGTTTTCTAGATGACGGTGACCGTGTGAAGATTATGATTGTCTTTCGTGGCCGCGAGATGGCCCACAAGGAGATCGGTAAAGAGCTTCTTGACAAAGTCATTTCCCTTCTCGGAGAAGACGCCGTGATGGAAGGCACTCCGCAGATGAACGGACGTAACTTGTCGGTACAAGTACGAAGGAAGTAATTCCTACTTCCCTTAGGCTCCCGACACGCAACTTATAATATCAACTTAAACGAAAGGAATATTTATGCCGAAATTAAAGACGCATAAAGGTACTGCCAAGCGGGTGAAGATTACCGGCTCTGGCAAAATCGTCCGGGAACGGGCATTCGGGAATCACATTCTCGCCAAAAAATCTAAAGCCAGGAAACGCAACATGAAAACTGATGCGGTAATTAATGGCAAGATTAAGAAAAACATTAAGACGGCATTAGGAGTTTAGCATGAGAGTAAAAAGAGGTGTAGCAGCACATGCTAAGCATAAAAAGATTTTGAACCAAGCCAAAGGGATGCAGCATTACCGCACTCGGAGCTTCCGTCTCGGTAAGCAAGGTGTGATTAAGGCTCTTCGCTATAGCTATAGAGACCGTCGCAACCGCAAACGCGACCTTCGCGCTCTTTGGATTACCCGTATCAACAACGCTTCTCGCGAAAGTGGGATTTCTTATTCCCAGTTGATTGCCGGGATGAAAGCCAAGAATATCACCGTAGATCGGAAGATTCTAGCCGACCTCGCCGTCAACAACCCAGAGGCGTTCAAAGCAATTGTAAACGCAGTGAAGGAGAACTAAGATGGCAATTTGTGAAATTTCAGGTAAAGGCAAAATGTACGGCCACAATGTGTCCTTCTCCCAGAGGCACACTCGGAAGGTCTTTAAGCCAAATGTGACCAAGAGGACTCTAATCATCAACGGTCAAAAGGTGAAGTGCAATGTTTCGACTTCGGCTCTTCGCACTCTAAAGAAGAAAGGCTTAATTACTTCCCCGAAAGAAGCCAAAAAAGCTTAAAAAAATTATAATCAAAAAACACCCAAAAGGGTGTTTTTTTGAGCCGTCAGTAAGCCGGGTTCTGTATCTTGCATGAGGACAAGACGATGACCATCTATCTAGACGCTGTATTGCTACAGAGTTCAAGCGGTGAGCGTGCGTCCCCGAGCAGGGGCTTTTAGCACTCCTTGCAACAGGTAGGGTTTGCCTCTATAATATATCACTATACTATACTGTGAGCTCTTGCCTCACTCTTTTCACCCTTGCCATAAGGCGGTATTGTCTCTGTGGTACTTTCCCTATCCTTGCGGACGGTCGCCGTTAGCGACTACCTTGCTCTATGTTGCCCGGACTTTCCTCTTGTTAACAAGCGGCCATCTTTCTGGCTCTCTGTCATTTTATCACGATTTCAAAAGTTTTTCAACGGCGCAAAAAGGCTCCACCGACCAGTTTTCCCCGTAATATATACAAGGTGGGTAAAATCTTATGCGATACGACCACGGTCTACCGCCACGAAATCCCTTAAACATGATTATTCAGGAAAATCATGTCGCCGATGGGGCCTACAATAAGTATACCATTTATTGGCCCACTAGTAAATAAAAGAAGTTTATAATTCCGGTCATGCCGTTAATCATTAGACTTGAGAATAAATTGCCGAATAATAATATTAATATATATACTATAATAATGCCATAGCTTTCAATTTTATTTAATACTTCCCTTACCGGGTCGGGAGAGATGGCGTAGAGGATACGGGAGCCGTCTAGCGGCGGGATGGGGATAAGGTTAAAAATCATAAATCCGAGGTTGAGATAGACCAGCTCGGCGAAGACGAAATAGCCAGTGCTACCAGCGCTACCGGTGAGAGCGCCAGAGAAATAGCCGATCAGAAACGAGATGAGGGCCAAGAGAAAATTAGTTAGAGGGCCAGAGACAGCGACTAGAGCCATGCCCCATTCCTTCCCTTTGAGGTTGCGATAGTCTACCGGTACAGGCTTGGCCCCACCGAAGACAGGCGCCTTTAACATATATAATACTACCGGCACAAGGATAGACATATAGGGATCAATGTGTTTCAGAGGGTTCAGAGTCAAGCGGCCGGCGTCTTTAGCGGTCCTATCTCCGAGTAGATACGCCACCGTCCCATGAGAAAGTTCATGCAAAATCACCGAAAAAATCGCGATGAGTAGAACAATGATAATTTTGAGCGGGTCGATATTCATTAGGATAGTACCACTACTTCTTTGGTGGCGGGCAGACTATCGAGGGATTTGACTTTGAGCTTCTTCTCGGTGCGGGCGGAAAGCTTTAATTCGGTGACCATACCATCGACATTACCCATGGCGATGACTAGCTTCGGCTCAAGCTCACGAACGGCGCGGGTAGAGGAAGTGCAGAGGATGTCGGCGACGAGGTCGTCGAGGTTTTCCTCGATACCGCCGATGATGCCAACATGGACACCGCCGACTTCGACATCGTAAATCGTCTTACCCGACTCGGTAGCAATACCGCGGATGGTGGCGATACCGATTTCAAATTCGCCGGGACCTTCAATTTTGCCGACAGCCAGGCCGGCATCGATGGTAAAATCAGCCATGTTAAAATTAATCGTGGTATCTTTGGTCGCAATCGTGATGATGTCTTGATTTTTGCTTTCGATTTCGAACATTTATTTCTCCTTTTTTCCTTTAATAATTCCCTCTGGGTCGATAATCTCGGTGATTTCCATTTCAAAAACGTCTTCAAGGAAGCGGTCTCTGACACTACGCCGATAAGTGAAATCTTCTGGAGTCATGATGGCATAGTTAATCATCTTGCCCTGTTTCTTCTCGACCACCTCGGCCCAGTGAGTAAGTTTCTTGGTCTTATCATTGCCGATGATGAGGAGATCTAGACCGTCCTGACCGGGCAAACGGTTAACCACCACGAGGCCCGTGAGATAATTTTTGACCGGGCGAGTGTATTCCTCCCACGTAGATTCTTTGACGTCATGGTCGCGAGCTGAATCAATTTTTTTCGAAAAAATCTCCGTCAGCGGATGGCAATACGGGTGCTTGGTATTAGCTGAATAATAAACTTTGTTGTCAAAAGACTCGTTCTTGATGACACCGATACTCTCGAGATTAGAGAGCTCCCTTCTCACGGAGTTGATCTGCTCGTCGATCACCCGAGTCATTTCGCGGATATAAAAAGATTTAGAAGGATTGGAGAAAAAGAGCTGCAAAAGCTTGGCCCTGGTCTTCGAGCCGAACAACTTTTCTACTGGCGTATTACTCTCCTTTGTCATTCTGTATACAATTTTATCACAAAGTCGGGGATTTTTTCAAGCTCTAGCCATATAATTTCCTGGTTTCTTTTGAACCAAGTGAGCTGGCGCTTCGCGAGATGCCAGTCTTCATAGAAACATCGTTTTTTGGCTTCGTCTAACGTTAGCTCGCCCTGCATATATTTATAGGCATATTCATAAATATCGCTCTTCATGGCTTGGTTGTCCCAGCCATATTTTTGAACAAGTTTTTTGGTTTCCGCGTACAAATCGTCGGTGAACATTTGTTCAATTCTTTTATACAGTCTAGCGCGGAGTTCCTCTGGTGACCACTGGACACCGATGAGACAGAAATCGCCTTTCATCTCTGTTCTGTCTGAACAACTTTTTTGTTCAAAGTCTCCGATTTTCTGGCCGGTTGGGCCTTTGAACTGGTAGTCGTAGATAAGGGCGTCGATATAGAGACCGGTGCCACCAACGATGATGGGGAGGTGGTTTCTGGCTTTGATCTCCTTAATTTTATCTTCAGCGTAGGATTTCCAGTCGGAGACGGTAAATCTCTGCCCGGGTTCAACTAGGTCTAGACCCCAGTGGGGGACTTTCCTTTGCTCTTCTTTGGTCGGTTTGGCTGTGCCGATATCCATGCCTTTATAAATCGCGCGGGAGTCGGCAGAGATAATCTCGCCGTTTAGCTTCTTCGCAAGTTCAATAGAAACACCAGTTTTGCCAGAGCCAGTCGGACCTAGAATTATGAGAGTTTGCATAAATATTTAGCAAGGTCTTTCAACTTAACCTTTTCTTCTTTATCACGGAGTCTCACGGAGACTTCCTTCCCTTCAGCATCTTTTGGACCCACAATTAGTACGGCTGGGATTTTGAGCTCGGTGGCGCGTTTAATTTTCTTGCCGAGAGAGTCGGCGGATTCATCTACAGTGTAACGGAGTTCATTATATTTCAGAGGTTTGTCTAGCATGATGTCGTCCAAGATTTTGGTGATTTCCGAGACGTAGTCAGACACTTTGTCGTTGACCGTGAGAATACGCACTTGCTCTGGGGCGCACCAGAATGGGAACCAGCCACCAGTATGCTCGATAAAGACCGAGAGGAATCTCTCGATGGAGCCGAGAGTGGCGTGGTGGATCATTACTGGACGTTCCTTTTCACCCTTTTCGTTGGTGAATTCTAGTTCAAAGCGTTCCGGCATCACAAAGTCTAGCTGGATGGTAGCGAGCTGATGTTCGCGACCGATGGCGTCTTCAGCCATAAAGTCAATCTTTGGCCCATAGAAGGCGGCTTCGCCCTCTTGTTCGAAATAGTCTAGGCCATTATCAATAGCAGCTTGCTTAATCTGATTCTGGGCCATCTCCCAGAGCTTCTTGTCGCCGAGATATTTGTCTTCGTCCGAACGATAAGAAAGCCGCGCACGGAGCTTTTGCATGCCGACGGTGGTATATAGCTCCTTCACGATATTGACTAGGCGTGCAACCTCTTCTTTGATCTGGTCTTTGCGACAAAAGACGTGAGAATCGTCTTGAGTGAGCGAACGAACGCGAGAGAGTCCGCCAAGCTCGCCGGTTTTTTCGTCACGATAATCAGTAGTGGCTTCCATGTAGCGGACCGGCATCTCTTTGTAGGTGCGCGGTCTGGAAGCAAAGATTTGGGTGTGGTGCGGGCAGTTCATCGGCTTCATGGCGAAATCTTCGCCATTGACCTGGGAATGCACCATAAAGAGTTCGTCGCCAAACTTGGCGTAGTGGCCGGAAGTCTTGTAGAGGTCGGTCTTGGTGATGTGCGGAGTCCAGACTTTTTTAAATCCTTCCCTACCGCGGAGTGATAGCGAGTAGTTAGCCATCAGTTCACGCAGTTCAGTGCCGCGCGGAGTGAAGAGTGGAAGTCCTGCGCCGACGAGGTTGGAGAAACAGAAGAGGTCTAGCTCTTTGCCTAGCTTACGGTGGTCGCGATTTTTAGCTTCTTCCTGGCGCTTCAGATATGCGTCTAATTCTTCCTGGGTTTCAAAGGCTACACCGTAAATTCTTGTTAGCATCTCGCGCTTTTCGTCGCCCCGCCAATAGGCACCAGCTACCCTTGTGAGCTTGAATACGCCGATGTCGTTGGTGTTCTCTACGTGTGGGCCTTTGCAAAGGTCAGTAAAGATGTCGCCGAGGTCGTAGAAGCTGATTTCTTCTTTTTCTGGGAGTTCTTCGATTAGCTCGATTTTGTAATCCTGTTTGTTATCGCGAGCCCAGTCCAAGGCGTCTGATTTAGAAGAAAGGCGCTTAACCATCGGCAAATTTTGAGCAACTATTTTATGCATTTCCTTCTCGATCTTCGCAAGGTCGGCATCGCTGATTTTAGTAGTACCAAAGTCGATATCGTAGTAAAACCCATCATCGATGGCGGGGCCGATGCCAAATTTGGCATCCTTGTACAGTTTTGTCACCGCGGCGGCCAGCACGTGGCTTAAGGTGTGACGCATAGATTCTAAATCAACTGGTGATTTCATGACTTCCTTTCTACTCTTTACCTTATCATTATACCACAAAGGCAGAGCGAGTGCGAAAGATTACGAGCGGACACAGCGGACGTAATACCCGATGTAGCGACTATCGTAGCCCGTATACAGGTAGGAACCATTGTATCTCAAGTTCCAGCGAAGAGTACCGCCATACGCGTAGCTAGACCACCAGTACCCGAGCCCGGTATTGTGGAGAGTACCCCCGTTGTAGTAGCCGCCAGTGACCGGGCTAAACGCCGTTTTGTTAGAAGCTGCTGCGGAGATTTGGGAGTGGCTCGGCAAGGCCCAACCTTTCGGACAGACCGAGGAGGAAGCGGTTGTGGAGTTATCGCCATTAGTGTTAATAGTACCAGCACTTGCCGCTACGTAGTTATACCAAGCGCCAGAGTTAGCATTGTCGCTACAGACGATTTTGCCGTCAGTGTAGGTATTGGAGTGACCAGAAGTAGTAGGGGTGGTATAGCTTGAAACGTTGGAGTCCGAGCTCGACAGTGACAGCGAGTTAATCGTGCCATCAGTATTACAGCCTACAGACAGGTTCTTGGTCATCCAGAGCGTCCTTGCAGCGCCACCGTTATTGGCCGTCAC
>JAFRJN010000018.1 GCA_017432225.1 Candidatus Saccharimonadota bacterium
GAAAGTGCTGCTGCCATCAAAACATTCTCTGTCACCGTGTCGCCTCGTTCGACCAGCACGATATACCTATCCTCGTATTTTTTCAAAGTGTGCTGGTTCACCGTCACTTCGTAAAAACCACTATTTGTCTCTGCGTCAACCTTTAGACCAAAGGATTCCAAAGCTTTGATATGCGGCTCTACCGTCCGTACGCCTAGGGAGCATCCACCTGCATAGGGCAAAGTGAACTTCTTGTACCGATGAATAAGTGGCCCTAGCATCATAATTACCGAACGAGTTTTCCTAGCTGCCTCAATATCCATCTGGTCTAATTTTAATTCGCGTGGTGATATAATTTCTAGGTCTCTGTGGCGATTTTGCCAATGGCATTTCACACCGATTGACTCGAGAACTTCAATAATTCTAAAGACTTCTTCAATTCTTGCCACTCGGTGAAGTACTGTTTTGCCAGAGTTAAGAAGCGCTGCCATCAGTATTCCGACCGCCGCGTTTTTTGACGTGTTAATGGTAATTTCACCCTTCAACTCTTTGCCACCACGAATCCGAAAACTCTGCGAAACTGAATCATTTATAGAGAGAATTTGGTTGCCTAGCGCCTCCGAAAGCTTCTTAATCATTTCAAGAGAAATATTTTGACCACCCTTTTCAATCCGGTGGATCGCCGACTGACTAGTGCCAGTCGCCTCGGCTAGTTCCTCTTGAGTCCAGCCTTTCTCAAGGCGCATTTGCTCAATTGTCTCACCAATCACTTCTTGATATGTCTTTGGCTTTTTCATAAAAATAATTATATCACCAGGTGAATATTTTGTAAATATAAAAATCTGTGCTATAATAATACAAACTATGAAAACTGTTGCAAATTCATTAGTTAAAGGAAATGACACCGAAGGCGTCGTAAATGTCTTGATTAGAGTAGATTTCAATGCTCCTCTTTTTGAAAATGGAGAAATCGCGGATGACTTGCGCATCCGCGCCTCCCTTCCCACCTTGCAACTTTTATTAAAAAATGACAATGTCAAACGTATTATTTTAATTTCTCATCTCGGCCGCCCCGAAGGCCAGGAAAACCCCAAGTTTTCTTTGCAGAAAGTCGCCGAGCGCCTGCAAGATTTATTAAAAACCAAGGTCGCTTTCCTTCCCTTACCGCGTCCTGGCGAAAAGCTAGATTTCCCAAAAGATACCAAAGTCGTCTTGCTCGAGAATCTTCGTTTTGACCCCGGCGAAGAGAAGAATGATATGGATTTTGCCAAAAATCTTGTCGCCGCTACCGGCGCCAACGTCTTCATCCAGGACGGTTTCGCCGTCATCCACCGCGCTCACGCTTCCACCGACGCCATTGCCAAGTTACTCCCGACCTATGCCGGCTTACTGCTCGAAAAGGAAATTTCTAATCTCTCCAAAGTTCTTAAGAGTCCCGAGCATCCAGTAGTGATGATTATCGGTGGCGCCAAAGTCGAGGACAAGCAGCCCCTCATCGATAAATTTGTCAATATCGCCGACCATATCCTCGTTGGTGGCAAAATCGCCGCCGACGGTTATAAGTCGGACAGCAGCAAAATCATCGTCGCATCCGATTTCGACGAAGACGCCGAAGGAAACAAACTCGACATCGGCCCAGTTTCCACCGCCGAATTCGCTAAATATATCGACGGTGCCAAGACCATCATTTGGAACGGCTGCCTCGGCAAAGTCGAAGACCCCGCCTTCGCCACCGCTTCATCCATCATTGCTGATTTAATCGGCAAAAAATCAGATGCCACCACCGTCATCTGCGGCGGCGACACCACCGGTTTCGTCGAAAATTATTTGAAGGATCACCCCGATTTACACTACTCACTCATCTCCACCGGCGGCGGCGCCACCCTCGAATTTTTGTTAGGAAAAGATTTACCCGGCCTTAAATCCGTCGGATTTTAATAGTATCAGTTCCAAATTTATTTTTATCACCTGACACTATCACGGCCAAAAGATCTTTTTTCCCTTCTTTGGTTTGCAGGTACCCATTTTCCTTAAGCTCTTCCGCTAGTTTCCTGCCAAAATCTTCATCATATTTCCTCACGAAGGCCGAGTTTGCATAAGTCAAAGCCAATTGATTCGCCACTCGCTGATTCGGCGTCACCGAAATAATCGGCACATTCGGCCGCATCGCCGCCATTGTGGTCGCCGTCGTACCCGACGCCGTCTGACACACGATAATATCCGCTTCAATTTTTTCCGCTAGCCTCGCCACCGCCATCGAAATCGCATCATATACTGCCTTTTCACCCTCTGGAGCCACTGCCATCGAAGCCACGCGAGAGTGATTTTGCGCATAGAGAACCACTTTTTTCATTTCTCTCACTGCCTCTATCGGGTACGAGCCATTCGCCGTCTCATCCGACAACATCACTACGTCCGCTCCTTGGATCACTGCCGTAGCGACATCGCTCACTTCCGCCCGCGTCGGCTCCGGATTATCCACCATCGAGCCCATCATCTGCGTCGCCACAATACAAATCTTCGCGTGCGCCCGGCAAAGCGCGATCAATCTTCGCTGTACAATCGGCACTACTTCATTGCCAGCTTCCACCGCCATATCTCCACGCGCTACCATGATTCCATCCGCCTCTTTCACAATCGCTTCGAGATTTTCGTCCGTCGAAATCGCCTTCTTTGTCTCAATTTTTGCAATCACTTTTGCCGTCGAACCAAGCGATAATAGAATCTGCTTGAGTTTTGCAATATCATCCGCCGTCTGTACAAACGACAACGCCACATAGTCAAGGTCTTGCGAAGCCCCATACTCCAGGTCCTCCATATCCTTTTTTGTGATAATATCCCCACCAAAATCCGTCTCCGGCAAATTCAGCCCTTTCTTACTCATCACAAATCCGTCATTTAAGACCTTCACTTTGATCGCCGTATCCGAGACTTTTTCTATCATTTCAGTCTTGATTTTGCCATCAAACATAAAAATCGGCTCACCCGTCTTGGCCTTAAGCGCCAAATTATATTGTACCGGCAGCGTCAGCCCACCATCATGTTCAAAATCTTCCCGCGCTTCAAGAATCACTTCATCACCAGCATGAAGATCCAAATGGTTGTTTAGAATCGTCCCCAGCCGAATTTTCGGCCCCTGAAGATCTTGCAAGATAGCCACCGAACGGCCTTTTTTCGCCGCCGCATCGCGTATCCATTTAATCTGTTCATCGCGCTCTTCGTTCGTCCCGTGCGAGCAATTCAACCGGCACCCATTCACCCCCGCCATAATCATTTCTTCAATTTTTTCCGCCCCAAAGACTGACGGCCCTACAGTCGCCAAAATTTTCGTTCTCTTAAAAAGTTTACTCATATATTATTATCATACCATATTTATAGTTTTTATGGTAATATATTAATATGAAGGTCAAAAAATCACCATCTCGCGGCATTAGCGCCAGGCAAGTCAAAAAGGACAAGCCCAATCTTCGCATTTCCGCAAGCGGCAACGCCCGCGTCGCCAAACACACTATTTTGACCGTCATCATTCTCGCCATGCTGACCGTACTTGCTTATACTATTTTTACCATCATCGCCACGCCCGAATTTCTAGTCAAAAGAAAAATCGAAAGCCTCACCTCCGATTATTACGAAAATTATTTCTATCCCAAAATCTTGGAGAATAATTCTCTTAAAAAGGATGACGTCTTGGACCCTGCTTCTGCCGAGTCTCACCTTTCCTCCATCATGGAAAAATATCTCGACACCGGTTTTTCCAGGATCACTCTAAATCAGCTGTTTCTTTATGGCAATCGCAAAAATTACGCCGCCGCTAGTTCCATTTCAAAATATTGCGATTTAAACAAAACCACCATCAAAATCTTCCCCGAATCCCCCTATACAGTCAAAAGTTACCGCGTAGACTACAAGTACTCTTGTAATTTTTAGCATTTCTTGTTATAATATAAATAGAACTTTTACGGCCTCATAGTATAATGGTTAGTACAACGGGTTTTCATCCCGTCAATGTGGGTTCAATTCCCGCTGAGGTCACCAAGTTATTTTTTTATTAATTCCAAAAATTCCGCTTCCGCAAGGCGCGGTATTTTTAGTCTATCCGCTTTATCGAGTTTCGACTTTCCTGGCTTTTCACCCACAATCAGCGCCGTAGTATTTTTCGTAACCGTTGAAGTCACCGTCGCGCCCAACTCGCGAAGCTTATCTTCCGCTTCTTCCCGTCCCATCGAATTCAAAGTCCCCGTCACGATATACGACTTCCCATTAAGTGGCAAATCTGCCGTTTTTTCATCCTCCGGCCAGACCCCGATCCCGTGAAGTCGGTTTATTAACTTCACATTATCTTCATCCGTGATCCACGCCATAATCGATTCCGCCACCACTTCACCCACATCCGGGATTTCTAGGAGTTCTTTTTCCTCCGCTTCCATCAATTTTTCAAGACTACCAAATTTCCGGGCCAGCGCCGTCGCCGTCGCCGCCCCCACATGGCGAATCCCGAGCGCCGTGATAAACTTATTTAGCTTTGGGTGCCTCGACTTTTCAATCGCTTTTATCAAATTTTCCGCCGAAATTTCGCCAAATCTTTCCAAACTGGACACTTGTCCAACTTTCAAGAGATAAAGGTCTGCAATCGATTTCACTAGCCCTGCATCTACCAGCGCCACCACATTTTTTTCACCCAGCCCCTCGATATTTAGCGCTGGCTTCGAAGCATAATATTCAATTGCCCGCTTCAGAATCAGATCCGACGACTCCCCCTTCACCCGGTACACTGCTTCACCCGCCGGCCGTTCAAACTCGAGCTCCGGATATTGTTTTAAAAGAGCCTCTTCAAAGTTAAATTTCACCGTCCCCTCCGGCCGAAGGTCCTTTAGTACTTCCTTCACCTGCGGGATAATGTCACCAGCCTTATAAATAATCACAGTATCGCCAATCCTAGCGTCCAGCCTCGCGATTTCATCCGCATTGTGAAGCGACGCGTGTCTTACCGTCGTCCCAGCCAGCTGCACCGGCTCAAACAGCGCCACCGGCGTCGCCGCCCCCGTCCGCCCAATCGAAATCACGATGTCTTTTATCACGCTTGTGGCTTCTTCCGCCGGGAATTTATATGCCACCGCCCCGCGCGGCGTCTTCCCCACAATCCCAAGGTCATCATAGATTTTACGGTCGTTGATTTTTATCACCATCCCGTCCGTATTA
>JAFRJN010000002.1 GCA_017432225.1 Candidatus Saccharimonadota bacterium
CCCGAAAGGCTGGAGCCTCCCAACTGGTGGAAGCGGTGGAGAGTTTGAAACTCTCGCTACGGCATACGGCTATGGCACTGATAGCGGTAGCACAGTGGCTGGCAAATTACTAGTCGCTAATCCATCTACTGCCACCGAGAACATTAACGGCCAATATGCGCCTGGTCTCTTACTAGGTGGCATCTACGGCAGTAACGGCGCCAACAACGTTGGCACGAACGGCTACTACTGGTCTAGTACTTCCTATTCAGTTGGGCACGGGTACGGCTTGTACATCAGTACTTCAGGCGTCGACCCACTACATCACAACCATAAGTACTACGGCCGGGCCGTTCGTTGCCTCCTCCAAGAATCCTAGCCTCCTTGTCAACATCACCGCAAAATGGTACAATAATAGACATGAAATACAGAGCGGGAGAGCGCCGGAGGGCGATAGAATACGAAAAAGCTATTTCTGATTGGTGGAAAAAGCACCAGATTTTTGAAAAATCCATTTCAGAACGGCCAGAAGACAAATCTTATGTTTTTTACGACGGCCCCCCGTTCATCACCGGCATGCCCCATCACGGCACGCTTTTAAGCTCCATTGTCAAAGACGCCGTTCCACGCTATTATACCATGCATGGTTACAGGGTAGAGAGAAGATGGGGTTGGGATTGCCACGGCCTCCCCGCCGAGAACTTTGTCGAAAAGCAGCTCGGCATCACCGATAGAAGAGACATCGGCACCAAGTGGAGCCTCGAGGATTATATTATTAAAGCCCGCGAATCTATGGTCGCAAACTCCGAAACTTGGCGCGATACCATCGACCGCGTCGGCCGCTGGGTCGATTTCGACCACCCTTACCGCACCATGAACAAGGACTTCATGGAGTCCGTCTGGTGGGCTTTCAAGAAGCTCTACGAAGCTGGCAAAATCTACGAAGGCCGCAAAGTCTTGATGTACGACACCAAATTCGCCACCCCAGTCTCAAAGGCCGAAGTCACCATGGATAACGACGCCTACCAGACCGTCACCGACCCTTCCGCTTATGTAAAGTTCAAGGGAAAAGATTTTTATTTTCTAGCTTGGACTACCACTCCTTGGACTCTGATGGCTAACCGCACTCTAGCAGTTAATGCTACAATGGACTATGGTATCTATAACATAGACGGCGAAAAACTCGTTGTCGCAACCAAACTTGCCAAAAAAATATTCGAAAACGAAAAACCCGAAAAGACCCTCAAAGGTCAAGACCTCGCAGGTCTTGAATACGAATCATTGGACGGCACCATTTGCCAAGTCTTCACTGCGGATTTCGTGGGAGAAGAGGAAGGCACCGGCATCGTCCATATCGCTCCAGCTTACGGTGAAGACGACTACGAATTATACAAAAAACATGAGGACAAAATCGGCTTCATTGACACTCTCGACGAAAACGGCTATTATCTACCAGAATACGCGGAGAAACTCCACAACCTCGGAGTTAGAGATACCGACGACCACGGCATCCAGATCTGGGCCGGCAACAAATTCATCGCCAAATGCCTCGAAGAAAAGGGAATTATTTACAAAATCGAATATATCCAGCACGAATACCCCTTCAATCCTAGAAGCAAAGAACGCATCATGTATCGTGCTTTTCCATCTTGGTTTTTCGACATTAATGGCCAAAAGCAGCTCATGCTAGAGGAGAACGAAAACGTCAACTGGTTCCCAGAGCATTTAAAGCACGGTCGTTTCATGAAAAATATCGAGCAGGCCCCCGACTGGAACTTATCTCGCGATCGCTTCTGGGCCACCGCCATGCCAGTTTGGAAAGGCGGCAAAGGCACCGTCAAAGTCATAGGTAGCTACGAAGAGCTCAAAGAACTCTCCGGCGTAGAGCTAGAAGATTATCACCGCCCGTGGGTCGATGCTATCGAATTCGACTACGAAGGCGAGCATTTTAAACGTATCGAAAAAGTACTAGACTGTTGGTTCGAATCCGGCTCCATGCCGTTTGCAGAGCTCCACTATCCGTTCGAAAACAAAGAAAAGTTTGAGAAGAATTACCCTGCCGACTTCATCGTCGAATACGTCGGTCAAGTCCGCGCCTGGTTCTACTACGTCCACGCGGTCAACACCGCTCTCGCCGAAATTGGCGCCTTTGGCGACAAGGCTAAAAAAGGTCACAAAAATGCTTACAAGAATGTCATCACCACCGGCACTCTAGCTGGCAACGACGGCCGCAAGATGAGTAAATCCCTCGGCAACTTTACCGATCCAAACGTCCTGATGGACCAATACTCCGCCGACTCACTTCGCTTCCTCTTGCTTTCCAGCCCAGTATTATCCGGCGAAGATTTCGCCCTTCTCGACAAAGACGTCTCCGATGTCAACCGCAAACTCGCCATGCTCTGGAACGTTTATGATTTCTTCACCACCTACGCCGAAATCGACGGTATCGATAGCGAAAATATTAAAGATCTAAAATCAGAAAACATCTTGGATCAATGGATTATTTCCAGAGTTTACGAGCTAGAAAAAGAAATCACCCTAGGTATGGAGAAATACGACATCCCGACGGCACTTGCTGGCGTCCTCCCGTTTATTGATGATTTATCTAACTGGTACGTCCGTCGCTCTCGCCGCCGTTTTTCCAAAAACGACGACAGAGACGACAAAATGAGCGCCTACTCCACCCTGTATTATATATTAATATATACAGCGCACCTCTTGGCGCCGTTTACTCCGTTCCTTGCCGAGGAATTATACCATAAGCTGACCGGAAAAACCGATTCCATCCACCTCCACGACTGGCCGACCCCAGGCGAAGCCAATCAAGAAGTTCTGGATAATATGTCTCGCACCCGCGCCATCATTACCGACGCTCTCGCCCTCCGTATGCAAAAGTCCGACACCGAGGACCAGATCAAAATCCGCCAGCCTCTAAATATACTCGAATACCCCGGCGACCAGCTCGACGACTTCTACGAACAAATCATCAAAGAAGAAGTCAACGTCAAGTCTGTTAAAAATGGCAAAGAGTTGAAGCTAGACAAGACCCTCACCAAAGAATTGAGGGAAGAAGGCTACGCTCGCGACCTCATCCGCGCCATCCAGTCCGCTAGAAAGCACGCTGGTTTACAAATGGACGACCGCATCAAGCTCTCACTGTCTGCCGACATCCCCGCCGACTATACAGATTTGGTCAAAAAAGAAGTCTTGGCCGACGAACTCGTCAAAAACGAGAACTTCGCTTACGACGAAATCGCCAAAATCGGCAAAGAAAACGTCACTATCTCACTAGAAAAGATATAAGTAAATTTCTGAGCATTTGATGAACCCAAGAAAATTTTGAGAATTTTAGAAAATTGTCAGTCGCGAACCCTGAAGAGAGCCGTGAGACGACTGCAATTTTCGTTAAGAAATTCGAAAAATTTTCCTGGTGCGAAATCAACCGCGAAGAAATTTACTTATATCTTTTTCTCAGTTAATTTGACTTTTTTCCATTTTTTGCCATAATCACTATTGACTTTTTTCGCAATGTGTGCTATACTCAAATTAAGTTAGAAAATAAAACAAACATTCTAACAAACAAAACAACAAAATAAAAACAAAAATAAATCAAAAACAAAAAGGAGCAAAAAATGGCGGAAAAACTAAAAACACAAACTTTAAATATCCCATCTGAAGTAGTCGATTCAGAATGGCGAGACGACATCGACACGGACTACGCCACTCGTGAAGATGGCTCTATAGAATCAAACTTTGAATTCTACGGCGACAACGAAAAACAGGAAGGAGAATACATCAGTCCTTCAAAGGTCAGCAAAGAATCTTTATCTCAAATCAAAGATTTTCAAGTCAAATTAGACTTCACCAAGCTAGGCAAACTCTTGAAGCAAGAACTAGCCAAATCCGTTTAAGCCTAGCCAAAGACTAGAGAAGGACATTAAAAATGGAACGCATCAGAGGCAAAATTTACACGATAGACCCTTTATACTACGACATCGTATATAAAACCATTTCAGCTATCGTGCTCATCATCTAAAAGCAGTCCGATTAGAGGTGATCTAATAGACGCTCGCAACAGTTAAACCAAAAACCGAACAAAATGTTCGGTTTTTTGTTGTAGCCGTTATGGCTTTGGCTTGCCAAAAGCTAAACTTTTTTGCACAAAAATTGATTTTACGCTTGACCCACCATTTCGTTTATGATAATCTTATAACAGAAAGGTAATACATAACAAAATAAAACCATGGCAGTCTATCTCATTGAGCCGGAGGTATTGGGGCAAATTGTTGATGCGCTCATCGACGAAAAATATCCAAACAAAAAAGACATACCCGCCGGGCTAAAAAACGAGGCAATGCAGGCCCTCGATTATCAAATTTTAAGAGACATTTTGGGGAGTCTCACGAAGGAACAAGGTCAAGAGTTGAGCGCTCTTCTAGACAAAGATGATTCCGACGAAGACGCACTTCAAAAGTTTTTTGAAAGTCAAAACATTGATTTAGACAAAGTCGTCGAAAAATCCATGGTCGATTTTAAAAACCGTTTTCTAGGAGGGAATCAGAATGCGTAGTCCAGAATTTTCTAGCAGCTTTGAGGAGTTTAACGACAACCAAGAAAACCTCACCGATACCAACGATAGGTATAACGATGAAGTCGAACGCACCAAGATGCGAATCGAAGAAGAAGAGCGCCAAAAAGAATTAGTTCTAAAGCAACACGAGCTCGAAGAAAGACTCCGCGCCCTCGGCGTAGACCCAGAGCCAATCATCAAAAAAGCTCGCGAAGATTACCTTGCCAAAAAAGCCCGAGTGGCCAAAAACACTGCCAAAGTTGAAGAAAACAAAAAGACCGAGTCAGCTCCAGCCCCA
The DNA here is from genome assembly GCA_017432225.1 of Candidatus Saccharimonadota bacterium. Classification (GTDB taxonomy): domain Bacteria; phylum Patescibacteriota; class Saccharimonadia; order Saccharimonadales; family Saccharimonadaceae; genus Nanosyncoccus. Next base: position 4,848 of record JAFRJN010000002.1, read on the forward strand.
GCTCCGGCTCCAAAATCAGAAGCCGTTCCAGAGCCGGCATCAGCTCCAAAACCGGAAGCAACTCCAGCTCCAAAACCTGAAGTAACCCCAGTCCCAGAGCCAACCCCAGCCCCAGCTCCAGAAAAACTTACCGTCAAAGAAGTTTCTCCAGCCGAAGTTGGCAAGCAGATTAGAAAAAGCCCTGGCCTCAAAAAGATTTTGACTCGCATCGCGATTACTGCGGGCGCTGTGATCACTGGTGCGGCAGCCATCTTTGGCGCTTACACCATGTCCAAGAATCGCAAAGCTCCAGTCAATAATCCTGTCGCCACCGAAAGCGTCGTCGACTCACTAGGTACGGATGCTTTGCGGGACGAGCAGCTAGGGTATGAAGACGCCTCTACTGGCGACGCTCGTGAAGCGGCTAGACTCATTAGCGAATATGATGATACTGGCTCGTCAGCAAACGAGACGGAAGTCGAAGAACATGTATCAGCCGAAAACTCCAGAGTTGCCGGCGAGACTGTTTATAACGTATCATATGATTATAATAAATTCCTCGATGTCGACAACAAAGTTTCCACGAGAGCCTATCAATATAATCACGATAGTGAATATGGCAACCGCGACGCTTCCACCGGTGGCATTATGGAAGTAGCTACCGACGAGCCAGAGGCTCTTGCATCCTATGCCTACAATATTTTCACTGACGAGGAAAAGAAAGAACTTGGCATCGACGGTCTCACTATGACCCAGATTGACGACAAATTCGACCAAGAAGGCGGTGGCGAACTCCAGAAGAAACTTCTGAGTAAGTTAGAGCAAGTTCTAAAAGACAAAGAAAACACCAGCTTTGATTTCTATTACGAAAACGACACCGAGAAGACTAACTACATTTACTTTATAGGCGAAAACGGCGAAGATATTTTCGCATCCGAAGGGAACCTCAGCACCTTCGTCGCTACACCTAGCAAATTCAAAATTGGCTACGACGTCAAGAAACGTGACAACGCTCCACAGGTTGATATTTACCGTAATATTACCATGTCTGACGGTACTGTCAAGAAAGTCAAAATGCTCGACCTCAACATGCGCTGTGGCTACCAGCCAAATTATGAAATCGCCCCAGAGGGTGTCAAACACGTCGAAGTCAAGCAAGAAGCCGAAACGGTCACTCCGCCAGTCACAATCGAGACTCCAGAGACTCCGACTAGTCCAGAGCCGACCCCAGAGCCGACCCCAACGCCAGAGCCAACGCCAACTCCTACCCCGACCCCAGAACCTACCCCGACCCCAGAGCCAACTCCGACCCCAACTCCTACTCCTACTCCTACCCCAACGCCGACTCCTACACCTACCCCTACCCCTACTCCAACTCCAACACCAGAGCCAGAACCAACTCCAACACCAGAGCCAACTCCAACCCCAACACCAGAGCCAGAGCCAACTCCAACCCCGCACATTCCAAAGAGCGAGGAGGAGGAAATCGCCCACGCTGGCGAGCACGTCACTCCATTACCACTAGACGAGGAAGTCACTCCGAAGACTACTCTAGAAGAAGACCAGGCTAACTTCGCCGCTATCGAAGAGCAAAGAAAAGCCGACGAAGCCGCCAAGGCCGAAGCCGAGCGCGTCGCCAAAGAACAGGCCGAAAGAGAAGCCGCCGCAAGGGAAGAAGCCAAGAATCGTGAACAAATTCAGGCTAACGAAGAACAGTTGAGAAGAGCTGACGAGGCCGCCAGAGCCGCCGAGGCCGCTGCCGCCGCCGAGCAGGCTGCCAGAGCCGAAGCTGAAAGAGCAAATGCTGAAGAGCAAGCCGCCCGTGAAGCCGCTCAAGCCGAAGCCGACGCTAGAGCCGCCGCAAATAGCGCCGAAGCCGAATCTCACGCCGATGACACCGCCGCCGAGCGCGCCGCCCTATTCGAAAGTGGTAATTTCTAATAATATAAAGAAAGGAACGAAATGACCCATCTAAAAACCCTACTTACCAAACTAAAAGCTCCCGCCTTCGCTCTCGCTGGGATTTCCACGGCCACTGTTGCTGTCGCCATGGGCTTCTCCACTGCTCATGCTTGGGGTCCGGAGCGCCCTACTTATACCAACCAAAACCCCGCTGACTACGCTACCTTTAACTCTATCACCGACAACGCAGCTGTAGGTGACGAACGCAACTTCGTCCGCATCCGCGAGGCTGGCACTGAGGACACTTTTGTCGATGAACTTGAAGTAGTCCCAGGGCACGAATATGAAGTATATATATACTATCACAACAACGCCGCGACCGACACCAATGCTAGCGGCTACGGCATTGCCACCAACACCCGCGTGGCTTCCGCCTATCCTACAGTAGTTAATACTGGCGAGCGTGGCATGGTTAGCGGCATCATCAGCTGGAGCTACGTTACCCCGTCCGACCCTAATAACGCTTTAGAAGGCACTGTTTGGGACGAAGCCTATGTTACGAGTAGCGTCGACGGCGTCGTTTTGAAATACAAAACCGGTACTGCCATTATTCACAACGGTGGCGAAGCTAATGGTTCGGTCCTGCCATCAGATTTGTTCACAAAAGAAGGTACGCCAATCGGCTACAACATGTTGACCGGCACTATTCCGGGCTGCGCTGAATATTCCGGCCACATCACCTACACACTCGTCACCGAGAATCCAGGCTCATCTCTCACTAAACAGGTTTCCTTGGACGGTGAAAACTGGGCTTACAATGTCGAAGCTAAGCCAGGCGACATCGTTACCTACAAAGTCGCTTTCGAAAACACCGGCAATACCAACTTTACCAACCTTATCCTTACCGACAGCCACGACGAAGATTTGATCCTTCGCGCCGGTAGTACCAAAATCTTTGACTATCAGCACACCGATGGCTACACCATTGATGATATTATCGACATCAGTGGTTACAACACCGGCGATCTATTAAACGGCGGTCTCGTCCAGGCCATTTACCAAATGCAAGTCAGAAACGACAATTCCTCTTGCGGTAAAACTCTCACCAACACCATCACCGCCAGTTTCAACTCTACCGAGCAAAAAACTGATTCTACTACTGTCACGGTAGTTTGTGATGACGTCCCGGTCACTCCAGACACTCCCGAGACTCCAAGCGAAATCGTTAACACCGGTCCGCTTGAAATCGCCATGGCGGCCGTCGTGGTCATCGCCATTGGTGGTGCCGGCTTCTACCTCTATCGTACTCGCCGCACTCTAAAGACCGTTGAAAATGTCGTAACCGGTACTGGCGACCAAGCTCCTTCTGCTGGAGTCGCACCGGCCAGCCCAGAAGGCCCATCTGCGCCAAGCACGCCAGCAGCTCCATCCGCTCCGGCAAATCCAGCAACACCAGCAAACCCAGCTACCCCAGCAAATCCATCTGCTCCTAGTCCAGTCGACCAAGCTGTAGCCAATTACCAAGCAGGTGTCAGCCCTGCCGGGTTCTCCCAGTCAGCCAGTCCAAATTCAAATCCGACTCCAATTTCCGGGACGCCAACCACTCCAGAGCACAACCAGTAAGCTCAAAATAACAGAGTGCAAAACGTTTATAGCAAATAATTTCAAGGTGGGGGGTTGACTTTCCACCCCCGCTATGCTACTGTAGCGGCGGGTGGAATATACTATCCTTCCGCCCCCTTGTCAATAATAAAAATCTGTGCTATAATAAAAACAATATCAGCTCAGCAAACGAGCCCCTGGAAGTCGGCGAGAACCAAGCCAACAACTCCCACCTGCGTTTGCTTTAACCAAAGGAGTAATATGAAAGCATACGAACTTTCTATCCTCTTTCATCCCGACCTCGAGATGAATCTAGACCCCGCTCTAACCAAGGTCAAGAAATTGATTGAGACTAGCGGTGGCAAAATACTAAAAGAAGAGCCAGAAGGCAAGAAGCGTTTGAACTATCAGATTGCTGGTAATGATTACGCCCTCTACTACTACTTCGACGTAGAGCTCCCAGCCGACGCCATTGACAAAATCTCTGGCACGCTCACTATCACCGACGAAGTGATTCGGTTCTTGCTCGTCAAAGCCGACCCTCGCCGTGCTAAATATCTAGCTTCCAAAGCCGAAGAGTCGAAGGAAGAGGCCAAAGAGGCTAAAGAAGCCAAAGAAACTAAAGAATCAAAGGAGGCCTAATGCGCGGATTCTCAAAAGCTATTATTACGGGTAATCTTACTCGTGACCCAGAGCTCCGGAGCACCGCTAGCGGTACTTCCGTCTGTGCGTTTACGGTTGCGGTCAACCGCGTTTATCGTGGTGCTGACGGCGAAAACAAAGAAGACGTCTCTTTCATTGATTGTTCCGCTTGGGGCAAGCTCGGTGAAATGGTCGCTCAATATGCCAAAAAAGGTAGCGGTGTACTCGTCTCCGGTCGTCTCAACCAACGTAGCTGGGAAGACAAGAACGGTGGCAAACGCTCTAGCGTCGAAATCATCGTCGAAGATTTCAATTTCGTCGGTGGTGGCAGAGGAGATGGCAGCAGCTCATCATATAATTCCAGCACCAGCTCCAGCGCCCCGGCAGATATCCCAGAGGAAATGCCTACCGACATCCCAGAAGGGGAAGTGGATTTATCAGAAATCCCATTCTAATTTAAAACAGGAAGGATAGTATAATGAAAAAGTATAAAAACGACAAGGATATTTATTTCGATTATCGTGATGCCAAGACCCTTGGCCGTTATCTCGACACCTATGGTCGGATTGAGCCAATTTCCAAGACTGGTCTCTCGGCTAAACAACAGCGCCAGCTCGCGACAGCGGTCAAGCGCGCTCGTCATCTAGCACTTTTGCCATTTGTTTCAAATAACTAAAAAGGAGTAAAATGTACGGACCTACAGATCTCAAGAAAAACACCCTTATCACTTTGGATGGACAGCCGTACAAGGTGGTAGAATATTCTCAAAAAGTTATGGGCCGTGGCGGTTCCATCGTCAACGTCAAAGTTAAAAATTTGATTACCGGTGCTTTGCTTCCAAAGACCTTTAAAGGTCAGGAAAAAATCGAGCCAGCCGAAGTCACCACTCGTAAAGTTCAATATCTTTACAACGACGGCGAAAAGTTCTACTTTATGGACCCAGAAAGTTTTGAACAATACGAGCTCATGGGCGACATGGTTGGCGAATCGGCCGACTTTATGAAAGAGGGCGACGAAATGGAAATCCAATTCTACAACGGCACCCCGATTAATCTCAATCTGCCAAAGAATCTCTGGCTCAAAGTCACTTACACCGAGACTGCGGTGAAGGGCGACACCACGAGCTCGGTCATGAAAGACGCGACCCTCGAGACTGGCATCGTCATCAAAGTCCCCGCCTTTATCAAAGAAGGTGACATCGTCTCGGTAGACACAGATACTCATGAATACCGCGAACGCAAAAAATAGAGGCTACTTCAAAATTAAAAGCGCCGTTCGCGCTTTTAATTTTGATTTCCGCGGCAAAGACGTCCTCGACATTGGTTCGTCTACCGGTGGCTTCACCGAATATGCCTTAGAGCAAGGTGCCAAAAAAGTCGTTGCAGTGGAGAAGGGAACGAACCAAATGAAATCCCCTCTGCGTGACAACCCGAGAGTAGAACTCCATGAGAAGACCGACATTTTTGATTTTGTCTGCAAGCCAGATGTCATTGTGGCAGATGTATCATTCTTAAGCTTGACAAAAATCTTAAAGTATGCTAAAATGAACTTATCACGTAGCAATACGGATTTTCTCGTAATGCTCAAACCTCAATTTGAAGCCGACCCAAGGGACTTAAGAAACGGCATTGTCAAAAACGAAACCATAAGACGAGCCATCATCAAAAATTTCGAGCACTGGCTAAAATTAAATGGTTTTTTGATAATCAAAAAACACGACAACGAACTAGAAGGCCGCCACGGCAACAAAGAAAGATTCTACTGGCTAAAATTAGCAAAATGAAAATGAAATCAGCAGGCTCTTGCTTGCAACGTCTGCTGATTTCATTTTTATTTTGCTTGCAATTTGTCAAGTTTAAGCTTATAATTAAACCATGAACTTATTACATGGCGTGGGCGATTTCTTCTCGCTAGACATCGGGACCAACTCGATGCGTATCATCCAGCTTGTCGGTGACGATAAGAATGGCTGGTCATTAATTCGCTACGCTTATGTTCCGATCGAACCACGGCTCACCGCCGACCAAACCGATTTAGGTCGCAAGCGTCTCGGCGAGGCTATTTTGGGTGCCGTCGAGCAAGCTGGTATCAAGACCAAATCCGTCGCTGTCGGGCTCCCCGCTAGCAAGACCTTTACTTCCATTGTCGAGACGGATACTTTACCCGAAAAGGAATTGCAAAAAACTTTCAAATACGAAATCGACAAATACGTCCCGATGCCAATGAGTGATGCCAAGGCCGACTACGTAATCCTCGGCCCCAGCCCCAACGATCCTATGAAAACCGAAGTCTTGGTGAGCTCCGTTGCGAGAAGCTACGCCGAGCCATATCTAGAAACTATCGAAAAAACTGGTTTGAGCGTTATCGCGATGGAGCCAGAGCCACTAGCCATGGCCCGCTCTTTGAGCTTGCCTGGTGCTATCGACGCTACCATGATTGTCGATTTTGGTGAGAAGTCTACCGATCTTGTCATCACTTACCAGAACAAGCCTCGCTTGGTCCGTTCCATTCCAGGTGGTTTTGACCAGTTCTTAAATGCTGTTACCGCCGGTCTCGGCGTCACCGAAGACCAAGCTCGCCAATTTATCCTCAAATTTGGTCTTTCTGAAGAGCAAGTCGAGGGCCAAGTCTTCAAAATCCTCGTTCCATCTCTCGACACTTATGCTTCCGAGCTGGCTAAGTCCGTTCGTTTCTTCCAGACCAAATATCTAAATGGCAAAGTCGGCAGCATTGTCCTCTCCGGCTACGCCAGCATGATCCCACTCTTTGCTGAATACATTGAAGCCAAGACTAACATTCCAGTTATCAAAGGCAACCCATGGCAGCTAGTTCGTACTACTCCAGAACAGCAGCACGCCCTCATGCCAGTCGCGTCTGAATTTGCCGTGGTAATCGGTTTGTCAGAAAGGAGCAATGACTAATGGCCAAAGAAATTAACCTCGTACCAGACATCAAAGACGAGTTCTTGAGGACTCTTAAGTTTAGAAACCTAGTCTTTTTCCTTTGCATTATTATCTCGGCCGCTAGCCTTATCGTGATTTTGGTATTCGTTTCCATCACCAGCGGTCAAAAGAATTTCATCAACTCCAAGCAAAACACCATTGCTGCGCTCGAGCAAAAAATCAACGATTACAGCGATTTGTCAGATTTTCTTACCATTCACGACCAGCTCGGCAACATTTCGCTCATCACCGAAAACAAAGTTATGCTTTCTCGTACTTTCAATATTCTCTCCGCCATCATCCCGACTGGCGCCGACTATATCAATATTTCCGAACTTTCGATTGATTTGAGTGGTGAAGCTCCGACTTTCCGCTTCGAGGCCCAGGCTAATGCCGGCTCCGAACCATTCATCGATTACAACGTCCTAGATTCTTTCAAAAAATCCATGCAATATATGCGCTATGACTACGGCGAATACGTCGACAAAAACGACGAATCAATCCCAGCCTACTGTATTATTGAGACTGCCGACGACGGCTCCGTGTTAAGAGATCAGGCCAAAGGCTACTACGCCTACTGGCTCATCGAAGGTGATGGCTGCAACCCATCCGCCGAAGACGAAGACGAAGAAGAGGAAGAAGAAACCGACGCATCCTCCGCAAGCGAAAACCTCGCTACTGACACTACCGAGCAAATCGAAGTCATCCCGACGAGGGAAGAGCTCTCAAACCAGCTCGGCTATCCACTCGAAGATTACAAAGGCCAAAATGTCGTCCGTATTTGGCGCACTCCACAATATGCTGATTGGTACAAAGAAGATCCAAACGAAGACGATGTCTACATGGATCTAGACGGTTCCATTCATAACGTTGCGCATTTTAATAGTACCTGCATTAGCTATTCTGGTACCGAGAACAGTAGCGGCGACGCTATCACTTGGTCGGCCACCAATACTTGTAAACTTGTTCCTGGCGCCGACGATGGTTCTAGCGGTATCACCATTGAGGAATCGTCCAACGGCCGTGATGCTAGCGAAGAATTAGTCCTCCGTTTCTCCGGCACTATCGCGTTTGCCTCCGAAGTATTTAATTTCAACAATCACCACATGCTCGCGCTTTCGCCAAGCGGCCGATACAACGTGACCGATTCGTATTCTCAAATCCAGAGTATCTTTGCCGAGCGCGCTGCCGACTGTGAGCAAGACGACACCGTCTGTACCACTACCCCGACTAGAAACACTAATAGTAACGAGGAGGCGGAATGATCAAAACTTCCCAAAAAGACCAAGATGGTACCACCAAGCGAGCGAAAATTAGCAAGGCTCAACAGTATATGATTTTGTCGGTGCTCGGCGCCAGCCTTTTCCTAGGCGCTGCCGTTGCCGTAGTCGTAAAATCTGTCAATCGTATTTCCTTCAATGCTAATGTGATTATGGCAGAGGACCAATCTATCGTGGCCTTTTCCGACACCATCAAAAATATCGGTATCTGCACCAAGCCATCCGGCAGCGTTTACACCGACGAAGAGCTTAAGAAATGTAATCCTGATAGTATCAGCGCTTACAATGTACCAGGCACTCTCCGTTCCAACATTTTGGAGGTTTTGGCCGGTTCCGAGGCACTCGAGTCCGTCGCCAACCAAGGCAGCAGTAACTGTCTCAACCCAGACACGGGCAAGAACTACACTTACAAAGAGCTCGACGCCAAATACGACGCCGCCGAAACCGAAGCCGAGCTTTCTGCTGCTAGCAATTTGATCAAAAGCTGTTCCGCTCTCCGCGTCATTCCAGATGCTCTCCCAGCTTACGAAAACGAAGAAGCTCTCCTCGCCAGCGTTGACAAAATTTTCCGCGTCTCCGGCACCGAGCCAGAGTCTTTGAGCCCTACCGGCGAAACCGACGTCGCAACTTACGGCACTAGCCTTTACACTATTTCCGTCCGTCTAGCTATCGAAACCGATGCCGGCACCGTTAACAATTTACTCGAAAATGTCGAACGTTCCATCCGCAATTTTAACGTCGAGCGTGCCACCATCAAATGGAGTAGCAACAACGCTATCAATTTCCAGGCCAACGCCACTGCATTTTACATGCTTCCGACCGATCTCGACGTCACCACCAAAGTTATTAAATTAGGAGGTAAATAAATGAAAACCGATCTCTTTACCGCAATCATCGCCGCCATCGCCGGCTTTGCCGTAGCTTTTCTAGTGACGGCTAATGTCCTAATCAAAGACCCTAGTCAAGTTTCTATCAAAACTTTAAGCAGCCCCATCAGCACCAGCTTAAACGAACCGAGCGAAGAAGTTTTCAACTACCGCGCTATCAATCCGACCGTCGAAGCCTATGTCGACTGCACCAATTACGATGTTGCTGGTAACTGCGTGCAGAGAGCAGGAGAATAAATGGCAGTTCTAACTAGAGAGGCCGAATCCAGGATTCTAAACCTCCTTCTAGCGGAGGGTTTAGTTGAGCCTAGTCTAGCTACTAATGTCCAGAGTTCCATCGCGAGCGGGGAATCAGTTCTGGACAAATTAGTGGATGAACGCGCCATTACGAAGGACATGATTTCTCATGCCACCGCCGTCATTATCGGTGTGCCTTACGTTGAGCTTAAAAACGTCATGATCGACCAAGACATTTTGGTCACGATTCCGTACGAGACTCAAGCTCGTTTCATGGTCATTCCGCTCGGCGAAAAAGACGGTATGTTAAATATCGCCATGGCCGACGTCACTAACGTTCAGGCTACCGACTATATTTCTAATCTCATCAACAAGCCCGTCCGCGTCTGGATGTCGAGCGAACGCGGCATCAGCGAAATGCTCGAAAAAAACCATGGTGATTTTTCTGGCGTCAAAGAAGCCGTCAAAGATAGTAAAGAAGAAGTCGCCCAGCAGGCATCAAATGTTAAAACTATCGTTCAAGATTCTCCGATTTCCAAGGCTCTCACCACGATTTTGAGTTATGCGGTCAAGACCAAATCTTCCGATATTCACATCGAGCCACTTGAAGACTCGCTCATCATTCGTTGCCGCATCGATGGTGTTCTCCGAAAAATCATGGACCTGCCCAAAGCCGTCGCACCTGCTCTTGTTTCGCGTATCAAAATCTTGGCTAACCTCAAAATCGACGAACATCGTATCCCGCAGGACGGCCAGTTTACCGTGATTGTAGAAGACAAGGAAGTGGACCTTCGTATTGCTACCTCGCCAGTCACTTGGGGCGAGCAAGTCGTTATTCGTCTTTTGGATAAAAAAGGCGTTTCCATGGACATTCACAAAATGGGTATGGCCGGTCGCGCTCTTCGTGCCGTGCTCGATGGCATTCAAAAGCCAAACGGCATGATTTTAACTTCCGGTCCTACGGGTTCTGGTAAGTCTACTACGCTCTATGCCTTGATTCAAGAAATTAAATCTGAAGAAATCAACATCGTGACTCTCGAGGACCCGGTCGAGTACAAAATGGACGGTATCAACCAAATTCAGGTCAATGTCGACGCCGGTCTCACTTTTGCGTCAGGTTTAAGAAGTATCCTTCGTCAAGACCCTGACGTAGTGATGGTCGGGGAGATTCGTGACTCCGAGACTGCCTCTTTGGCCGTGCAGGCGGCACTTACCGGCCACTTGGTCTTTAGTACACTCCACACCAACTCGGCGGCTGGTATTTTGCCTCGTCTTCTCGACATGGGTATCGAGCCGTTCCTCCTCGCCTCGACCTTGAACGTGGTCATCGGCCAGCGCTTGGTGCGCCGGGTCACAGAAAAACGCGATTTGTACAAATCTTCCGATCTTGAGACCGCTTCCATCAATTCCATCGTTGGCGATTTGTTGCCGCAGACCAAGTCGGACGTCGACAGAATTAGCGAGGACCTCGGCTATCCAGGACTTCCAGTAAAAGACGACAATTTCTATATGCTAGCGAGAGGCCGCGATACCAAAGAGACTCCTGGCGGTTATGCTGGCCGGGCCGGTCTCTACGAAACCATCACCTGCGATGAAGATATTCAAAAAATGATTGTGAATCACTCTACTGCCGCCGAAATTATGCACCTTGCGCGTGAAAAAGGCACCGTCACTATGCGCCAAGACGGTATTTTGAAAGTTCTTTCTGGTATTACGACAATTGACGAAGTCAATCGTGTAGCATCCGACATCTCGTAATTTTATTAAACTTATGGTAAAATTAAATTATGGAAAATGGGCAAAATAACAACACTTTGAGAATCGAACTACTTTTGGAAGAATGTATCCGTCGCAACGCTTCGGATTTGCATCTTCAATATGGCTTGCCGCCGATTCTTCGTGTCGATGGTGCGCTCGTTCCGATCGCCGGTTTGCCCGCTTTAAACGCCACTACTCTCCAGGAAATTATTTTTGCAACTTTGGATGAAAACCAAAGAAAGATTTATTTAAAAGACAAAGAATTTGACTATTCCTTCGCCTTTGGCGACGTGGCACGTTTTCGCGTCAACGCCTTTCACGAGCGTGGCAAAATGGCTGCAGCTTTCCGTCTTATTCCTAACCAAATTCGCGAAATCGCTGATCTCGGTTTACCGGGCGTAGTAGGCACTTTTGCCGATTTCCCGCGCGGTCTCGTGCTTGTCACCGGTCCAACTGGCTCTGGTAAATCCACCACGTTGGCGGCTCTGATTGATAAAATTAACAAAGAAAAAGCCGTCCACATCTTGACAATTGAAGACCCGATTGAATATACTCATACATCGAAGCGTGCCGTCGTGGTGCAAAGGGAAGTACACTATGATACCTTCAGCTTTTCGGCCGCTCTTCGTTCCGCCCTTCGTGAAGACCCGGACGTAGTCTTAATCGGCGAGATGCGCGACCTCGAAACCATCCAGGCTGCCATTACTATTGCCGAGACTGGCCACCTTGTTTTTGCTACGCTTCACACCAACTCCGCTTCGCAGTCGCTCGATCGTATGATTGACGTATTTCCAGCTCATCAGCAGCCGCAAATTCGCGCCCAACTAGCCAACATTCTTCAAGCAATTTTCTCGCAGCGTTTAGTCCCAGCTATTGGTGGCGGTCGCGTCGTGGCTTCGGAAATTTTGGTTACCAACTCTGCCGTTCGTTCGCTCATTCGTGAGGGCAAAACTTTCCAGCTCGATAACGTTATCCAGACCGGTGCCGAGCAGGGTATGCAGACGATGGATCACGACCTCGCTCGTCTCGTCCAAGCCGGTGTCATCACTTATGAATCTGCTTGCGACTACGCCGTAGACTTAAATGAGCTCAACCGCTACGCTAGGGGCTAACCGTGAAACACTTTAACTATCGCGCCAAAGAAAAAGCCACCGGCAAATCCGTCAAAGGCAGCATCCAAGCCGAAAACGAACGCTTGGCCGGTCGTTTGTTGGTAGAGCAAGGGCTTATCCCGGAGTCCGTAGTAGAAGAAGGCGGCGCCAATCCATTTACCAAGTTTAACAACCGTATCACGACCAAAGATCACATTATGTTTACGCGTCAGCTTGCCACTTTGATTGGTGCTGGCCTCCCACTTTCTGCCTCGCTTCGCACCGTGGTCGAACAAACCGAGAACAAAGGCATGAAGGCCGTTGGCGAAGAAATCCTCGCCGCCGCCGAGTCAGGGAAGAGCCTTTATGAGGCTTTCTCCGCTCACCCCAATGTCTTTAACGGTGTCTATCTCGCCTTGATTCAAGCCGGTGAAAAATCCGGTACTCTCGATATTGCTTTGAAACGTCTCGCCGACCAGGAAGAGCAAGATGCCGCTATGCTCGGCAAAATCCGGGGTGCACTCGTTTATCCAGCTATCATCCTTGTGGTTATTATCGCTGTGCTTCTTTTCATGATGTTTGCTGTGGTCCCGCAAGTTGAGGGACTCTATGAGGATATGGACAAAGAGCTTCCTGCACTCACTCAAATTCTCGTTTCTATGACCGATTTTATCGTCAGTTTCTGGGCAATACTTCTTATCGCTATCGTTGGCGGCATCGCTGGTCTGGTCTTCTTTGTCAAACGTACCAAGACTGGTCGCCGGTTGGCCGACGCTTTCAAAATTCACGTGCCACTCTTTGGCGGCCTTTTCAGAAAACTTTATGTCTCGCGTTTCGCCCGCACTGCCGAAATGCTCCTCTCTACTGGTGTGCCAATGGTCGACTCGGTTACCATCGCCATCAGCTCCGTTTCCAATACCGTAGTCGAAGCCGAATATAGCAAAGCCATCGAGCTGATCAAAGGCGGCAAAACTCTCTCCGAATCTTTCACCGACAGAGAATATATGTTGCCACTCGTCCCGCAAATGGCCGGCATCGGCGAAGAATCTGGTAAAATTGACGAAATGCTGGGTAAGGCCGCCAAAGTTTATGAAGACGAGCTCTACGACCAAATCAATAATATTTCCACCATGATCGAGCCAATCCTGATGGTGATTATGGCTGGCCTGATCGGCGTGGTGGTCGGTGGTACTCTGCTTCCAATCTACTCGTTAGTCAACTCGGTCGGCGCCTAAACTTGTCATTTTTAAACATAAGAGGTATACTAAAAATATGAAATCACAAAAACACGGATTCACTATCATTGAAGTAGTTTTAGTTCTCGGTATCGCCGGGCTGATTTTTATGATGGCATTTATCGCTCTGCCTAGCCTTTGGGCTTCCGAGCGTGATGCCGACCGCAAAGCCACCGTGATGGAGTTTATTTCTAGCCTCAAGACTTATCAGACCAACAACAGCCGTGGTGCTTTGCCAGTTTTAAACGGCAACGGCCCTGACGTATTTACTTTGTCTGACGCCCGCTCTTCGTCCACCTCGAGCGACTGGCGAGATTTTATCAAAAATTATGTTAGCGCCGATTTCAGTGAGCCAAGCGGCAAAGATATCACTTTCTATGTGGCAAATTGTCTCGGCCCCAGTGGCGGCAATTTAAATGTCACCGCTCCTTGTGCTTACAGCACAGATTTTGCATCAGTTAACGCCAACTCGTTTCCAGGTACCGGCATCAACTACACCCTTTACGTCGCCATTGGCGCCGTTTGCGACGGCGATCAAGCCGTCAAATCCAGCAGCAGCCGCGATGTCGCTGCTGTCTATGTCCTAGAGCGCTCCGGCCGATATTGCTACGGTACTTAATAGCTGATTTAGTACATCCGCCATCGCATACACTACCACAAAAGATAACGCCAGAAACGGCCCAAAATAAATTTGGTGGTTCTTGATCTTTTTGAGAAAAGGGAACATCACGAGGCAAGCCGAAAAATTCGCCACAAATAATGCTACGATAGAAAGCCACGGGCTTCCAAGCACCAGCCCGATCGAGAGTGCCAGTATCCAGTCGCCATCTCCCACCCATTTGCCTTTCGATACTATATATAACAGTAGATATATCCCCCCGTATAATAGTCCAGATAGAAAAGGCCCAATCAGAAACCCCGTCCACATTTGTGGAATTAAGGTAATTATAGCACAGATGACGGAAATTGTCAAGATTACGCTAGGCAGCTCCCCATATAGTCCATCGTAAATTGCTAGATAGATCAAAATTAAGGTAAAAATTGTCACCAGTACAAACCTCACCCAGGCAGAAGCATCCGCCGCCTCGACATTTATCGTCGTCGCGATTAAGGCTAACGCTACTCCAGACGAAACCTCTGCGATAATTTCTGCTACGCCGATTTTTTTATGGCAAAACCGACATCTCCCCCGGAGCAAAATCCACGAAACCACCGGAATGTTGTCATACCACTTTAATTGCTTGTGACAATGTAGACAAATAGACCTAGGATGCTCAATGTCCTTTCGAAGGGCCTCCGGAACGCGGCAGCGCGAGGATGAGCGCCGGCCGCCCGTGGCGACGGGCCGGCCGGACGCAGCCCGAGAAAGGATATGAACATCCTTGCTTCGCCTCGCCTGGCAACAGAAAAAAGATCCAAAAGCACATCCTAAAACAAGCATTAAGACTATAAAAACAACCTGCATGATTCTATTTTACCACGGTCGAGCCAAAATAAAAATCACCCCGTAACTCGGTCGGGGTGATTAATTTGAAAGGATATTGTTTAGCTATTGGAGCCACTATCCTGGCAGAAGTAACCGCCACCTTCAAGGTAGCCATAGACTGCGAATGAACGCGCTGCCGTATCTTTGGATGGAGCTGGGTCACCGTTGCTATCGGTACCGTTACAGTTGGCTTGGGTGATTACGAATACCTCGGAGCCAGCTGCACCGCTAGCGGTAGACTCCCAAGTACCACCTGCGTTAGTACAGGCAGTCTGGTCGACTTTGCCATCTACTGTACAGTAGGATACCGTCTTGGTCAGCACTGCACCAGGAGTGGTGTTAGCGCTAGCGTACGTATCATAAGAGTACGCATAAAGACCATAAGGATTACCGTTTGGATCTTTGCCACTTTCGTTAATCCAGCGAGCCGCTACGAGCACACGTGGGTCAATCGTAGAGCTGCCACTCTTAAAGATGTTGGACAACTTACCGTTGTTCGAAGCCATATAAGAGTTGATTGATGTTACCAACATCGAGTAATCATCCCGACGCTGGGTGTTTCTTTGCGATCTTTGCAAAGCTGGGAGCGCGATAAACACCATGAGGAAGATAAGCCCGGCGATAGCAAGCACGAGCACGACCTCGATGATCGTAAATCCGCGTTTTGGTTTGTTGCTAATCATATATTCCTTTCTATGATTTTTATATCACGCGGGAGCCTCTCGCGTGAAGTATCTTTAACATAATCATAACAAATTTAAAATAAAAAAACAATAGCGTTTTTAAGCTTAAATTAATAAAAATATATCTTTTGCCAGCTCTGCCTACTTTTGTGTTATAATAAAAATATGCGTAAGAAGAAAGGCGATACCCTTATTGAAGTGGCTCTAGCCATCGGGATTTTTTCCATGGTTGCCATGGTTGTCGTTTCGGTGATTTCTGCCAGTACTTCCGCTGCCCAATCGGCCCTAGAGCTTACCATCACTAGGGAAGAGCTAGACGCCCAGGCCGACGCGCTCCGGTTCATTCACGATTCTTATGTGATTGGCAGTCAGTCTGCCGACACTTCCGAAAACCCTTATGCCGACCTTTGGAATGCCATAGTTGCTCGTGCTGTTGAAGCCTCTAATGCCGGTCTAGATGACGTCCCCCGCGCTTGCTCGGAGCTCTATGAAGGCAATGGATTTTTGAAAAACAGCGCCACGAGAAAACAATTTGTTATCAACACTCGTAAATTAAACAATCCTAGCGACACCGCTGGCATCGTCGTCGCTACCAGCGCAGCTACTTCTACAGGTCCATTTTATGAAGCCGCCACCTATCCACGGATTTTGTACGGCGGCAGTGGTCTTGGGTCTAGCACCACCAGCGAAGATCTTTACAGCCAAGTTGAGAACGCATCTACCACTATCCAGCGCGTCGAAGGTATTTATATTATCGCGGTAAAGGGAAGTAGCAAAATCGTCGCCGAGACCGGCGCTTCGATTTCCGACAAAAATTCATATTATGACTTTTATATCCATTCTTGCTGGATGCCACCCAGCTCCGACTACGCCTCCACAGTTTCCACCGTCGTCCGCCTCTACGACCCTGCGGTAATTACGTATTAATTATTTAGTTTCACTATGGAATTTTTCGTGCACTTCTTTGAGATGCGCGTCAGTGACGTGCGTATAAATTTGTGTAGTCGAAATATCCGCATGCCCGAGCATGGACTGCACACTGCGAATGTCCGCCCCGTTCATTAGCAGATCCGTCGCAAACGAATGTCTGAGTGTATGCGGAGAAACATGTTTAGTAATCCCGGCCAGCCTAGCATATTTTTCTACAATCCTCTCTACGCTTCGCGCCGTGATCCGACGGTAATTCCCCGACTGATCTACCGCCTGCAAATTCCGCGAATTATTAAGAAATAGCGCCGGCAGAGAATCCGTCCTTGCATCGAGATAATCCGCGACTCTATCTGCGCATGCTTCGGAAATAAAAATCGGCCGGTCCTTTGACCCTTTCCCCCGTACCATAAACTCACGTTTCTCGAGATTAATCGAATCCCGATTTAGCCCTACTAGTTCTGACACCCGGAGTCCCCCAGAATATAACAGCTCAATAATCGCCCTATCCCTGAGTCCCGATTCCGTGGTGAGGTCAATCTGCTCCAGCATATCTTCCACTTCGTCAAAGTGCAGGAACGTCACTTGTTTCCGTACCACATGTGGCAATTCAATCAGGGAAGGATCAAGCGACTTGATTTCACGTTTGGCCAGATATTTGAAAAACCCACGTAGCGCAATTAAGTGTAGAGCCTGCGTGATTACTTTCAAATCTTCTTTGCCATTTTCTGATCCATACCGATTTAGCTTCAGCCGGTACTGACGCAGCACCTCGCGGTTAATGTCAGAAGCCTTCACGTCGTCTTTGTTTAGAATTTCCATGCTCACGATTTCGAGAAACCGCTCGAGATATAGCCGGTAGTTTTCGATGGTCTTTTTGCTCCGCCCACTTTCCACTTCCAAATGTTCCAAAAAATCTTCAATCAAATCCGAGATATACATAACCCTATTATATCACAACCATCAAAACAACAGGGAACAAAAGATTTTGATTTAGCAGAAATATACGGATATACGACCAGTGCTTTTAACCAGCAAATACAAAGAAATCCTGAAAGTAGTCGATAGATTATTACAAAACCCAGAACTAGTTTTGAAATAAAAATGGTTTGCTATATCAAAAGTGTGTTATAATAAAAGTATACAAATTTCTAACACCAAATGCACATTATAAAGAACAATATTTTGAACATATAAAACGGCACCAGTAGGTACTGATCGTGTTCAAAATCTTGTGTTTTGGGTGCGTTTGGTGTTAGAAAGCCTACGGGTGCCGTTTTGTATCCGCAAAATGCTCCGAAGGATTAAAAAAATAAGGAGTAAATATGCTACAGGTTGTACATAACATCAAAAAACACAAGTCTTTTAATTTTGCTTTAGTCATTATGTGGCTAATGCCGCTAGCGGTCATCTCGGCTATTTCTGCTCCTCCCGCCCATGCCGACAATCTAGACTACTCCATCAACGTCAATACTTCTCTCAATGTTGCAGTGTCGTCTGAAACGGTTTCTCTCACGCTTAATCCTAGCACCAATCCATTTGATAGTACAAATGTAAATGTATCAGTAGGAACAAATAATCCATGGGGATATAAATTATATCTCAAGGCTAATAGTACAGATCTAACTAACTCTACTTATAGTACTCCTGCCTATATTAATACACTAAGTGATACTGCTACTGGCACTACTGAAGACTTTCCTGTCAATAAATGGGGCTATAGAGTAAGCGCACTATCTAGTGGCAATACCGCAGATAGCAGTGTCACTGATACTACTGGCACCTATTTCTATCCATTTGTGTCGGACACTTTGATTGGTTCTGCCACTACTTCGGTTAATAATAGTATTTCTACCCTGACTTTTGCCTCCAAGGTAGACTATGAAAGGCCAGCTGGTACTTATACACTAGACTTTAGCTTTAGGACAGTGCCTACGGTGACTACGCTTGATATGCAAAATCTAGATCCGACTGTCTGCACTTCTGCCCCAACCCTCGTCACTGATAGTAGGGATGGGCAGACGTATGCGATTGCTAGACTAGCGGATGGGAAGTGTTGGATGCTACAGAATCTGAAGCTAGGGAAATTGAGCGATAGTATCGCCCTAAGCCCTGCCAATTCAAATGTAAGCGATAGTGGGTTTATATTAACAAATAAACGTGACGTATCTACCAGGCCAGTAATGCCAAAAGAATCGGTAGTAGTAGATGGTGAAACGGTAGCGGACCAATATAATGAATCTGCATACGCATGCACTGATGGCTACGGTTGTTATTATAACTGGTATACAGCTACGGCTGGTTCTGGCACGAGTTGGGTCACATCCGGTAATGCAGCATACAGTATTTGCCCAACCGGATGGCGTTTGCCGACGAGCGGATCTAATGGCGAGTATCGTGAGCTAGCTATAGGATACGGCTATCTAATAGACTCTGGCACCGCAGTGTCTGCCAAAATGACCATAGCTAATCCTGATACAAACACAGAAAATATTAATGGGCAATATCTTCCTGGGTTCCTGTTCAGCGGCCATTACAACGCAGCGAGTAGCTACGCTGTGGGGACGAACGGTGATTATTGGTCTAGTACGACATATTCGGCGCAATACCCATTTTATTTTAATATTAGCAATAGCGGGGCTTATCCATCAGAAAGATATATTGGTAAATACGCTGGGCTTCCAATTCGTTGTCTCCTCCAAGAATCCTAATTGCCAAAAATCAAAAAAATAAATCAGGACATACGCCTGATTTATTTTTTGCAGTCTGACTACTTTGCTAGTTTATACGCATCCCTCACAATCATCACTTCCTCATTGGTCGGTTCTACATAGACCGGCACGGAAGAATCTTCTGTGGTGATGACACCGCTGGTGATTTCCTTAAACCCAGCAATTGCATTGTTCACCTCTACGTTGAGTTTGATCCCAAGCGGCGCCAAACCTTCGATGATTGACTCGCGCGTCTCGGCTCCGTTTTCCAAAACTCCAGCGGTAAACACAATCGCATCTACCTGACCACCAAGTTCCAAGTAATACTCTGCGATATACCGGACAATCCGGTCCACGTACATGTCAAGAGCGAGTCTCGCATCTTCATCGCCTTCCGAAATCGCTTTTTCTACGTCGCGGTTGTCGTTAAAACCGCAGACCCCGAGTAGCCCAGACTTTTTGTTCAGGGCATCATCTACTTGGTCGTAAGTCATCCCAGCTTCATCAATCATGTATTTGATAATCGATGGGTCAATCGAGCCAGACCGCGTCCCCATCATTAGCCCATCAAGTGGAGTCAGCCCCATCGTGGTGTCATAGCTTTTGCCTTCCTTGACGGCGGTAATCGAAGCCCCCGACCCCACATGGCAAATAATCAAATTAATCTTTTCCTTACCAAGTTTCTTCTGCATTTGCTCGGTAATGTACTTGTGCGAAGTCCCGTGGAAACCATATTTCCGCACGCCATATTTCTTGTACCATTCCATCGGCACCGGATACATATACTGGACCTTTGGAATCGTCTGGTGAAAGGCCGTATCAAATACTGCTACTTGCACGGCATCCGGCAGAGCCTTTTGCATCGCCTTGACCCCAGAGATATTCCCCGGAAGATGTAGCGGTGCGAACTTGCCAAACTCTTTCATATCTTTCAAAACTTCATCGGTGATCACTACAGACTTGGTGTATTTTTCGCCACCATGCACCGCGCGGTGCCCCACGGCCTTGATTTCCGACAAATCTTTCACTGCGCCGTAGTTTACCAATTCCTCGAGCATAATCTTGACCGCTTCAGCGTGGTCTTTGACTGCTTTTACTACTTCATTTTTCTTGCCTTCGTGCTTGATAGTGTAAAAACTATCCTTTGCACCGATTTTTTCAAAATATCCGCCAATTAGCGAAATTTCCGCCGGCATATCATAAAGCTGGAACTTCAGAGAAGACGACCCAGCGTTCACGCATAGTACTTTCATTTTTACTCCTTATATATTATATATATTATATCACATTCGCCCCCAGAAACGCTATATAATATATGGTCGCACCCCTACAAGACTTTGTCCAAAAACTCTTTTACCCTCGGAGTCTTTGGACGCGAGAAAAATTCCGCCGGCTCGCCCTCTTCAATTATTCGTCCATGGTCGATAAATACCACGCGGGAAGCAATCTCTCGCGCAAAATTCATTTCGTGTGTCACAATCATCGTCGTCATCCCTTTGTCCACCACCTCATGAATTAAATCCAGTACATCCCCGATCGATTCCGGGTCGAGCGCCGAGGTCGGCTCATCAAAGAGTAAAACTTCCGGGTCCATCATTAGCGCGCGAATAATCGCCACTCTCTGCTTTTGCCCACCAGAAAGGGAAGCAGGATAAGCGTCGGCTTTAGCAGAAAGCCCGATGTGTTTCAAAAGCCCTCGTGCCTTTTTACTCGCTTCATCTTCTGAAAATTTTTTTAGTTTCACTGGTGCCAAAGTCAGATTCTCCATCACGGTCAGATTATTAATTAAATTAAAATGTTGAAATACCATCCCGATTTTCGCCCGCATCTCCCGCACGTTAGTATCAGAAATCAAAGTATTTTCAAAAAACACTTCACCGCTCGTAGGCTCTTCCAGTCGATTAATGCACCGCAGAAAAGTCGATTTTCCTGACCCCGACGGCCCGAGCACCACCACTTTTTCGCCATCATATAAATCAAAATCAATCCCATTCAGTACTTTGTTCTCGCCAAAAGATTTTTTCAGCCCCCGCACGGAAATTTCAATATTCTGGTCAAATTTACGCCCTTGCATCGCTCCTCCTCATCCGTTTTTCCACGCGTTTTATCGCAAACGAAATCAAATATACCACGGCAAGGTAGAACAGCGCCGCGACAAACATCGGTACTACATAGCTCGCCATATTTTGCCCCGAGCCGATGTCCTTCGCCGCCATGTTAAGGTCATACATCCCCACCATCGACACAATCGCCGTCTCCTTTATCACCGTGATGATCTCATTTCCAAGCGAAGGAATGATATTTTTAAACGCTTGCGGTGCTACGATTTTCCGAAAAATTGTAAAATTAGATAGCCCGAGTGCCAGCCCCGCTTCGGTCTGCCCCGCATCCACGGAGAGAATTCCACCTCGGATAATCTCCGACGTATAAGCCGCCGAATTAAACGCAAACGCCAGTATCGCCGTAACAATCTGCGGAAAATCCCTTATCGCAAAAATCACAAAAAACATAATAAAAAGTTGCAAGGCCATCGGCGTCCCGCGAATTATCGTTACATACACCCGACAAATAAATTTCAGAGGCAGAAGCCACTTATGCTTACCAGTTTCGATAAGTGCAATAATGAGCCCGAGTATAAACCCAATCAGCACCGCAAAAAACGAAATTTCAATCGTGAGCAGAAACCCATGTAGGAGGGAATCAATATATTCCGGCGTGCTAAAAAGCTCAACTAGTTTCTCAAAAAATCCCACTTTTAAAACCCTGTATATTTGAGCACCAATCGGTCTATCTCACTCTTGCCTTCGGCATCTTTAGTCAGCATCTCTGCGAGCACCACGTTAAACGCTTCGAGAAGCTCCGTCCGGTCTTTGTTCACCGCGATAGCATAAGATTCCTCTGCCGGCTCGTCTTCAGCAATCGATGCGCCCATGTAGCAGAGTGGCACTGCCGCTAATTTATCATTCTTGTCCACAATCATTTTTGCCACTAGCTCATCCGCAATTGCATAATCTATAATATGAGCCGAAATCGCATCCGCCGCCAGCTGGTGTGACTCAAATCCCTTCACCTCGGTCCCGGTGTCTTTCAGTACTCCCGAGTCCGCCTCATCCGAGGCAAAGAGATATCCGGTACTTCCCATTTGCGAGCCCAGCTTCGCCCCTGCGAGCGCGTCCCATACGACATGATTTCCGCGCATTTCTGGCGCACTATCTTTGGCATAAATCAAATATTGCACCGAAGTGTAGTAGGGAATCGAGAAATTTACTTTTTCGCTCCGAGCTGGTGTGATGGTCAGCCCTGCCGCCCCCGCATCAGCGATTTTGCCCGCCTCCACATTGTCGATAATCACGTCAAATTCCACGTCTTTCACATCGATTTTTTTATTCAAATATTTCGCCACGCGGTCAATAATCTCAATGTCCACCCCCTTGATCTGCCGCCCTTCATAAAATTCAAATGGTGCAAAAAACGCATTCGTCTCCACTATATAATCTGCCGGCCGATTTATCCTCACAAAGAGAAACCCTAGCCCCACGATTGCAAGGATAAGTAGGCTGATTTCAAACGCCACCCCCAGCGGAAATTTCATTTTAGATTTTTTATTTATACTTTTCTTGACACCACTTTTATTTACCATAACCTTATTATAACACGATAAAAATAAAGTAGGCTAAAGTTATTTCTTGCCTTTCGTTTCCGCTTTTTCCGCCTTCTTATCCTTCGCCCGATTGATTCTGTTCATTGCCTTGATAATCATAAAGATTACCCAAGCAATGATGAGAAACTCAACTACATTCTGGATGAAGTTGCCATAAGCAATCACTGCCTCGGTGTTGCCGCCAAAGAAATTTGGAATCACTAATTTGAGGTCGGTGAAATTCACACCACCGCCGATGAGCCCCACGATTGGCATGACAATGTCATTCACTAGGGAATTAACAATCGCAGTAAACGCCCCACCTACCGCCACACCTACGGCCAGGTCCACCACCGACCCACGGTTGATAAACTCGATAAACTCTTTTCTAAACCCGCCACTTTTTTCATGTACAGAAGCAGCTTTTTCTTTTATTTTAGCTTTATCCATAATAACTCCTTTGTTAATTATTTTGTCTCTGAAAAATCATTAAACTGTGTATAAAGATTGTTCAGACTATCATGAGACGAGGTCAAAAGCTCTTTTAGAGCCGCCTCGGAATCGGAGGTAGAGTTATAAATGGTCATTTCTTCACTCATCACGCTATAAATCTCCAGCGCCATTTTATGCGCAAAAGTCCTGTCGAGCAGCCCATTGATTTTGGCCTCAAACAGCTCATTCGAAAGCCCATCAGCGTTTAGTTCGGCTTCTTCTACCACCGCTTCGTCCACCTTGGATTCTTCATAACTATACGCAGAGATCATAAAATCACCCAGCTTCGAAGAAGTGTTAGTGAAAATCCCTTTGAGCGAAGCCGATAGGGAGCGTAGCGAAGAAGATTTGATATACTGCTGATATTCAGTGATCACGATACTAGTCTGGTCGAGTCGGAATTTTAGCTTGATACACTCATCCTTTGTGCTGGTGCCTCGGTTCATCATCAAAATCCCGCCAATCATCATAATTAAGATAAACGCCCCCACTGCCGCCATACTCCATTTAAAATATTTAGAATTAATGACCCCACTAATTCCTTTCTTCGGTGGCGCCTTTGGCCTAGCTAACTCTGAAATCTGATTCAAATAATCTTGACTATCCATATATTCCGATGCCCATGTTATAATATATATTATATCATGTATGATGCGAAGGAGGAAATAAAATCTCGGCTCCCCGTAGAGGACGTCATCGGTCAATATGTGGAGTTGAAACGCGCCGGCAGAAGCCTCAAAGGCCGTTCGCCTAGGGGTGTCAACAAAACCCCCAGTTTCATGGTTTCTCCCGAGAAGGGTATCTGGCATGATTTTTCTGCTAACAAAGGTGGCGACATTTTTACCTTCCTGATGGAAGTCGAGGGCATCACCTTTAAAGAAGCTTTAGAAAAATTAGCCCAGCGCGCCGGTGTCGACCTCCAGAAATATGGCGGCTTTTATAAAGGCTCCGACCGCAAGCTCGCCGAGAAAAAGTCTCGCTTAAAGGAAGCTCTAGATCTGTCCACCAAATATTATCAAGCTTGCCTCGCTCGTAGCAAAAACGTCCTCGAATACGTTTTTTACAAGAGAAACATGAACCGCGAGACAGTCAAAACTTTTAAAATCGGCTATTCTCCAGCCAGCGGCCATGCGCTCGTCGATGCTTTAGGGAAACGTGGTTTCACTACCGAGGAGCTAAACGACGCCGGCCTCCTCAACCGATTTCAAAAAGATTTATTCAAAAATCGTATGATGATCCCGTTTTTTGATACTGATGGCCAAGTTATCGGCTACACCGCAAGGATTCTAGACAAAGGTGAGCCGAAATACCTCAACACCCCAGAGACAATTTTGTTCAATAAATCCCGTTTCATCTTTGGATTATATCAAGCCAAGGAAGCTATCCGCCATAGCGGTTTCGTGGTAATCGTAGAGGGAAACATGGATGTGATTTCTTCGCATCAGGCCGGAGTAAAGGAAGCCGTGGCGACTTCAGGGACCGCTATGACCGAGCAGCATCTAAAAATCCTTTCGCGCCTCACTTCCGATATTCGCCTGGCTTACGATGGTGACGCAGCCGGGGTTAAAGCCACCGAGCGCGCGGTGGAGCTAGCTGGTGGGCTCGGCATCGACCTCACGATTATTTCTAATTATCACGGCGCCAAAGACCCAGATGAGCTTATCCAAAAGGACCCAAAATTATGGCGCGCAGCGGTCGAGGAGCGTATTCCCGCGGTGGACTGGCTTTTAAACAAATACGCTGAAACCCTGAATTTGAGCCAAGCTCCAGACAAACGTAAATATTCCGACCTCGCACTTCATCTTTTGACCTTTGTGAGAGATGAGATCGAGCGTGCCACTTACGAACAAAAAATTGCCGCGAGACTCGGTGTCACGGTCGAAGCTTTAAAAGAAAAAGGCGACCGTCTAAATCGTGAAATGGCAATCTCTGCGAGCAAAAAATATTACAAAAAACCTCAAACAGAGGCAAAAACTAATCAACTAAAAAAGTTAGTTAATGATCTGCTTGCACTCAAAATCTACGGTCGCGTCGAAACTCCCGAAATTCCTCTCGACGCGCCTACAGACGAGACCAAGCTGGCCGAACTTGAGCTGGTTTATCGCAGCAATTACGAAAATATTCCTGATTTCAACCCCTCTAAAGAGGCCCAAAATCTCCTTGACCGCCTCGATAAAGAATTAAAAAAGGCCGAAATTGCGAAGCTTCAGACTAAACTCACCGAGCTCGATGATGACGACCCAGATTACGAAAATGTCTTAAACGAGTTAAACCA
The DNA here is from genome assembly GCA_017432225.1 of Candidatus Saccharimonadota bacterium. GTDB lineage: Bacteria > Patescibacteriota > Saccharimonadia > Saccharimonadales > Saccharimonadaceae > Nanosyncoccus. Next base: position 30,617 of record JAFRJN010000002.1, read on the forward strand.
GTTGCTAAAGTCTTAAATCTGTGCTATAATTAAAAGAATAAATAAAGGATTAATATGAAGAAAGCAGTTATCCTCGTTGGCGGGAAGCAATATCTCGTCGAGGAAAAAGAGACCCTACGGGTGGACCTCCTCCCGGCAGGCACCAAAGAGCTCGAGACTGATGCTTTACTCGTAATCGACGGCGATAAGACCACCGTTGGTACTCCAGTAGTTAAAGGCGTAAAGGTTTCGGCCAAAGTTGTCACCCCTGAGGTGAAAGGCGACAAAGTCCGCGTGATCCGCTATCATAGTAAGAAGCGCGTCCATACCGAGACCGGCCACCGCCAGAAATACTCTGAAATTCAGATTGTTTCAATAAAATAAAAAAGCAGTTTTCAGTTGCCGCAGTTGCTACGAGGACTAGCGAGCCGGCCCCGTAAAGACGGGCGCCGGCGAAGCGCAACTAAAAACTGTTTTTTTATTTTAATTATGCTATAATATATTTATATGAGTGCGAAGGTAATCTGTATAACTAACCAAAAGGGCGGCGTTGGCAAGACCACCACAGCTGTCAACCTCTGTTACTACCTTTCGAAGGATAAGAAAAAGACTCTGCTAATCGATTTTGACCCTCAAGGCAACGCCACCTCTGGTCTCGGCTTTGACAAAAATGACCCCAAGGCTTTTAATACCACGATGACCGAGATTTTGCTCGGTACCGCCGATATTAAAGGTTGCATCAAGCACACCAAGTACAAGAATTACGATCTCGCTCCTACCACCCCTGAACTAGCCAACGCCGAAGTCGAGATCGCCACTTTGAACAAAAGATTTGTTCGCTTGCGTGATGCGGTTAATCAAGTGCGCGACCAGTACGATTATATCATTATCGACCTCCCACCGTCGCTTAGCCTTCTCACTGTGAACGGTATGATTGCCGCGGATTATTTGCTTTTACCAGTTCAGACCGAGTTTTACGCACTCGAGGGTGTCGCCCAGCTACTCGAGACCATGAAACGGGTCAAAAAACAGGCTAATCCAAATCTCCAGCTCCTCGGCGTGCTCGCCACCATGTACGACAAGCGTACTAGCCTCTCTACTCAAGTCTTTGCCGAAATCAAAAAATACTTCAAAAATCTCGCCTTTAAGACCACCATCCCGCGCAACGTCCGGGTAGCCGAGGCGCCATCTCATGGCGTGCCGGTAGGCGATTACGACAAGTTTTCCCGTGGCGCCAAAGCATATAAAGAGTTTACTAAAGAAGTAGAAAAGAGGATCAAATGAAAGGACTAGGTAGAGGATTTGACGCGTTAATCCCCACAGATCTCGTGGACGAAGAATTCGACCTCACGGCCAAAGAAGACAAAAAAGAATCCGAGCTGAAAAAGCTCAAACTTACCGAGATTTTCCCCGATGAGAATCAACCTCGGCGCGAATTTGACCCCGACGCCATCGACGCTCTCGCCGCTTCGATTAAAGAGCATGGCGTTTTGCAGCCCATCGTCGTAACCAAGGAAGACGGCAAATACAAAATCGTCGCCGGTGAACGCCGCTGGCGCGCCAGCAAGATTGCCGGGTTAGACAAAATCCCTGCCATCGTTCGTTCGCTAGACTCTCAAAATCGCCTCGAGCTCTCCATCATCGAAAACGCCCAAAGGGAAGATCTGAATCCGATTGAGCTTGCCACTGCCTACGCCAAGCTCAAAAATCAGTTTAATCTCTCCGATGAAGACATCGCCGCAAAAGTCGGGAAGTCGGAGGTTACCGTGCAAAATACCTTGAGACTCTTGAACCTTCCAGACGAAGCCAAACGCATCATGGTGAAGGAAAAAATCACCGAAGGCGTGATGCGCCCGCTAGTCAATCGCGACGAAAAAATCATCAGCAAGCTTTTACCAAAAATTGTCGAAGAAGGCTGGACCGCACGTAAAGTCGAACGCTATTTCCAGGACCACAAGCAAAAATCTTCTACTGCTCTGATGAAACGCGACGCTTACCACAAGAGCGAAGACGCCCTCTCCGCCAAATATAATACTATCGTCAAAATCACCGGCAGAAGCATCACCTTTAAGTGTAAAAACGAAACTGTTTTGAAGGAATTAATAGAAAAGCTGAAATAAACCTATAAAACCTGTTTTTTGTAAACTCGTGAGCGAAGCGAGGCGTTTGCGAAAAATAGGTTTTATAGGTATAATGAGGCTATGAGCAAAGATAATGAGCGCATTAAGCGCGCTGTCGAAATTGCGACCAAAGCCCACGAAGGCCAATTCAGAAAAACTGGCGAGCCCTACATCATCCATCCCATGGCTGTCAAAAAAATCCTCGAAGACTGGGGCATGGACGAAGACACCGTCATCGCGGGCATTCTTCATGATACCGTGGAAGATACCGACCTCACCTTAAACGACATCAAAAAAGAGTTCGGCGAATCCGTCGCTTTTCTGGTGGATGGCGTGACGAAACTTTCTACTGCTCGTAACGGTATGCGCGACATCGACTCCTATCTCCCCCAGACCAAAGACAATTTCCTCCGGCTCATGATTGCTCTCGGCGATGACATTCGGGTCCTCATCATCAAGCTCGCCGACCGCCTGCACAACCTCAGGACTTTAAGCGCTCTCCCACCCGACAAGCAGAAGAAAATCGCCAAAGAATCTCTCGAAGTTTTTGCGCCCCTCGCCGACCGGCTCAACATGGGTTTACTCCGGGTCGAGATGGCCGACCTCGCCTTCAAGTACGTCGACCCCAAGCGCTACGATTATCTCGAGGATTTGATCAAAAAATACAACAAGCAGGCCTCCCGCTCGCTTGCCAAAATCGAAAAAGAGGTCTCCGATTTATTAAAAAAAGAAAAAATCCACTTCCGTATCTCTGGTCGCGTGAAGTCAGTTTACTCACTTCACAAAAAAATGGCCAAACACGACCAAAATATCAACGAGATTTACGACCTCACCGCTCTTCGCATCATTGTGGACGACATTACCGATTGCTATCTGACCCTCGGCCTCATTCATTCGCTCTATATGCCGATGGATGGCCGGATCAAAGATTACATTGCCATGCCAAAGCAAAACGGTTACCAATCTATTCACACTACCGTAATTACCAAGGACAAGCACATCGTGGAGTTCCAAATCCGCACCAACGAAATGCACGAATTTGCCGAGCGCGGTCTCGCCGCCAGTTTTTATTACAACGAGCAGAAGCTCACAGAAAATTACAAAAAAGGCAAAATCGAGCATCTTCCAACCAATCTCCTCTGGATCACCGAGCTTCAGGCCACCGCCGCCAAACTCCGGGAAGGGAAGAAAGTGGATCTCAAAAAGCTCAAACTCAATCTCTTCGCCGACCGGATTTTTGTCTACACACCAAAGGGCGACATTCTAGATTTGCCAAAGGGCGCCCTGCCGCTAGATTTTGCTTATCGCCTCCATTCCGAAATCGGTGACCATGTGATGGGCGTCAAAATCAACGGCAAGATGTCGAGTCTAAACACCAAGCTCCAGCATGGCGACGTCGTGGAAATTTTGACTTCCAAAAACCAAATTCCAAAATCCTCTTGGCTCGAAAAAATCATCACCCCCCACGCCCGCTCCAAGATTTTGCATTCGCTTAATACTCGTAATAAATAAAATCATAAATCTTGGGGCATCAAGCACAAAATCTTTGATTTTGTGCGCGCGGAGGTGGAGCGTCGTGATATAATCGAAGATTATCACGACGCGAAACTCCCAAGATTTATGATTTTATGGTATAATTATGAGTATGCCGATGTAGCTCCTCAGTCATGATAGTAGAGCAGCTCATCCCAATGAATGCACCTTACAGATATTATCTAGATGCCGATGTAGCTCAGTTGGTAGAGCAGCTCATTCGTAACGAGCAGGTCACAGGTTCAAGCCCTGCCATCGGCTCCATTTCTTATTTATTACATCGAACTTGTGCTATAATATATAGTATATAAAGAGTTTTAAGGAGTTTTTATGGCGGGTGCAAAAGCAAAAGCAAAAATGATCAAACGCCCCATCGAAATGGCGGGTGATAATATCAAAAAATCTGCTTGGTCTTCGATTTTGAGTTCCGTTGCCACTCTACTGCTTGGCGTTTTGTTCATCGCTTGGCCAGATCTCATGATCCAGATCGTCGCCTACATCATCGGCCTGATTTTTATCGTTAAAGGCTCGTTCGACATGCTTACTTACTTTATGGACAAGAGATATGTCTATAGCAACCTCTTGCTCTCCGGCATCGTAGCTATGCTTATTGGTATCGCTGCGCTGGTCGCCGGGCCAAATATCGCCAATGTCTTCCGTATTATCATCGGCATCTTCCTGATTTACGAAGCTTTGAGCAAGCTAAATAGCGCCATCAAACTCTACCATGCCAAGATTAACCTCTGGCGCGCCGTCGTGGCGATGGCTGTGATTATCCTAGTATTAGGCATTTTCGTCACCTTCAACGACACCGCCGCCGTCATCGGCTGGGTCATGGTGATTGCCGGCGCTATTAGCATCATCGGCGATGTGATGTTCATCCAGCAAGTTGACAAAGTAATTTCGGCTATCACCGGTAGCACCACCAAAAAATAACCACTATGAAAGATTACAAAGAAGACATTATCAAAATCTACCATCACGAGCGTGTTACGCTGACTTTGATGATTATAAATTCCATTTTGAGTCTCGCACTTGCAATTTTGAGCTTTGTTAGAATCAACCCTGCAAGCTCCGTGATTAAGGTCGGTTACGGTGACATCGGCGGTTATCGCGACGGTTCCTGGACCGATCTCATCGCGTTTCCTTTGCTTGCAATTTTGTTCGGCATTATGCACAATTTTCTCGCCGTCCGGATTTTCCATCGCCGTGGCGCCGGCATGGCCAAGTTTTTTATCATCGTCACTACCATGCTAATCATCGGGGCTTTTATCGTCCTGGTTCGCTTAACCAAAGAAGGCTAAAATGCGTAAGAATCTCGAGATTCCAAGGGGCAAACGCACACTGAAATACCGGTTTTTTGAGATTTTGCCAGGGCTGATTTCTTATCTCGCGATTATTTTGCTTTTCGTCTTATCCGTGATTGACCCGGTACTGGGTGCAATTTATTTGTTCATTGTCATTGCAAGTACGTTGGTCAAAGCTGTCAGCGTAGCCTATCGTACTGTACAGGGCTATAGCGTGATTAAACGTGCCGAAAAAGTAGATTGGCGCGCTCGGCTCGAAGATTTGTCCGACCCTCACGCCGCTTACGAAAGACTCCGTGATGACAATCTAAAAGGCTATCATTTCGACGAGCATATTGAAAATCTCAAGCTCATGGCCGCTATGCCTCACGAATATCCCAAGCCGGATAAGACTCTCCATGTCGTCATTATGACTGCGTACAACGAATCAATCGAAGTGCTGCGCCCGTCCATCCAGGCTGTCAAAGATTCCACTTTTCCAAAAGACCGCATCATCATGGCCCTAGCCTACGAAGAGCGGGGCGGGGAAGAAATGAAAAAAACCGCCAAAACTCTCCGTGCAGAGTTCAAAGACACTTTTAAAGATTTTTTGCTGATAGAGCATCCCGACAATCTGCCGGGCGAAGTGGTGGGCAAAGGTCCTAATCTTACCTACGCCGGCCACAAGATTGCTGAATATTTTGAAAAACGGCACATGTTGGTAGAAAATACTATCGTGACCTCTCTAGACAGTGACAACCGCGTCCATCCCAAGTATCTCGACAATGTGGCTTATGAATTTGTCACTCATCCTAGTCGTCAGAGGCTTAGCTATCAGCCAGTTTCACTATTTATGAATAATATTTGGGACGCTCCCGCGCCGACCCGCGTGATCGCTGTATCCAATTCGTTCTTCAATGTGATTTCTACCATGCGCCCGCACGTGTTGCGTAATTTTGCCAGTCACTCACAGCCGTTGCAGGCTTTGATGGCGATGGACTTTTGGAGCAAACGCACCATCGTGGAAGATGGCCACCAGTATTGGCGCAGTCTATTCTTCTTCGGCGGAGATTATTCGGTCTTACCTATTCGCATCCCGATTTATCAGGACGCCGTGCTTGACGAGACTTTTCTAAAAACCGTCAAAGCCCAGTTTGTCCAGGTGCGCCGTTGGTATTATGGCGCTTCGGACGTGGCCTATGTTGGCGTGCGGCTTTTTTGTAAAGAGTCGGAGCGTCCGATGCCGTTTACCAAACTTTTTCCTAAATTTTGGCGACTTTTGGACGGGCACGTTACTCTCGCCATCATGGCGCCGCTTATTACTTTTGGCGGCTGGGTACCGATGATTATGAACACATCCGCTCATACTATGGTCGGATATAATTTGCCAAATATTGTCAGCTGGATCGAGACTTTTGCTATGGTTGGCTTGGTCGCCACCGTCCTAGTGTCGTTCCGGATGCTCCCGCCCCGCCCTGCCAAATACAAAAAAGGGAAGGGTATCTTTATGTTGCTTCAGTGGATTTTGATGCCGATTACCTCGATCCTCTATCAGTCTATCGCCGCCTATTATGCCCAAACCCGCCTCATGCTCGGAACCTACATGGAAAAATTCGACGTCACCAAGAAGGTAATTCGAAAATAATACAACAAAAATGGTGGGGCTTAATTCGCCAGGCTTTAACAGCTTATAAAGAAGTTGGTCGAAAATGGTATAATAAAGGTATGAATGATGGACTATTATTTCCTAAAAATGCAACCAATGAAGAGAGGCAAATAGATTGGCAATTAATAGCTAAAATATCAGACAAAGATTTTGGTTTTAATAATCTAAAGCCGAAAAGTGACGAGATTAGATTTAACGTACGTTGTATATTGCAAAATAGCAATGGCGAAATCTGTGTTATCAGATCTGAAAAGTTTGGCTACATACAGATTCCAGGTGGCGGTATAGAGAATGAAGAAACTATCGTAGATGCTTTACGCAGAGAAGTCCAAGAAGAAACAGGCTTTTTGATTACGGATATAAAACCTATTGGTTATATCTTAGAAATACGCGAAGATGTTCAAAATAAATACGATTGGGGTAAAGCTATTTCTTATGTTTTTAGTGCTTCCCCCAAGAAAGAAATCGGGACAAATTATACAGAATACGAAAACACAGAAGGTTTTAGACCGATTTGGATGACGGTAGACGATTTTATTGCCGAAAAAGAAAAATTAAGAAACAAAGCCATCAGCTATAGTGGTAACTTTTCAGATAAGCGTGATTTAGAAATCGCAAGGTTTTATAAGAATAATACATAGAACAAATTGTTGGGGATTTAACAGCCGAAGTTATAGAGGTAAATTACGATTTTTTTTGTGTTTTTACCGCAAAAATGGCATAAAAATAACCCTCTATTTTGACGAGGGATTTAACAGGCATTTACAGATTATGAAATAGTTGAAAATTATTTTATAAACCGTTTGGTGGGTGATGAGGGGCTCGAACCCCCGCACCGAAGGTTCGGGGGTTCCCAAACAAAAAAGCTCCTTTGGAGCTCCTGAACTGGTGGGTGATGAGGGGCTCGAACCCCCGACCTTCTCGGTGTAAACGAGACGCTCTAGCCAACTGAGCTAATCACCCAACTATATATATTATACCACAATTTCTCATTTTTTCATATTTTTTGGGACTTTTTGGACATTTGTCCGAGAACTCAAATTATAGAGCCCCCGGAGGTAGCCGTTTCGTGATAAAATCACCTTGTGGAGGGGAAAGGTTATTTTTTTAGATGCTGAAAGTTGTGGTATTTGATGGGGGTTATGGCGGTGAACTTTTTGCCGATAAATTAGAAACAGAGCTCCCGATAGTAAAGGTGATTCGAGTGATTGACTGGCGGAGCGCCGACCGGTTCCTGAAAAATTCTCGTGCCGCCCGTCAAGCAGCCAAAGAGGCACTCCGGCCTTACATCGGGCGGGTGGACCTGATTATTTTTGCCAATTATTTTTTGAGCGCTACTAGCCTCAAATATTTTCGGCGCAAATTCAAGAATCAAAACTTTCTAGGGCTAAAATTGCCATACCCTACGACTTTTATAAAACGCCCAACTTTTGTCCTGACGACCAGGGCGCTCGCTCATACTATTAGCTACCAAAATTACAAATTTAGGTTGAACCGCCCGATCGATACGCTCTGTCTAGATTCTTGGGTTGGGTTGATAGACGACGGTGAGCTGACTGTAAACATGGTCTATCGTGAATTTGAAAAATTTCGCCGTAAAAATCATTGTTTGCCAAATGAGGTTATCCTTACTAGCAGTCAGTTCAATGATATTATTCCACAGTTAAGAGAAGTCCTCGGCGGCAATATCAAGATTTACGAAAGTTCCGCTGAAACGATTTCTGAAACTTGCAAACTCCTCAAAATCCGCGGCGGTACCGGGAAGAAAAAGAAGTAGCTTTTGGCGCAAAATGCTATTGCAAAAGTAAAAATCGTGGTGTATAATAAAGTTATAAAAATTTCCATACTAGGCACATTATTATTAATGCAAGCAAGCTAATGCTTGATTGAAAGTATAAACCAGCACCGGTAGGTACTGACTGCTTTCAATCAAGTTTGCTTGTGAGAATGTATGCCTAGTATGGAAAGCCTACGGGTGCTGGTTTGTGTTTAGGGCCACTCCGAGGAAAATTAAAATAATAAAGAGAGGTCACAATGCCCAAGGTCATACAATTCATCAAATCTAAATTAGAACTACACCGTGGTAAGAAGAGTATTTCTTCAAACCCTTATTCATATAGAAGTAATCTCAAAAGAAAGGAGAAAAGA
>JAFRJN010000003.1 GCA_017432225.1 Candidatus Saccharimonadota bacterium
ATTGTTTGTTCCTACTGCTACATCTAGGTCTGTACTAGCAAAAGGTGTAGTACTAGGATTGAGAGTCAGAGATACCGTGTCAGTAGAGACTGTCACGTTTAGTGATGTGCCGATATTTACATTATAGTCTAGAGATTCGGCGGAAGCGGAAGAAATAGAAATAAGTGGCAAAACTAGAAGTGCACCAATTCCAGAAATTCCAAAAAGGCCACAAAAGGCCTTATTCACAGATTTGTAATTTAATTTTGATTTGATACTATGTTGTATGACCATACGGCTCCTTTGTTATTTTAGTAACCCGGGAGCCTCTAAAAATAGTGAGGCACCACGAGGTGCTACAGTAACATATTTCCATAAGCATTGCCTAAAGAAACACGCACTTCCTCATGGTGCCATTTCTATGTTCCTTTAGACCTGCGATATAAAATATCGGCTGCTTTTAATGAAAATATGTAACTGTAGCAATTTAATTATATTATGCTTTTTCTGCTTGTGCAAGTCTTGATTTTTTGGGGAAAAATTGTATAATATAGTTATGATTTATTTGGACCATGCGGCGGCGACGCCAGTTTCAAAAAAAGTGTTTGAGGCGATGGAGCCGTATTTTTCGCATGAGTTTTTTAATCCGAGTGCGGCATATCTGCCGGCCAAGAAGGTATCTGCTGAATATGAAGCAGCTAAAGGGGTGATTGCACACGCGATTGGCGCTAAATCTCATGACCTCGTCATTACCGCCGGGGCGACCGAAGCAAATAATCTGGCATTTAGTTTTTTAAATAAAGAACCTGTATTTTCTTCATCTGGACTTGAAAAATCAGAAATGTCATACGCAGGACAGCCGGCAGAACCGTCTCCTTCGGAGACGAACCTGTCGGTGTCGTCTGGAATATACATTCCTGATTTTTCAAATCATTTTATAATTCAGAAAATACAGGTTCTTTATTTATCTACTGAACATGATTCGGTGCGGAAGGTGGCGGAAAAGTACGGTGGCGCGGCGATTGACGTCGATAGAAACGGGCGGATTTTGCTGGATGATTTGAAGGCGAAAATTACTGATGATACTAGGCTGATTTCCGTGGCGCTGGTCAATAATGAGCTCGGGACGATACAGCCCCTGTCGGAAATCGCGGCGATAATCCGCAAAGTTCGGCTGGACCGGCTCTCCCGCGGAGTGAAGACTCCGCTTTATCTCCACTCCGATGCTTCGCAGGCGATGAATCTTCTAAATGTGAACGTGGCGAGACTCGGAGTAGATCTTCTCACCTTGAACGCGGCGAAAATTTACGGACCGAAGGGGGTGGGTGCGCTCTATGTTTCGCATGAGGTAAAGCTGAAACCATTAAATTACGGTGGCGGGCAAGAGATGGGACTCCGCTCGGGCACAGAAAATGTGCCAGGGGTGATGGGATTTGCCAAAGCAGTAGAAGAGGTAACGAAACATCTCAATGGAAATCGCAAAAAATATGCCTTGTGGCGCAAGATTTTACTAGATGAATTACAGGGGTACGAGCTAGTCAACAAGAAGCACACACTTGACAATTTCGTAGTTCTATGCTATAATGGTATAGATGCAGAGAGATTGATCTTTCTTCTTGAAGACAGGGGTGTGTATTTATCAACTGGGGCGGCATGTGCGGCGTCTAAGGGAGTAAAATCGCATGTCTTGAAAGCGATTGGGCTATCTGATTCGGAAATCGCGGGGTCTTTAAGAATTACCCTGGGCGAGACTAATACCGAAGAGCAAATCCACGAGGCCGCGAAGCTAATTAATGAAGCGGTAAAGATAGAAAGGAGGCGAAGATGACCGAAACCGTCTTCGTTGGTATGTCTGGCGGGGTGGATTCGAGTGTGTCGGCGCTACTTCTTAAAAACCAGGGCTATAAGGTCAAGGGGGTTTATATGAAAAACTGGTCGAGGAACCTGCCGGGCATGAAATGCCCGTGGGCGGAGGATCTGGCGGACGCGAAGCGGGTGGCGGTGAAGCTCGGAATTGACTTTGAAGTCTGGGATTTTGAAAAAGAATACCACGACAAGGTGGTGAAATATATGCTAGACGAGTTTAAGAAAGGCAATACGCCGAACCCGGACATTATGTGCAACCAAGAGATTAAGTTTAAGCTTTTTTATGAAACCGCCATGGAAAAAGGCGCTGATTTTATCGCCACGGGACATTATGCGAGAGTAAAAGACGGAAAGTTATTGCGGCCTGTGGACGAGAAAAAGGACCAGACTTATTTTCTTTACCGGATTTCGGAGGAGGCTCTTTCGCACACGATTTTCCCAGTGGGGGAGATGCTAAAAAACGACGTCAAGAAGCTGGCGGAGAAGAACGGGCTTCATAATGCCTATAAAAAAGAGTCGATGGGGGTATGCTTCGTGGGGGAGGTCGGGATGAAAGATTTTCTTAAAGAATACATTGAGACAGAGCCTGGGGAAATTCGCGAAATTGAGACCGAGAAGGTCGTCGGGCATCACGATGGTGCGGTATTTTATACGATTGGGCAAAGGCATGGACTGTATATCTCTGGGAATGCGGGCGAGGTAAATAGCGGGTTGCCATATTATGTCGTAAAAAAAGACCTCGCAAATAACATCGTGTATGTATCGAGAAATCTGAATGATACAAATATTTGGGCGGGCGAAATTAGATTGAAAGATATTTTTATTAGAAATACAGTGCCTAAAAATATTCAAGTAAGACTTAGGCATCTAAATGAGCTCATTCCGGCAGAACTGGATGGCGATACAGTGAAATTCGCGCAAAAAGTCAAACGTCCGGCGTCGGGACAATCAATCGTATTTTACGATGGTGAGATTTGCCTAGGCGGCGGGATTATAGTCTAGGATACATTAACCATTGCGACGTCCATGCAAAGCAGGATAGCAGTAATAAAACCAAGTGCGGTCACGATATAGATATGCATACGCTCGGTGTTGGACAGCTCTTTGCAAGATTTTTTGCAACAAGTCTTGGTCGCGGCCTTTCTGTGAGTTTTGTTTGCGACTTTTTTACTCGCGGTTTTAGTAGTTTTTTTCTTTTTTGTAGGCATATAACTCCTTTTTTAATGCTTATTTTTATCATAACACAGGCTAGGAGGTTTTGCAAGAGTGTGATATAATTATCTCTATGAACGCGAATGAAATTAGACAAAAATTTTTGGATTTTCAGGTTTCTAAAGGACACAAGGTGATCCAGCCGGCGCCACTAGTGCTCGAGGGCGACCCGACGACGCTATTTACTGGGTCGGGGATGCAGCCACTTTTGCCATATCTTCTGGGCAAAGAGCACCCGGAGGGAAAGAGACTCACCGATGCTCAACCGTCTATGCGCCTGCAAGACATTGAGGATGTGGGCGACCCACGGCATACGACTGTGTTTGAGATGCTGGGCAACTGGTCGCTCGGGGATTATTTCAAACGCGAGCAGATTGAGAACTTTTTTGAATTTTTAACTTCTGTGGTGGGACTGGACCCAGAGAAGATTTATGTGACTTGCTTCATCGGCAACGAAAAATACGGCATCCCGAAAGATACCGAAGCGGCTGAGATTTGGCAGTCCGTCTTTGAAAAGGCTGGGGTAGAAGCAAAAATTGCCGAGATTGGGTCTGCTAAAGAAGGCGATAAACGGGGAATCAAGCCGGGTGAGAGGATTTTCTTTTACGATGATAAGGAGAACTGGTGGAGCCGAGGTGGCGGGTGCGAGTCCACGCCGATTGGCGACCCATGCGGGCCGGATTCCGAGGTGTTTTATGATTTTGGTGAGGACAAACAAGATGTAGAAAAATACGGACTGGCGCACCCGGCGAGTGATGGGGCGCGGTTCATGGAAATCGGCAATCAGGTGTTTATGCAGTACCGGCGCCTAGCTGACGGGTCTTTTGAAGAACTTGAGAAGAAAAATGTGGACTTTGGTGGCGGGCTAGAGCGGATTGCAGCGGCGGCGATTGGGTCGTTTGACGTATTCAAAATCTCGCTGATGAAGCCGATCATTGAGAAGCTGGAGGCTATCTCTGGGAAGTCGTATGACAACAACACCGACGAGATGCGGGTGATTGCCGACCATATCCGGGGGGCGTATCTCTTGGCTGCGCAGGGGCTGGTGCCATCTAATAAGACTCAGGGGTATGCGATGAGGCGGCTGGTACGGCGGGCTATCCTCCGGGCGCTGGATCTTGGGATTTCGTCGAATTTCTTGTCGGGAATCGTGCCGATTGTGGCCTCTAATTATGCGGATTTGCCGGATTCGATTTTGACCCATCGGGAAGTGGCCCTAGAGGTGCTACTCAAGGAGGAAAATGCGTTTAGAAAGACCTTGAACAGAGGTCTCAAAGAGCTCCGGAAAGCTGTTAAACAACAAAGCAAGTCCCCCTCGGGACACGGGTCGCTTCAGCCCGTCGTTACGGGTGAAGCGCCCTCTTCCTCGGTCGTAACCTCCGGACGGTCCCGAGAAGGGCTTGCTTTGTTGTCTGGATATGATCTTTTCAAGCTTCAAGATACTTATGGATTTCCGTTTGAACTATCTGTAGAGGAGTGCTATCGCGAGGGGATTGAGCTGACGCCGAAGTATCGTGAGGAGTTTGACGCGGCTCTCAAAGAACAGAGAGAAAGGTCGCAGACGGCCTCAAAGGGGATGTTCAAGGGTGGCCTTGAGGACCACGGTGAGCAGACGGTGAAGTATCATACTGCTACGCATCTGCTTCTAGCAGCGCTCAAGAAGCACGTTTCCCCTGATATCGTGCAAAAGGGGTCGAATACGACCTCGGAGAGGACAAGGTTTGACTTCAACTGCGACCACAAATTGACCCCGGAGGAGATTTCGGCGGTAGAGGACCAGGTGAATGAGTGGATCTCGGAAGATCTCCCGGTAGTATTTGACGAGTACGAGAAGGCTTACGCGCGCGATACTCTGAAGGCGCATGGGCAGTTCTGGGATAAATATCCAGATGTGCTCAAGGTTTATACGATTGGAGACTTTGAAAACCCGATTTCTAGAGAGGTCTGTGGTGGCCCACACGTGGAACATACAGGGGTGATTGGGCATTTTAAGATTGTCAAAGAAGAGTCTTCCTCCGCTGGAGTCCGGAGAATCAAGGCGATTTTGGAATAACAGGGGTAATCCAGAGCGTACACCAGTTGACCGCCGTAGGAGTGTGAACCGACGCCCGGCGGACAACTTTTTCGAAGAAAAAGTTGACATTTTAGCGTAAGTGTGATATAATGTAAGTAATAACCTTGTGGTGGGGTTATCGTAACTATAAACAATTTTTCCATAAATAAGGGGGTGGAAATATGTTTAATTTTAACAGAAAAGACGATATGTTTGAGGAGTACTACGCCAGTAAGGCGGAGAGCTCTACGGCAACAGAGGAAGTTCCTAAAAGGTTTTCTCCAGAAGAATGCCAAGAGGAAAGATCCGAAGGAGAGTTTGACGAATATTACTCCGACAAGGAACCCGCAAAAGAGAAAGAAATTCCGATGGTACCCAGGAGATTGCATACGGCAACAGTATGCTTTTATAGTATTATCATGATTCTGCTGGTGATAGGAAATTTCTTTAATAGCCGTCACATAAAACGGGTTGAAGAAGATTTGAGGCTTGCGACTGAAGAGGCTGAATTTTCTCGAGCAACCATCAAAGCCTACGAATTACGTGCAGAGAGAGACGAAGAGCTAATTGATTCCTTACAGAGGGAGTTAGCAGTGAAGGAGCTAGATTCATTCCTCAGAAATTACGATTTTTCAGAGTCTGATTCGGCTATATCGGATGATTTGCCAGATGAGTCTCAAGCAGAGCCTGACGTTACGGCGCCGACCGCAAGACGGCTTAACCCATCATCTGATCCAAAACCGAATCCCGATCCGGACCCTAAACCGGATCCCGATCCGAGCCCGGAGCCGCCGAGCCCGGAGCCGCCTAGTCCGGGGCCGGATAGTCCGAAGTCGCAATCATACGATGGAATAGATATTGTTCCGAATGATGATTCTGGGCCAGGCGCCTATGTCGACGATTTTATGAAAACACAGCCGTCTTCGGATGGTTGACACCACAGCACTTTAAATCCCACCTTTCATATAAGGGTGGGATTTTTCATGATTGGTTAATTTTGGAGGAGTTTGGCGAATTTGGCCTTCAAGCCCTTTTCCTCGGGGGCGCCTTCGAGGGTGTCGGTGCCGACCCTTAAGAGCCCTAGGGCGGTAGCAAAGGAGTGGTCGAGCTCCTTCGCATGGTCGCCGAGGATGAGGTTAGGCAGGCCGTTGATGTCGAGTAAATTGATAATCGGGCGGCGGGAGAAGGGCAGGCCCTCATACCAGTCGGAAGTAGCGAGCTGCTCTTGAAGTAGTGACAGCCCCGCGCCACCACCGCAAAGCATGACGTTGCGAGGCAAAGTGCCGATAGTCTCAAAATCTTCCAGGGCGACTTCTACGCCGGTAAACCAAACCGAGAGATTGCGCGAGAGAGCGGTCTCGATTTTGGCTTTTTTGGCATCATCGAGTTTGCCGGAGTCGTAGTCTAGCTTGTATTTTTCGGCGGTTTCGTAATCGACGCCGAGAGCCTCCTCAATCTGATGAGTGAAGCTGCGGCCGCCGATAGAAAACATTTTGGTGCCTTCGACGCCACCGTCATCGACGATGGCGATGTCGGTAGTGCCGCCACCGATGTCCATCACCACGCCAGAGAAATTAGAGTCCAAATCATCGCCGAGACAAGCACGGCAAACCGCAAATGGCTCGACTGCCACGGTGAGAAGATCGAGGTTTAGCTCGGCGCAGACCTTCTCGATGGCGGAAACATGAATCATTGGGGCAAAGGCCGTATAAAATTGAATTACCACGTCGGAGCCGTTAAAACCGACAGGATTAGAAATCTTGTAGCCGTCAATCATCAGGGAAACAATGGCGGAGTTAATCAGCCGGACCTCGACATTTTTGTTGCCGGTTTCTAACGCTACAGTCTTTTTGGCGACTTCGCCGGATTTCTGCTGGACGCGTTTAATGATATTCTGCATTTCTTCCTCGGTGATAGGCTTCTTGGGGTCTTTCCTGACATAATGGACGGTGGTAGTGTTACCTTTAATCAACTCGCCAGCGATACCGACGACGGTGAGCTCGGCGCGCTCGCCAGAGTCGTCTTCAACTTTGACCAAAGCCTCTTCGCAAGTGGAAACCACAGCCGGAATATCGGCAATAGCGCCGTTATACATGCTGCCGTCCTGCTGCTTAACCTTGGCGACACCGAGAATCTCGATATTGCCCTTCTTCGCCGGCTTCGCGAGGACAGCCTTGACAAATTCTGTACCAATATCTAGGCCCAAAATAGTGCTCATGGCTTAATTATAACACACTTTCCGGGCTTTAGGCTGCTTAATTGATATTTTCCAAAGCTGGTTCGGTGCAACTTTTTTACTTGGTAGCCGAGAGCGGCGAAAGTGCGGCGGATCTGGCGATTACGCCCTTCGGATAATTTGACAATATATTTATCATTTTCATGAATTATAATAAACTTACTGGGGCCGTCGTCGAGCATGATGCCGTAGTCGGAAATCATTTGCTGATGCAGAGGCTCTAGGGGCCTGTCGAGCTCGACTTCGTAAATCTTTTCTTTATGGAACTTCGGATGGGTCATCTGAAAAGCAAAATCGCCGTCGTTCGTCAGCAAAATCAGGCCGGAACTGTCTTTGTCGAGGCGGCCGACGGTTTTTAACTTTTTATATTCTTCTGGCAATAAGTCGTAAAGCGTGGGGGCTGGCCCTTGAGCGCGACGAGAGCAGACGTAGCCGACCGGCTTGTTAAACGCAATATACAAGTAGTCCGTGTCAAACGGGATTATACTTCCGTTATACCATACTTTGTCATTTTTGTCAATACGGGCGCCGAGTTCGGCTATTTTGTCATTGATTTTAACCTTTTTATTTTCAATCAAAATATCGGCTTCGCGACGAGAAACTCCGATGCGTTCGGCGAGAAACTTATTCAAGCGAAAAGACCCCTTCGGACACGGGTCGCTTCGGCCCGTCGTTACGGGCGAAGCGCCCTCTTCCTCGGTCGTAACCTCCGGACGGTCCTCAGGGGTCATTTTCGCTTTCATTGTTGTCTATCGCCTAAAACTTCGTGTATCGCATTTACCACATCTTCGATGCCAACCTGGGATTTGACGAGGTAGCGGTCGCAGCCGAGGCGCTCGCCGCGGAGCCTTTGGTCGTCAGCGGAAAGGGCAGTCATCATAATGACTTTGATTCCGGCCGTTTCTGGAGTATTGCGGAGAATGTCGAGCATATCAAATCCAGAAATTTTCGGCATCATCACATCCGAGAGAATTAAGTCTGGCTTCTCACGCACGGCCACAGCCAAAGCTTCTTCGCCGTCTCCTGCCGAGACTACC
Organism: Candidatus Saccharimonadota bacterium; assembly: GCA_017432225.1. Classification (GTDB taxonomy): domain Bacteria; phylum Patescibacteriota; class Saccharimonadia; order Saccharimonadales; family Saccharimonadaceae; genus Nanosyncoccus. The sequence continues at coordinate 8,384 of JAFRJN010000003.1, forward strand.
TCGTAGCCTTCGGCAGTAATTCTAATGCTGTAAATCTCACGCAGCGCCGCGTCGTCCTCTACTACCATTACTTTTGTCATTTGTTTCCTCCTTCTATATTAAATTTATTTTGTACTTCTGGTGCTGCTTGTGGAGCAGTCGGCGGAGCTTTGGTCTGCATCATTTGAGCGTTCTCCACGGCGATCATACGTTTCTGATACTCTTCGGCGGAAATGCGGGGCAAAGAGACATAGAAGGTTGTGCCTTGGCCGACTGTAGATTCTGCCGAAACATGGCCACCCATCGCCTCGACGCGCTGTTTAACGATATAAAGTCCGAGACCGGTACCGCCGATCTCGCGAGTATCGGTATTATCGGCACGATAAAACTTTTGAAAGACATGAGCGAGGTCGGCCGACGAAATGCCGATGCCGGTGTCGGTGACATTAATAATAATATGCTCATCATCAGCCGTGACGTTGACGAAAATCGAGCCGCCCTCACCGGTATATTTAATGGCGTTGTCGATAAGATTATCCATTACCTCGCGGAGAAAATTGGGGTCAGCCGAGCCGTAAATCATTTGCTCGAGCCGGTGCTCATCTGGAGCAAGCGAAGTGTTAGCGCCAAAAACTAGGTTTAGGCTCTTTTCTTTGGCCTTGACTTCGTGGTCTAGGACAATTTGCTTGATAAAGCTAGACATTTCGATCGGCTGGAACTCGGGGCGGATGCGGCCGTCGTCGAGTTTGGTGACGTCGAGCAAATCTTGGAAAAGTTTGCCCAGGTGTTTTGACGCTTTGGACGCCGACTCGAGGTAGCCCCGTGCGCGGTCGTCAATGGTGGCAGTCTGTGGGTTCAGACACAGAGTAATATACCCATCGATCGTAGCGACGGGGGTGCGCATTTCGTGAGAAGCGGTAGAGATAAACTCGGTGTGTTCACTCTCCTCGGCGAGCTCCTTTTCGATGTTACGGAAAGTAATAATTTTGTCGCCATTTTGAGTGGGGAGTACAGTGATGGCGATAGGGATGCGTTTGCCGGAATTGCCAGAGATTAATAGACAGTCATAATCCTCTAAAGCTTGACTTTGATTGACAGCGCGAACTAGCGGATTTTCTGCGGGTGGCATTTCGCGGCCATCTTTGGTCTCGATTTTGAGAACTAGCTGATAATCAAGCCCGGTAGCGAGATTAGCGGTGCCGTACCCGGCCATGGTGGTAGCCGATGGGTTGATAAAACGCACCGTATTGTTCTGGCCGAGCACCACGACGCCATCTTGGATATTATTCAAAGCCATCGTGGCAATCTGTTCTTCGCTGCTAACAGCCGGCATGATCGCCTGCATGACTGCGGGAGTTGGATCTACGGGCGGTTCGGGTTTTTTCTTATGAAAAATATCAAGCATTTGGTTTTATTTTAACATAGGCGGATAAAAAATGGTAGCGGTTAATAAAATAATGTGCTATGATGGTAATATGAATAAAGACGTCATTTATATTGAACCGGAAGAGGATATTACCGATATCATCGCCAAAATTGAGGGCGCCAAATCCAAAGTTGTGGCTCTGGTCCCACCCAAAAAGGCTGGCGTATTTCGGAGTATTGTAAATATCAAATTAATTACCAAGTCGGCGGCGGGGGCAAACAAAGTAGTAGTGCTAGTAACCACTGACCCGTCAATCGTGAAGCTCGCAGCGGCAACCAAAATGCCAGTGACCAAGGATCTCAAGACCGCGCCAGTGATTCCCGAGAATGAAGACGAGATCGAGGATAGTGAGACTGTAGACGTAGATGATGAGGCCGAGATTGAGGCCGAGGAAGAGTCTGCCGAGGATGGTGAGCCGAGCGAAGAAAAAGATGAAGAAAAGGATGGTAAAGAAGCCGAGGACGAGCCAGAAAAAGAGAAAGTAGAAGATTCAGAGGATCTAGAAGAAGCCGAGGAAGAAGAAACATCCAAAGGAAAGTCAGACAAGAAAGAAGACAAGAAACCGGCCAAAAAATCTGCCGGCAAGCTAGCAAACAGCAATAATCCGGTTCTGGAATGGATTGGCACGCATAAAAAAGCCGATATTGCTATCTGCTCTGGCCTGGTCATACTAATTATCGTGGCGATTTGGGCATTTGCGATTGCTCCAGCGGTGACGATTACTTTGAAGCTCGAGACTGTGACGGGTAATTTCTCCGAAAATGTCACTTTCACCCAGACTTTGGCCGACGAAAAGGTCTCCGAGGGGAAGTTCTATATTGAAGAGAAAAAGCAGGAGTCCAAATCAGAGGTAGAGTTTGAAGCCACCGGCACCAAAAACGTCGGCGATAAGGCTAGTGGCAAGATCAAAGTGACACATTATTTCCCGATAGATGAGGAAGGTGGCACCGTAACAATAGGTGATGGGGCTACCTTTACTAATTCTGGGCTCACTTACACTGTAACTAGTGGCGCGAGCGTGCACTGGGATGGCGATGTGACTGCCGCGGCTAAAGATTGCGAAAATTACTCTACCGCCGGATGGAAAAATAAAGGATGCGCGGTGTCGGCAACTGTTACGGTGGCGGCGACAGATTCGGGAAGTAAATACAATATCGCTTCTACTTCTTCGGGATGGTCCTCCTCTGTGGCGGGTCTAGATGTGATCACTAATGAAGCGATGACCGGCGGGTCCGACAAGAATGTGACCGTAGTCCAGCAATCTGACATTGACAAGGCAATGACTTCTGTCACTGCAGAGAATGAATCGGAGAATAAGAAGAAATTAATCGAGTCACTTGAAGAAGGGCAGTTTGCGATTGAATCTAGCTTTAAACAGACCGTCTCGGATCCAGTTTCTTCACCGAAGGTGGGCGAAGAGGTGGAGGATAGCAAAAAGGCTAAACTCACTGTCACCACTACAAGTACGATTTTTGTAATGGATGAGACCAAACTCAAGGAATTTATTGAGGAAAAAGCCAAACTTCAAGAGGGCTACAAAATTTACACGATGAATGACCCATTTGTAGAGAACTTTACAAATACTGATGCGGGCTACATTGGCAAGCTTAAGACCTCTTATGTGGCTGGATCGACAATTACAGAGAACGAAGTGGTCGAAACCGTCAAGGGTAAGGGGATTGGTACGGCCAAGAGAGACCTCTCTGATAACTTTAGCGGTATCAAGACGATTACGATTGACACTTCCGTGCCTTGGGTCACCTCTGTACCAAGTAATGCCGAGAAGATTACTGTAAAGATCAACACCGAGGAGTAGTAACAGAGGTCGAGTAGTGGAGAAAATTAACGCGAGGAGATAAATTTTGAAGATTATCGGACTAGATATAGGCACCAAACGCATTGGCGTGGCCAAGGCGGACTCGAGCACGCGGATAGCCGTACCAGTAGGGTTTTTGCTCGCAGATGGTTCAGAATGGCAGGAAATCGCTAAAATCGCAAGTCTTAGCAACACCAATCTGTTTGTTCTGGGCTTACCACGCAGTAATGAGGGCAATGAGACCCAGCAGACTCTCTATGCGCGCCAGTTTGCTAAAAAACTCCGCGAAAAAATCCCAGAGGCCAAAATCCGCTTTCAAGATGAGTCTCTGACTTCGGTAGAGGCCGAAAATAGACTAAAAACGCGCAAAAAGCGCTACGAAAAGGGGGAGATAGACGCCGAGGCGGCCTCGATTATATTGCAAGATTTTTTGGAAAATTTTAAAAAAAATGATATAGAGATAGAGAAAAAAGTAGAAAAAAATGATAATTTTTTAAAAAATAATGTAGAGAGCATTAAAACCGCAGTAGAAAAGGAAAGTGATAAGGTAAAAATGACCGCAAAAAAGACCAAACATAAGATGAAAAAATGGCCCTTTGTAACCCTGATTTCGATAGCCTTACTGGCGGCTGGGGTCGGGGGTGGAGTGTGGCTGATCCAGAGAGAGCAGGCGCGGCGCGAATATGAAGAATACGTCAAATGGGTAGAGTCGCAGACGGCGGAAGTGTTTAATTTTACTATTCGCCCAGGGGAGACGATTTTTGATATAAAAAAGGCTTTGATAGAGAAAGGTTATCCTGCTTCAGAGGTGGAGGAGGCGTTTAATGCCGATTACGACTTTGATTTTCTCAAAAAACGGCCTGCAGGAGCGTCACTCGAGGGCTATCTATACGGGGAAACTTATGATTTTTACGAAACTGCCACGGTAAAAGATATTTTGACTAAATTCCTCACTGGGATGGGGAAGGTGATTTCCGAGAATAATCTGGAAGCGAGATACGCCAAGCAGGGACTGTCGCTCTTTGATGGGATTACGCTGGCTTCGATCGTACAAAAAGAGTCGCCAGCCGGAGAACAGGCTACGGTAGCACAAGTGTTTTTGACTAGGCTCAAATATGGGTGGAGACTGGGTAGCGATGTAACGGTATCGTACGCTCTTGACGTGGTCGATCCAGAGCGAAATATTTACAAAGATAATCAAGCGGCGCTACAGGTTGATTCGTGTTACAATACGCGAATTTACGCTGGGCTCCCCTGTGGGCCGATTGCCAATCCTAATCTGGCGGCGCTTTTGGCGGTGGCCGAGCCATCAGATACGGAGTACCTGTATTTCTTGACAGGGGACGATGGTTTGATGTATTATAGTTATACAGAGGCCGAGCATAATCAGAACGCTTACCTCCATTGCCGGACCCTCTGTAATATTTCATTATGACAAAGAAAACTAATCAAACTTTTGAAAATTTAAAGAAAATTGGGCCGTACTTTTTGGCGGCGGCGCTGACGCTTATGACGGTGATACTAGGTTCGATTGGTAAGAGCCAGTCGGGCACTACGCTAAATCTTGATACTTTTGCCAAGGCCGATTACGACATTTCGGTGGATCAGCTCTCCGAGATGTATGTGGTGGCGGACCTCTCTGATGCGCTGGGGCTAGCCTCGGCCTCGGACGTGGCGTCAAACTACGTGATAACAACTTCGATGTACGACGCCGGCCAGACCGCTACAGGCAAGCTGGAGAAGCCAGCAATCACCAATATCGTGGTATCGCGCGGGGTGATTGAATATACCGTACAAGAAGGCGATACAATGGAGTCGATCGCAGCCAAGTATGGTCTGACTACCGACCAGATTCGTTGGTCCAACAACCTCAAGACCACCGCGGTAACACCAGGAAATGTACTAGTTTTGCCGAGTGTGCCCGGGATTGTCTATACCGTCAAATCTGGCGATACAATTGAATCGATTGCGTCGAAATATGGCTCGACGGCAGCAGAAATCACCGCGCTAAATGACCTTGAGGTTAGCGGCATCAAGGAAGGCGACAAAATCGTGATCAAAAACGGCTCCCTACCGGAGACAGAACGGCCAGAATATGTGGCACCGAAACCGGTTACTTATCGGACGACTTATAGCTATTCGTATCTAGGTAATACTTCGGAGCGTCAAAATATCACCGTGCTCGGCCGGATTTATGGACTGGGTGGGCCGTACGGGGCGGGACAATGTACACAATGGGCTTGGAGCAAACGCCAAGATCTGCCGTCTAACCTCGGCAATGCCAACACTTGGGCGGCGCGCGCAGCAGCGGCTGGGTATGTGGTAAACCGGACGCCTTCGGCAGGTGCGATTTTCCAGACTTCTTCTGGTTGGTATGGGCACGTAGGGTACGTGGAAGCGGTCAACCCGGATGGGTCAATCACAGTGACTGAAATGAACTATGGCTATTCGCCATATCTAGTGATTCGGGCGACAATTCCAGCCAGCTCGGTCGGCAACTTCAATTACATTCACTAATAGTCTTCTACTAGAGTAAATTCTTTGCCAGCGATACTGATGATCGAGTCGGGTTCGGCGCCGAGGGAAGTGAGTTCGCCGCGGATGCCCATTTTCTTCATAATGTCACGGAGGCGGTTAACGGAAGCGTAGTTGTTCATATCGGTGCGGCGGGCGAACTTTTCGATTTTCTCGCCGGTGACCACGAATTTGTCGTCTAGTTTCTCAATGTTCCAAGTATCTTTTAAGACTTCTTGATTTAGAGAAATAGTAGGGATGTCTTTAGAGAAATCTAAAAACGACTTTTCTCGGGCCGCGTCCCTCGCGCCCGTCTTCACGGGGCTCGGGCGCTTATCCTCGGTAGCGACCTCCGGAATCCCTCGAAAAGTATTTTTAGATTTCCTACAAACCTGCCAGAGTTCTCTCAAAACTTCAGTAAGTCCCGTATGAGCGGCGCTAGAGATTGTGAAAATCTGGGCATCAGGATTTTTGGCAAGGATTGAGGACATTTGCATTTTGATAATATCTTCGTCGATGCCTTCGCACTTGGTGAGAGCGACGATTTCGGGCTTCTCGCCTAGATTGCCGTATTTTTTGAGCTCGTTTCTGATGGTCTGATAAGCTAATCCAGCGTCGTCACTATAAACATCGATGAGATGGAGCAAGACCGCAGTGCGCTCGACATGGCGAAGAAAATCGTGGCCCAAGCCTTTACCCTCGGAAGCGCCCTCAATTAGCCCCGGAATATCCGCGATCAAAAGGTCATGGCCGTCCACTGTCGCCACACCAAGCTGGGGAGTGATGGTGGTAAAGGGATAATCTGCAATCTCGGGAGTGGCGTTGGAAACGACCGAGAGAAAAGTAGATTTACCGGCGTTCGGCAAGCCGACTAGACCGACATCGGCCAGCATTTTGAGCTCAATTTTGGCGATAAACTCCTCGCCTGGCTCGCCGACCTCGGCAATAATAGGAGCCTGACGAGTAGAACTCTTGAAATGAGCGTTGCCAAAGCCACCCTCGCCACCTTTTGCGACGATAGCGGTCTGGCCGTCCTTAATGAGTTCGGCGACTATGGCATCGTCTTTATAAACCACAGTACCAATCGGCACTTCCACTATCAAATCTTCACCGCTACGGCCCGCGGAGCGCTGACCGGAGCCATTTTTGCCATCTTTGGCAGTCAAAATCGGAGTAAAACGGAAGTCGATCAAAGTATCGGTATCTTTGTCGGCTCGAAAAACAATATCGCCGCCTTTGCCACCGTCGCCACCGTCGGGGCCACCTTTAGGAATATAAATTTCGTGACGAAAAGATACGGCGCCGTCGCCGCCTTTGCCAGCTTTCAAACTCACTTCTGCTTTGTCTACAAACATATTTATATTATACCATAAAAATTAAGAAATAAAAAGACGGCCTTTCGGCCGTCCCTAGCTGATGCGCGCCCACCCTAGGGCACATTGGTTTGTTTTAATCCGCTGTTTGTTTTTATTATTAATGTAAGTCTCCACACTCCACTAATCTTCAGTGGAACCCTGTGAAGCGTACCAGCTTATTTTTATAATAAAGCATAAGCGTGGGGGTGTCAAGACATTTTTTTGATTTTTTCACGAAAAGTTGTGGAAAAGCTTTATTTTATGAAAGAATGTTGTAAAATATAGATATGGTTAAGTTCACGATTATTACATTATTTAGGGAGGCCTTGGAGCCGTACCTCAAGACCTCCATGATGTGGAAGGCCACGGAAAAGGGGCTGGCGGAGTTTGATTTTGTAGACTTGCGCGAGTTTGGGCTGGGGCCGCACAAGTCGGTAGATGACACGCCGTATGGGGGTGGGGATGGGATGCTACTCCGGTGCGAGCCGGTGTTTAATGCCATTGAGTCCGTCAAGGCCAAGGACCCGAGCGCTAAAGTGATCTTGCCGACCCCGGTGGGAGAAATTTGGAATCAAGAAAAAGCAAGAGAATTTCCTAAAGAAGGCCATTACATCATCTTGTGTCCACACTACGAGGGATACGACGAGAGGATACTCTCTATCGTGGATTACAAGATTTCTTTGGGGAAGTTTGTGTTGACCGGTGGAGAACTGCCGGCGCTGGTGATAATTGATTCCATCGTGAGATTAATTCCAGGGGTGCTGGGGGGCGAAAATTCTGCGATTATTGAATCGTTTTCCGATGGAAACAATCTAGAGTATCCGCAATATACCAAGCCGTACGATTTTCGGGGAATGAAAGTACCGGATGTGCTACTCTCTGGGAATCATGGTGAGGTAGACAAGTGGAGAAAAGAACAGAGCAAACGGCTAATGGCCGGGGATAAATAATGGACCTTAATGCCTCTGTTGAGACCCTCAAGGGGGTTGGCCCCAAGACCGCCGAAATTCTAAAAAAAGCCGGGATTAGGACGGTGCGGGACTTTTTTTATAATCTCCCTAGAGATTATGAGAATTTCCAGGCGGCCACCTCTATCTCGGAACTGCGCCCGGGCAAAGTGGTGGTTAAGGGGAAAATCGAAAATTTGACCTCTAGAAGGGCTAAGAAGCGCAATCTCTCGATTATTGAAGGGCTAGTTAGAGATGAAACAGGGGCAGTGAAGGTGGTGTGGTTTAACCAAAGTTACCGTTTAAGGCAGTTTGCGCCAGATAAAGAATACCTGTTTTCTGGCACTTTTGAGTTCAAAAATGGCCGTTTTCAGCTGACTTCGCCATCGAGCGCCTTATATACCGATGTCGATTTGAGAAGCGGTCTAGCGCCCATCTACGTGGCCCACGGAGGGCTAAAATCAAACGATTTTCGGCGATTTTTAAATTCGGCGCGGGATAAATTTGCCGAAATCCCCGATTTGCTCCCCACGGTTAAATCAGGGGTGAGAAGAGAGGCGCTATTCTATGCGCATTTCCCGAATTCCGAGAAATCTATTGCTGGAGCGAGGGAATATCTGGCCTACGAGGAGCTGTTTGAGCTGATTTTGGCCGCCAAGCTTAATCGGCGCGAAAATGAAAAATTGAGAGCCACCCCTGTAAAGTTCGATGCGGGCAAAATCCGTGATTTTGTGGCTAAATTGCCCTTTAAATTGACCAACGCCCAGAGGAGAGCGGCTTGGGAAATTTTTCAGGACATGGAGAAAAATACTCCGATGAACCGGCTACTCCAGGGGGATGTGGGGTCGGGCAAAACCATGGTGGCGGCGCTCGCGGCCTACGAGGCGTTTCTCTCTGGTGGGCAGGTGGCAATTTTGGCGCCGACGGCGATTCTCGCTTCACAACATTATGAAGGGATTGGACCTTTGCTCGGTGGTTTTGGGGTCAAAACGGCGCTTCTGACCGGCGCCACCAAGAAAAAACCGGAGCTGAAGAAAATGATTGCCTCTGGGGAAGTCAATGTGGTAGTGGGGACGCACGCCTTGCTCACCGATAATACGGAATTTTCTAATTTGACCCTAGTGGTGATTGACGAGCAGCACCGCTTTGGGGTAGAGCAGAGACAAAAATTGACTCTAAAATCCCCCAAGGACAAGGCGCCACACCTGCTCGCAATGACGGCCACACCGATTCCGCGCTCACTGCAATTAACGATTTTTGGCGACCTCGACGTTTCGATTCTAGACGAGCTACCAAAGGGCCGGCAGCCGATTGAAACCAAAATTTTGCCAGAGATTGAGCTTTCCGAGAAACTTTATCCAGAGATCCTGAAAACCGTGAAAGCGGGGCAGCAAGTTTACTGGATTTGTAAGGCGATTGAAGATGGGGCTGGTGGCGATAATTCTGGGACAAATAAAGCTGATATTACCTCGGTCAAGGCTCGCACCAAACGCCTGCAAGAATTATTCCCAAAGCTCAAGATTGAGCTTCTACATGGCAAGATGAAACCGCTTGAGAAAGACGAGGTGATGGGGCGATTTTCGGAGGGGAAAATTGACATTTTGGTCTCCACTACAGTGGTGGAAGTGGGGGTGGACGTACCAAATGCGACACTGATGATAATCGAAAATGCCGAGGGTTATGGCCTGGCGCAGCTTCACCAGCTCCGCGGCCGCGTGGGGCGAGGTTCGGTGAAATCGGATTGTTTCCTCCTTACCTCTGGAGACGCGACGCCGTCGAGACGCCTAAAAGAACTTGAGAAATCTTCAGATGGGTTTCATTTGGCCGAAGTGGATCTTAAGATGCGCGGGCCGGGTGAAATTTACGGTGCTTTGCAGCACGGGGCGCTGGATCTTAGAATTGCGTCGCTTTCGGACACGAAATTAATTCAAAAAGCTCAAAAAGATGCAGAAAATTTCCTCAAACTAGGCCCTGGTATGTTACAATATAAGGAATTGATGGATGGTATTTCCAAATATCAACAGATTACAACATTAAATTAAGCGAGGCCCAAAAATGAGCAAAAGAGAATTCGGCGGAGAAGTAGAAATCACTGGAGGAGAATTTAGAGGGCGGAAGTTAGTCACGCCAGGCGAGAGCACTCATCCGATGGGCTCTAGAGAAAAATTAGCAATTTTTAATGCTCTGGGGAGCAAAATTGAAGGTGCGGTCGTTTTGGATGCCTATGCCGGAAGCGGAGCGCTAGGGATTGAAGCTATCTCGCGGGGGGCTGGGAGCGTGGTTTTTATAGACAAAGCTCCAGGGGCACGACGAGCAATCAAACATAATATTGAAACTTTTGATATTGCAGAGAAATGCGTTTTGGAACCAATGAGAGTAGAAGAATATGCACAGTGCAACTGCCCTCCTGGCGGCCCGACGCTATCCAATATGCACCTATTAGAGAAATTTGATATTATTTTCGCCGACCCGCCCTATGATGATTTTGACCCAAGAGGTGTAGATGATATATCTTATTATTTGAAGCCGGGTGGCACCTTGGTGTTGTCGCATCCGGGGCCAGCACCGAGATTTATGTGGATCGATTTGAAAAAGACCAAAAAATACGCTGGAGCGTATATTTCCTATTATATCAAGCACTAGCGTTTTTCTTGATTTTAGGTGATAATACTTGCACTTTTAGCAAAAGTGTGATATAATTAGAGTATAAGGAGTTTATTAAATGTATTATCAGGGAGAAATCGAGAAGAAAGATCGCCAAAAGGTCATCATGATTGCTACGGCCATCGTAGCTGTGGTGCTGATTTTGGTCGTATCGATCATCGTGGTGGCGACTCGGAAATCTGGTAGCGAGAACGCAGGCGGCGACAACAACACGGCATTTGTAGAGGACGAGAGCAAGGAAGAGGAAAAGAAGGAAGAGACAAAGGAAGAGGAGAAAAAGGAAGAGGCTGTCGTGGAAACTACTACTGTGACCGTCTCGACCAAGACCGAGAGCACCGCTGAAACTACCGATACGGTAGCTAGCACCGGTCCTGAAGATTTACTGCCACTAGCACTTTCACTAGGCAGTATCACCACCGCCGGCACGGCTTACATGATGTCGCGTAAGCAACAGTTCTAAAGCTTAAAACCGAGAATTTGCGTTCTCGGTTTTTTGTGATATAATTATCTTATGCCCGTGTGGTGGAATTGGTAGACACGCTAGCCTTAGGAGCTAGTGCCTTCCGGCTTAAGAGTTCGAGTCTCTTCGCGGGCACCAACATTTTAGCAAGTAAAAAGTGGCCTAGTAAACTAGGTCACTATTTTTAATAAAGGTACCTTAATCTTTTAAATCTTGGTCAATGGTAGTGAGAGCGGTATCAACTTCTGCTAGCATATGCATGAGCTTGTCTTTTTCTTTTTCGAATTTCTCGAGGTCCTGCACACGATAAGCGGCATGGTCGTATTTCTTAGCCAACCCTTCGTGAAATTCTTCTTTGGCAGTTTTAACCATCTCGCTAATCCCTAGCAGGTTAACTCTGATGTCCTCGGCAGTTAGAGCAGTTTGACTTTCGCCGATGAGCGGCGTGTACTCGTCGCGAATGATAACATAACGGAAAAACGCCAGTATCTCAGCCGTTTCCTCGATACGCTCGGCCAATTTGTCCATATCATCCTCGATAAAGTGGTTTCTAGTACGGTCTTCACCGTTCTCCTTTGCGGTATCTTTTACAGTTTCGTCTAAACGAGCTTTTAATTTTGAAATTTCACACCCGCAGAGATTTGTTAGTACCAGCCTGAAACCATCTGGATTATTCGCCAAGATTTGATAAAGTTCGAAAATGCTTATACTCATATTTTTACCCCCTTTCATAAACATAATCAATAGTATAATACCACAAAATCACTGTTTTGGCAATAAATACGGTTTTTCACATTTTGAATTTTTCTAAAAAATCTGTACTAAAACCACTACCATTTCCATTTTTTGTGTGTTATAATCGTAAGCAGGATGGGCAAGGTTGCGAAATATTTAAATCAGTTGACAATTGGTAATGTCTTTGACACGCCGGATGTGCTTGAAGCGTACGCTGTAGATTGCTCTGCGCTTAAAATCAAGCCGAAGCTAGTCGCTTTTCCGGAGTCGACTGAAGACATCCGCAAAATTATGCGTTTTTGCTATCAATTAGCGCAAAAAGGTATCAAAATCCCCGTGACCGTTAGAGGCTCTGGTCTCGACGAGATGGGAGCTGATCTCACAAACAGCCTGCTCGTATCCACCGAGAAATTAAATAGATTGCTTGAAGCCGACAAACGCGAGAGGCTGGTACGGGTTCAAGCTGGCATCACTCTAAAAGAGTTAAATACTGCACTTTCCATTAACGGCCTCACCATACCAGTAGGCGGACACGAAAGCGACACCATTGGCGGGATTATTTCTAATTGTCCGAGCGATGATTTTGCCGGCAAATACGGCGGCATTATGAATTATGTCGAACGGATTGAAGTAGTACTGGCAAACGGCGACGTTTTGCAGACCAACCGCTTGCCTGGGCGGATGGTGTCGAAAAAGGCCAAAGAAAAGTCTCTCGAAGGGACGATCTACCGCAAATTATCTGAAATCACCAAAGCCAATAAGCCACTAATTGACGATATTCATACTAATAACACCGGCTCGGCGGGCTATCCGACCATTGCACAGGTCAAACGAGGCAACTCGCTGGACATTGCACCTTTGTTCTTTGGTGCGCAAGGGACGCTAGGGGTGATTACCGAGGTGATTCTGCGGGCGGTACCGGTCAAATCCGGAGCTCGGCGCGTGGTAGCTACCTTTGAAGAGTTTGACGTGGCACAGAAATTCCTTGATCTCGCTAACTCTCTGAAGCCAAAAGAGCTGAACGTCTATGATATTAAAATCATCAAGACCGCCGAAGAGTCTGGCAAGAGGTTAAGCGAAATCACCAAAAAACTCGAAAAAGGCTACGTGGTATTTGCTAAATTTGATGGAAAACCGGGCTCGGCGATCCGCAAAATTATGAGCGTACGAAAAGTTTTACCAAGTTCGACCCAGCTAATTGTAGAAGACAACAAAAATACGGCCAAGCTTGACGAGTTTGAAAATTCGCTAGCGAATTTCTTAAACAGCACTCGCACTGGCGAGCGTGTACCGCTGATGACGGATTTTTATATGCCGTCTTCTAGGCTTTCGAGATTTATCGCCGACCTTGGTTTACTCGAAAAAAGCTTAAAGCTAGACCTTGCGATTTATGGGTCTTATGCAGCGTCGAACTACAATCTACGCCCGCGGTTCAAGATTTCTGATAAAGATTTTGGCAAAAAAGCCGTGGCGTTCCTCCGGGCCGGCACCTACATCATCAATCATGAAGGCGGATCAATCACCGGTGGCAATCCAGAAGGGCGAGTAAAGGCGCTAGTAACAAACGATGCAATGCTAGAGAACGAGAAAAATCTGTACAATGCGATTAAAGATCTATTTGATAAGCATGGGCTCTTAAATCCTGGCGTCAAGCTCGGGGCGGACAACAAGTTTACGATTACACATTTTAGGGATAGCAGCTCTTCCAAAATTATTGTTTAAATTGGGTCGTTTTGAAGATTTTTGAAGGTGGTTTTGGTTTTTATTATCTCAAAATGTGCTATAATATACACAAATAGGAGTTTACTCAATGAAAACTAAATTTAAGAAGATTTCTGACTCGCGCGTGGAGCTCACCGTGACTTTGGAGGCAAAAGAATTAAAAGAGGCCGAGGAAAAAGCCCTCGTGAAACTAGCCAAAGAAGTAAAGGTGGAAGGTTTCCGTAAGGGCAAGGTGCCAGTGGATGTGGCCCGAAAATTTATCCCAGAAAATGATCTAAACGCTCAAGCGGTTGACATTGCAATTCGTGCCAGCGTACTTCCGGCTTTCCGTGAACACGAGAAGATGCCGCTAGTCGCGCCGAATGTCAACGTGACCAAATATGTCCCAGGCGAGATGGCGGAGTATACTGCAGTGGCCGACATCGTACCAGAGGTAAAACTCGCTGACTACAAGAAACTGAAGGTCAAGCGTGAAAAGGCCGAGGTTTCCGAGGCGCAGATTAAAGAAGTTTTGGACAACATTGCTAAATCTTTTGCCGAGAAGAAGCCAGTAAAGCGGGCGGCCAAGCTCGACGACGAGGTGATTATCGATTTCGTCGGCAAGAAGGGCGACAAAGCCTTTGATGGTGGTACGGCCAAGGATTACAAGCTGGTGCTTGGGTCCAAGACCTTTATCCCTGGGTTTGAAGAGGGCATCGTCGGTCACGAGCCAGGCGATAAGTTTGATCTCAAGCTCACCTTCCCGAAAGATTACGGAGTAAAAGATTTGGCGGGAGCCAAAGTAGTATTCGAGACTCTAGTAAAGCAAATTAACGAAGTCGCGAAGCCCGAGATTAACGATGATTTGGCCAAAAAAGTCGGTGGTTTTAAGAGCTTGAAAGAGCTCAAAGCCGACATTAAGAAAAACTTGGAAATGCAAAACGAGCATCGACTGAATGAGAAGTTTAAGGACGATTTAATCCAAGAACTAGTGAAGACCTCCAAGATTCCAGCACCGGATATTTTGATCGAAGACCAGATAAGGATTATCCGCGACGATATGACTCGAAACGCGGTCTCGCGTGGTCTTTCCTCTCTTGAAGAGTTCGTCGAGAAGTCTGGCGAAACCATGGAAAATTGGGAGAAAGAAGCTAAAAAAGTCGCCGAGACCCGAGTAAAGGCGTCGCTAGCACTCCAGGAAGTGGCAGTAAAGGAAAAAGTCACCGTGTCGGATGCAGATGTCGAGGCCAAAATCGCGGAGCTTCGCGATGTATACAAGAATTCACCAGAGGCGGTCAAGAGTTTGAAAGACCCGAATGTGAAGATGGACATCCGGAATCGAATGACCATCGAGAAAACGCTGGATCTACTTGTAAATTTCAATAAATAGTGCTATAATAAGGGGAAGAGTTTCGGCTGGTCTATGATTGCTGTGAATAGACTAGCAAAGTGGCGAACGCTAGATGTGGGGTTTTGGGGTGCTTTTAGCCCATCAAAACACTAGATATAGCGTAGTCAAGACCACTATATATTATATATAATAATTAAGAAGGAATTTTAATGCCAACTATCAATCAGTTGATTAGAAAGCCTCGCAAAAAGGCTCAAAAGAAATCCAAATCTCCGGCACTTGGGTCTATCATCAATACTCTGAAGACCAAGCGCTACGAGAAGGCGGCACCGCTCAAACGTGGCGTCTGCATCAAGGTTACTACCAAGACCCCAAAGAAACCAAACTCCGCGATGCGCAAAGTCGCTCGTGTCCGTCTTACCAACGGTCAGGAAGTTTGGGCTTACATCGGCGGTGAAGGCCACAACCTGCAGGAGCACGCTGTGGTACTAGTAAGAGGCGGTCGTGTGCCAGATCTTCCAGGTGTACGTTACCATGTGGTACGTGGGACTTTGGATCTTCAGGGCGTGCAAGGTCGCAAGCAAGGCCGTTCTAAATACGGTGCCAAGAAGGAGGGTAAGTAATTATGCCACGCAAAACTACTAAATCTTTGGAACGCAAAGTTTCTCCAGACCGCAGATACCAGTCTATCCTAGTGCAGAGGCTCATCAATAAGTCGATGCTGGATGGCAAAAAGCAGGCCGCCGAGCGCGCAGTCTATACTGCGATCGAAGGCGCAGCCAAGAAGCTCAAGTCTGAAAACCCAGTAGAAGTACTCGAAAAGGCGATTGCTAACGTTTCGCCAGATTTTGAGGTGAAGTCACGCCGGGTCGGTGGCGCTAACTACCAGATTCCATTCCCAATTTCGGGACACCGGCAGCTGCATTTTGCTTTCTCATGGCTAGTGCAGAGCGCACGGGCCCGCAAGGGTATGCCTTATGCTAAAAGGCTAGAAGCCGAGATTGTCGATGCTTACAATGAACAAGGTGCAGCCTTCAAGAAGAAGGAAGATTGTCACCGTATGGCAGAAGCGAACCGTGCATTTGCACATTTTGCGCGCTAGCGCTTTGAACTTTTCTTTAAAAAGAAAAGTTCAGCAAAAGAAATAAGTTTGAAGAAAAAGGCAGGCGCATGTCCTGACCTTTTTCTTTGATTATTAACTATTTAATTCTTTCAGAATTAAATAGGATATGATATAATATTCATAAGTAGTATAGGAGGTAAAATGAGACTAGCAATTAATGGGTTTGGGCGGATTGGTCGGAATGTACTAAAGATTTTGATGGAAAAAGGCGGGGTCGAAGTCGTCGCGATTAACGATATTACTGACAGCAAGACTTTGGCGCATCTTCTGAAATACGATTCGTCTTATGGCGTTTATAATAAGACCGTAGAGGCGAAAGACGACGCGATTATCGTGGACGGCAAAAAAATCCAGATTTTGGCGGAAAAAGAGCCAGAAAAATTACCATGGAAGAATTTAAATATCGACGTAGTGATTGAATCAACCGGATTTTTCACTAAACCAGAAGACGCAAGAAAGCACATTGAAGCCGGCGCGAAGCGTGTAATTATCTCTGCGCCAGCCAAAGGTGAAGGCGCTAAGACCATCGTGATTGGCGTAAATGACGAGATGGTCGAAGACTCGGACGAAATTCTATCCAACGCGTCCTGCACCACCAACTGTATCGCGCCGATTATGAAAGTGCTCGAAGACAATCTCGGGATCGAAAAGGCAATGATGACGACGGTGCATTCCTATACCGGGTCGCAGAGAATTCTCGATGCTCCAGCCAAGGACCTCCGGGAAGCCAGAAGCGCAGCGGAGAATATCGTACCGACCACCACTGGCGCGTCCAAAGCGGCGGCGCTGACCGTCCCGGCGCTCAAGGGCAAGTTTAACGGACTTTCCATTCGCGTCCCGACTCCGGTCGTGTCGTTATCAGACATCACCGCCGTAGTCAAAAAAGATACCACCATAGAAGAATTAAATGAGCTATTTACCAAAAAATCTAATGAAGAAAATTACCGAGGCATCATCGGTGTGACGAACGAAGAGCTAGTCTCCAAAGATTTCGTCGGCGATCCACATTCATGTATTGTAGATTTACCACTGACTGACGTAGTGGGCGGCAATATGATCAAAATCGTAGCCTGGTATGACAACGAGTGGGGATATTCTAACCGTTTGGCGGAGCTCGCCACGGAGTACAGGAGTTAGAAATGCAAGTGTTTGTCGGAGCGGACTACCGCGGATTTGAAAGAAAAAATCAATTAGCGGAGTTTTTGGTTGCCCAAAATTACGAAGTAAAAGATGTCGGGGCGTACGAGTATAGTGAGGGAGACGATTTTAACGATCCAGCGATACAGGTCGCCAAAAATATACGCGAGAATCCGACGGCGAGAGGTATTTTGATTTGCGATTCGGCGCACGGCGTGACGATGCAGGCTAATCGCTTCAAAGGTGTCCGCGCGGCGCATTGCGACTCACCCGAATCAGCCAAGCTTGCAAGGGAGCATGATGATGCAAATGTGCTATGTATGTCGGCACATTTTATAGATAAGGCCAAGATGCAAGAAATCGCGATGGCATTTCTTGAAACTAATTTTGAATCTTTGGAACGGCGCGTTCGCCGCATTAATCGTTTAGACGAAAGGGAAGATTATGATTAGGACAGTCACGGTGGTGCCGGCTGTGCTCGCGGAGAGCAAAATCGAATACCGCAAGCAAATCGAAAAAATCAACAACTTTAGCCGACGTGTGCATATTGACGTATCGGACGGAAATTTTGCTCCAGCCACGACACTCGATGTTTCTAATATTTGGTGGCCGAAGGAATGGAAGGCCGATATTCATCTAATGGCAGCTTACCCGTCCCAACATCTGGATGTGATTTTGAAATTGAAGCCTTCGCTTTGTATTTTGCACGCCGAAGCGAGTGAAGATTTACTGCCGATTTTTGCTACTTTGCGGCAAAATGAAATCAGGACTGGGCTGGCACTACTGCCGTCTACTTATCCGGGACTAGTCAAACAGTATATTGATTACGTCGATCATGTGTTGATTTTTGCGGGGCAGCTGGGGGTGCAGGGCAGCCCGGCCGACATGATGCAAATGGAAAAAATCGGGATTGTCCGGAGCATGAAGCCGGAGCTTGAGATCGGCTGGGACGGCGGAGCTAATAAAACAACCATGCGAGCTCTCGCGCACGCAGATTTAGACGTAATCAATGTCGGCTCGGCGCTTTCTAAAGTAGACAACCCGACGGAAGTCTATCACGAACTGGTCGCCGAAATTGATAAGAATGGAGTGGTACTATAATGACTAAAATTTTATCTCTCGGCTCGGCCCTAAACGACATTTATCTGATCGACCATGACGATCTCACACCAACGGAAATCGGCGAAGAGTCGATTTTTGGCAAAATCTTGGTGGGAAGCAAAGTAGATATTGATAAATTAAGCTACGAAGTGGGCGGTGGCGGCGTCAACTCAGCTATCACTTTTGCTAGGCATGGGCACGAAGCGGTACTGATGGCAAATATCGCAAAAGACACGGCCGGGGATGCGATTTTGAATGTCCTAGACCGCGAAGGCGTGGATACTGGATATATCGAATATTCCGACAAACACGCGACCGGTTCGTCAGTAATTCTGCTGGATTCGCGAGGCGGGGAAAGAACAATTCTAACCTACCGCGGAGCGAGCAAAATTTTTGATAATTTTGATCCTAATTTACTAGAAATAATCCGGCCAGACTGGCTATATATTACTACTATGCGGGGCGATCTCAAAACTTTGAAAAAGTTTTTAGAAAAAGCAAGAGAACTAGAAATTAAAGTAATGTTCAATCCGGGCGTGAAGGAGCTAGAGGATAATAGCAAGGTGCTGGGACTACTAAAATATGTAAACGTGCTCCTAGTAAACAAAAGTGAGGCAGGGAAGCTGGTGCCGGGTGGTTCGCTAGAGGAGCTGCTTTATCATTTGAAAAATTATTGCGAAGCTATCATCATCACCGACGGCGCGATGGGCGGAATCGCCACAAACGGCGAAGAAACTTACCGGTTTGGTCTTTACGAGGACGTCAAAATTAAGGACGCGACGGGAGCGGGCGATGCGTTTGGCTCGGGATTTTTGGCCGCAACTGTAGATGGCAAAAGCTTCCGGCAAGCACTAATCTTTGCCTCGGCCAATTCGACCGCAGTAATTACCAAAATCGGTGCAAATCGCGGAATTTTAGCGCGCAAAGTCAAGCTCCACCCGATGCCAATACAAAAAATCTAGTCCTACCGGTATGATATAATTAAGTAAATAAAGGAGGCCTATGTTGGCAAGTGAAGAAGAGCTAATTCAGAAAATGACGATTGAAGATTTGGAACGGATTAATGCGTATTCCAAAGATCTGGCGACGGGACTAAAGATGGTACGGACCTTCCCGCAAGGGGTGACGATTTTTGGCTCGGCGAGGCTGCCGCAAGATAATAAATATTGCCAGATGGCGTACGAGCTGGGCGCGGGACTGGCCAAAAATGGCCACGCGGTAATTACCGGCGGTGGGCCTGGCATTATGGAAGCAGCCTCGAAGGGCGCTTATGAAATTGGCGGGCATACAATCGGGTTTAATATCAAACTATCGCACGAACAATTCCCGAATCCGTATCTGACCGATACTTATACTTTTGAATATTTCTTTGCTAGGAAAGTATCACTCGCGATGGCGGCGAAGGTGTTTGTATTTTTCCCGGGTGGGTTTGGCACAATGGATGAGATTTCCGAAATTTTGTGCTTGATGCAAGAAAATAAAATGCCAAAGATGCCGGTATTTCTAGTGGGGGCGGACTATTGGTCGGCGTTTGACACAGTGATTCAAAAAATGGTAGAATTGAAGCTAATCGACGAAAACGACGCGGGGATTTTTAAAATTACTGACAATGTGATGGATGTCGTGGATGCGGCCAACAAAATCGGTCATCCAAAAATTTCTGAAAACTTCTACGATGGGTTCAAAGAAGCTAGTGCAATAATGAATAGCTAGAATGGCCTGGTGAGCTTGAGGGTGGGGCTGCTCTCGGCAATTCTAATTAATTCATTATATTTGGCAATTCTTTCGCTGCGGGAGAGAGAACCGGTCTTGATTTGGCCGGTGCCGAGCCCGACGGCGAGATGAGCGATGGAAACATCTTCAGTTTCGCCGGAGCGGTGCGACATGATGGTCTTGTAGCCAGCTTTTTTGGCCATTTTTACCGCTTCGATGGTCTCGGTGAGGGAACCGATTTGGTTTGGTTTAATCAAAATCGCATTGGCGACTTTTGACTCAATACCACGTTTTAATAGCTTGGTATTAGTGACGAACAGGTCGTCGCCGACTAGTTGGATTTTGCCACCTAGCCGCTTGGTTAGAATTTGCCAATTCTCCCAATCGTTCTCCGAGAGGCCGTCCTCAATCGAGACTACGGAATAATTTTCAACCAAATATTGATACCAATTAATCATGTCGTCGGCGGTTTTCCAATCGCCGTTGGTCCTCAACTCATAACGACCTTTATCATAAGGTGGGTCGGCCGGATCGTCTACGTAAAATTCGCTTGCGGCAATGTCCAGAGCGATTTTGATGTCTCTTCCAAAATTGTAGCCGGCTTTTTTGACGGCAGACTTGATACAGTCGAGCGGCTCGTTGTTACCACCAGCGACCTTTGGCGCGTAGCCACCTTCGTCGCCGACGGTAGTCGGGTAGCTCTTTTCTTTCAAAATATCTTTGAGAGCGTGGAAGACTTCGGCACCCATGCGGACGGCTTCATTAATCGTGCCGGCCGAGGCAGGAATAATCATGTATTCCTGGAAGTCGGTAGCCCAAGCGGCGTGTTCACCACCATTCATTACGTTCATCATTGGCATCGGGATAGACATTTCTTTGGCCGTGCCGGCAAGCTCGGCGATATACCGATAGAACGGCAGACCTTTGGCGCGAGCGGTGGCTTTAGCGTTAGCCAGTGAAACCGCAAGGATAGCGTTGGCGCCAAGACCCGATTTATTATCGGTGCCGTCTAGCTCCAGCATTAGCTCGTCAACCTGCCGCTGATCGGAAGAGTTATCTATCAGAACTTCTTTGATTTTGTTGTTAACATTCCAGACAGCCTTTTCTACGCCTTTGCCATTAAATCTTTTGGGGTCCTGATCGCGAAGCTCTAGAGCTTCGCCGGAACCAGTGGAGGCACCGGACGGCACAGCGGCCCGGCCGGAAGCACCGTTTGACAAAAATACTTCTGCCTCGACAGTAGGATTGCCACGAGAATCGAGAATCTGCCGAGCCCTAATGTTTTTGATAGTAAAATTTTCTGTTTCTAAATTATTCATATCAATATTATAGCATGAGCGGATTTCATTTTTTGAATTTATTATGGTAATTTCAAAATTTTTATGTTAAAATTAAGTCAATAAAGTTTTAAAAGGAGGTTTTTTATATGGATGGGAACCCTGAAGGGACGCCAAATCCCCTCAATCCTGTACAAGGTGTAACTCCCGAGGTTAACGAGCCGGAAGTTCTAGAGCCGAGTACGGATACGGCGGCGGGCACAGGGGATTTAGACTTCATCGAGACGGAGGAGACATCGTACGAGGTCGATGCGCCGATGGGGTCTATACAAGAAGTGCGTACTGCCGTGGATGATTATGCAGCGGTGAAGCCTGCTAGTTTTGCAGAGCCGGCAGCAAAGCCAGCGACAATCAGCGAACCAGTGCGAAGCGCTGCACCTGCGCCGAGGCCAGCTCGACCAGCACATAGCATAGTAGATCCGATGATGCGGCCAGTCTCACGCCCTAGCGTGGCAGCGGCTACGCCGGCGGCTCCAGCAGTTCCAGAAGCACCAGTTGCTCCAGCTACCCCAGAGGCACCGGCAGCTCCGGCGACACCAGCTCCAACCACGACGCGAGCGGAGAATAATTTTGATACTTTTAGCATGGAAGAAGGCTCTGCCGATACTTTGGACCAGAATATCAGACAAATAACTGGCGATAATTTGGTGGCGAGCGATTCAATCGTAGAGTCGAAGCCTAAAAACGGCGGCAAGAAAAAGGCTCTCATAATTGGCGCGATCGTGTTTATTATGCTAGCGATCATTTGTGGTGCGGCTGCAATTGCAATCGTGGTGGTCAAAAATACCGACCGCGTTGGCATGGCGATTGACAAACTGCTAAATGGGCAAATGTCCAGTATCGTAGAGCTTAAAGGCACGATTGATTCGACTAGTGAGTCAGCAGCAGACGACGCGCCAGAATCAAGTTCTACCATGACGGCAAATTTTGACGGGACTTTTGACACGGTGTCTCTAATGAACAAAGTCGACGCGACGCTGACCTCCAAGACTAGCACCGGCGCAGAAATTGCACTCGACATTGAGGAAATCACCAACAAGAGCGGCGATACTTATTTTAAAATATCCGGGCTTAATAGCCTCCTCAAAACCCTCACCTCGCCAACCTTTAGCGCGGAGTCTTCGCTCACTACCGATTCCAATGCATCGTTCATCAGTGCAGCCACCACGCTCTATACTAATTTAGTCAATCAAATTGAAGACCAATGGGTTCTGGCCTCGAGCGATACCACCAACGTCGCCGAGAGTGTATCCGTGGTAGATAACACTACTATATGTGCGGTTTCGGCGCTTTCGAATTTGCAAAAATATGGCAGCGACCTCGCGGCAAAATATCGAGCTAATTCGTTTATTTCTGCCACGAAAGACGGACTAGGGATCGCCAAAAAGAAAAACGAGCTTTACAAATTAAACTTTGACAAGACAAAAATGAACGCGTTTGTAAAATCGGCGGGTACGAATGGTTTTGTGACGGCTCTTAACGAATGCGCCAGCAATAACAATGAAGACGAGGATGCCGAGACCAGCTCGACTTTGTTTGAAGAAATCTTTGCCAATTTACCGACAATCTATGTAGAAGTTGACGACAAGGACAATTTTACTAGGGTGTATTTCACGTCGACGGTTGAGGCGAGCGGCGTTTCGACTAGCACCAAGGCCGACATTGATATTTCCTATCCTAATGCTTTGCAAATCGTCGAGCCAGAAGAATACAAAAACTTTTCTACGGTTTTCTCGGAAGTTTTCTCGGGATTCGTAATCCTCTAATAACAGAGGTAGGTCTTGACATTTTGCCATAAGTGTGATATAATGGTCTTATGGACGAGAAATTGAAACAAAAACTAAAAGAACTCCCGGCCGCTCCGGGAGTTTATTTTCATAAAAACACGGCAGGGGAGATTATTTACGTGGGCAAAGCGGCGGTACTCAAAAATCGGGTGAGGCAGTATTTTCAAAATCCCGCTAATCGCGACGTCAAGACCGCGGCGCTGGTTGCGGAAATCGCCGATACGGATTGGATCGTAGTGGATACGGAGATGGACGCATTGTTTCTCGAATCCGAGATGATTAAAAGGTATATGCCAAAGTGGAATATTTTGCTTCGCGATGACAAGACCGTCTCGTATGTGCGGATTCCGATGAAACTCGAAGTGCCAGATATTTCGTTTACGAGAAATCCGGTAGACGACGGCGCGACATACGTGGGGCCGTTTTATGGTAAGTTGGCGGTAGAGAAGGCCGTAAGGAATCTCCGGCGGATTTTCCCGTATTACAATAAACCTTACACGGGGCGAAAGACTCTAGACACGGACCTTGGGCTAACTCCGGGGATTGAGATTGGCAAATGTACGCCAGAAGATTACAAAAGAAATTTAAAAAAACTAATTCGTTACCTTGAGGGTGGGCGCGAAAAACTTTTGAAAGAGCTAGAAAAAACTATGCGGGAGGCTTCCTCGCGGGGCGACTTTGAGCTAGCGGCGGAGGCGCGAGACCAGCTGTTTGGCCTTAAAGAGCTCAAGAAAAAAATCGTGTTTTCGGATAAAGAATTTCTCGACATTTCATCTGACCAAGCGCTTCTTGGCCTACAAAAAATGCTGGGGCTAGAAAAACCACCTCGGCGAATTGAAGGATACGATATTTCGCATCAGTCGGGGACTAACACAGTGGGAAGTATGGTGATTTTTATCAATGGAGCTTCGGCGAGGAATGAGTATCGGAAGTTCAAAATCCGTACGTCAAAAAATGATGATTTAAAAAGTATGACGGAAGTTCTAACTAGGCGCTTAAAGCACAAAGAATGGGAGTATCCGGATTTGATTGTGCTGGATGGCGGGATAAACCAGGTGAGAGCGATTTTGCCGATTGTGGCGCCGTACAATATACCGGTGATTGGACGTGATAAGTCCGGGGATCACTCGAAATCCTCGGGAGTAAAAATTATTTATGATGGAAAAATCATGCCTTTAAATCCATCATCACACATTGCGCGGCTGATTGCGCGAATTGATGAGGAATCGCACCGGTTTGCCATTACTTATCATTCTTTGCTAAAACGAAAATCTATGCTAAAATAGATATATAGGAGTTATTTATGCAGATAGGAACGTTTTTACAGGCAACGACATTAATTTCCGCGATTCTCACCATTCTTTTGATTCTTTTGCAGCAGCGGGGGGCGTCGCTCGGGGCTGGCTTTGGTAGCTCGGGCGAGCTATACACCACACGGCGAGGGCTAGAGAAATCATTATTTATAGCTACAATTGTATTTGCGGTGATTTTTGTAGCTTCAATTTTGGCATTACTATTAATCCCGGTAGAGTAAGATGGCAGGATCACTAAACAAGCGTGGGCAAAAGATTTTAAAGAAATTTTCGCGGGTCTCGATCAAAGCGAGTGAAGAGGGCAAAGAACACATCAAGGAAAACTTCATCGCAAAACTAGGAAATATTCGCAAAATTCGCCTTTTGGTGCTTGAATGGAGCCTTCTTGTTGTCGTTTTGATTTTGCTTTCGGTGGCACAAGCGTTTTGGTTTGGTGAATCCTATGCGGTAGACGCTTATGTAGATGGCGGCACCTACATCGAAGCCACCATCGGGCGAGTCAGCTCAATGAATCCACTATTTGCCACGACTAATAGCGAAAAAGTCCTTTCGAAATTGATGTTCGCGACATTAGTGGCGGATGATTATTCTGGCCACCCTGGCCCAGAGCTGGCCAGCACCGTAAGATACACCGACGAGGGCAAAACTTGGCGAATCCATTTGCGCGACGGTCTAGTTTGGTCGGACGGCGAGCCGCTTACAAACAAAGATGTGCTATTTACTATTGAACTAATTCAAAATCCAGCAGTAAATACGATTTTTACGGCTAACCTTGAGGGGGTTAAGGTACACGAAGAGGAGAATGGCGATATCGTGTTTGACTTGCCTTCGGCTTATGCGGATTTTGAGACCGCACTAGCGTTTCCAGTTGTGCCAGAACATATTTTGAAAGACACACCCTTAAAAACTTTGGTAGAGGCCAACTTTTCAAAATCGCCAGTCACGAGCGGAGCGTTTACCTTTAACGCCGTGCAGGGAACCAAAGAAGAAGAAAGAGTATACTATTTGACGGCGAATACGAACTATTTTCTAGGTAAGCCGATGGTGAGCAGCTTTGCAGTGCACACCTACGAAGACGAAGATGACGTAGTGGCGGCGATTAACGCAGGTGGCGTGACAGCAACGGCGGAAGTTGACGGGAAAGAGTCGGTCCAAGTAACTTCGGAAAGTTATAACAAGCGGTATTCAAAAATTAGCTCCGGAGTGTTTGCCTTTCTCAACACCTCGCGAGGAAGTTTAAGCAGTGCGGATATGCGCCGGGCGATTCGGCTCGGGCTGAACCTCGCGGAGATTCGCGCAGCGGCGCCAGACACGGAAGCGTTGGATTTTCCGATTCTTAACTCCCAGATTGAGCTTTCGAATTTGCCATCGATCCCGACCGGAGACGCAGAAACGGCGCGAGAGAAAATCAGTGAGCTTGGCGGTGGCGAAACCATTAATTTAGAAATTGCCACAGTTAACTCTGGGTACCTACCTGAAGTGACGGCAAAGCTCGCGGAAAATTTGGAGGCGCTAGGTATTAAATGTAGCGTGTCTGTATACGCGGAGAGCCAAGAGTTCGTGGCGAATATTGTTTCAAAACGCAACTATGATATTTTGGTTTATAATGTGGAGCTAGGGGCTGACCCTGATCCTTTGGCCTACTATCATTCTTCGCAAGCGAAAGCTTCGGGGATGAACTTGTCCAACTACCGAAATGCTCTGGTAGATGATTTGCTGATTGGGGCGCGGGGGACGATGGACGAGACTTTGAGAGCGCGGAAATACGAAAAGTTTTTGGAATATTGGGCGACGGACGCGCCAGCGATTGGCCTGTATCAGGCTAACATGACTTATATATATAATAAGAACGTACAGACTTATAACGAATCCAATGTGCTAACTACCGCGATCGACCGCTTTGCTAACGTAGAAGATTGGGCAGTAAACAAGGGAACAAAAAACCAGACACCGTAGGGGCCTGGTGCGCGCGACTGGACTTGAACCAGCACAGCCGTGAATGTGGCCACTACCACCTCAAGGTAGCGTGTCTACCAATTCCACCACGCGCGCTTGTACTTATTATTATACCACACTTTTTATTTTTGAAAAGAGTTTACAAAAAATATTTTGCCGTGTATAATAATAGAATAAATAAGGAGGTAGATGAAGAGTTTTATTAAGAAATTTGCGCTGCTTATCATGCTCGTACTGACTGGTATTGCAATAAATAGCGTCGCCCTGGATGGCAATATTTATGCTGATGAGGATACCGAGGCGAACACTACTAGCGAGAGTAGCGATGAGAGCAATAATAATGTTGCGACCAGTATTAGTATCAGCCCAGTGAGTAAAATTTTACAGCTGGCGCCAAGCTCCGAATACACCGACAAATTTACGATTACAAACAACGGTAGCGGACCACTAAAATTTGAAGTCTATGCAGCACCGTATTCCTATACTTATTCTGACGCGGAGGATGCCTATAAGCTCGGGTTTGATCACGAGAGCGTATATACCCAGATTACTCGGTGGATCACTTTCAAAGATACTGCAGGCAACTACGTGGAGAAGCCTACCTTTACGGCTGCGCCAGGGGAGAATGTAGTCGTAGAATACAAGATCTCCACCCCAGAAAGCATCCCAGCTGGCGGGCAATATGCAGTACTATTTGCGCATACTCTATCCGATTCTACTGGGGCTAGCGGCATCAAGACTGAAGCCAGCCCAGGGCTAGTAGTGTATGGTCGCGCGGATGGCGATACGGTGGTAGCAAGTGAAGTTTCTGATCTAAAAATCGAACAGACCATCAAGGTCGAAGGGGCAGACAAAACCTTGATCAACGCTTCGGGTAAAGTAAAAAACACCGGTAACGTTGACTTTATGGCTAGCGGCGTACTAAAAGTCACCGGTATCTTTGGCAACGTTTATTATGAGAGCACCGCGGCATCTGCAGGCGCTCGAATTTCGGTGATTCCAGATACAGAGCTCGTCGTATCGGATACTTGGAACGAGACTCCGTTCTTTGGCCTATTTAATGTCGAGTGGACGGTCTATGCCAATGGCCAGGCCAGTGAGACCATTACCAAATTTGTGGCGATTATTCCGCCAGTTTTGATAATTGTTATGATTTTACTATTGACAATCGTAATTGTGTGGATTATAATCGTAATCAGGAAACGCAAAGAACGTCGGTCCAAATTCATGGTTTAGTCCGACAATCCTAGTGGAGTAGGATCTTTGCCAGACCAAAATAAAAATATAAAAATAAAAGAAAGTAGAGTGTATGAAAAGAGCACACAAAAAAATACTCGGCTCTATCGGTTTGGGGGTAGTGGTTGCGACTACTGCAGTAGCGGCAACTATACCCTCTCCGATGGCAGCCGCAGTCACGGCCGGTAGTGTTACCGACACCATTAAAGTAACAGTCTTGTCACCGAACCCGGATTTGATTCCGAGTACCGACAAGGGAGACATTATAACTACTCCAGATTACGATTTTAGCGTATATTACAGTAGTTTACTCCATATTAAGGCCACCCTAGTCAATTATGATGCGGACGGGAATATAAAATATAGCGAAGTGCTTTGGGATGAGGATTTGGACGGCTCGGCTGGGTCGAAAGATTTTGATTTAAATTTAGACGACTATGGTGGATACGGTAATTTTGCAATTACCTTTACCGGAACAGGCGGAGAGGGAGTAGAAGTAGAACAAATTTTGTCAGTGGCATACGTAATAGATGCTAGAGATATTGAAACCAACCCGGACACCGGCGAAGCAGATACGGAAGTGAGCGTGCCTAGTAGCGATGTAAGCTCGATCGAGACTTATGTCTATGATTCGGATGGAGCGCTGGTGAGGATTCTGAAAGCTGACCCAGAGACTGGCGTGCTAAATGTGTACGATGCGTCGGGGAATTTACTCTTTACGATTAATGATGGATACGAATATGGTGTGCTAGTGATTGCGATGACGGGTCTCTCGGCGGGAGATTACAGTGGTAAAATCGTCTTTAGGGACGCTAGTGGTGATTTGGTGAGTGGAATGATTCTGCTCAACATTAAGCACCAGACAAGCGAGATTATCGTGCCAGATACTGGTAACTTCTTCCAGGGGCTAAATATCTCGAGAGAAGATTATCTGATTACGGGACTAATTGCATTTATGGTGATTGGCGTGGTGGCATTTGGGATTGTGAAGAGGAACCATAGTGACGCTACTCATGTTAAAAGCGGAAGGATTAACGGAAAAAATCGCCGTTAACAAAAAAATAGCTTCGCCGGAATTGTGTGTGGCCGGCGAAGCCAAGGGGGAATTCAGTGGGGAAAAATGTTTGATAAAAAAGTTTGATAAAAAGTTCGGCGCCATAAAACTGCGAGGGCGCCGAACAAAAAACTAGGCCTTTAAGGCCTAGTTTTTACTCTTCGATAGCAGAGTTGGCTTTGGCTTCTTTCTTCTCTTCTTCTTTGGCTTGCTTTTTGGCTTTGTTACCAAGAGATTCGCGAAGCTTGGCGGCGCGCTCGGCACGAGCCTTGAAGCGGTCGACTCGACCTTCGGTATCGATAATCTTTTCCTCACCGGTGAAGAACGGGTGAGAAGCTGATGAAATCTGAACCTTGACTAGAGGATACTCATTGCCATCGGTCCACTTGATGGTCTCGTCGCTTTTGGCAGTAGATTTAGTCAAAAACGAGAAGCCAGCGGCTTCGTCGGAAAAGACGACAGCACGATAATCTTTAGGGTGTAAATCTGTTTTACTCATAATTATCATTAATTATATCAGAGATTTGAAAAAATGTAAAGAGAAAAGGCGAGCCTAAAGCTCGCCTTCCGTTAAAGTGTAGAGGTGATGTCGGTGACGATTTCGTCGATAAAACCTTGGCGAAGTGCGTCTTCGGGGAGCATGTAATACTCTACCCTCACCAGAGCATCGTATTCTTCACTAGACATTTTACTGTGGTTTAGAACGTGAGTTTTGACAACTTCGTTTTCGAAACGTTTGTCGAATTCGACTTTGTCTTGTAATTTGGAGCCGCTGTCAAACCCCGAGTTAAAACCATCATGCATCAGGAAGGTCATGTAGGGAAGCGAGAAACGCTTGCGCCCGGCAATCCCGATTAAAAATCCCATCGAGCACCAACGGCCGATATTAATAGTATAAACTGGGGTTTTGCTCAACTTAATGGCAGAGATTGCCGAAAACCCTTCGGATTGATCGCCACCAGGACAGTTGATGTAAAGCCTGATAGGAGTACGCTCATCTACGGGAATTTGATGCTCTTCATCGTAGCGGTTATAGTCCATGATGTCGTCAACAATTTTGGTGCATATAGATATGTCGCTGAAATCATCGTCGTCCCAAGCCGTACGGATGAGACTAGTTAGATAGATACGTCGGTCATTCCTGGTAGCTAAAGCTGCGTGGTCATCTAGGCCGATATTATAGACATATTTTACATCTTTTGGTATATCAAAAAACATATAACCACCTCCTTGAAATATGAATGTGCTATTAGTTGCCACCTCTATACTGAGACTATTGTATCAGATAGACTTGATTTTTACAAGCATGTGTGGTATAATAAAGTTATATACTATTTAACGAAACAGTTTCCGGGGGATTTCCTGATGCGAGGTCCCGGAAACAAAGAGAAAGGAAATCATATTATGGCAGTAGATGTCGATATGAAAGCTCTGCTCGAAGCTGGTGCTCATTTTGGGCACAAGGCGAGCCGGTGGCACCCAAAGATGGCGCCATACATTCACAGCAAGCGCCAAGGCGCGCACATTATCAATCTCGAAAGGACCGTGGAGGCACTAGAAACAGCGCTCCCTAAAATCACCGAGATTGCCAAGACCGACAAGAAGATTCTCTTTGTCGGCACCAAGAAACAAATGAAAGAGATCGTTAAGACTGCGGCCGAGTCGGTCGAGATGCCTTACGTGACGGTCCGCTGGGTCGGTGGCACCCTGACTAACGTCGAGACAGTTAACCGTCAAATTCGGAAGCTCAAAGATCTCGAAAAGCGGATGGCTTCGGGCGAGCTCGAAAACCGCTACTCCAAGCTGGAAGTCCAGAGATTCCAAGAAGAAATCGATCTATTGAATGAACGCTATGGCGGCATCAAGAACATGAGCGAGCAGCCAGCAGCAATCGTGGTCGTGGATGCAAACGAAGACAAAAACGCGATTCGTGAGGCGAACACGCTACATATCCCGGTGTTTGCTTTGACCGATACCAACGTAGACCCGTCCAACATCGACTACGTAATTCCTATGAACGACGACGCGATCAAAGCTACCCAGCTAGTTTTGGATTACATCGTGGCCGCGATTAAAGAAGGCAGAAAATAAGCATTTTTCACGAAGGGAGCGCCGTTCAAGATTCCGGTGACTCCTGTTAATAAAATAAGTCTTAAAGGAGGCAAGAATGGCTGAAATCACAGTCGAACAAATCAAAAAGTTAAAAGAGCTCTCTGGCGCCGGGCTAACTGACGCCAAGAAAGCACTCGTCGAGGCCGATGGTGACTTTGACAAGGCACTCGAGGCAATGCGCAAAAAAGGTCTAACCAAGGCCGAGAAGCGGGGCGACCGCGAAACTCGTGAAGGTCTCGTCGAGTCCTATATCCACGATGGTCGGCTCGGCGCAATCGTGGAAGTCAACTGCGAAACTTCTTTCGTAGCCAAGACCGAGGAGTTCAAAACTCTCGCTCACCAAATTGCGATGCAGATCGCCTCGATGGCGCCGCTTTATGTGTCTGAAAATGACATTCCAGAGGAAGTCAAAGCTGCTAAAATCAAAGAATTAGAAGCGAACTTCAAGGGTCCAGAAAATATGAAGGAAAAAATCCTCGAAGGGCAAGTGAAGAAAGCTTTCTCGGATAAGGTTCTTCTAAATCAACCATACATCTTGGATGATTCGAAGACCGTCGAGCAGTTCATCAAAGAAGCAATTGCCAAGACTGGTGAAAATATCACCGTCAGACAGTTCAAGAGAATTGAACTTGGTGTAACCGAATAAGCAAAACAAAAAACAGACCTTTCTCGGGCTGCGTCCGGCCGGCCCGTCGCCACGGGCGGCCGGCGCTCATCCTCGCGCTGCCGCGCTCCGGAGGCCCTTCGAAAGGCTGTTTTTTGTTTTATTTTCCAAACCTTCTACTTCGAGAATCGTATTCTTTAATGATGTCCGCCATATCTTCTGCTGACATCTCGGGGAAGTATTTTTTGATAAACATGAACTCGGCGTAGGAGGAACGCCAGAGCATGAAGCCGGAAATTCTCTCCTCGCCGGAGGTTCTCACCACCATGTCTACATCCGGGATTTCGGGATGGTAGAGGTGGGCGCGGATGGTCTCGGGAGTGATTTTTTGATTATTCTCAAGAGCGAGATTAGCAGCGTCGGCGATTTCTTGCTCGCCGCCATAGTTAAAGCAGAAACAGACCGTGGCGCCGGTGCAGGCGCGGGTGATTTCTTCGGCTTTTTCGATGGCTTTTTCTAGGCTCTTTGATACCCGATTTTTGGAGCCGAGAATCAGCATACGGGCGTGTTTCTTGGCTAATTTTTCAGCGTATTTGGGCAAACGAGTCTCGGCGAGTTTCATGATGTAACTAACTTCGTCGGAGCTTCGGCCCCAGTTCTCGGTGCTAAAGACATAGAAAGTAATGTATTTAACCCCGGCTTCATCGGCGGCGCCGACTAGAGTCTCGATGACGTCGAGGCCTTTCTTGTGACCCTCAATAGAGGGCAAGCCTTTGCTTTTGGCCCAACGGCGGTTGCCGTCGGCGATAATCCCTAGATGTGTCAGCATATTAAATCTTCATTATTTCATCTGATTTGGCTTTGAATTCGGCGTCGACCTTGTCCGAAAATTCTTTGGTGATTTCGTCGATTTCTTTTTCGGCGCGTTTTTTGACATCTTCGCTCATTTCTGACGCGATTTTGACGGCCTTACGAGCGTCCTCACGGATGTTTCTAATAGCAATTTTGGCGTTTTCGACCTTTTCGGAGGCATTTTTGACGATTTCTTTGCGGCGTTCCTCGGTGAGAGGTGGGATCGGCACACGAATCACGCGACCATCGTCGGCCGGGTTGAGGCCGAGAGCCTGATCGGCGCGGATGGCGGACTCGATAGCGGCGATGTTGCCCGGGTCAAAAGGAGTGACGACCAGAAGCGTAGCGTCGGCGGCAGCGATATTGGCAGCCTGGTTCAATGGCATAAATTGGCCGTAAACTTCCACCTTAACACCGGCGAGCATATCGGGATGAGCACGACCAGTGCGAACCTTTTTCATCTCCGTCTTGAATCGCTCGACCGCCTCGTCCATCTTTTTACGATCTTCTTTAATGTCAAACATAAAAACTCCTTACTTACTGTTTTTATTATATCATGTTATAATAATTATATGGATATTTTTCTAGGTATAGTGGTAGGTTTGATTGTATTAATGATCCTGGTCATCGTGCATGAGTTTGGGCATTTTATCGCTTCGAGAAAAAATGGGGTAAACGTGCTGGAATTTGGGATCGGGTTTCCACCGAGAGCGGTAGCCTGGATTAAAGACCCAAAGACCCATAAGTGGCGGAGGCTAAAGAAATCCGAATGGGGCGCGAATAACGTAGCCAAGACCGTTGGGATGGAAAAATCCAGCCAAAAGTCTGAAAAATCTGGCAAAAACACCAAAAATCTGACCAAAAATGCGGAAAATCAGACGACGCTCCTTTCAGTCAAAAACAGAGATAAAATCATCCAGGACGGTCTGATTTTTAGCATTAATTGGCTACCGATTGGCGGATTTTGCCAGATGGACGGGGAATCGGCCGAGGACGAGAGAAAAGGCACTTTTGGTAATGCCAGTTTTTGGAAGAAAACCAAGATTCTTTTCGCCGGCGTGGCGATGAACTGGCTCACTGCCTTTATTATTTTGACTGTACTAGCCTGGACAGGAATGCCGACATTCCTCGACGGGCAATTTACTATAGAAGCAGATACTAGGGTCGAGCAGACACCGGTCAAAGTAGCTTCGGTACACGAAAATTCACCGGCAGAAGCCGCTGGCTTCCAGGCGGGCGATTATATCTTGAAAGTAAATGATGAGGATGTGCATTATGGCACGGACATCATTGAAATAAATGAAAAAAATGCCGGGGAAGAAGTAGTCTATAAGGTCCTCCGCAAGGGCGAAGAGGGGTGCAACTGCGACCAGAATCTAGATCTAACCGCCACTTTGAACTCCGCGGACGCCGAATATTTGCTGGGAGTAGCGATGGAATCGTCGGCATCACTATCTTATTCGAGCTGGAGCGCACCAATCGTAGGGGCGGGCTTAACTCTTCAAATCACGGGCGAGACTTTTAAGGGCCTGGGGCAACTAGTCTGGAACTTGATCACAGGAGTGGGACGGCAGTTTAGCCCAGACGATTCAGTACGCGAAAGTGGCCGAGAAGCCATTGAGACGGTCGGTGATTCGGTGACGGGGCCAGTAGGGATTTTGGGAGTTTTGTTCCCATCTTTTGTTTCAACTGGGCCAGCCAACGTAGCCTTTATCGCGGCACTGATTTCGATTTCGCTAGCTTGTATGAACGTGCTGCCGATTCCGGCCCTTGATGGGGGACGGTGGGTACTAATTGGAATCTACAAACTACGCCACAAGAAACTCACCAAAGAAACGGAAGAAAAAATCGTAACTAGAGCTTTCATGGTGCTACTGGCACTAATTGCAATCGTGACAATTTTAGACATCACAAGGTTTTTTAGATGAAAAAACAGGTGTGGGCTAAAATCTTTGGCATAATCTTGCTACTCGGGTGGGTATTTGTAGGGTTAATCGGCACAGAGATAATAGTAGGACTAGCCATCAGCTGGCTGCTACCTGCAGACGTACTGGCTTCTCCGGTGGTCAATGCCACTTTTTCGGTGATTGCGTACATTCTAGGGCTAATTTTGATAGTACTCGTACCATCAAAAGTCCCGAAGGTCCGCGAGTTAGTCAAATCCACCAGGGAGAGACTGGGGCTCAAAGGTCTACCGACTTGGACGGACCTCGGGCTGGCGCCGATTGGCTATATCGCAGCTATCGCACTGGCGGCGGGACTGACCGCACTGTTTAGCCTTTTCCCGTGGTTTAATTCTAGTGAGGCGCAGAATTTGGGATATAGTATTTATATGCAGGGCTGGGAGCGAGGAATCGCTTTTGTGGAGCTTGCAGTATTTGCGCCGATGATTGAGGAGCTGATTTTTAGAGGATGGCTGTATGGCAACCTCAGAATTAGAGCACCAAAGATAGTGGCGATTTTACTCGTATCTTTGCTCTTTGGACTGGTGCACATGCAATGGAATGTGGGGGTGTCGGTATTTGCAATGTCGGTAGTATCCTGCACGCTTCGAGAAATCACAGGGACGATTTATGCCGGGACTTTACTTCATATTATCAACAATGTAGTGGCTTTTTACCTAGTATATGTGGTAGGTATGGGGTAAATGTGTTATAATTTAAGACATGAGATTATCAAAGACTTTTATCAAAACTTTGCGTACCGCGCCAAAAGATGAAACGGCGACAAACGGGGCGCTTCTGACTCGGGCGGGCTACATTCATAAAGAAATGGCCGGAGTGTACGATTATTTGCCACTGGGCCTTCTCACTATCGAAAAGATCAAAAATATCATTCGTGAGGAGCTAAATGCTATCGGCTGCGAAGAGGTGCTAATGAGCGCCCTGCAAAATCCCGAGCTCTGGGAAGCGACAGGGAGATTTAGCGACCAAGAAGTGGATATTTGGTTCAAAACCGAACTATCGGCTGGTGGGGTATTAGGGCTTGCTCCGACCCACGAGGAGCCGATGGTTGAGATGATGAAAAATTATGTGTCTTCATACAAAGATCTGCCTCTGTACGTCTACCAGTTCCAGACCAAATTTAGAAATGAGCTCCGGGCTAAATCGGGGATTATGCGCGGGCGCGAGTTCTTGATGAAAGATTTATATTCTTTCCATACTTCAGAGGAAGATTTGGACGAGTTTTATGGCAAAGTCGAAGGAGCATACAAGAAAATTTTTGAAAGATTAGGACTAGGTGACTCGACTTATGAGACTTTTGCCTCCGGCGGAATTTTTGCTAAATTTTCACACGAGTATCAGACTATTTTGCCGGTAGGGGAAGATACGATATATTACAATAAAGATAAATCCCTGGTTTTAAACAAAGAGGTCTTCACGCCAGAAGTTTTGGCGGATTTTGGGGTGGACGCTAAAGATTTCACCGAGACTCGTGGAGCAGAAGTTGGTAACATTTTTAAATTAAAGTTTAAATACAGTGAGCCTCTAGGATTGAAATACGCCACCGAGGACAATAAATCCGAATTTGTCTACATGGGCTGCTACGGTATCGGCGTATCCAGAGTAATGGGGGTGATTGCGGAGAAATTTGCCGATGATAAGGGCTTGGTCTGGCCGGAAGCAGTAGCGCCGTTTAAATACTATCTCGTCGGAATTGGCGAGGATGGAACTAGAAAAACCGAAGGAATTTAC
Organism: Candidatus Saccharimonadota bacterium; assembly: GCA_017432225.1. Classification (GTDB taxonomy): domain Bacteria; phylum Patescibacteriota; class Saccharimonadia; order Saccharimonadales; family Saccharimonadaceae; genus Nanosyncoccus. Next base: position 44,352 of record JAFRJN010000003.1, read on the forward strand.
GCCGAGCATAAAGACGAGATATTGTTTGATGACCGCGACGTGCGGCCGGGCGAGAAATTTGCCGATTCGGAACTGATGGGGATACCTCAAAGGATTGTGATTTCAGATAAGACTTTAGCTTCTGGCGGCGCAGAAGTGACAAATCGTGCAACGGGTGAGACGAAAATTGTTGACTTAAAAGAACTTTTCGTGTAGAATATACATAGTATTTGATAGTGGAGTAATTATGAATAAAAAAGAGATTCATTTGACTGCTGACGGCAAGAAAGAGCTAGAGGAAGAGCTGAAAGTTTTGGTGGCAAGAAGGCCAGAAATTGCCGAAAAAATTGCTACCGCAAGAGCATTTGGCGATTTGTCAGAAAACGAAGAATATAGCTCGGCCAGAAGTGAGCAAAAAATGGTCGAGAATCGGATTCTCGAGATTCAAGACATTTTGAAAAATGCCAAGGTCATTCGCGCCGGCAAGAAAACTAGCGTAACGCTGGGGGCTAACGTCAGAATTGATTTAGGCGGGCGCAAAATGGAGTACACCGTAGTTGGTGCAACCGAAGCCAATCCGTCAGGTGGCAAGATTTCTAACGAATCACCAATTGGCAAAGTGATCATGGGCCACAAAGAGGGGGATAAAATTGATTTCAATGGCCGCACGGTCAAAATAATTTCAATTAGCTAAATTAGCTAACAAAAGCGCCCTCCGGGGTGCTTTTTTGGTATTTTTATGTTATAATAATTTTATGTTACTGGAAGATTATCGAAACGAAAGATTAAAAAAATTAGAAGCCTTGAGGGAGCGGGGAATCGACCCTTATCCGTCGAAATCTCTTCGCAATACTTATATTTCTGAGGTCTTGAACCATTTTGACGAAAAACAGGGGCAAGAAGTAGTGGTAGCGGGGCGGATTGTAGCAATCCGTTCGTTTGGTAAATTGGTATTTTTAAAACTGCGTGACAAGAGCGGAGAAGTTCAAATTTTTATGAAAGCGGTGCCGGAGGAGACGCCATCCGGGATGCTTGGAGCAAAGGACGTAAAACTGCTCGATACTGGCGATTTTGTAGAGGCGCGTGGTATCGTCGATAAGTCGCAGACTGGCGAAATTTCGGTATTTTCAAATTTTGTGCGGATTCTAGTGAAGACGCTCCGGCCTTTGCCAGAGAAGTTTACTAACAAAGAAGAGCGCTATAGAAGGCGCTATGTAGACATGAATGTCAATCCGGAAGTACGAGAGAGACTGGTTAGGCGTTCGAAATTCTGGCAAGCGACGCGTGATTTCATGAACAAACATGGTTTTGTTGAAGTAAATATCCCAGTTCTAGAACACACGACGGGCGGGGCAGACGCGACCCCATTTGTCACTCACATGGATGCTCTAGATGAAGATTTTTACCTTAGGATTTCGCATGAACTACCTCAGAAGCGTCTACTTGGTTGTGGATTTGAAAAGGTCAACGACATCGGGCCAAGATTGAGGACTGAGGGGATTGAGGACGAACAATTACCAGAACATATTGCCTTTGAGGCGTATTCGGCTTACGAAA
>JAFRJN010000004.1 GCA_017432225.1 Candidatus Saccharimonadota bacterium
AGAGTCCAAGGTCCAATTAAGTACTCTTTTCTCCTTTCTTTTGAGATTACTTCTATATGAATAAGGGTTTGAAGAAATACTCTTCTTACCACGGTGTAGTTCTAATTTAGATTTGATGAATTGTATGACCTTGGGCATTGTAACCTCTCTTGTTATTATTTTTAATCCTTCGTGAGGTCATTTAATAAAAACGGCACCACGATGGTGCAATTGTCATACAAGCTTACTAGCGTTGCTACATAAAACCCATAAGACCCATCATGGCGCCGTTTTCAGATTCTATATAGCCTGCCAGTATAAAAACAAGCCGCTATTTTGTAAATTTGTATAACAATTGCACTTTTATTGTAGCACAAGCTTTCTAGATTTGTCAATAAAAAAATGCCCCTTCATTTTGAAGGGGCGAGACCGTAGGCGATTTTGGCGCTTAAGTCATCGAGTTTCTTGGCGGGGCCGAGGATATAGATTTGCTCCGCATTGGATAGCGTAAGCTTTTCTTTTTTGTGCATTTCAAGCTGGTGCTTGATTTTCATGATTTCGCTATAGCGAAGTTTCTCGGTCTGCCAAGTGATGGCGGATTCGCCGGTTGATTCGTTGTAAATCTCGGCTTTGTCGTGGACCTCTATTTCGGTCCAGCAAGGCTGTGGATCGTCTGATGGGATATAGACCCAGTAGGCGTACCGATAATTTGGCAAGCGGGCGGCCTTGACGACAATGTCGTTTTTGCCAAAAACTTGGCCAAAAAGCAGTTTGTCATATTCCTTGAACTGGCTCTTTTGAGCGAGTTCCACTTCTACGCCGATGATGGCGGTAAAAAAGTCTTTCACGACTTTTGTGACGTTGGTACCCATGCTCCACCTCCTAGATATAAATGTACAATAGTTCTTACCTCTATTATACCACAAAATGCTTATTTTTGCAAGGGGATAATAAAAAATAATTCCCCTTCGGGGATTATTTTTTTGTATTCTGGCGGATCCGACGAGACTCGAACTCGCGACCTCTGCCGTGACAGGGCAGCGCTCTAACCAACTGAGCTACGAATCCAACTTGAAAAGTATAATATATATTATACATCAAAAATTATTTTTGCACAAGCCTATATTTGTCTTGTCTTTAGACACCAGGGATAGTAAAGGTATCTGGAGTACCGGTGGAAGGAGTAGAAGGGACAGACGGGGCGGCTGGAGTCGGCGATAAATCGGTCGGGGTCGGCAGTGGCAAGGTGGCGGTAGCGTCAACTGGTGGAGTCGGTGGTGGCGGCAAGAGCTGGTCATCCATGGTCTGGCCATAATTAATATCTGGCATATTGGTAACTTCTGGAGTGGCCGCTACCTCGGGAGTAGAAGCAACTGCGGGATTAGGAATCGGTGGCAAGCTGCTCTCCATAGAAGTAGTAGGAGTGGTAGCGGGTGCTGCAATGGCAGCCTCGAGCATTTGGCTATATTTACTGGTAGCATCCTGTGGGCCGGATGTGCTCGTGACTGGCGAAATGACAGTTTCAGAAGATGGGCTGATAGGAGATGTAGGGATCGTAACCTCGCTTACTGGCTCTGGAGCGGCGACGGTTTCGGCGCCGACGTTTGATAGGCTGGCCTCGGTAGCTTTGAGCTCATCTAGAAGAGCGGAGTCGGTGGCGGGAGATTCTGGCTCGGGGGCCTTTGGCGTCTCTAGAGTAGCTGGGGGTTCTGGAGCTTTTGGAGTCTCTGGAGTCTCCGTGGCGACTGGGGTCTCGGAGGTAGTTGAGGCTGGCGCATCCGCGGAATCTTTTGCATCTGTGGAGTTTTCGGAGTCTGACTCCGGTTTTTCCTCTGCTTCCCCGTGGGAAATCATGAGGGCAGTGTCGTCATCCTTTAACTTCTCATCTGGCTCGGCTTTGGAATCAAAATTGAAAGATAGCGACTCGTAATTTTCTTCGGATTCGGCGTCTTTTTCAGCCTTTTGCTTGGCTTCGGAGAAGGCGAAAAATTGATTGTCTAGATCATCAGAAATATTGGCGGCCACGGTCTGCTGGTCGGCACCGGCGTCGAGCAGGCGCGAAGCAATCTGCATAGTGCCTGGGAAAGTGTTGGCCTTGGCAAAACGGTCGGTGGCAGCGACGATACCGGTGAGAAGCGCGGTGGCTTCTTCGCTATTTAGCTTGACATCGCCATTTGAGCTTAAGAGCAGATTTGAAATCATTTCGGAAACGGAGCTTGCGAATTTGTTGCTCCATTCGACTTCGCCGAATTTGCCAGGATTGCCAGTGGTGATGTTGACCACGGTGGCGTCGTGCATGATGGTGCCGTACTCGCGGAGGGACTCGTCTAGGTCGATGGCGTTTGCGACGTTGAGCGCGAGGACGAGATCGACGTTGTAATCACCGTAAGAGAACTCCATATCTTCGGCGACGATGCGGCTCTTGTATGGAGTAATATAAATTTTAACCGCGTCGCCTTCGAGCTTGTAACGGAGGTGGTCGGCCTTGTCTTTGCTAATCGAGGCAACGAAATCTTGGAAGACGTCGGCGTTTTTTTCGAAATTGTCATCGGGATTTAGGAAACCAAGCGAGGCGGGGATAGTGCCAGAATAGACGGCGATGGCGTGCTTGCCGAGGCGGTCAAGGAAAAGTGAAAGCGAAAGGGCGCCGGCGAGCTCATCTACCGATGGATCACTCGAGAGAGCGATCAAGATATTGCGCGAGGCGGCAATCTTCTCGGCGACGTTTGCCATGGTTTTGTTCGAGGCTTTGATAGCCTCGGCGATTTGCTCCGGGGTCATCTCGATGGTATCCTCTGCGGGAGCCTCTGCTTCGGGCTCCTCGGGGGCGTCAATGTCGGTAGGAGTGGCTGGCAAATCTGGGTCGATGTAGGCGCTCGGGGTAGCATATTCGAGATCTTCGAGAGAAGGTATTTTGAGATTTGGATCAATCCCGCTCATGTCGATATCGGCATCTTGAACGTTAGTAGAATCGGCGGTCGTTGCCGCGTCATCAGTAGCTGTTGGATTAGTTGTGGATTGATTTTCGTCTGGCATTTTTACCTTTCTTTTCTATTATATTAGCATAAGCTTGATTTTTTAGCAACTGCGGATTTTAGTTTTCACCCTTTACTTTTGTCGGGGTTTGAGGTATAATAGTGACAAGTTATTAATTTTTAATGTTAGGGAAAAATAATGCCGATTATTAAATCCGCAAAAAAAGCAGCACGTCAAGCGACTAAAAGAACCGAGCACAATGCTTCGATTAAGAAGGATATTAAGGCGGCGGTGAAGGCTTTTAAGGCTAAACCGACAGCCAAAGCTCTTTCTAAAGCACAGTCCGAGTATGACAAGGCCGTGAAAAAGGATCTTTTGAAGAAAAATACCGCTTCACGCCGCAAGGCACAGCTGGCAAAAATCGCCAAAGACGCCAAAGTAAAGTTGGGCAAATAATAGCAGCTACTTGCTTTCTGATATCAACAGGAACGATTCCACCAGGAGCCATGGATTAATCTTGGTGGATTTTTCGTCTAAATCTAATTTTGCAAGGGCTTTTAGAATTTGTTTTTCTTTCGTTCCCTGTCTTAAGTTGAAATCCTTGAGGGCTTGGGAGATGAGGAGACCGGTGAATTTAATCGGGTCCTCGTCGGTTTCGATTTTTCGGAGCATTTCGACGGCTTTTTTGCCATCGCGTTTGGCGGTGGAGTAAATATTGAAAGTGGTCCTGAAGTCGGTTTTTGGTGGGAGAGTGAATTCTTTGATTTCTATTTTGTCTTTAATCTCTTTGTAGGTGGCGGTGCGCTTGTCGAGCTTGGTTTCGAACAAAATAATGTCGTGGGGGGTGTCGAGATAATTTGGAAGTGCTTTGTAAATGGCAGAGTTGGCAGTGAAATCACGAAGGAGGATGTGGCGTCTACTGTCAAAAAGAGTGGTACCCCTAAAAATCAGGGGCAAGTCCTTTTCCGTCAAGTCGGTGCAGTCGATAACTTCGTAGCCTACGCCTAAGATTTTTTTGATTTCGCTCTGGGCGCGGATGCGGTCGTCGCCTGTAAATATCTTAATCATTTTGGCTCCTTTTGGCAGGTTGGGCAGATGTGTGTGCCGCGGCCGGCGACCCTGATCTTGATAATCTCTGCGCCGCAAACGGGGCATTTCTTCCCTTCGCGGCCAAAGACTTGAACGAATTTATCGAGATAGTTGCCGCGGGTGCCGTCGGCTTTTTTGTAATCTCGCATGGTGGAGCCGCCAGATTCGATAGACTTTTCCATGACTTCTTTGGCGTTTTTGATAATTGTTTTCGCCTGTTCTCGGGTGATTTCGCCGGATTTAGTCATGGGGTGGATTTTGCTCATGAAAAGAGTTTCGTCGGCGTAAATGTTGCCGAGACCACAGATGATGGTCTGGTCGAGAATGGTGGCCTTGATGGGAGATTTGGAATGCTTCTTTAGCTTATTGTAAAAATCTTCTTCCGAAATGGACCAGGGTTCGGGGGCGAGTTTTTTAATAAAGGCGTCGTTCTCTACTTCTTTGGTGTCGAGGGCTTTGATGAAGCCAAATTTGCGCTGGTCGTTGAAATAGAGGATGCCGTTTTCTAGTTCTAGGATTACGCGGGTTTGCCTGTTGGGGAGGGTGTCGACGAAATTTTCGTTGGGGTGGCCGGCGGCGAAACGCTCCCTGTTCGTGGGGTCAAAAATCAGCTGGCCGGTCATCCGGAGATGAATCATCAGAGATTTACCATTATCTAAATCGATGATGAGAGCCTTGCCGTAGCGGCGGAGATTTGTCACAGTGGCCGTCTGGGACTCACCGACGAAAGATTTTTCGCACAAAATCGTGGTCTTTGAAATTTTTTGATGAACAATCAATTTAGACAACCCACGTCTAATGGTCTCGACCTCTGGCAGTTCAGGCATTTTTGCCCTCCTTTCTAGATTTAAGACCGGGAGCTTCTGATTCGAAATACTGATAGTAAAATTCGTCAATGGCGTCCTGGAGCAGCTGATTGAGAGATTCATTGGTGTAAAAAATGTAGGAATCGCCGCGGATAAAATCGTTTAGGTGATTGTCTTTTAAAATATTATCAACTTCTAGTAAATCTTCTGGGGTAATATTGACGTTTTTGACCTGATTGGAGAGAGCGGCCATCTCTTCTGCCATCTCTGGAGTGAGATTCAGCGGATGGTGGAAATTGGTATCAAAAAGCCAAAAATCGTGGTGCTTGAGATCGCGCTTCTCCTCATCATTTAGGTGCTCGGTAATAGGAGAATGCTTGGCGCCATGGTAAAAATCATAGTTGAAAAAACCGTCCACGAAGAGGTGAAAAAGGTAGCCCAGGAAAATTGGGTCTTTTTCCCTGATTTTTGCGCTGTAATCGGCGTAAAAATTGAGCGAGGATTTTTCATCGAAAGCATAGTGAGTGTCCTGATGAGGATATCTAGACTTGGGAGAGTTGATGTAGCCGTTGTTGATATCTGGCAATAAGCAACCAACCAAAAACTCCCGCTTCTTCTCGGGGGTGAAGTGGAGTTTCCTTGCGAGCCTTTCGCCGGCCTCTAGATGTATATTCCAACTTGGCATAACAAAAATGGTATAATCTAATTTGATTATACCATTTTGTATCTGATTTAGCGAGCGTAAGCGACATTCTGCGCCATAGCCTGGGTCTCGAGAGCGACGAGGCGCTCGGCATCGTCCACCGCGGAATTAACAGAGTGCTTGACGCGGGCGCTTTCTTCGGCCTTTTTGGCGTCGTTCCAGCGGTCAAGAGTGCCGACGAGGTAGCCAGTGATGCGGCGGAGGCGTTCAAATTTGCCTTCGTCAAAGTACTCGGCGTGAGCGTCGAAATACTCTTTGGCGGTCTTTTCGCCGGCCTTTTCTTCGATCAACTTGACACCGACTTCTACGAGACAGGAAACGTGCATGGTTTCATACTGGTCGAAATCTTTCAGGGCTTCTTTTACTTCTTTGTCGCTAATTTTGGCGTATTTGTTTAGCGAATCGACGAAGCGATTGAGGCTGAAATTTTCGACTTGCTCTGGGCTTTTGTAAACGATTTTTTTCATGGTTTTCCTTTGATTTTGCGTTATATTGTATTACCTGCTTCTTATTATAAGCGCTATATATAGTGGTGTCAAGTAGTTTTATGACACTAAATGTGGAAAACTATTACAACTCACCCCAATTGTCGCCAATCGTAACATCGACGGCTAATTTGATTTTGAGTTCGGGGGCGACCTGTTCCATTTCTTGCTTCAAGATCTTGGTGATTGCGGTGGTTTCGGAGTCGTCGCATTCGACAATTAATGAGTCGTGGACTTGCATGATGAGGTTGGCGCCTTTTGGGAGTTTCTTACTAACGTTTATCATGGCACGTTTCATCAGGTCGGCTTCGGTGCCCTGAATCGGCATATTCTGGGCTGCGCGCTCGGCAGCACTACGGATAAGAAAGTTGGATGATTTGACATCTGGGGTCGGGCGGCGACGGCCGAAATAAGTCTCGACATAGCCTTCCTTTCTGGCTTTTTCGAGAGTGTTTTTCATGTAGTCCATCACCGGGGCGCGGAGCTTTTGATAATTGTCCATGAAATTTTTGGCTTCCACGTAATTCATCTTGGTGGCCTCGGCGAGACCGTTGACACTCATGCCGTAAATAATGCCAAAATTAATAGCTTTGGCGGCGCGGCGCTGGTCTTTAGTCACTTGGTCAATGGGGACGCGGAAAGCCTCGGAAGCAGTCTTGGTATGGATGTCGATGTCGCGGTTGAAATCGTCGATGAGATTTTGGTCGTTTGCGAGGACGGCGGCGAGGCGGAGCTCAAACTGAGAATAGTCGGCGGAAACGAGCTTTCTTCCCTCTGGGGCGATGAAGCCGGTGCGGATGCGTTTGCCTTCATCGGTGCGGACAGGGATATTCTGAAGATTGGGGTCTTTAGAGCTCAAGCGTCCGGTGGCGGTGACGTTTTGAGTGAAAGTGGTGTGGATGCGGCCGTCTTTATCGGCTAATTCTGGCATCGGGATAATGTAGGTGTTTAAGAGTTTGCTCGCTTCGCGGTATTTGATGATTTCGGCGATGACGGGATGAGAGGATTTTAGCTTGTCTAATTCTTTTGCACCGGTTGAGTAACCACGAGTGGTCTTTTTGATGCCCTTGACTGGAAGCCCCAAATCGGTAAATAACACTTCTGAAAGCTGGATGGGGGAGTTGAGATTAAAAACTTTGCCGACCAAGCTATAAATTTTTTGTTCAAGATTTTTGATCTCTTCTTCGTATTCGGATTTGAGCTCGGCGAAGTAGACGCGGTCGATAAGCATGCCGGTTTTTTCCATTTGATATAAAACCGGGATTAGTGGCAAGTCAAAATCGGTATATATATTATATAGCCTGGGATACTTTTGAAATTCGGCGAACTGGCGCTGGTATTCTTGGTTTGTATCGATAAGAGGCGGAAGGGGCTCCCGAGAGAGGGGATCGAGGAGGAAGGCGGCTTGGCCGAGGTCCCAGAAGGGAGCGCCGTGCTCGATTTTAGTAGCGGTAGCAGGGTCGGCGTGCATCAATTCTTTGATATTTATATTTATTATTAAATCATTAGGAATTTTTATATTAGTTTTTTCTATTTTTGTGTTATCTTTTTTAAAATCAAAATCGTCATCAATTTTTCTGATTAAAGAGTTGAATTCTAATTTCTTCAAACCTTTTATGACGCTTTCCTTATCAAATTTGAAATCAGGGATGTCTTTGAGCTTGACGGGAGCGTCAAACATGATTTGAGCAAGCTTTTTGGAAAGGTAGGCGCTGTCTTTCCCTGCTTCTAGCTTGGCTTTGGTAGAGCCTTTGATTTCGTCGAGGTGGTCGTAGATACCATCTAAAGTCTGGTAATCGTTTAGGAGCTTCGCAGCGGTCTTTTCGCCGATGCCGGGGACGCCGGGGATGTTGTCCGAAGAGTCGCCTTTTAGCGATTTGAGGTCGAGGAATTGGGATTTTTTGATGCCGTATTTTGCTTCGATTTCTCCCACGTCGATTTTTTCAATATTGGTGAAGCCTTTTAATATCCGCCACATGTGGGTGTTTTCGTCGACGATTTGGAGCATGTCGAGATCGGATGAAATGATGTAGGTTTCGTAATCGCATTTGCCATCCGAGCCTAGATGTTCGTCGGCTTGGCGCGATAATGTACCGATGATGTCGTCGGCCTCGTAATCGTCTAGCTCGACGAAGGTCCAGCCGAGGTCACTGATTAGCTCTTTTAAAAGCGGGATTTGGGTGTAAAAATCGTCACCTGGCTTGATGCGGCCGGCTTTGTAATCTTGATACAGGGCCTTCCTTTTGGAAGTGGAAGTCTTGGAGTCCCAAGCTACCACGACTTTGGTGGGGTTTAATTTCTTGACAATTTCCATGGCGATGGCGGCAAAGCCGTAGACGCCGCCAGTGGGGGTGCCGTCCGATAGGCTCAAGGCACCCATGGCGTAGTAGCCACGATAAAAGACAGATTTACCATCGATTAAAACTAGCCGGTTCATAATAATAGTATAGCACAGATGAGAAGGATTGTAATTATCTGGAACCTATGCGGCTTATGCTAATATTCGTGGTTGATGGGGGCGAGGCGGTCCCAATAGGTGTTGGTGAGATACATGATGTCGGAGAGAGTTTGGTTTAGTTTGTCTTCGGGAAAACCGGCATGACCCCACGCAAAAATCACTTCAGTGATTTCGCTGGCGTAGACCTTGAAAATCTTTTGAGATTTTTGCGGAAGTCTCAAAGTGCCTATAATTTTACTTTCTAACTTCCCTACCATTTTGACGATAATTTCGCGGTTGTCAAACTTAATAAACATTTTAAAAATCTTTTTGTTCCGCAAAACAAACAGCAACATTTCTAAATAAAGAGATTTGAGATGAACGGTTTTCTGGTGAAGCTTTTTCTTGATGGCGGACGAAAAAGAGCTCAAGATGTATCTTTCGTAGTCTGGGATAATTTCTTTGACGGCGTGATGATGAACATAAATCGTAGAGCGCGAGAGTTTGGCTTTTTTGGCAATCTTTTTAGTCGTAATATCGCTGTTGCAAACAAAAATATCCAAAATTAAATTTTCGTTTCTAAAAAATCGGCGATCCTTTAGACGTCTGCCGAAAGAGACCTTGTTTTTAACCATATATATATTATATCATTAAAGTTGGTTTAAATTGATTTCGGGGAAATTGGTGCGGATGTGCTCGGCGTAGCCGGCGTCGATATGCTTCCAGGCGGTCTTCATGCGGTCTACCTCCGAAGTGTCAACAAACTGGGCGAGAAATTCTTTTTCAAACTCTTTGGGAACGGGGCGTGACAGCATACGGGCGGTATCCATTTGGGGATTGCCAAGCCCAGCAAAGCAAAAATCAATTACACCGACAACTTTATCATTTTCATCTAGAAGGATGTTGCCAAGATTGAGATCGCCGTGGACAAGCTTGTTTTCTTCGGTTTTTTTGATGTACTCGTGATCTTTATCGATGTGATTTTTGTAGTGTTCATGATCTAGCTCATAGAGAAACTCGGAAAGTGGCATCTGGACTTCTTTGGGTGCGCCGCGGAGGTCGATACCGGAGAACTCTTTGATAAATTTGGCGGCATCGTAAGCTACGCCGGTAAGCGCGGTATGACTCAAGTGATAAATGCGGTCGCCCAGGGTATAGCCTTCGATTTTTTGGTGAACAGAAAAAGGACGCTTCTTTTCGTCATAATGGAGCTCCATCTGCGGAGTATAAAAACTGGTCTTGCCCTCCACGAAATTACAGACAGCGGCGTCTTTGACGATCATCTTGGACCAAAAAGGATTGCGCGGAAAGCGGAAGAAATAACTTTTTTCATTGGTAGTGACCTCAATAACGATATTAGTCCAGCCGGTCAGAATATGTTTAGTCTTTAAAACTTGACGACCCTTCATGGTGTCTTTGATAATTGTGTCTAACGGGTCATTTGTCGTAAAAAAATTACGCATGTATATATTATAGCACATGATATAATAGATGGTATGGATAATGTAAAAATACTAGCAATTGTGGGGATGAGTGGGAGCGGAAAGTCGGTAGTGGTGGATTATTTGACTGAAAAAGGATATCCGAAAGTATACTTCGGTGGGATGATTTATAAAGAAATGGAGAAACGAGGGATTGCCCGCACCGAGGATGGCGAAAGTGAAAAAAAGTTCCGCGAGGAAATCCGAGAGACCGAAGGTAAAGATTGGGTGGTGAGACAAGTGATCAATGAGACGCGCGACTTGATTTCGGCGGGACAAAAGAGGATCGTGCTAGATGGGGTGTATTCTTGGACGGAATATTGTTTGCTCAAACATGAGTTTCCGAAGGCTTTGACCTTTATTGCGGTGGTAGTAGATAAACAACTGCGATATGATCGGGTGGCAGTGAGGCCGGGGCGCTCCTTTGATGCGGCGGCAATTCGCGAGAGAGACCGCAGCGAGATTGAGAACTTGGAAAAAGGTGGGCCGATTGCGGCGGCAGACTATTACATTCTCAATAATGGCTCGATAGAAGATTGCACTAATAGGTTAGATCAAATTTTGAAAGAAATTGAATTTTAGCTTCCCTGCGCTCGTCATCGTCATTTTTTGGTAAATCGGTCCGGTCTGAATATTCGTTGAAAATAGCGACTGAATCTTTGATTTTTCCATCATAAATCGGCTCTAGGTCATACACACTCCAGAGGACGATATGGAGATCTGGCATATTTTTGGCATAGAATTCGATGGCCTTCTTGGTGGCGCGGATAAACTCTTTTTCGGTTTCTTTGCTGTGGCGCCAACCGCGATCTTTTAAGAAATATTCGGTAACGGTAGGGCTAGTTGCAATCATGAGAAGTAAACTCTGATAGTTATTTTCTTTTAACATTTTGATGAGAATTTGCTCAACTGCGGGGTCTAGAAGGGTGACGTCTAAAATGATATCGTAGCCCTCTTTTACGAGAGTGTTCAGGGTGAGGAACATCATAATAGTACTAAATTCGTCGGTGTTTCTTCTAAGATTTTCTCCTCCGTATTCGTTTTTGATTTCTTCTTTGAATGGGTGATAGTCAACAAATCTGCGGGCGGCGACTAATACTGGATTTAACTTTTGGACTTCGCAATACTTCTCGACGGCGGGGAGGATTTGCGAGGTCTTACCCGAGCCCGAAAGACCGGCGATGCGGATAAATTGTCTATTTTTAGTTCTGTCTTTGGTAAAATCTCGAACAACTTTTTTTAGAATTTTGGGGTAATCTTCTAAACTCACCTGCCACTCTTCTTTAACTGGGCTCGGCCAGTGAGATTTCATGTAGCTAATTACTTGGGCTAATTCTTGGTGATTACTTTCAGGCATTTTTTACTCTTTCTAACCTCAATGGTTCTAGTGTCTTTAAAAATTTGATACTCGCCTTCGGCTTGGAGCTCGACGGTAGCCTCGCCTTTAAACTCTAGTTTGTCGCCGGTGGTCTCGTCGCCTGGGGTGCGGAAAAGAATTGACCTCACCATAAGGACAAAAAGTCTCGGAAAACTGATGGTCTTTAGCGCCTTACTGCGGAAAATTTTTGGCCTTTTAAAATCTTCCCCGCCTTTCATGACACGGCACATGGATTTGCCACTAACGGCGGCATAATCAGAGGCTTTCTTTACGGTTTTTTGACCGTTGATGGTAAACTCGGGGAGAAAAATCTTCTTGTGGCGGTTTTTGAAATACCATTTGGCGAGTTCTAGATAAGAGCGCCAGGATGATTTGTGACCTTTCTGCATATATTTACGGAATTTCGGGGCGTCGAAGAGCTCGACGGCTTCGGCGGTCATGCCGATGGTAACATAACAAGTGGCGTAACGCCAAAAGTTGTTATCTACATATATTTCTAATGGATATAGTTTAGTTGGTTTTGAATTTAGATTTATATCTTTGAATTTCATTGTGCCAAGAGTTCTGGCAAGGTCGTTGAAATTGCCGTAAGGGAGGACGGCGAGACGCGCGTCCTTTTCTGATTCCAAAATCGCGTTGGCAGTGATGGCAGCGGTGGCGTCACCACCGAGCGAGAGAACAATATCGCCGTTTTTCAAAACTTTGGCGAGACTTTTGACGTTATTTTCAAAACCGATTTTTTTGATAGTGTAATCAGCTAGATTGTAATCTTTGAATAATTCGGTTTTTTGGTCTAGAACATCTTTTTTGACACGTTTATAATTGGTAGAATTAGGGTTGTAGACGAGAACTAGGCGAGACATCTTTAGGCTCCGATAGAGGCGATAATGGTAGGGACTAGACTAGTGCTGGTACTATTGGTGGTTGGGTTGAAATTTGGGAGCAGCCAGTTTAAGAGTGCGGCGATTAAGACGTAGAGAATAATACCAATGACGATTTCAAAGAGGCGGCGCTTGGCCTTACGAGTCTGTTCTTCGTTGCCGCCGGCAGTGAGATATTGAAGGCCGACAACGACGATGCCGATAACGCCAAGAATGCCGACGAGAACGGACATGATGTTGACGACAAGGAGGACGACGCATTTGATGCCCTCGCCACCACCAGCCTCGGCGCCGGCGCAACCGGTTAAGATGGCGGCGTTAGCGCTATTGCTTGTTGAAGTGTCACCTGGAGAAGCAAAAGTTGGACCACTGTCGCTACTATCACTACTGCTACTGGAGGAGCCACCACTAGCACCAGAATTAGTGTCAGACCCCGAATTCGAGCTGCTGTTATTATCAACATTTGTATAAGTTGTTTCACCGTTAACAGTACAAGTGGTGGTGAAACCACTACTACCGCCATTCGTTACATTAAAGCGTCCACCTTTAGCTTCGCAGGCTTTTTGAGCAGCCTCAAGCGAGCTCGTCGGCGAACTAGAGCTACTGCCACCACCAGCACCATCTTGGGTGTATAATGCGGACACCGGGACCGAATTAAAAGTGGCCGGGAGCAAAGTTAGCCCCATTAAAAATGCTACGAATAGGCTGACGATTTTTTGTAGATGTTTTTTCATTTTCCTCCTATCTTAAATATTCGTGTAATTTTTTGGTGTCTTTGTTTTTGCGAAGCTTGGAGAGAGCTTTGGCCTCGATCTGACGGATGCGCTCACGGGTGACATCAAATTCGGCGCCAACTTCTTCCAAAGTATGTGGGCGGCCGCCACCGATACCGAACCTCAACCTAATGATCTTTTGTTCCCTATCGGTGAGAGTGGAAATAATCTCGGAAAGCTGCTCTTTTAAAATCTGGTTGGCAGCGGAATCTTCTGGGGAAATGCGTTCTTCGTCTTCGACAAAATCGCCTAATACTGAATCCTCGTCGTCACCATCACGGCCGACGGAAGCGTCAAGTGAAGCAATGTCTTGCTTGATGCGCATGACATAGTCAACTTTGTCTGGCTCCATATGGAGCTCGGCGGCGATTTCTTCGGTGGTAGGCTCGCGATTTAGCTCGGAAGTGAGCTTACGAGTAGTGCGGAGAACCTTGTTGATAGTCTCGACCATGTGAACTGGGATACGAATAGTGCGGGCCTGGTCGGCGATGGCGCGAGTAATAGCCTGACGCACCCACCAAGTGGCATAGGTAGAAAACTTAAAGCCTTTGGCAGGGTCAAATTTCTCGACGGCCCTTAATAAGCCGGTGTTGCCCTCTTGGATGAGGTCGAGAAAATCAAGGCCGCGGCCGCCGTATCTTTTGGCGATAGAAACGACTAGGCGCATATTTGATTCGACCATCTTGTCTTTGGCCTTTTTGTCGCCTTTGACGATGCGCTGGGCAAGGTCGGCCTCTTCCTCTGGTGTGAGAAGAGGAATTTTGCCAATTTCTCTTAAATATAATCTGACGGAATCGTCCGCAAAAGCATCGACGTTCTCGGGAGTGATGGCGAGATCTTCATCGGAAAGCTCTTCCTCGTTTTCAATATCGCCTTCGCCTGGCTCATCAAACTCCAGCGCCAAGTCCTTTGCATTCAAAATATCATCTTTTTCGTCCATTGGTATTATTATACCATAAAAATGTCACGTGGCGAGAATTTTGCAATTAATCTTCGAGGAGTTTGCGGACCAGAGAGGTGATGAGGTCTTTTTCGGAAGGCTCGGACTCGGCAATTAACAGAGCTAAAGCGGTGAGGGCGCGGTCACTGATTTTGGTCTCGCCGTTTTTGGTGAGATGCTCGCCGTTCATGGTGAGAAAAACGATAAAGAGAAGGGCGCCGATACGCTTGTTGCCATCGTAAAAGGGGTGGTCTTTGATAATAAAGTAGAGGAGGTGGGAAGCCTTTTCGGAGACGGTCTTGTAGAGGTCTTCGCCGTCGTAACTCTGGTAAATATTCTCGAGGGAACCTCTGAAGGCGTCGCTTCGGGGTTTACCAAAGAGGTCGGAGCCGTGAACGGACCTCTTAAGGCCAGCGATGACATCGAGGCAAAGCTCGGGGGTGAGGATTTTTTCTTTCTTTTTGCTCTTGGTGTTGAGGCCGGAGAGATCGATAAAGCCGTTGTCATATTCTTCGAGAGTCTTAAAACTGGTGGAATATCTAGAGATAACCTCGAGGACGCCGTTGGCCTCGCCGGCATCGAGGGCTTGGCGAGTAATTAAGCGCCTCACGACGCCCATCATATCTTCGACATCTTTTAATCTTTTGCTGTCGAGAGATTTGAGTCTTCTTTCGTTGATGGCGACGCCTTTAGTCAGATAGTTATGAAGAACAGAGGTAGCCCAGATACGAAAATCGGTAGCTTTCTTGGAATTGACGCGGTAGCCGACAGAGATGATGGCGTCGAGGTTGTACAGATTAACCTCGCGCCGAACCTGGCGAGTGCCTTCTTGGCGAACCACGAAAGATTTTTTCGCGGTTCGTTTTTCATCTAATTCACCGTCTTCGTAGATACTTTTTAGATGATGAGCGATGTTCTGTTGTGTTGCACCAAATAGATCAGCAATCTGATTTTGCGTAGCCCAAATTGTTTCTTCTTCTGTGTCAACATTAAAGATAACCTCCCCTTCTGTTAATTTATAGATTTCTATCTGATTATTATCTGTCATACCCCTATTATAACATGAACCTACAAATTTTATTTGTGAGTTGAGCTATTTGATTTTTTCAAATAGTTGGATTTGTATAAAAACTTTACAGGCTCAAGAGATACTAGACGGAAGCGATTTCATCGAATTCTTCCATCGAGGTGATGAGGAGTTCGCGGGGTTTGGTGCCGTTCACCGGGCCGATGACGCCGAGCTCTTCGAGCCAAACACCGAGACCAGAGACATAGCCGTGGGACTTGGAAAGATAAGTCTGAAGAAGGCTGGTCGAGAATTTGCCATTTTTGAGACAAATCTCGATGGCTTTCCTCACTAGTGGATCCTGAGGGTCGAATTTGCGACCGAGGCCGTCCATGTCGGAGAGACCGCCACCGCCGCCTTTTAATGCTACTACCTGGGCGATGACCTCATCGTTGTATTGTGGTGGACGCTGATTTCTTAAGAAATCGGTGACTTTCTTGATGTCGCCGTCTGGCGTCCAGGCACCTTGGATACGCTCGGGTCCGTTCGATGTTTGCTCGCTAGACAAAAGCATGTCGCCCTGACCGAGAAGCTTCTCCGCGCCAGAAGAATCGAGAATAATGCGAGAGTCCATAGAGCTTAACACACGGAAAGCGATACGAGATGGGATGTTGCCCTTGATGAGACCGGTAATGACTTTGACAATCGGCTTCTGGGTAGCAAGAACGAGATGCATACCGGCGGCACGACCAAGCTGGGCAATACGAACGATGAGAGGCTCGAGCTCTTTACTCGCCTGCATCATGAGGTCAGACATTTCGTCGATTACTATCACGATGTAAGGCATTTTACCGGTTTCTTCTTCCCCGTCTTTTTCCTTTGAGCCAGATTTGGACTTCTCTTCCATTAATTTGTTGTAGTCGACAATGGTTTTGACACCGGCTTCTTCCATGACGGTGTAGCGGCGATCCATTTCGCCAGCGGCCCATTTCATAGCAGAGAGAGCTTTGCTCGTGTCATTAATAATTGGGGTTAAGAGATGCGGAATATCCTTGTAGACGGCCATCTCGACGCGCTTTGGGTCGACAATAATAAGACGCATATCAGAAGGAGAATTGCGATAAAGAAGCGACATGATGAGAGTGTTCGTCATAACGGATTTACCAGAACCGGTAGTACCAGCGATGAGCAGGTGGCGCATATCGGCGAGGTCGGCTACAACAGGCTGGCCGGAAATGTTTTTGCCCACGGCGAAGGTGAGCGGAGCCTTGGTGTGGCGCCATTCCTCGGATTCGATGAGACCACGGAGCGAGACACCTTCGGCGCGAATATTTGGCACCTCGACACCGATGAGCTGGGTGCCAGGAATTGGAGCTTCGATACGGACGGTCTTGGCGGAAAGCTTGTAGGCGAGCTCTTTGTCACGCGCGGCGATTTTGGAGAGGTTGACACCACCAGGGGCCTTCAAAGTGTACTGGGTGACGCGGGGGCCAATGTTGGCGCCTTTCATTTCGACGTCAATGCCAAATTCGGCAAAGGTATCTTTGATAATCAAAGCATTCTGCTGGATGTTGCCAGCATCGGCTGGAGATTGTTTTTTGGTTAAAAGATCGGTGCCTGGCATTTTCCAATCTGGATCACTCATGGCAACAAGAGCAGTTGGCTCTTTTGCTACTTCTTTTTCTTTCGGCGGCTCTTTGATGGCGAGTGGAGCTTTGGCGCGACGTTTTAAGAACCCGCCCTTTGACGGCTTTTCCTCGGACTTTTCGTCGCCAAGGCCAGAGTTGACTTTGATTTCTAGTTGGCCTTTTGGATTTTCTTCGGCGTCGCTTGCCGCAGCTTTTTGCTTTGGACGGGTGATACTCCGGGCGTTTCTAAAGAAAGCGAGCGGAGAAAGCTGAAGTAAGAAGAGTAGAGTGACAAAAATCAATAATATATATATAACAATCACAAAACCTTGATCGAGAGCCTTTAACATGATACTATTTAGCCAGTCGCCGACGATGCCGCCGTTTTTCCAAATGGCGCCGATACCGGAAAGCCATAGAAGCATAAAAATACTAGCAAAATAAACTGGCAGGGCGATGCGGTTGGTGTCGGAGCGGAAAATCCGTACTGCAAGATAGACTAGGAGCATCGGAATAAAATAAGTGGCAAGGCCGAGGCCCTTTAGAATAGTCTCGTGGACAATGTTTAAAAAAGAGCCGCCATGACCAAACCAAGTGATGACAAAAAAGAGTGCCAGAGCAATCATAAAAACGGCAAAAATCTGGTGCCAAAAACCACCGGGGAGCTCGTACTCGGTCGTGACCTCCTTCTTGGCAGATTTGGAATTACGAGCGTTTTTGGATTTTTTGGTATTACCTCTAGATTTGGTAGGCTTTCTTCTTGATGCTGGCATATAAATTTATTATAGCACAAAAGGAATTGGGGTCGCAAGATTTTTGGAAAATGAGGGCGGGATGGTTGGGGCAATTAAAAGGCTCAACTGAAAATATTTGAAATTGGGATTTTGCAAAGTTTGAAAAGTATGATATAATAAGAAGATGGGGGTATTTTCCTCTTTTCCACAAAAAAAGGAGGTGGCACATTTAATGAAAACTAACATTGACTATGTAGTACTGACAGAGATTGACGAATTCAATCAACCACACAAAGTACCGGTGAGGGTCAGAGATAAGGACAATCGTCTGATGGTAGATCGGATGATCAAGGTCCTGTCACAAAACCCGAAGGACGCCATTAGCTACGACAAAGCTCTTGAGAATGAAGTTTTCCATGATTTTCATGAGAGGCTTCAGGAGGGATTGTCTATCATCGTGGCGCTCCATGACGAGCAAGTCACAAAGGAGTACTTTGACGCGATTTACGGAGTCAAGCGTGACGCGAAAAATCCGTATTTGACCTTTGCTAAATGCCAGGTCGCTGCTTCTACCGACAATATTTCTGGGAATAATACTCCTTCAGAAGAGACGATAGAACTACAGCAGAAAATGGCAGACATGATGAAAGAGTCAAACGGGTTGGATTTGATAGAGCAGGCCCTTCGGGCAAGACGCAGACTCTGCAATTTTAACAAACGTTACCGTGAAAAGGTAAATTAAATCTCTGTGTGGGTGATGGGGAAACCCAGATACCTAGTCAAAGCTAGTTAAACTAGTCCCAGGGCACCGGTTTCGGTGCCCGTTTTTTATTTTGAGGTCTTATGACTCAATGGAGATACGGGGGTAGATGTTTAGTTTGTACGGGTCGGTGGGCTTGACACCGGATTGTATTTCGTAATAAGCAGCGGCGGCGACCATGGCGCCGTTATCGCCGGAAAACTTGGGCTCTGGGAAATAAGCCTCGGGGAGAGCGTCGCGGAGGGCTTGGTTGGCGCTGACGCCACCAGCAACGACGACCGACTGGACATCAGGGTACATTTCGAGGGCTTTTTGTAATTTTTCGATCAAAATCTCGACGGCGGCTCTCTGGAAGCTGGCGGCGAAATCATTTATTTGTTGCTCTGTGAGGTGGTTTTTGAGGTCGTGAGAAGGGTGAGAAATGGGGAGGTTTAGCTCCTTTTGGACGGCCCGGAGAACCGCAGTCTTGAGGCCGGAGAAAGAGAAATCTAAATTTTCCACTCTGGGGTGAGGGAGCTGATATTTGTTTTCGTTCCCTGCTTTGGCGGCCTCGGCGATGGAGGGGCCACCAGGGTAAGGGAGGCCGAGGATTTTGGCGACCTTGTCAAAACATTCAC
The DNA here is from genome assembly GCA_017432225.1 of Candidatus Saccharimonadota bacterium. Lineage (GTDB taxonomy): Bacteria > Patescibacteriota > Saccharimonadia > Saccharimonadales > Saccharimonadaceae > Nanosyncoccus. Next base: position 18,674 of record JAFRJN010000004.1, read on the forward strand.
CGATGGCATCATCTCTGGTGGTGCCAATGATTTTGAAATCGTTATGGGCTCTCATGTATAGAATCTGGGTGTGGCCACCGGAGATGACTAGAGCCAAAAGTGGAAACGCAGGGGTCTGGTCGCTGAGCCAGTTGGCATAGACATGGGATTTGAGGTGATGAACGGCATAGAGAGGTTTGTCGTGTAAAATTGCAAGGGTGCGAGCGGTGAGGGTGCCGATTAAGAGTGAGCCGAGGAGGCCGGGGGCGTGAGTGACAGCGATGGCGTCGATGTCATCCCAGCCGCAATTGGCGTCTTTCAAAGCCTTTTTGATAACTGGCATGATGACTTCTAAGTGAGAGCGGGCGGCCACTTCTGGGATGACGCCACCATAATCTTTGAAAATATCGATTTGAGAAACTACGACGTTGCTCAAAATTTTTTGTCCGTCTTCGACGACGGCGGCGGCGGTTTCGTCACAACTGGTTTCGATTCCCAAAATCTTCATCTTTTAATTATACCATAATGTGTTATAATAAGTATATACTGGGATGTCGCCAAGTGGTAAGGCAACGGGTTTTGGTCCCGTCATTCGCAGGTTCGATCCCTGCCATCCCAGCCATTTTTGTGAAACAAAAAAATCAAAAAGGAGGGATGCGTTCTTCGAATCGACCCCTGCCATCCCAGCCATTTTTGTTATTCATGATGATAATGACTGCCTTTTGCGATTTCCTGGGCGCGGTAGGTTTGCTCGGCGACTATCAATCTGGCGATTTGATGTGGGAAGACTAGCTTTGAAAAACTCCAGAGAAAATCGGCTTTTTCCCTGATTTCTGGTGGGAAGCCGTAGGCGCCGCCGATCAAAATAGTGACATTTTTTGAGTTATTGAAGGCGTTCTCAAGTTTCTTTGAATATTCGTCTGATGATATATTTTCGCCGCGTTCGTCACAGATAATGAGATAGTTATTTCCAGTGAAGGGCCAGGAAGTTTCAAGTTTTTTGATAAGTTTTTCTTCTTCTATAAACTCCCAGGTGATATTGTAGGGCTTCAGAAGTCGTTTTTCGTATTCTGAGATGAGTGGGGCGGTGATTTGATCGTGCTTTTTGCCTCCGGCGATTATTCGTATCATGATATATTTCCTCTGTTATTTAATTTCAAAATGTTAGGGTGAATTCGAAGAACTGGCGAAGGAACGGGATGAAGAGAACGGCGAGGAAAATGGCGATGATAAGGATGAGTAGGAGGGCGCGGTAGAGGTTGAGGGGCTTTGAAATTTGATAGATGAGGATACAGTCGATGGCGAAGACGATGATGGCGGAGAGGGTAGTGAGCTTGGAACGGTCGAAATTATTGGTCGTGGCGACGATGGCGAGGATAACCATAGAGGCGGCGACGGTGAGGCCGGTCGGGACGGAATAATGCTTGATATTATAGGCGAATTTGTCTTTGATGCGCTGGGTGTTGTGCTCGAGGGCGAGGGCGAGACCCGGGAAGCCGATACAGGCGAAGCTTAGTAGTGACATCTCAATCGGGCTAAAGGGGTAACTCAATGGGAGGATGACGAAGAGGACGGCCAGAATGGTAGCGTAGACGGTCTTCGCAAGGAAGAGAGAGGTAGAACGCTCGAGGTTGTTGATAGACTGGCGACCTTCGTCGATGATAGGTGGGACTTTGGCGAAGTCGGAGTCTAATAGCACAAGTTTGGCAGAGCGGCGGGCGGCATCGGAACCTTCGCCGATAGCGATGGAGCAGTCGGCCTCCTTCATGGCGAGAATATCATTGACGCCATCGCCAGTCATAGCGACGGTTCTACCCGCTTTTTTGAGAGCTTCGACGAGCTGCTTTTTCTGGGCGGGTTTGACGCGGGTAAAAATGGCATAGTCTTTGATGAGTTTATTATAATTTGGGGTTTTGACGGAGGAGAGGTCGATACCGCGAAGATCTTTGACCCCGACGGTACTGGCAATCGATTGGACTGTCTGGAGGTCGTCACCAGAAATAATCTTCGGCTCGATGTCGTTGGCGTAAAAATAGTTGATGATTTCTTTGGCATTTTTTCTGATTTCATCTTCTAATCTGACGCAGCCGAGATATTCTTGATTTTTGAAGACTGAAAGAACTCGACAATTTTCAGCATAATTTTTGATTTTTTTGATAATCTTTTGGTCTTTGGTAAGGAAATCGGTGGCGCCAAGGAGGTATTCGGCATCTTTAGTCTTAATACCGGAATATTTGCGGTCGGAGCTGAAGGGAATGTCTTCTACAATGCCCTTTATTTCGTCGAATTTGGGCTTTCCCAAAAACTTTGCCTTCAAAGCACTAGCGGTATCGTTGTCGGCGATTTGGTGCCTTAGAATCGATTCTAGGGCCGTTAGGAAGGATTTTTCGGCGGGGGTTGGAGCTTTGGATGGAGTTTCAAGAATAGTGCCGTCGGGGAGGATAAAATCTTTGACCTTCATTTTGCCGGTTGTCAGGGTGCCGGTCTTGTCTAGACAGATGGTGTCGACGCGGGCGAGAGTTTCGATGGAATAGAGGTCTTGGACGAGGACCTTTTTCTTGGAGAGCCTAATGGTGGCGAGGGCGAGGACAGAGCTGGTGAGGAGGATGAGGCCCTCTGGGATCATATTGATGAGGCCGGCGACGGTGCTGGTGATGGCGGTGGCGGTATCGGCTTCGGTCCTAAATCTGGACCAGAGGAGCAGGGCGCCGACAGGGATGAGGGTGTAGCTGATGTATTTGACGATTTTGTTCATAAGGGTGAAAAGCTTGGAGTCGGCGGTCCTTAAATGATGGGCCTCGTTTTCGAGCTTGGTGATGGAGTTTTCTTCCCCGATATGCTCGACTTTGACCTTGGCGGAGCCGGCCACGACGAAACTGCCAGAGATGAGCTCGTCACCTGGGTGTTTTTCGATATTGTCCTGCTCACCGGTGATGAAGGCTTCGTTGACTTCCAATGTCCCTTCCTGCATGACACTGTCATACATAATCTGATCGCCGAGGGCGAGGACGACGATGTCGCCTTTTTTGACCTCCTCGGGGGCGACTTGGAAAGATTTTCCATCTCTTAAAACCGTGGGCTTCTGCTCGGTAATAAGGCGCATTTTTTGGACGATTTTGTACGCGCGGACTTCGTTGACGATGCTAATCAAGGTGTTGGCAATAGCGATAAAAATAAACAGCATATTTTTGAAACTGCCGACAAAGGCCACCATCAGGGCGAGGATGAGGTTGACGAGGTTAAATAAGGTGAAAGTGTTTTTTAGAATAATATGGATGATGGGGTGGCTCTTGGAGAAATTTTGCATTATTTACCTCTGTTTTTTAGATTTTTTAGAAAATTTTTTAATTTGTAAAATTTGAGGTCGACGGGGAGCTCCCAAGTGCCGATGTACTCGAGGACTTGGCCGCCGAAACCTTTTTTGAATTCGTAAACGCCGTCTGTTTGGCCTTCCCTGGGGAGGCCGTGGATACCGTAGAAGTTGTAGCGTTTGTAGCCGTGCTCGGCGGCGTATCTTATCATGTACCATTGGAGTTCGTACTGGGCGTTGTAGTCTTTCATGTATTCTTCGTCGCTACCAGAGAAAAGATAGACGACTTCGGAGCCGTAGAGCATAAACATAGCCACACTCAATAGCAGATTGTTAGCTTCTGCTAACAGGAACATCGCTTCTTTTCTTGGGACGAAGAGGTCGTACATCTGTTCGTAATAACTCAGAGGCTTGTCTTCGAATTCGCGGCGGATGGAGGTAGACTCGGTAATTTGTTTGAAAATGTTTAGTTCTTCACGCTTCAATTCGCGAACTCTCACTCCCATTTTTTCGGCTTTTCTGATGTGACCTCTGGTGTTGCTCTTGAAATCGGCCATCAACTCATCAGGGGTTTTGCCGTCTAAATCGAGGGCGTACATGTATTTGGGCTGGGAGGGGTCTTTTTGCTCTATGAAGCCGAGATTTTTTAAGTTTTTGATAGAGCCTTGGTGGTTGAAGCCGTTTTCTATAGGGTCGCCGTGACGATCGAGCTCCCTAGTTTCGTAGTAAGGACTGATTTGCAACAGATAGCCATTGTGAGATTTGATGTATTTTTTGAGGCTTCGCATAAAATATTCAGTCAGGGGTTGGTCCTCGAGATCTAGGAGGGGTCCACCAGGGGCGATAAAGGTGGATTTGCCAAGAAAAGTGGGTTTCGCTACGAGCATGGTGGCGGCCTTAATTTCGCCGCTGTTTTTGGCGGCGAGATAGTAAACCGTCCAGCCGTTTTCTTCCCGGTATTTTGCGATTTCGGGGGTCTGCATGAAAGATTTGTAAGGGCTCGCCCCTGCAAAATCCCGAAAATCCGCCTCCGATATTTCCTCAAATGTCATAAAACCATTATACCATACGGCGAATTTTGCGGAGTGCTTTATACAAATTATATTTGAAAGGTTTTATAACAATGTCGTAGGTGCCGGCGTGGTTGACCTGGTGGCCGGCGAAGGTTTTTTTGAAATTGGTGAAGCCGGCCCAGGGGTGGGTGTCTGGGGCGCCTTCGGGGGCGATGCCCCAGAAATCGAAGTTTTCCAGCCCTTTTTCGCGGGCGTCTTCGATTAACTTTATTGTAAGAATGCCGGTGGCGTGGAGTTTTCTGCCCGTGTCGGATTGGGCACCTTGGAGGTTGTAGCGGGTTTTGTCATAATCAAAAACTAGGCCAGCAGCGACGATTTCTTCCCGGTTTTCCTCGGGGTTTTGGTATTTTACTAAATAAAGTGTAGAAAAAGGCTGACTTAACTCGGTTTTCAAATAGTGCTCGGAGAAAGTGCTGATGTTTTTCTCCTTGGCAAGGGCTTTTTGGAGGTCTAGTAAATATCTAATATCGTCGGGGTTGTGACTGGTTTCGATTTTAATGCCGTTTTTTTCTCGGTTTCTGTAATAGCGGAGAAGGCGGGATGGGAGTCTGGATTTATACTCTTCGTCGGTGCCTTTAAGGTCCAAAATCCAAGTTTCCTTGGGGTTTAGATCGTGGGATTTTTGAGTGTTTTTGGGAAAAAGTTTGATAAAGTCAGGGTTTAAGGGCTCGATGCGAACAAAAGCGGCGTTTTCTTCCCTGGCGAGGGCTTTGAGATTCTTCAAAGCGTGATTGAAGCCATCTTTGGTCTCGGCGACGGGGCCATAGGGCAAATAAAGGTAGCTACCCAGAGGGGTAGGTTTGACAATCGCGAGATAAGAAAAATCTTTTGCTTCCCTCATAAAGCTGGTTTCTTTTAAATCATTTTGGAGGTTCTGCCAGGCTTTTGATTGTGTGATTGGGATTTCCATAAAACAATTATAGCACATATATTTTCGTTCCCTGTTATTTTGTGAAATTTTGATCAAAAAGCACGTGCTAATTTTTGACAAGGTTATGGTTTTTGTGATATTTTGTTTATGCATGCAAAATCTCCGGCTTTTTGATTAGTCGGTTGCCAAAATTATTTGTCTAATGCTCCCAACTTCTGGCCCACTCGCACAGAGTTGATACTTTCATTTTAGCGCAAGCGGAATTGTTTGTCAAGCCTGGTTGCTAGACGTGCGGTGTGCTAGCATAACAGGTTTAGATATTTAATTTTTCCGTGCCTGCTGTGGAAAAAGCTTGTGGTAAAATTGTGGAAATAGCCTCGGCAGAAATATGCTACAATTAAGGTATGGCCTATATTCGGAAATTTAAGACAACTTCGGGGGCGACCGGGGTGCAGGTGTGCTACAAAGAGGGAAGCAAAGTAGTCCGGACTGTACATGTGGGCTCGGCCTCGTCCGAAAAAGGCATCTCGAAACTGCTCCAAAAAGCACAGGGAATTATCGACGCAGGGAAGCAATCCCTGTTTAATCTAGATAAGTACAACAAAAAATAGTCCCAGTTGGAACTATTTTTTGAATTATTAGAACTTGACTTTTTCGACGGCTTCTCTTAGGGCCTGTTCGGAGCCATAGTGGGTGTGTACTCCTGGGGCGTCGGAGAGCATGTGCTGGGCGTAAGGGAAGGAAATGACTTTGCCTAAAATCGCGCCGAACTTGCCAGCCGTATCAGAGGCGACTTTTGATATTTTAACATCTTTTAATGGTATGTCAAGAGCGTCTTTCATTTCTTCGGGGAAGAAGGTAAGAGAAAAGAGGTCACCATCGGCTTCGCCGGCGCGGCGGCCGTAAGCGATAGAAGTGTTGCCTTCGATCCAGAGGCGCTGATTTAGCCCTCTCATTTTGGCATTTTTGAGACTGAAATCAGCCTCGACATATTTTTTGTGGTCTGTAGTCGTCATATTACAGAGAAAATCGCCCTCGCAAGTGGTGGTCATCACCGCATGCTGTATGTCAGGGGATTTGAGGCCGCTGACCTCATCATAGCTGATAGTGTCACTGATATAGTCCATCATCACCCAGCTCAAGAGCCCAGTCTTTTCGTTCTCGGCGACCAGATAGTATTCGGCTCTGGCGCCCCAGAAAACATTCGTGTGAATCCGAAACATACTGACGATGCCGTAATATTCCTCGGTATCACCAATGAAAGCGGCGGATTTGGCCGGCTTAAAACCTTCGGGCATGAACTTTTCTACTTTTGAAGGGTCGGGGATTTTGTAAAAGAAAAACGAGCAGTAAGGCTCGACTACGAAAGGCATTTTTTCGCCTTCTTTGATATGGCCTTTGACAATTTTCTTTTGGAGACAGATAGGGAGCTTTTTTAGTTTGGTTTGAAGATAGAGGACTTTGCCAACCGCCATGGGGTCGACCATTTTCTCTACGCCTTTTGCAAAATCGTGGGCATTCATAAGTCCATTATAGCAAAAAACTTGATATTCTACACGATTTGTTTGGAGGCCAAAATCGATATCTCTGGCACTGGAGTACTTCCTCTCATATATAAGCGAGATAAGAAATTCCATGCGAGATACCTACGAAAAGTTTCAAAATGTTTAATTTCCGTTTTTAGAAAAAGAGGCCGGCGGGGCGGCCTCTTTTTGCTCTAGATGAGTTCGAGTTGGGTTTTGAGTCTATCTATAAGGGCTTCTTTTTCTTTGATCTGGTCTCTAGTTTCTTTGACGAGGTACTCTGGGGCTTTTTCGACGTAATTTGGGTTGCTCATTCTGAGGTTGAGCGCATCCAATTCGCGGCCAACGGAGAGGATTTTCTCGGTGAGAGTATCTCTGTAATCATTAACTACGTTCTCTGGGACATCCAGATAAAGCTCGTGGTTGGCGAGAGCGAGTCTGAGGCCACGCGGAGCGCCATTTAGATAATTAATCTCTGGAACTTTAGTATAAGACTTGATTAGCAGCAAATTATCCTCCACGATACTGTCGTTATCGAACAAGAGCCCGTATTTTTTGCTATTATTGCTGCCTCCTAGGGCCTGCAAGGTGGTTCTGACTTCAGACACGATAGTTCTTATGTTTTCAAACTGCTCGGCCGTTATCGGGTCATATACGAGTTTAGAAGGCCATTCTTTAGTAATAATAAAGCCATCTGTCCAGCTCAAGTTCTGCCAAATCGCTTCAGTGACAAATGGGGCAAACGGGTGCAGCGCAATCAAGAGATGCTCTAGGGTAATTTTGAGAAGCGGGACGTTCCTAAAGATCTTTTGGCTCTCAAGGAACCAATCGGCGTATTCGTCCCAAATAGTGCTATAAAGTGTTTCGACGGCTTCAGAGAAGCGATAGGTCTTCATGTCCTTTTCGACTTCTTTCAAGCAGTTATTAATCTCGCGGCAGATCCAGTCTTCGCCTTGGTTGTTGGTCTGATATTCACCACTCACATCTTCATCCTCGTCAACGATAGATTGGACGAGGCGGGAGATGTTCCAGAGTTTGTTGCAGAGATTGCGGCCGGAGACGACGCTGTTCTCAGAGAAGGCTTGGTTCATACCGGCGGAGCGACCTCTTAAAATCCCGAGGCGGAAGGCGTCGGAGCCGTACTTCGCCACGAGTTCCATAGGATTTATTACATTACCCTTGGATTTACTCATCTTTTGGCCATGCTCATCGAGGACGAGGCCGTGGAGATAGACTTCTCTAAACGGGACTTCGCCGGTAACGTAGAGGCCCATCATAATCATCCGGGCGACCCAAGCAAAGAGGATGTCGGCGCCGGTTTCCATGACATTCAGAGGATAATATGGGGTCGGGTTTTCTTCGGACCAGTCGGTACAGACGATCGGCCAGTGGCTCGAAGAGAACCAGGTGTCGAAAGTGTCTTCGTCACGAACATAGGTGACGCCGGATTTTTCGATGGACTGGAGGTTGACGCGGCGGTCAAAAATCCAGTCGGGCTCATCGGTGGCCTCCTTTGTAACTTTTCTAAACATCGGGATAGCGATACCCCAAGGAATCTGGCGGGAAATGTTCCAATCTTTGAGATTCCCCAGATAATTGATAAGGACTTTTTGCTTGTTTTCGGGGTAAAATTTGATTTCGTTATTTTCGAGATGCTCGATAGCGACCTTGGCGAGTTTCTCTACGTCTATAAACCACTGCTCTTTGAGCATTGGCTCGAGCACGGTGCCACATTTGTAACAATGCGCGACGGAGTGAACAATTTTTTTCTCGCCCTTTAGTAAATCTTGTTCTTTCAAATCTTTTAGGACTTGTTTTCTACATTCCTCGGTGGTCATACCCTCATATTTTTCCGGAACATTGATCATGTGGCCGTCTTCGGAAATGACTTGGAGCCGTGGTAAATCATGGCGGTTTCCGACTTCAAAATCGTCAAAATCGTGGGCTGGGGTAATCTTGACCGCGCCGGTGCCGTACTCTGGGTCGGCGTGCTCGTCGGCGATAACAGGGATTTCGCGGTCGGTCAGAGGGAGATGGACAGTCTTGCCAATCAAGTCTTTATACCGTGAGTCCTCTGGATTAACGGCGACGGCGGCATCGCCAAACAAGGTCTCTGGACGAGTAGTAGAGACAATAACGTCGTCGTAAGCGATATCCCAGAGAGTACCTTTTTCGTCTTTGTGTTCGACTTCGATATCAGCAAAGGCGGTCTGATGCTTTGGACAAAAGTTGACTAATTTTTCACCTCTGTAGATAAGACCGTCGTTCCACATTTTTTCGAAAGTGGTGTAGACGCGGTCAACGACATTTTCGTCTAGAGTAAAGGTGAGGTCGCCCCAAGAGCAGGAAGCGCCGAGAGCGCGGAGCTGGAGTTCCATGTTGCCGCGCTGCATCTCCACGAAGTCCCAGACACGAGTGTAGAGCTCGTCTCGGGAATATTCAAAACGGGTGTGGCCGGATTTCTCCAGCTCTCGCTCGTAGACTACCCAGGTCTCAAAGCCAGCGTGATCAGCGCCAGGAACATACCAGGTAGAAGCTCCTTTTAGCCTATAGTAGCGAGTAAGAGAATCTTCGAGAGCAACGGTAAGGCCGTGACCAATATGGAGGTTGCCGTTGGCGTTTGGTGGCGGCATCACGATGGAATAATGCCTAAAATTATTTTCAAATCTATCATCTATGCCATCGCTGTCGTTATCAACCGGGACGGTAGGAACAGATGGTTTAAAAACACCAGCTGCCTCCCAAGCGGCATAGATATCGGCTTCGAATTGATCAGGTTCGTAGCTACTTGAAAACTTCATGTTTGTTATCACTCCCTTGCTCTTATTTAATATAATTATACTACTTTCTTTACGAGATGGCAAAGGCCACCCTAGAGGGTGGCCAAAGTAAGTATGCGAGAACATAGGTTAGCACCAGTTTCAATTACCCACTTTAGTTCATTGAGACTAATGATTTCGGGGGCATCTGTGATTGGATTAGCAAGATATTTTTCGAGTTCTTTTCGCCAATTACGGTCGCTCCGCTCGTCAAAACGAGAAAAACCAGTAAGCGGAGGTTGCTCTTTGAGATTAAATATATAATCTGGTATATAACCGTCGGTGATTAGACTGAGATTAAACTTTGAATAGCAACCGTAGAGCCCTTGACTAGAAAGAAAAACCTCGACTGGCCATACTTCAGAACAACCATACGTTCGCATGACTTTAGCGTCATCTTTGGACAACTGATAGTTTTTGCTGAGCCAACTATCGATGAAGAAATTATCTAATAGCAAATGACAATAGATGCCTGCCAAAACTGGGTCATTTTTGTAAAGAAGATCTTGTGAAGCCATCACTAAATCTGGGACTTTCCAATTACTAGAAAAATGTTTAATGCGATAGTGAGATTTGGATTTATCTTGAGCAAGGTCTGGGATGAGATTACCGAGCATGAACGGCTCGTATTCTAATTGCGACATACTCTTACAAACAAGATTCCCGCAAGCTAAATGATACAATAATCCTGGCATAAATACCCCTCCTTTCTACGCAGATTATCGTTAATTATTATATCACAGAGAAGGAAGAATGAAAAAAGCTCCGCTTTTAGCGGAGCTTTTGAGCCAAATCTACAGCAGCCATACGCCTTGCGCTTATTTGATTTTTCCCTTCTGGAGAAAGTTCCGCTAGAGTGCGACCGTCTGGCAATTCGAAAACCGAGTCGAAGCCAAAACCGTTTTTGCCACGTGGCGACGAAGCTATCTTGCCGATGATCACCCCGTGCCCAGACACTGTCTTAGAACCATCATAATAGACTAGTTCACAAATAGCGCGAGCGGTTTTGCCCTTTGCGCGGCGGATTAGTTCGGCATTTCGCTCTTCATCAGTAGCATTTTCTCCTAAAAAACGATGGGTGAGCACTCCTGGCCAGCCATCTAGATCGCCTATAGCGATACCTGAATCATCTGCAATAACTGGGCAACCGCACGAAAAAAGTTGATAGATCTCTTTCGCTTTCTTTTTGGCATTATCAAGGAAAGTTTCGCCGTCCTCGACAACCTCATGGCTGATACGGGCGTCTCTCAAGCCAATTATCGTGTACTCAGGGAAAATCTTGCGAAGCTCTAGTAATTTGCCCCGATTGTTGGTAGCAACTACTACCTTGCGCAAGAAATTACTGTACTGGTCTAGAATCAGGTCTGCAATGGCGTCGGGATCGAGATCATCTACCTTGAAAAGCTTGATTCTGCCCCGACTTAGCTGACCTTTAGTAGCGCAGACGACGGTCTCGAGATAGAGCTCGTCGTACATCGAGGCTTTTTGATCGTAACTATCGATAGCGCCGCCACGGCTTCGAATGCGTCTTTCTAGCTCGTCTTTGTCTGACAAGGTCAAAACTGCAATGGCATCGCTAGGATGAGCGCATAAATATTCGTTCCAAATGTGAGCACGCACGACTGGTAATTTCTCGGGCGTGATACAGGCGGATATAGTGGTCTTTTCTCGGTCTAGACAATTGACGCCCAGGCTTCGAAGTTTACGGACAATGGTAGTTTTGCCGACGCCATCTGTGCCCTCGATGATAATGCGTCTTGATGGCGTATTCCTATATTGTTCTATGAAATCCAAGATTTCATTTTCATTTTCCACCTGAACAATCTGGATGTTCGGACTAGCGCGCTGAGCCGTCAGAATAGGGAACCAATACTCCGATGTCACCTCATCTAGCTGGGTAATTTCTGGATTATAGAAAATAATAATTTCCTTTTCTGGAAATTGAGCGGCATAAATGATTTCCGTGATGGTAGCAATCGAAGAATACTTTAGTAAACTCGCCATAACGACATCAGCCTCTTCGATTTCATCAAGCTCGGCTTTAACAATGTTTTCGCATGTGGATAACCCTGGCTCTTCTTTTTCGTAGTAAAAACCGCCGATATAGAATAGCTCTGGGTTGATCGAAAGCGGTGTACGCTCTCCATAGACAAACTTCTCTACATCGCCGAGCATTTTTGCACGAATATCATCTTTTAGCTTTTCCGTGACATTTTGTTCAGTGATTTCTGAATGCCAAATATTGTACGCTGATGAGTAAAATAGTTTTTTCATACTACCGATTCCTCCTTTTGCATAATTTTACGCCAGTTGATAAACGAGTAAACAGCTAGGCCAGTCCAAATAATATTAAGAATGGCCAGGACGATTGCTTGGTTTGGAAGCATAAAATATTCCACCACATACAAAATGTCATTTACAAACCAAATTACCCAAGTATCGAGCTTCTTTGTCATCATATAATAAGTTGCGACAAAAGAGCTAACCGTGGTAAACGCGTCAATCAGCGGAAGAGGGTCGTCCGTTCTTTTCAAAATCAGAAATCCGACCAGAGTGGCGACTGCTATGACTACAATGTAACCAATGCGTTCGGAGTTACTAGCCACTGTGATTTTGGACTTTTCCTTTTGCCCCCACCGAATAAACCCGATTACGCCGATGACGAAGTAGATTGCATCGTTTGCCATATCACCATAAAGATGGTTGATGGCGGAGAAAATGAATAATCCCGCCATTTGCAAAATGTAAAAAATCCAATTACTCCGTTTGTTGACGGCTACTAGCACACCTTGGACTATGCCTAGTCCGGTGCAAATCCATTCTAACATACACACCACCTCCTAATAATACTGACTACTACTGTAGATTTTAATGTGCAACAGATATAATTATATCACTTTTCTACAAGATGGTAAACGGAAAGTGGGGTTGACTTCTGTATGACAGTGTCATACAATGGTAATATGAGTACAACTACGACAACGAATAGGACAAATAATTTAATACAGGTGCGGGTGCCGGCGGATTTGAAGGAGCGGACGGCGAAGCTTTTTGAGAGTTTGGGGACTTCTACTTCCGATGTGATTCGAATGATGCTAGTGAGGGCAGATGAAACCAAGAGTATCCCCTTTGATATGCGGACTATGGCCTATCCGATTACGGCGTCGGAGAGGATTGAGGAGATTATGGCGACTTTTGAGCTGGAGGGGATGCCGCTGACACCTAAAGATGTCCAGGAACTGATAGATGTAGAACTAGGCAAAACCACTACAGAAGAATTAAGAAAGAAGGCCTTGGAGGAAATTAGAAAAGAACAGGAGTCTGATTGATGCAAGACCCTTATTGTTACCCAGATTCTAGAGTACTAAAAAATAAGTTTAATATACGAGATTTTGATAAGTTAAGTCTTGAGGAGCGTAAATTTGCAAAGTACCGAGCCAGAGAGCTATTTGAAGATCCAATTCAGGGGCGGTTTGACTTTGACCACCTACGGGCGATTCATCGGCATTTGTTTCAAGATGTCTATGATTGGGCGGGCGAGGTGCGGACGGTAGACATTGCGAAAGGGAATATGTTTTGCCGGTGTTTCGCAATAGAGCCGGAGGCAGAGCGGATTTTTGGAGAACTTAAGGCAGAGAAATATCTGCGAGGGATGATGGTAGGAGAGGTGGCAGGGAGGCTAGCATACTATCTGTCCGAGATCAACGCGCTCCATCCATTCCGCGAGGGAAATGGGCGAGCGCAGAGAGAGTTCGTGCGGCAGCTTGCACTTCTAAATGGATATTTCTTGTCGTTTAGGGGGATTCGGCAAGATGAGATGATAGAGGCGTCGAAGGCATCCTTTCGGCTGGATTATGAGCCGATGGAGAGGATTATTCTGGGGCATTTGAGGGGGATTTGAGCACCTTGCTCGTCTAGGCGCGTGGCGATTAGGCAGACAGGTTTTCGTGGTTAAATAGGCTGTCTTTTGGCTAGTTGTAGGCGAGAAGGGACTGGATGTCTCTAAATTCTTCCTCGGTGAGGTCGAGAGTTTTGCCGTGCTGCCAGTCTTCATCCAGAGGCATGAGGTGGACGTGGGCGTGAGGGACGTCGGTGCCGACGACTTTCCAGAGGATGCGGGCGCCGAGTTTGTCCTCCATGTGCTTGGACAATTTTTTGACCGTATCCATGAGCGCCTGATAGTCTTCGTCTTCTAGATTGTAGATTTTGTCAACTTCCTTTTTGGGGATGACGAGGGTGTGACCTTTGGTCTCGGGGTGAATGTCTAGGAAGGCGTAAGTTTTGTCGTCTTCGTAGATTTTGTACGAAGGAATTTCGCCGTTTATGATTTTGGTAAAAATACTACTCATGTTTATCTCCTCTAGTTAATAGTTTAACGGTAACGAAATAAATTGCAGCAAAAATCACGGAGAAGATGAGCCCGCCGACACAGTCAGAGACCCAATGTTTGTTGGCTAAAACGCGACCAACTGGGACGAGAATAATAAATGCGAGCATGATGAAGTCAAGCAAGGCAATGAGGGATTTTTGTTTGATGTAATGGGGGAGCAGAATGGCGGCGCAGAGGAAAAAAGTAGCAGTGATCATGGTGTGAGTAGAAGGGAAGCTGGCCTCACCGGAGCCGTCTGGGCGAGTATTTAAAACAAAAATGTAGTCAAAAATCACATAAGTGATAGCGACGAGCGCGTAGGGAACGATAAGGGCGACGAGCGGCTTGTCGATCTTTTTAAAAGATTTGCGTGAAAACCACTGGGTCACGCCCATCACGAAGAAAATGATGGCGGTGGCCATGGCAGTGGCGACCATAATATCTGTAGCTTTATCCCAATCCATAGTTTTATTATAGCACAAAAAAGACCCTGTTAGGGCCGATGTTTATGATATTGGTACACCCGTTGGCGGAGCCCGGGTGCCAGCTAGATAGATCCTACTGGAACAAAAATAGCCTTACGGCTAGATATTGGTACACCCGACACGATTTGAACGTGCGACCTTTTGCTCCGCAAGCAAACGCTCTATCCAGCTGAGCTACGGGTGCATGGTGTGGACACCGCCACAGTGTAAGTTTAAAAGCTTATCCTCTGTAGCGATTCCACCTAGAAATTAAATGAGCATCACCACAGAGGTGACTCTCTTATTATACCACATTTTTGTATAAAAATGTAGAAAATTGTGTGATATTTTTGGTTTTTAGGCTTCGGAGTGAAGCTTGGCGAATTTTTTGGACTTTTTGTCTAGCTCTTTGTAGTCGCTTTCGGTGATTTTTTCGTCTTTGCCGGAGTTGATGAAGTTCCTGAGTACGCCGACTAGGATGAACGGGCGGACAAAGGTGGAGTGGAGAATACCCCACATGATGACGCCGGCGATGCCGGAGCAGACCCAGCTAAAGATGGTGATGTCGTGAAGGAACTCTGGGACTTCTTTGCCAGCATTCGTTAGCACCTCGATGGTTTCGTTGCTAAGGGCGGTCATAGCCTCTGGGAAGAGCAGGGTGATGAGATAGGCGATGACAGTAAAGATGCCGCCGATGACCACAAACGAGGCCAGGGAAATACCGAAGATACGGCCGAGGTTTCTGATAAGAGTCTTGCCGTGTTTGAAGAAAATCGCGGCGCCTTCGAGGGTGGCCTTGCCGGCGCTTTCGTCTTTTTTGTAGAAGACCCAGCCGAGACAGCAGTCGCAGAGGTAGTCGACGATGGTATTGATGACGCTCGAAATGGTGCTGCCGACAGCGTTGCCGTTGTTACCACCAACGGCCTGGCCGACTGCGGTGATGCCGTTGCCGATTTGGCGGAAAATGCCTTTAATAACACCGGTGACGGCATAGTAGGCAGCTACGGTAGTGAAGCGTTCTTTGACGATTTTTCTACCTTCTTTGACGGTATTTTCTGGGAGCTTACCGCTGACGACACCCTCGGTCATCATGGCGATTTGACCGGCTTTGTAGGTGTAGGCGACGAAGTGGAGGAAAACGCCTGCGCAGATACCACCAAGTACGGCGCCGATGGCGAGGCCAGCGAAGCCTTTGTCCGAGGTCTGGTTAGCGATGATGAACCCAGCCGCAGAGAAAATGATAAAAGCGATAAACGCAATTAGATCCCAGAGGACGCGCCAAAGGGAAAAGCCAATTGTCTTTTTGTAAATTGATTTGTTGTCCATTTAAACTCCTTTGACTTTATTGTATCACGGGATGAAATTTTGTGGTAGTGGTTGTGCGACAGGGAAGAATGTGGTAAAATAGAAAGTGGAAGCGTGGCCGAGTGGTTGAAGGCGCACGACTCGAAATCGTGTGGGCCGAAAGGTCTCGGAGGTTCGAATCCTCTCGCTTCCGCCACGGCTCCAGAGGGCCGCTTTTTTTCGGATTCGAATCTTCGATGCGAATCCTCTCGCTTCCGCCATGAAAAATAGCCCATGGGGGCTATTTTATAATTTACAATATTGGTAGTGAAAATTGGGCGTTGATTTGGCTTTGAGCCAACATCTGGTCGGTTTCAGCGGCCTTAAGAGTCATACGGTGTTCTAATTCCTTATAATCCTCTAGAGTTGGTTCCAGCTCTGGTGGGACTTCTATAATCCCTCCTTCTATCCCGGCTTCATCAAAGCATTGTTTTAATTCTTTGTAGAAGTTCAATTGTATCACCTACCTTTCATAAAGGACCAAGTTTTAGCCTTTATTACATTGTGGCATCAAAGTCACTGTTTGATAAAAAATGCGTATACCTCTTTTCCGTCTGTATGGGTTGTGATACGGTCATATCCCACTACACCCTCATCATATAGTTCATCTAGTTCGCTAAGAATAATACTTCTATCAGTAAATCCTTTTTGTTCTAATCTAGATATTAAATCAACTATGCAAAACGGTTTTGTTTGGGCCTGTATAGCCCTTCGGACTTCTCTTTTATAGTCTGACATCTGCCACCTCCTAATCTACTACTTGGTTTATAGTTCCAAATCTAAACTATGGCTATTGTACTACATTTTGCGAGTATTTTCAAGAGGCGGGCAGAGAGTTCGTCAATAAAAAAGGCTAGCCGAGGCTAGCCTAAAAGCGGATGATTTTTGGGGTTTTGTCGTCGGTGTATTTTACATGCCAAACGTCTTTTGAGCCCCACACTCTGAATCCAGGGCCGGCTTCTTCGCGCAAACCCTTTTCTTTGAGAATTCTGACGATGTCGACAAGTGTAGCGCCAAGCTCCTCGTTCTTGTTAACTGCCTTCCCAAAATTCCAGCCAATGAAATGACCTAGAAATTCATTGTAAAAATGCTTCCTAGCATCGTCTTGGTTTTCGGGCTCAACATTATTATTGCACAAAGTATCGTCTATAACCGCTAGTTTGCCACGGCCATGATAGTGTGCGACAGTTCGATCAGTAAACACCGCTGCGAAACACATTGGGTCAAGAAAAATTTGATCCTCTATATGGTCTTTGTAGAGTTTAGTCATTTTTAGCAAAATTTCTGAAATATTAGCAATTTCACTAAAGGCTCGCCGATTGTCTATCACTTCGACATGTCGGCCATTTTTAGTCTTTTTATAAAAATAGACTGGGCAGGTCGGCAGACCATCGTTCGGTGGATGCAAAAGCATGCATCTATTTTCTGCTAGAAGCAGCGGGTTGATACCTGGCCTCTTATAATCTGCTATTTTGAGATCTTTGACACTGGTCGGGACATAGAGCAGATTGTTGTCTTTAGCAAACTCCTGCGCCGAGTAGTCCATGTAACTTGGCCTAGAAACTTTTTCAAAAAACATCGGTTTACCCCCTTTCATCCAAAATTTATTAAAGTACTAGTGGACATTCTAACATAATTTAATCAGAATTAAAAATGCTTAAGCTTTATTTTTTAACAAAGAGGAAGATACTGGCGGCGATAAAGATAATGCCGAGGCCACCAAAGATAATCCAAGTGATGCTTTGGTTTTCGCCGGCAACGATAAATTCTTCGGTTTTGCCAGGATTATAAAGAATTTCAACAGTATCGCCGATGCTGTATGCCGGCGGATTGGAGCCAGAGCCGAGCTCACCTTTCACTGTATTTTCGTTTACTTTGTATTCAATGACTGGGTAGTAGATATATCTTGTGCCTTCCGTATCGGTAGTAGCCTCAAAATCTTCGCGCATACTAACGACGGTGGCAGTGGCCTTCTCCGTACAGACTCTAACTAATTCATTAGAGCGGAAATACATAAAAATTCCAGCACCAATTAAGACTAGGCCTAGGACTAGAGCAATGAATTTGCCATATTTATTGATTTCGATATTGGTGGTTTTCTGATCCATATTGGCCTTTCGTGGTTATTTATGATTTTATTATAGCATAATTTGGGCATGAAAAATCCCCCTGGGATGAGCCAGGGGGTGGAGATTAATCCGTTTCGCCGAGGTATTCCTCGAGCGTGAGGCCTTTCTCGGTAATTTCTTTGGCAACTGATGGGCTGCCGACATAGCGAAGATGCCAGGGCTCGTAGCTGTAGCCGGTTACATCTTCTTTGTCTTCATGATAACGGAGGATGAAGCCGTACTCGGGCATCAGCGCGTGGACTTTGGCAAACAGATCACGATTTGCAATCATGTGGTCGTTGTCGTTATCTGGTTCGCCGTCAATCATCATACAAACATCTACAGCGAGACCAGTATGGTGCTCGGAATATCCAGGCACGGCGACATATTGTTTACAATAATCTTCGCCGTACTGCTCTTTGAAATAATTCCAGAGGTTAATCTGGTCATCCACTGAGCGATAAACACTGTCTAGCCTGATGTCTACACCTTCTTTGAGTAGGGCCTCTTGGAGTTTTTTAAACTGCTCCAAAGTTTCTTCTTCGATAATAACATCGTCACCCCATGGGTCTTTGTCGACCACCAGGGTGATTTTGGCCTCCCAATTTGCAGGAAGCTGATGAGTTTTGTTGACGAGAACTAGATACTTGCTGTCGTCGTTTACAGCAGAGCCACAAGCCGCCAAAGCAAAGGTAATAAAACACATTATAAATACTACTATTTTCTTCATAGGACACCCCCCTTTAATAGTGTTTATTGTTTTAAGGTACTCTTCTTATTATACCACAAAAAGCGCTTTTGTCTAGAGGGCTGGTTGGGAGCGGTTCTATTTGCATTTTAATCTTTTCAAAATGAAGGGAATGTGTTAAAATAATGGTAGCTTTGGAGCTATTTTTTGTAGCTTTAAGTGTTGCACATTAAATCATAGGCACATGACCACGAACAATGCGAGTATCAGAAAGGAGTGAAATTAGATGAGAACAGGTGGAAAGTTTACGACTGATACAATTATTTGGAGCGCAGACGTCTCTAAACAAGAAATTATGGAAGTAATTGAAGCGGGGGCGCTTCCGGAAGGGACCGTGATAAAACTTGATCGTCTTTTCTTTGAAAGCGAGAGTAAGGATTTTATCGACTGGTGCGAGAACAAAGGCTATCCGGTATTTTGTGATGCTAAAATCATTGAAATCCCGGTTAAGTCCATTGCGATCGCGAGTACTTATTTAGTTCATAGCCCGTTTATGCTTAATATTATGGCGGGAGCTATTTCTAACATGGATTTTGAGCGAGATGACGCGCTGAAGCTGTTTGCCGAGGCCTGCAACGCCGCAACAACCAGAAGCTGCGTCGTAACAGTGCTGACTTCTAAAACCGAGCTGACCTGTATGCATGAGTTTGGAATGGATCCAATCAAGCAAGTTTTGAGGTACGTTTCTCTAGCTCACAACGCCGGCATTACTGATATTGTTTGTAGCCCCAAGGAAGCCGCCGCAATCCGCGCTAATCCAGATTTTGATGACATGATGATCAATACCCCTGGGGTGCGACTGCTCGATTCATCAAAAGACGACCAAGCACGCGTCACTACCCCTGGTCAGGCGCTTAAGAATGGCGCCAATCGGCTGGTGATTGGCCGCGACTTGATTCGCGGAGAAGGAGATATTGTCGAACGCGTAGCGAAAAATTATACCAGAATCCTCGAGGATATTGGAATTGAAGCTTAGCCTATGGAGCTTCGTTTACATGGAGGCTCACTTATTAGTGGGCCTTTTTCTTTTTGAATGGATTGTATTTGTCGGAGTGGCCGCGAAAGCCGTAGCGGTTGGTGATAGGGTCGAGGAAGATTTTGAGCCTCAAAGGCATCAGGGTCAGAAGCGTGTAGGCGCCGAAGAAAACAAAAGTACCAAGACAAGAGAGATAGGTGCCGAGATAATTGATGTCTGGAGCCTCGATGATTTTGTAAAAAACAAACTGGCTCAAGATGATAGCAAGGTAAAAGGTGGTAATGTCGATAAATAGAACTGGCTTTTTAGTGATGAGCTTGTAGCCGTAAAAGATGACAGGGATAACGACGGCTAGAGTAACGAGAGAAGCGAGCTTGGCAAGGAAATAATTGGGGTCGACACCATAAATATAGCCGTCTACCAGGCTCCAGAGGATAGTGGGGGTGAGAGCGATTTTGATGTGTTCCCAAGTGCTTTCGTTGACGGCGGTAAAGAGCCCGAGGACCTTGTTGTGTTTTGAAATGTCGTACAGAAAGTGGGCCAAAGTCCCGAACAGAGAAATTAAGACAATCCCAACCCAAATCATAGTTTTATTATAACACAAAAAATGCCCCGTACGCCTGGTACGGGGCTCGGATGGAGGAAGGCTGGTCGTGGTCAGCCATAGTTAAATAGACTATATTTTTCTAATTCTTTCCATTCGTCGCCGATGGCCTCAAAAGGATTTTCATCAGATAAAAGCACGCCTTTTTCAGCCATTTTGAGAAGGCTCTTTAAAGCGTCTTTTTCGACAATAAAAAGAAAAGAGTCTTCGTCCGATCCTTCGGTGTTGAATTTGTTTGACATATTGAAGACCATGTCCTCTGGGCGCATTTTGCCAGTATAGTTGCCGCTATAATAAACTCCGTTACGACAAACTACGATGTTGGTATAAAATAAACCGTCATTACTCATTTGAGTACGGAGGTCGATGTAATTTTTGGCTTCGTCCAAAGCAGACACGGTATTTTCTTGGTCCACTATGATACGAAGAACCCAGCCAAGGTCATCCTGAAGGATGGTAGTCGGATTACCAAGCGGCGATTGTTCTGCGGTGAGGTGGATGGAGCCATCACCGACAAAGCGATCATAAAAGATCTTAGTGTTGTTTCCGAGGTATTCGCTGACAAAGTGATAGAAATCAAAATAGTGGTAGTCATCCACTAGCCGATCGATATTTCCGCTGTAATCAGAGAATTTGTACTGGGCCTCGTTGCCTTCGACGAGACGAGATTTGACAAAATAATCTTTGAGATTTGGCTCACTCGTTTCTTTAGATTCGGCCTCTAAATGGTTGATACCGATGTCTGGGACTGACACCTCAACAGTCTCTTGATCGTCTTGAAAAGTCGTAATATCATCTGTTGCAACGATGTCGGCTTGATGCTCTAGCTCTTTTGATTCGTCTTGCGATTTGTTCTTAAAGACTGCAAAAGCTATGACTACAACAATGATTACTGCTGCGAAGTAATATACCAGTGCGCCACCGGCAAAATTAAACTTATTATTTTCTTCCATGTTACCCCTCCTTACAAAAGAAAAATGATTTAAAAGTGCAAAATTAGCGCCACGACACGCTATATCTTATTATTATAGCACACTTGTCTATTTTTGTCAATATATTCTGGGGTATCTACCTCTGTGGGTGAGCGTTTTTGAAGGCTTTCAATTCGGGGAGGAGATTTCTGATGGCGCGGTAGAGAATGTAAATAGCAATGGCGATAGAGAGGATAGGGTCGATTAGATGGACGCCAGTGAGTTTCATGATAATGGCGCCAACGAGGACGGCAAGCCAAGAGAAAGTATCTTCGAGCATGTGGAGATTGACGGTTTTTTGATTAAAACTTTCGCCTTTCATAGTAGCGAGGGCGGCCAGAAGGTTAAAAATCACACCGAGCACGGCAAAGAGCATCATGCCGTCATAGCTAACCTCGGCAGGTTCTTGAATGCGCTCGATAGCCTCGATAATTAGGTGGACAGAGCTAAAAATCAGAAAACCAGAGACAATGAAGCCGCCGATAAGGGAGTATTTGGCTGGGTCAAAATCTTTCTTGGCGGTCTTTTTGGAGTGGCTAAGACGCTCAAAAACATAGGCGATACCAGTAGAAAGGGCGTCGGCTAGACTATGCACCGCGTCAGAGGTGATAGCAGCGGAGTTGGTGAGAGCGCCGCCGATAAACTCGATAACCGAAAAAGCGAGGTTGAGAATTAGAGCGATCAAAATATTTTGAACTGATGAGCTATCAAAATGATGATGATGGTGGGCATCATGAGTATGAGGTTCTTTGATTGGTTTTTTTTCAGTCACTATGATAATTATAGCACAAGGAAGCAGACATAAAAAACGCTGATGTTTTGTATTTTGAAAGTTTAGTGGTAGAATAAGGGTATGAAGAAGCGAGAGAAATCAGCAAAAGCTACAAACAAAAAAGGTGGGTTAAAGGCCAGCTCGCAAAAAATGAAGGCGAGACTTCTAAAATCTTACTATGGCAATCCGACCAAGGACATGAAGCTGATTGCAATTACTGGGACGACAGGCAAGACTACGGTGGCACATTTTGTACATGAAATTCTGCGGGCTACCGGTGAGCAGGTGGCGGTGCTAGCCTCGGACCAGTCGTTTAAGATGGGAGTGCTGCATAAATTTCTCTCTGATGCGTGGAAGGCGGGGGCGAATTATGTGATTGTGACCGTACCGGCCGAGGGGCTACGCGATAATGTGTTCTATGGACTACCGGTACATGTGGCGGCGATGACAAATTTCGTGACGGCAGGGCTGACTGATATGACACCAGAAGAATATATCGACGACGAAAAAACACTCTTTGATATGAATCCGGATATCGTGGTTTTAAATCACGACGATATAAACTACGATGCATTTGCGGAGTTTAAAGGGACACTAAATACTATCAGTTTCGGAACTACTGGAAGCGATGTTAAGATCCTAAATTCGAAATTATACAGCAAGGGAACAGAGGCGACGATGTCGATAAATTCGGAAATCGAGACAGTGGCGTCGTTTATCCCTGGGGAAATTACGGTGTCGTATATGGCGGCGGCGGTGGCCATCGGAGTCGCGCTCGGGATTAAAACCGAAAAGATCCTTGATGGCATTGCAAATTACGAAACTTAAACTTTTCTTCAAGAAGAAAAGTTTAGTAAAAGAAGCAAGTTTTAAAAATAGTCGAAAAGCGCGGTTTCCGACTATTTTTTGATTATGATTTAAGTAGTTTTACAATTATTTCTGTGTCATTAAACTCGTGGGGGCCGTCGGCTCGGAGGATCGTCTTCTCGTGGCCTTTGCCGAGGATGAGGACGACGTCGCCCTTTTTGGCCTTTTCTAGAGCGAGCTTGATGGCTTTTTCTCGATCTAATTCTTTGATCAAATCTTTTCCTAGGACTTTGCCCTCTTTCTTTGCGCCTCTGATAAACTCGGCGGCGATCTTCTCTGGGTCTTCGTCGCGGGAGTCGTCTTCGGTGATGATGACAAGGTCGGAGTATTTTGCCAAAATCGCGCCTCGGACGGAGCGAGTGGAGGGGTCGCGTCGGCCGGCGCCGCCGTGGACGGAAATCACTCGGCCTTTGTGGCCTTTGATAGAGTCAAAGACTTTTTCCAGTGCATCAGGGGCGTGAGCATAATCTACAATTACAGTGAAATCCTGACCTTCGTCGATGATATTCATGCGGCCTTCGACGGAGTCTAGGGTTTTGATACCGTTTTCAATCTGCTCATTAGTGAGACCGAGATGTTTACCAGCTAGACAAGCAGCCAAAGAGTTATAAACGTTGAACTTACCCGGGATTTTGGTCTCAATTTTTATATCACCACATGAATATTTTACGCCAGAAACGCCTAATTTTATATTTTCTGCGCGATTTTCGCCGTTTTTTATGCCGTATGTGATATATTTCTTCGAGAGATTTTCGTAAAATTTACAAGAGGGGTCGTCGGCATTTAGTATGCAAAAATCGGCATTTTTAAACAATTTGCCTTTGGCGGCACGATAATTTGCGAAGGTTTTGTGGTAGTCCAGGTGCTCGTGGGTGAGGTTGGTAAAAATCGCAATTTCGAAGGGGACGCCGAGGGTGCGGAATTCAGCGAGGGCGTGAGAAGTGACTTCTAGTACCAGATACTCGGCGCCGGAGTCGGCGATTTTTTTGATACGTTTATTGAGAGTGAGGGCATCGACGGTGGTCATGTGAGCGAGCTCGGGCTCGAGATCATCCACGCCCCAGGCGACGGTAGTCATGAGGCCAGTTTTATATCCGGCGGAGTTTAGTATGTGCCAAAGCATGAAGCAAGTGGTAGTCTTGCCATTGGTGCCGGTGACGCCAATGACATGAAGTTTTTTCGCGGGCCAGCCATTTTTGGCCCCCGCTACGACCGACTGCAGATAGTGATAGGGAAGGACGGCGGTGTTATAAAAAGGCAGTTTCTCGAGAGTGGATTTGAAACTCATTGGAGGTGCCTCAAGGAATCAATTGGGCGCTTGCTGGCGGCTTTTAATGCCGGGTAGGTGCCGAAGACGATGCCAACAATAATGGTAGAAAGGACGGTGACCACGATAATTTCCCAGGAGGCATAGGGGCTAAATGGAGTGATTAGAGAGACGAGGAAGGCGAGGAAGTAGCCGAGGAAGAGACCAAGGACGCTGCCGAGGAAGGAAAGGATGAAAGCTTCGAGCATGAACTGCATGAGAATATTGCGCGCGGAGGCGCCGACGGCTTTTCGGATACCGATTTCGTGAGTGCGCTCGGAAACCGAGACAAGCATAATATTCATGATACCAATACCGCCGACAACTAGGGAGATGCCAGCGACCAAAGCAAGCATGCCAGAAATAATGCCTAAGAGACTGCTAGCTGGGTGAGAAATAGAGTCGCCGTAGGAGACAGAGAAATTGGTGTCACCATAACGATTCTCTTTGAGAGCGGTAGCGATATTGCCGGCAATAGGCTCGAGCAGGCTGGTATTGAGAGCGCGGACGTTGATTTGCTGAATTTGGACATAGCCCATCAAGTTTTCCATGGTCTCAATATTGATAAAGAGGGTTTTATTAAAATTAACATTGTCAAAATTGACACTTTCCTCAATCTCGTCTAAAACACCTACGATAATAAAACGCTGCCCATAGAAGGAAAGAGTGCGACCTACAGGGTTGGAGCTGTTGTAGAGTTCGAGAGCGAGCTGCTGGCCGATAACGGCAGCGTTGGCGCTGTTTTTGTCATTTAGAAAGACGCCGTATTTGAGAGTAAGTGGCTCGATAGTGTGAAACTCTGGAGTAGTACCAACAACGGTAGCGGACGGAACGATATTCTCCTCATTCATGAGAGTATTAGTAGAAATAGCGATCGGGGCAGTAGCGGTGACGCCTTCTACGGCGGAAATGGTCGAAACGTCTAGGAGAGAAAGGCTACTTTTTTCGAAAGAATTAGCCGAGGTGAGCTCCTCTACGATGCTAGTAACTGCATCTTTGGAATGAGTCGGACGAACCACGATTAGGTCCGAGCCAATATTGGTAGCTTCGTGGCGGATGAGACTAGAGATACTACCAGTAAGACTCAAGATAAGAGTGATACTAGCAATACCGATAGCAATGCCGAGGCAGGTGAGAAAAGACCTGGTGCGGTTCTGCCGAATGGAAGCACGAGCAAGCCTTAAATGAGTTTTGAAAAGAAGCGCCATTTATTTTTCTCCTTTGTGAGATTTACGACGACGATGTTTCTTGGTCTTGGCATTAATTGGCTGAGGAAGGTTGTAATCGGAAACGGTTTTGACATCGGTAGCGATCTGGCCATCTAGCATATTGATAACACGAGTAGCATAAACCGTGAGGGCAGGGTTGTGCGTGACCATGATGATGGTGTTGCCCTCCTCATGAATAGCCTTGAGCTCGTCCATGACGATACTAGAAGAGCGGGAATCGAGGTTGCCAGTGGGCTCGTCAGCCAGAATAATCTCTGGGTCGGAGACGATGGCGCGAGCGATAGCAACACGCTGTTTCTGGCCGCCGGAGAGCTGGCTGGGGTGATAATATTCGCGTTCGCCGAGATGAAATCTTTTCAAAGCGTTAGAGGCGGCTTTGAGGCGGACAGTGCGGGGGCGATTAACATAAACTAGAGGAAGAGCGACGTTCTCAATCACGGTAAGATTCTGAATGAGATTAAAATCCTGGAAGATAAAGCCGATTTTCTTGGCGCGAAGGCGAGCCTGACGAGCAGAGGAAATGTCGGAGACATCCTCGCCGTTTAGATAATATTCACCATCAGTGGCGCGGTCTAGGAGACCAATGATATTAAGAAGCGTGGTCTTGCCACAGCCGGATGGTCCCATGATCATGACGAATTCGCCGCGTTTAATCGTAAGGTCAAAGTCTTGAAGAGCAAAAGACGCCGTATCGCCATAGCCGTAGCGTTTGGTCAGACCGGACATTTTGATTACTATATTATCATCCATAAATTAACCAACCCCCTTTCACATCTCTTTGATTAAATTATAACAAAAGGCCTGGGAAATGACAATAAAAAAATGGCGGAAGCGAGAGGATTCGAACCTCCGGTAGAGTTGCCCCTACACACGCTTTCCAAGCGTGCTCCTTAAACCACTCGGACACACTTCCGTCTATATTGATTATAACATAACTCGACAGAAGTGAAAATACGAAAAAACGGCCTCACAAAGTGGGGCCGTTTAAAAATTAGGTGGTAGTGAGAATTTCGGGAATCTTGGTCAAATCTTCGTCAGTTTTGACGGAAAGGATCCGATTCATTAGCTCATCATCAGGTGCATTTTTGTACGATAAATCAATATTTACCACGACCGAGAGAGTATTGACGTACCCGGTAAGGGTCGTCCGAAGCGTATGGATTTGATTGGAATATTCTGGCCATCTGAGTTTTGAATCTTTGAGCAAGGGGAGAAGAAAGAACCAGGTCTCAAAACAATTTTTAACTATTGATGCTCTGGTCATATCCTTCGCCATAGTGCTCAAGTTGTGCCGACGATCAAAGCCTTTACCAATGGTAGCGTAGCGATTAGTGGCAAGATTTTTGTAATATCTCGTCTTGGTCTCCAGCTTGGTCTCGCCAGACATCTTACGAATTGTCATACATTCAACTGCGCGCTTGGTCTCCTCGTCTACGGGTAAATCCATTGCGAGAGCGCCTTCATCCTCCAATACGTCATGGAGGAGCAGAGTAGCAAGCAAAACATCTTCGTTTAGATTCATGCCGACAGCATCACAGGCCAGAGAAAGCGGGTGAATAATATACGGTTCACCGGACGCACGCGCACGCTCGCTGTGTTTGTCTCTGGCATAGCCGAGAGCGCGAGCAGTGTTAGGATGTTTGCCATCCGAACAGACTCCCCTCATAAAGGTAAACATCTTGGTCGAGCGTTCGGTGTAGTATGCAATTTTCTCCTCTTTGGTCATGCGGATAAGATCGTGCCTAGCATCCCTACTATCCATTTTTTCATACCTCCTTTTAAAAGTGCAGTCACCACCACCACGAGATATTATATCATAAAAATGCTTACAGGGAAAGCACAACCAGATTCTCAATGTGGGGAGTGTGAGGGAAGAAATTGAAAGTTTTAACCTTATCAATGTGGTATTTTTCTAGCAAAATCTTGATGTCGCGGGCTTGGGTGGCGGGGTTGCACGAAAGGTAGGCAATCTTTGGAGGTGCTACTTCTAGGAGCCTTTCGGCGAGCTTTCTATCGATGCCGGCGCGAGGAGGATCCAGAATAATAGTCTCTGTATTATTTATATAATTTAATGTATTTTCTGATTTTTCTAATATAGTAATTATATTATTTTGATTTCTGCTATTATTTACTAGCTCTTTGTAGGCGGATTTGTCGACTTCTACTAACGTTAGTTTACAGTCGCGGGCGACGGAGAGGCCGATGGTGCCGACGCCGGAATAGAGGTCGAGGACCTCGTCAGTATTGATATGCTGTTTAATTTCTTTTAGCACCGTTTCATAGACCGGGAGGTTGATTTGAAAAAAGCCATTAGGTGAATAGGAATACTCGTGGCCCAAAATCTCATCTTCTAGATTATCAAAAACTGGGTGAGGCTTCCCATTTTCAAAAAGACCACCAGACACCTCGCCGGCTTGATTACAGCGGAGCAAGAGAGATTGATATTTGCGAGCCTCCTCATGGCGAGTATTTAGATCGTCGATGATTTCGAGAGCCCTCTTAAAAATCTCGGGGCGCTCTAAAGAAGATTTAAAAATCGGGACCTTACGGTGAGAACCGCGAGCATGAAAAGCGAGATGGATTTTTTCGTCTAAATGGTCGTAGTAGAGAGCATATTCCATTTTGTTACGATACTCATAATCTTTGCCATCCGTAATAATCTCCGGGGCGTCTATCGTAATATCGTGCTCACGGAAAATCTCCTGAACCAGGAGGGATTTTTGCTCTAACTCATAACTATAATCTAAAATTTGCCACGGTGAGGTAGAAAGAAAGCATTCGTCTTTTGGCTCAATACGGTAAGGGGAGGGGTTCTCAATTTTGGTGGCGATGGCTTCAAAATAGGAAGATTTATTTTTTACTATCTCAAAATCTGTGACGATCTCGCCAGGGAGAGCATTCCAGAAAAAGGCCTTTTTGCCATCATCTCTCGTGGCTAGGCTAAAACCGCCAGGGATAAATTTTTCCACTAACATGTTTTATATTATAGCATATTTACAGGGGGCGTGAAGTGTTATATAATATATTTATTATGTCAGCAGAAGAAGTGCTGAAAAATAGCGAAAGGTCAGCCACCACAAATCGTCAGGGTCCGGATTCCCAGATTATTAATCATGTGACGGGTGAGCATGGGCGAACTGTCCTTCAAAATCTTAAAAAGCATAAGTCGCTTGGGGTAATTGGACTAGTGACTTTGGTGCTATTAACTCTAGTAGTATTATTTTCCTTTGGAAATTTAATTCCGGCGGCGATTCTAGACCGATTGATTGAGGCAACTGATGTACAATATGCGGATGCAGTAGAGAGTAAGTTTCTAGTCTTTGAGCAAGCATTAGAGAATAGCAATGTACCAGAAAACACTATTAAGAGATTAGCTTCTAACGGCATAACCGTGGATGGCAGCTCTTTAATCTTTAAAGGTGAAACGATTGCGGCGGGGGATTTCATTAATAAAGTCCATAGCAATACCGAACTTTATAATGCTTTTAATGCGGCAACTTATGATCGAGCAGCCTATTATTATGATGAATCGGCAGAGGCGGTGTTTAAAAAGATTGGGACTTCAAGAAATAACTATTCGTCGAGTTCGGATTTTAACACAGTAATGAGCAAACTGGTGGGGGATGGTAGTAATATAGATATTTCTAATGTAGGACTATTTGAAAAAGAGGACGAAGAGACTGGCGAGAAATACATGGAATACGACACGGTAAATGGTGGGGCGAGTTCTAAATCGCCGGCGGCGGAATTTATTAGTAAAGTTTCCAAGAATACCTTGGCAGAGGATGGGCTCACAGCGACTTTGTATGCTACAGATGCACTAAACACAGCTGATACAATTTCAAAAGAGCAGAAGGCTAGTATTTTCTTTATGGCTTTAATGGAAAACATCAGTAAAATGAAAGCGGGGGAGGGGAACACGGCAAAAATCAACGAAGCAATGAATTTTCTTTATGATGTAAAAGAGTCTAGTGTGGTAGATGTAAATACGGGTGAAACTATTACCACGACCGGTAGCGCTCTAGAATCGCCGAGTCTATATGCAATTTTGGCAGGTTCGCAAATTGACGGAAATAAGGTAACTAATTATGCTTCGGATAGGGTACTTAAAACCGTAGAAAATAAAGTAGGGGTAGATACGGTAGGAGAAGAAGTGAAAGAAGGGAATGTTACATCTACTTCCACTAAGCTCCGGGGGATGATTGGAAGATTTTTGGAGTTTTTTGGCGAGGAGGCAGATGAGGATACCATATCTAGTGTAACCGAGATAATTAATAGCTCGATGATGGAAAATAGCTTTGACTCGATTAATGGTATTTACGCAGGAGAGGTACTAGTGGAGGGGGCGGTGAATGTAGGAAAAGAACTCGCAAAAGCTAGTGGGGCGACGGCGGGTGATGCAGAGGCCACAAAGTCTTATGCAATACTAAACGATACTATTCTAGCGCTTGATGCGGAGGCAGACCGAATGAATCGGAGCCCATTTGATATTACCTCCAAAAATACTTTCCTTGGTTCGATTATTTATCGTCTAGGTGTAAGTGTAGCGAGTAGTAGGTTCAGCAGCACTTTTAACACTATTGGTTCAACAATGGGAAATATTATTGGAACTTTTGATAATATATTTTCATCATCAACTAAAGCAGAGGATGCTGGGACACAATACCTTGCAAACTTTGGTAATTGTGAAACCCTCGGCTCGGTAGGCGCGGTGGGGTCAGTGGGGTGCTCGGAAGTTGCAAGTTTTGATACTTCTACACTTAACGATACTTTCCATGATGAAGGTTTTATCTCTTTTGTAGAAGAAAATACTACTATAGATGAATCTGGCACTAGAGTGATAAAGAAAGATTCTAAATTGGCAGATTTTATTAAATATAATAATGAGAGAATTACGCCAATAGGAGTGATGGATGGAGGGATTTTAAACTCTATTACAAGTGGCACTTCTAAACTTTCGTTTGTGTCAGATATTATTTCGATGGTAAAAATTTGGCTGGGAGCGAGCGACGAAGAAAAAAATATGGCGACCGGAAAAAGTTTTGTCAATTCTAGCTCCAATAGTGAATGGGAGACTTATAAATACGCCCAGAGATATGTGTCGCTGGCGCGGGCGACGGAAGCACTTCGTCAATACGATGGAGATGTGACAGCTTACGCAGATCTAAAGTTTTTCGAAGGAACTGAAAATCCAGTAGTAGCGTTCCTTGAAAATTATTATAACGAAATAGCTAATAATTAATCTTTGGCAAACTTTTCTACGCTCGTGATGATGACTTGATGGTTTTTGAAATTATCAATCAGGGAAGAGCGGCGAGTATTATCGAGCTCCGAAAAAACATCATCAAGTAAAATAATCGGTTTCTTTAATAAATTATCCGCTATAATGTTAGCCTCAATGAATTTAAGCGCCAGAATAATGGAACGGGTTTCACCACGCGAGGCGGAGCCATTTGCAGGTTTGTGATTAAAAATAAAATCAATTACATCACGATGTGAGCCAAAAGTAGTATGGCCTAAAAGATGATCCTTGGTAAAATTTTTTTCTAAAATTTCTAAATATTGATTTTCGGTGAGGTTTGAAACCTCGGACATAAAACTTAAATTAATTTCATCCTGATTATCGGCGATAGAATGATAAGTACTAGTAAAAACCAGATTAATGTCATTTAAAAACTTTTCGCGAAGGTTTTTAAGAATAATGCCGTTTTTAGCTAATAAAACATTCCATGGAAAAATAGTAGTAGAATCTATAAATTCTTGCTTTAAGAGTTTGTTACGCTGGGTGATAGCCTTTTCATATTTATTGACCGCTGTGGCGTATTCAGGACTCAAAATAGAAAAGACCTGATCAAAATATTTACGACGAGTGGAAGGGGAGTGACTGATTAGATTTAAATCTGATGGTTGAAATAAAATAACCGGATATTTATTTTTGAGTGGCAATCTGGTAGTTTTTTTATCTAAAATTTTAAAAGTTTTTTTGGTCCTATCATAACTTGCGGTGATTTTTTCACCATTATCATATTCTAGCTCAATACGATAAAAATCCGTGTCTCTTTTAATGATGTCAGGGTCGGTAGCACGAAAACTTTTACCTTGAGTGAGGATATAAATAGCCTCAAGTACAGAAGTTTTGCCACAACCGTTCTCACCCAGAATCAAAGTAGTATCTTTATTGCAATCTAAAAAGTAGTTGGCATGGTTTCTAAAATTGGTGAGAGAAATGGATTTGATTATCATTTTAGATACTTAATGGCATTACAACATGAATATAATCGTCAGATTTTTGATTTTTTAGAACTAGAGGATAGGCGAGGCCAGTAGATTTATCAACACCTTCACTAAATCCGAGAGAGACTTTTTTGCCATCAATATTATTTAGTGCATCAATGAGATAACGAGAAGTGATGCTGATTTTGCCATTTTTATCTATTTTGGTTTCAATAATTGAGTCATTCTCACCATACTCATTAGCAATAGAGTGAATAGAGAAAGTATTATTCTCGGAATTTGTTTCACAGGTAATAGCATCGTTAGCACCGTGGCGAGCGAATAAACTAGCAAGCTTGGCAACGCGGAGAAGCTCGTCGCGGTCGGCTTCAAAGTTAATTTCGGAGTTTGTAGAGAAAAGTTTGTCGACATCTGGATATTCGGCGTCGATAAGCTTGGAAATAATCTCTACTTCGCCAAGGCGGAAGCGGACTAAATCTTCAGCAAAGGATAGTTCGATTTCTTCCATACTGTCATCGATAGAGCGGAGAACTTCCTGGAGTGAGCTAGCTGGAACGGTAACTTTGATTTCACTTTTGACATCTTTTACTAGAACTTTCTTTGCTAAACGATAGCCATCAGTGGAAACAAGATAGAGAATTTTATTTTTGGTGTAGAAATGAATACCGGTGAGGGCGGGACGATTAAAGTCGTTACTAGCTGCTACGAGCACTTGATTGGCACTATTTTTAAAATCCTCGATGCCAACCTTAAAAATTACCGCGGATTTTTCATTAATTTCTGGGAGTTCTGGAAAATCGTCAGCTGGAGCGCCGTTAATGAGAGAAGAATACTTACCGGCGGCGATATTAATCTTATTATCGCTTGAGGTAATCTTTACTGGTGTAGATTTGGGAAGGTTGGAGACAAATTCGGCGAGAAGTCTAGCTGGAACAGTGACAACTCCATCTTTTGAAGAAGAAACTGGTAGATAATCAATAGTAGCCATATCAAGGTTGGTGGTGATCAGGGAGACCTTTTTATCTTGGACTTTGATGAGTACATTATTTAAGACTGGTAGAGTAACTTTACCAGTAGCGATGCGACTGACATTATTTAAAGCTTTGGCTAACTTTTCTTGGGCGACTTCAATTTCCATTTTAATCCTTTCTTTAATTATTATTATATTTATATATATCGTAGTAGTAGTAATAGTAGGGTCTGTGTAAAAGTGGAAAAGTCTTGGTTGAAACAGGGGAAGGGATATTGTTTAAAAGTCGGTGGAACGGTAGTATAAAAATGTGAAAAAAGTGGGTGTTATAATGTGAATAAAATTTTGTGGTGTAAATATCCACAAAATTTTGCACGAGATTTACACGGGAATTTGCACATAGTTTTGCACGGGATTTACACAATTTAGTCATAGATTTTTTCCTTAATCTCGGCGATTTGATCGCGCAAGGTAAAATTAAGCTTGAGGTCGTTTTTAATTTTATTAATACCATGAAGAACAGTGGTGTGATCTTTGACACCAACTTCGGTAGCGATTTTGGTGGTACTCATGGAGAGCTCTTCGTGAAGGAGATACATAGCGATTTGACGGGCGGTTTTGATATTGGCGACGCGAGATTTACTCTTGAGCTCATTAGGATTTAATTGATAATATTTAGAAACCTTCTCGACAATACGTTTGGCGGTGGTTGGCTTAAGTTTAGCATTGCGGGTGACTTTGATGGAGCCGTTATTGATGAGCTCTAGAGGAGTAAGTCCGCGGACGTCGGACATAAGTAGGATGGTAGATAATTCTGATTCAAGGTCGCGGATGTTAGTATTGACGTTTTCAGCGATATATTCAATGGCTTCATCTTCAATCTCGGCACCATCTAGGTCGGCTTTGGCGCGAAGAATGGCGCATTTATCCTCGAATTTAGGGAGCTGGAGATCGAAAGCTCCAGCCCAAGTGAGACGATTGGCGAGGCGTTCGTCTACGGTCTTAATCTGGGATGGGAGACGATCGCTCGTGACGATGATTTGTTTATCTAATTGATGGAGTGTATTAAAGATATTAAAAAACTCTTCTTGGGATTTTTCCTTATTAACGATGAGTTGAAAATCGTCAATAATGAGGACATCGAGAGAACGAAACTTATTATTAAAATCTTTACCCTTACCCTTCAAAACATAATCTACGAATTCGGCGTAGAAATCGGAAATTGGGGTATAGAGGATTTTGAAATCGGGATGGTTTTTTTGAATTTCGTTACCAATGGCTTGGACGAGGTGGGTTTTACCGAGGCCGGAACCACCGTAAAGGAAGAAAGGATTATAGCTAGTGCCGGGGTGCTCAATGATACTCTTTGCAGCAGCGACGGCGAGGTCGTTGTTGCTACCTACTACAAAACTATCTAGAGTGTATTTACTGTTAAGACCGGTAGTTTGGGATTTGGTAGATTTAAAGGCTTTTTTGGTGGAGGCGAGGCGATCTTTGATGTCTATAGAAGTGGTAACTTCGCGCGGACGAATTTTGGACTTGGATTTAGTTTGAATCTCAAACTCTATATCTTTAACTTTGACGCCGTTGTTTGTGAGGGCCTCGGAAATAATATTGAGGAATTTGGAGCGGAGCTGCTTGATGAAGAAGGAATTTTTGACACCGATGATAATGTGGCCTTTGTCGGTAGAAATAAGGCTGGTATCTTGGAACCAGGTAGAGAAATTACTAGTAGAAATTTTTTGCTCAATCTCGGCTAGGGTGTTTTCCCACACGTTGTACACTTTTGACCTCCTTTTGGACTATTATAGCAAAGGTTGGGAAAGTTTTCCACAGGTTTTTATGGAGAAAATAATGTTTTGTAATATGTAAAAATGGTTACAGGGGCGAAGATTTACACAATTTGAGGCTTCCCCCTAAAAATAGTGTGGAAAAGTCTTTGAAAAATGTGGAAAAGTGTGCTATACTATAACAAGAATTTGCAAAATAATAAAATATAGGAAAATAATATGCCAAAGAGAACTTATCAGCCACATAAGCGGCAACGAAAGCAAGAACATGGTTTTATGAAGCGGAATGCTTCGGTGAATGGACGGAAGGTGTTGAAGCGCCGTCGAATTAAAGGCCGGGCTAAGCTTAGTGTATAATAATATATATGCTAAGTCAGAAATATCGGTTTCATTCGCGGGGTGGGGTGAAGTATGTTTACAAAAAAGGAAAAACCGTGCGTCGGGCTGGTTTTTCTTTGGTTTTTTGTGAAAATACGCGAGGTTTTATACGAATTGCGGTGGTAGTTTCAAAGAAGGTAGCAAAGACAGCGGTAGCTCGGAATAGAATTAGGCGGCGAGTATACGAGGCGATTAGAAAAAATATGGAATTTATACCATTAAAACAAGATTATATCTTTGTGGTGTATGACAAAAAAGCTGGTGAAATGCCTTATGATGATTTAGTAAAATCTCTCGGAGAGCTAGTCGCCGAGAGTAAAGTGTGTTATAATAGATAGTAATGGATAAAAAGAGTGTGAAAAAATATATCTATTGGGGGTTGTTTATTGCTTTTGTAGCGGGGTCGATTGCGACTGGTGGTCCGTTTAATCTGATAGACATGATAATTGTGCGGCCGATTGTAAACGTACAATTTATGATTTTTAACTTGGTACATGACTTTGGTCTTGCGATTATAATTCTTGCGATTTTGGTAAAGTTATTTATGTGGCCGCTTACCAAGAGGCAGCTGATGCAGACGAGGTTGATGCGGAAGATTCAACCAGAGTTAACAAAAATTCGGAAGAATTGCAACGGTAATAAGCAGTTAGAGTCTCTGCAGACGATGGATCTTTATAAACGGTATAATGTAAAGCCGTTTTCTTCGATCTTGGTGCTTCTAATTCAGCTACCGATATTTATTGCAGTGTTTTCGGCGATTCGAGTAATTGCGACGCCTTTACCACAAGATAATTTAACAAACCGAGCTTATGACTTTGTGGCTTATGAGGGGTCGGAAATTCGTAAGCTTGAGGACGAGCAGGTTGAATATTTGGAGATGAAATATGGAGAGAATTCCACTGAAGAAGATAAGAATGCAGCGGAGTACAATTTTCATCCGACGCTATTTAATACGATCGATCTTACCGCTAAAGCAAGTGATGTGATTAATCCTTCAAAGTTTACCTGGAGTGCGTTATTTATGTTGGCAATCTCAATAGCGGCGAGCTTGGCACAGTATTTTGCAACAAAGCAGCAGATGTCATCTGGAAAGAGTGAAAAGAAAAAGAAATTCCGAGATATTTTGAAGGAAGCTAAAGATGGTAAAGAGGTGGACGATTCGGATATTAGTAGTCTCACCACTAACCAGATGTCCAAGATGATGCCTATTATGATGTTTATCATCATGTTTAATCTACATGGGGCGTTGGCGTTTTATTACTTCCTCTCGAATATCTTCACGATTTTACAACAGAAGTTGATTTATAATAAGGTAGAAGATGAGATGGACGATAATACAGATAAGGCGATTCTGAATGAGCTAAAGAAGTCAGAAAAGGGCCGCAACATCGCAAAGGGGGCTAAAATCAAGGAAGCAGAAGTGGTGGAAAACAAAAAAACCGGAACAAAAATAACTCGTATCTCCGCAAAGGATAATAAAAAGAAAAGGAGATAATAACATGAATAAAGAAGAATCGATTAGATTTGCGGGTAAATACCTGGAGGATCTATTAAGTTTCTTTGGGATAAATGTGGCGGTCTATGCGACGGCGGAAGATGATGTGATACAGCTTTCGGTACCTTCGACATCTTTGAACTCGCTTCTTATTGGTCGGAATGCGGATAATTTGCGGGCGCTTCAACATATGGTGATGATGGCTTTGGTAACGAAAGAAGCAGAGCTAACTAGAGTGAATATTGATATTGCGAATTATAAGAGACAAAGAGAAGATCGAATCGCGTCGAAAGCAGAGGGGTGGATTAATAAGGTCCGTGAGACTGGAGAACCGATGACAATTAATTTGAACGCGGCGGATAGACGGGTGGTACATAAGGTGGCACAAGATTATTCAGATATTGAGACGCACTCGGAGGGGGAAGGTAGAGAGAGGCATTTAATTATTTCGAAGATATAATAAAAATAAGTGGCTTTAAGCCACTTATTTTTTAGTCATTTAGGATGATGATGAAATCGTAATCTGGGGCGATGGTGGCGGGGAGGGCGTCTTTTGATAATGGGGTGAAGTTGTAATCTGTCTCGAGGAGGCTGAAGGTGCCGGGTTTCTCGGTAGTGGTGGCGTAGATGGTAGTGCCGGCTGGATATTCACCTTCTGGGGCGTTGTCGACAAGCTTGATGGTGTAGCCTTTTTGCTCGAGCTTGGACTTCTCGGAAGCGGCGAGACCGGCGGTGTCGGAAGCGTTGTAAATGGCGATGGTTGGCTCTTCATAGTCGCGTGGGTCGCTAGAGAGCTGCTTGGCGACATATCTTTGGATGGCGGTGTAATTACCGGCGCCAGCCTTTGGTAAGACATAGGATATACCGTTAAGCATACCGGTAGTCATATAATCTGGGTAGAGGGAGATTTGACGCATCACGTCAAAATCGAGAATACCGAGATCGTGCGCGAGAGTTTTGATTTCGGAAATTGAAAAGTTGGTGCGGAGATTATCGCCAAGAGTGGAGGCGAGACCTAACATATCGCTAATAGTTAAACCTTTTTCGAGAATTCGATCTTTGATGCCGATGAGGATTTTTTGCTGGGAGGCGCCACGAGAGAAGTCGCCACCGGTAGTGCCATGACGAGCACGGGCGAGACCGACGGCTTCGGCGCCGTTGATAGTGTATGGGGTGTCTTTATAATAAACAGCTTCGGTATAGTAATAGTCTAAAATATCCTCGTCTAGAGTGACAGTGATGCCACCGAGGATGTCAACGATAGAAGCGAGCGAACCCCAGTTTAAGTGCGCGTAATATTGGAAATCAATGCCGAGGACATCACCGACGGCATCCATAACTGCGGTGACAGCTTTTTCTTCTTGCTCGATAGAAGCATCGCCACTGCCGCCGTTACACCAGTAGACTTCATTGATTTTGCCAGTAGAAGTACAGGTGGAAGGACCCTTTAAATCGCGAGGAAGGCTAATCATAGCGACATCGCCGGTCTTTTGATCGAAGCTGATGACCATGATAGAGTCGGTAAGCTGGGCACCGTCGTGGACGCCGTTTCCTTCGTCGCCATCCATGTTGTAGCCACTGGTGCCGATGGCCAGGATATTAGTGCGGCCGTTAGAGTCGGTCTTTAATGGCTCATAAGTCTCGGAATTAAGGGAAAAGAGATCAAAAAGATTACCACGACCACCGGTGATTTTGGCAATAATGTCGTTACCCCAGAGGACCATCCAGATGACGCCGCCGATTAAAATTAATACGATGATGAGGGCGACGATGGAAATGACTTTACGCTTTTTGCTAGGTTTTTTCTGGCCTTTTTTTAGGGATTTGGCGAGTTTTTTCTGCTCCTTTTTTTCCTTTTTTAGCTCTTTTTTGGACATTTCTGCTGGCTCCTCCTCTGTATCTTCATCGGACTTTTTGTCGGGGTCTTGATGGAGATTTTTGATGTCTTCTACGGTGTCTTCGGATTCGGTGAGACCGTCTTCTTCGTTAAAATCAAAAGCTTGAATAGGCTTTAAGAAACTAGTGTCTTCGTTTGACTTTTTGGGTTTAAAATCAATGGTCTTGGGCTTTTTTGCGACTGGCTTTTCTTTGAAATCGCTAGTATCTATGGTGTTCAAATCATCGGTGTTGTCAGAAAAATTGGATTCCAATTTAATAGAGTCCCACATATTGTCGGTAGGGGCGTTGATAAAATCTTCGGATAATTTAGGGGTGATAGGTTTTTTGGCCTTGGTAGGTTTTTTGGTGGCAACTTTGCTAGCGCTAATTTTTTCAGCGCGAGTAGAAAGCCCATCAATTGATTTATTTTTAGTCATTATATATAATTATATCATGAACTCGACTAAACTTACAAAAAAACAATTAGCGGTTTTAGACTTTATTCAGGATTTTACAGATGAAAATGGAACATCTCCGTCTTATCGAGAAATTATGGAAGGATTGGGGTTAACTTCGGTTTCGGCAGTGGCAGAGCATGTAGATAATTTGGTCGCTAAAGGGGCGCTTCGTAAGACTCCGGGGGAGGCGCGGAGCCTAGAAATTCTAGATTATAAACACACCGAGACGGTGAATTTGTTTAAAGCGAGGATGATAGATGTCTCGGAGGAAGATAAGGCTGTTTTGGTTAAGGCTGCGGGGATTCTGGGGTTAGATTTGGACCAGAACTAATTAGCATCTGAACTAGCACCATAAGTTTCCTCGAAATATTCGTAGCGTTTGGCGACCCAGTCAATGAGGTAGTCGGCTTCTTCGTCGAAGTCGGTTTTTAACTTCCAGCGGGCTTGGTCACGGTAGGCGGCATCCCTAATGTAGTTAGCTTGAGATTTGATATGAGTGAGCAACTCTTCGCCGTGGCCGGAGAGGGTGGACTGGTAGATTTGCTTGACCTTCGTCTCAAATTCGGGAAGCTCTAGGAGGTCGAAAAAGAGGGTGGAAATGGAAGCGACATGGCGAGTGTCAGATGAAATTTCGTTGCTAGCTGATAGATTGAGTAATTGTTTTAGGGCTAATGAACTGGCGGGAGATAATACGAGGTTGGCGTTGACGTTTCCGGTGGGCCAATGTTTGTTGCCAAAAGCGAGGTCAAAGTCCCAACCGGGGCCGGCATGGATTTTGTCGTTTTCATCGTTTTGGTATAGGAATAAACTAGAGCTGTATGCGTCTGGGTTGTTGGTAAACTCGTTAAGCAGGAAATATCTAGCAAAAGATTCTGTGTCGATGATGGCGTCTAGGGTCTGATAATCTCCAGCAGAAATAGCTTGTTCGGCAGCGTTTAATTTGTTGATGAATATAGCCATAGCAGACTTTGAATCATCTGGGTTGGGGCTATCTTTGATGGTGAGGCAATTGTGGTTAATGTCATAGTAGCAAGTGTCGGCAGTGCCGTATAGATTGTCTAGTTCTACTAAAATGCCATAATGGTCTTGAAGGTTGATACGAGATTTATTGATTTCGACTTTTTCGGTCAAATAGTAGAGGCCGTTGTAATTGCCGTCGAAATAAACTTCTATGAAATTACCATTCAGAGCATAAGGCTCGTTAAGGATTTTTTCAAGATAAAAGGCGGTATCATTACGAAGATAGGTAGGATCGGTGTAGTTGGAAATAAGATTCCATTTTTTGGCTGGATTGTGGCCAAATAGTGATTCTTTGCTGGGGAGCTTTAGTTGGTAAGATTTTTTGGCTTGTACCCAGCTAAAATTGCCACGTCCTTTAATTTCGACATTTTGAAAAGTAGAGGAAACTTTGTCGATTGTAAAAATGGCGGTGTTGTCGGAGTATTTGACATCTTTTGTGTCTAGGTTGATTTGCTCAAGTGGAACAGAAGCGAGGGAAATTTCTAATTTGGGAAAAGTTTTTTGTGTACTAATAGCTAGGTATTCGGAAATTTTGAGGACGGTGATGACAGTTATAAAAATGATAATAAGAAAAAGTAAACTTCTAGTAATGGTTGAAGATTTAGCGGTGGTGGTTTTATGAGTGATTCTTTGAGTGCTTTTTTGAGGTGCTTTTTTAGCTTTGCTCTTAGCACGACTTTTCCGTTGCATATCTATATATATTTTAACACATTTTGACAAGGTTGATAATTTGCGCGAAGAATAATATAATGATATCAGGAGATTTGTCGAATGGCTACGCGCAGAAATAATCGAAAATGGCTCTGGTGGGGGATAGGGATTTTGGTGGTGGCTGTAACTATTGTGGCGGTAGTACTAATTGTAAAAAATAATACTAAAGACGAATCTACTTATAATGAACGAGGACAGTCGGAGACGAAGGAGTCTGAGAAAAAGGAAGAAAAGAAGGAAGAGCCCGAAAAAACCAAAGAAGAGACGACGTCTCAAAAAGAAGAGGTGAAACAATATGATGGTGAAGACCCTAATACGGTTGAGACTTTGACCGGGGTGATTTCTTATGCGGGGGTGAGTGGGGGTAAATTGCTGATAAGGGTGAATATTGATCAGTATCTTTCAAACGGGAGTTGCAAACTTGCACTAACGAGGGATGGCGTCACTATATATAATAGTACGGCTGCGATTGAGAGCTCGGTCTCGACTTCGACTTGTAATGGGTTTGATGTGCCGGTAAGTGAAATTGGAAATGGTAACTTTAAGATCGAGGTGACTTTGGAGTCTGATAATAAATATGGTAAAATAGCGGGAGAAGTAGCGGTATGAAAAAACAAACAGTAAGGCGAAGAGATTATCGGAAGTTGGAATTCTTTGGACTTTTGGTTTTTGTAGCGGCGTTCTTCTTTGCATTTTTGGCCCAGATGAGTGGGAAGTTAGAGAATGATACGAGTGCGGCGAATCTGGCGAATTTTAACGCGGGGTATATTATATCTGATTATCAGATGACGGATTATAACTCGATGAGCGAGGCAGATATTCAGAACTTTTTGTGGTCGAAAGGAAAATGCTACAATACGGATTTTCGGTATGTAGGCACGCGGTCGGACAATTTTTCGGATACTACTCCGCCGACGACTTGGCATGTATTGGATGGTCATACGGTGTGTTTAGCGGAAGAAAATATGAATGGTGAGACGGCGGCGCACATTATTTGGCAGACGGCGCAGGACTATAAAATTAACCCAAAAGTTTTGATCGTACTTTTGCAGAAAGAGACTGGATTAATCACGGATCCGATCCCGAATAGCTGGGACTATCAGAGGGCGGCGGGATATGGTTGCCCGGATACGGCGGCTTGCTCGGAAAAGTATTATGGCTTTAAAAATCAGATTAGAAATGCGGCGTATTTGTTTAGGATTGTGATGGATGGAAATTCCTCATATTATCCGATTGGAAATAATTATATACAATATAATCCAAATGCCGGATGTGGTGGCTCGATTGTAAATATTCAGAATTTGGCGACCTCGGCGCTGTATAGATATACGCCGTATCAACCAAATGAAGGTGCGCTCGCCGCGGGATATGGTACGGCATACTGTGGCGCGTATGGGAACAGAAACTTTTATTCGTATTTTGAAGATTGGTTTGGCGACATTAAGAAAGAAGGTTGGCCAACTTTGGAAGAAGTAACGAAAAATAATCGAGTGGCGGATGAAAATAGTGACTCAAAATTAACATATCAGGCACATATTGAACATTTTGGCTGGATGGAGACAGTGAACGGCGGACAAATGGCAGGGACGACTGGATATGGATTAAGGATGGAGGGGGTGTCAATAAAACTAGATGATAATAAATCTGGAATTGAATATCGAGCACATGTGGCTGCTAAGGGCTGGCTAGATTATGCGAAGGATGGCGAGCTTGGGGGGACGGCTGGAGAGTCTTTGCAGATGGAGGCAATACAAATAAGGCTGACGGGAGAGGCGTCAAAATTGTATGACGTCTGTTATCGGGTGCACGTAGCTGGGATCGGTTGGATGGATTGGATGAAAAATGACGAAGTGGCGGGGACGACTGGGCAAGGTAGGCAAATAGAAGCGATACAAATAAAAATGGTGAAGAAAGAGTCTAATACGAGCGTTCAATATTCTACGCATATCGCTATAAACGGTTGGTTAGATTGGACGGAAGATGGAGAGATGGCGGGGACGACTGGGCAAGGTAAACAAATGGAGGCGATAAAAATAAAATTGTCCGATAGCTCTTCGGGTTCAACATTGAAGTATAAAGTGCACATAGCTTACGATGGTTGGAAAGACTGGACTCGTGAGGGTGAGCTGGCTGGGACGACTGGGCAGGGTAAGAGAATGGAAGCGATAATGATAGAACTTGACGATGAAGAGAAGCGTGATATTTATTACCGAGTGCATGTGGCGAATATTGGCTGGATGGATTGGGTAAAAAATGGTGAGATGGCGGGGACAACTGGTCGGTCACTACAAATAGAAGCGATTGAAATAAAGTTGGTAGAAAAATAGTTAATTCAACTTACTGGATTTGACGGAGGCTTTTTGGCTCTTTAAAAGGGCTTTGTAATTAGGATCTTTGTAGATTTCGTGATATCTTTTGAAATACCAATAGAGATCTGAAAGGGTGATAGAAGGTTCGTTTGTTGATTGGTAACTATAGTCGCGTAAAAAAATTTTTAAGTATTTGGTAGGTGCGAGTAAAAACGGGCCCATGCCAAAGAGAACTTGCCGAATGCTTTTAAAACAATCTATATAGGTTAGTTTAGCTTTGGTCATGTCATCGATCACTAGTTGATAATTATTGGTTAGCCTGAATTTGTTTAGAATGGTAGCTTCTAGATTTTTGTTTCTAGCAAACATTAAATTATGCGAGATACTGCCGGCTACCATGGCGACTTTATCGGCTTGGTTAAAATAGGCGATTTGCTCTTTGACGGTTAAATTTTCTGGGCGCATAATTTGGTAGCCATTTTTTGCGAAAATTTTTTCTATTTTTTCTTCGCCTCGTTCTTTGTCGTTACTAAACTTGGTCCTTGAAAAATAGATTTTTGAAGGGCATTTTTGTTTGTTTAGAGAAACATTTTTGATAATGGCGTCGATTAATTCTTCGAACTCTTTGGTGTAATAATTTCCACCGGAAAAGGAAAGCTCTGGGATGATGATTTTTTTAAATCGGGTGGGTTTTTGGATGTTTTTGAACTGACTTTTTTTGCAGCCTAATAATTCTAATAATTCTAAATAGTTGCCGTCTAGGTCGCCAGGGCCTTGTCGCCAGTTCCAACCACAGTAAGCGATTTTGTATTTTTGGGGATTATTTTTGATATACCAAAGTCTGCCGATTTGATCACAAATGAAATGTCCCCAATGCTTGATGAAAGGGCCAAAAAAGACAACTTCTTCGTCTACATATTTGACTTCAGCTTCGTCGTAATCGTATTTTCCGCCAAAAATGTAGCCGTTGCCGGAAAGTTCCACAAAGTTTCCTTTTTCATCGATGACGCCGCCGTCGGCCCAGAGTTTGCTGGAGTTCTCATGGGCTGGAAGGATGAGGCCATTTTTTATGGTAATAACTTGTAGTTTGTCGGACCTTAAAAAATCACGAGCGCTACTCTTGAGCTCTGATTGGTGTTTTTTGTTCATATAGTATTTTATGCTGCCAGTACTCATTAGTCTAATTATAACATTATGATATAATGTTTTTTGTAGGTTGTTTGTAAAATGAAAAAAAATAAGGATTTTGCTAGAAAATATTATTTTGCGATAATTATAGTTTTGGCAATTTTGGTGAAACATATAATAACGATCAATTTACCTTTGGATGCGCGGGACCCTTCTGGTGCGGATGAATATTTAATGTTGGAGCAAGCTGAACAGTTGGTGGCGGGGAATTATTTGGGGCCGTATAATTATTTGACTTTGGTAAAAGGGATTGCTTTTCCGCTATTTTTGGCATTTTCTAATGTGACAGGGATTTCTTTACTTGCGCTTTACAGTATTTTTTATGCGGCGGCGTGTCTAGTGGCGCTGGTGCCGATTCGACGGATAATAAAGAGAAAACCTTTGCAGCTTTTGGCATTTCTATTTTTATTATTTTGCCCGGCGACACTAGACAATAATGTACAGCTGATATATAGAAATATGCTAATTATCCCGCAATCGGTGCTTCTAGTTTCGGCTTTAATGATGATGTACTATCATATTAACGATGAGAAGAAAAATAAATTAGTGTGGTGGACTCTACTGGCCTCTTTTGCCTGGGTGTTTATGTGGCATACACGGGAAGACAGTATTTGGTCGGTGCCGTTGGTAATTGGGGCTTGGATAGTGATGGGTGTGATGGCAATAAAGGAGAAAAAGACTAAAATTTGGAGTAAGCCGATTTTAGGTAAAATTGGAATTATTACATTGCCATTTTTGCTGTTGTTTGCTAGTATACATATAATATCTTTGATAAATTATCGGTATTATGGTGTGTATATGACTAATCAGCTGAATGGCTCTAACTATACGAAAGCAGTAATGCTGATGATGAAAGTTAAACCGGCGGAGGAGATAGAACGGGTAGAGATAACGCGCGAAACTTTGCAACGTTTGTATGAAGTGAGCCCAACTTTTAAGAACCTTGAGGATGTGATTGAGAATGA
Source organism: Candidatus Saccharimonadota bacterium (assembly GCA_017432225.1). Taxonomy (GTDB): domain Bacteria; phylum Patescibacteriota; class Saccharimonadia; order Saccharimonadales; family Saccharimonadaceae; genus Nanosyncoccus. The sequence continues at coordinate 63,403 of JAFRJN010000004.1, forward strand.
TTACGAAAATAAAAATGGTTTAGTGATGGCGGCAGAAGACAACGGAGAAATTAACGAAGATTTGATTACTTGGGAGCTGACTGGCGCCGCAAATGCCAAAGGATATTACAAGGACGCCAAAAATGCAGAAAAGTTTTGGGGAGATGTATACTCGGAAATAAAACAAGCGGTAAATGAGGGTAAATTAGAAACTAGAGCAACGCTTCCGTCTAGGTCTTTGATTCCATTCCCGACTAAAGAAGGGAGTTTTGCTAAACTGATATGGTCGATTGGTAGTTTGTATATGAGAGCGGCAAAATACGAGAATAGCATAATGAATGTGGAAAAAGTCGATATTGATGAGATGGTGGCTAGGAGGTATGAGGCCATATCTGGTGGATATGCGGTGAGAGAAGCAGATGCTTTTGATGGAGCTGATCCGATGGAGGTGAGGGCAAGTCGCTACGTGAGGTGGGCTAGCAGAATAAAGAAAGTTTATGCAATAATAAGTCCGGTATTGTTGATAATAGGTATTATATATTATATAGGGTTAACCGCGCTAATAATAATAAACGCGGTGAAGAAACGCGCCTGTAGATATTTTGATAGATGGTTGTTTTTGTCGGCGACATTTGGCGCGCTAACGGTAATGTTGATTGGGCTAGGGTATGTGAATGCATTTATGGTTGATGTGAATGGGTATATTGCAAGTTGTAATGGGCTACTAAATCTGTTTATTGCGCTGTCTATGGTTTTGATAATCCAAGATGTAGCTAATGTCGTTTTACGATGGCGGAAATGCCGTTCATTACAATAGGGGGAATATACTGAACGCCGTTTCTGTCGGCGGGAAGATACATGCATTCGTAACGGCCGATTTTGACGATACGAGATTTGAGTTCGCTAAAGAAAGTCTCGGCTTTGACTTTTTCGATCATGGAAGTTTGTTTGTTATATAATACTGATGAAAGTGCATAATTTTCTACTACTGGCTGAACCATTTTGTAGAGCCAGTCAGAATCATTGACGTAGGTGCCTTGGCTGAGATAGGCGACGTATTTGGCTTTGCCGTTGGCTAAATTTTTGGCCAGTGTGATGCTACTGTTGGCGGCAACAAGGTTGATATAGGTGATTTTGGCGGATTCGGCGATTTCGGCGATTTGGTTGGAACTACTTAAGTCGACAATAATGAATTTAAGTTTGCTAAAACCCGTTTGTTCGCGGAGATTTTGAATTTGCTTGGTTAGGCTGTCATCGGCACTAGTGGCATAAATAATAATTTTGATTTCGTCTTTGATTTTTTCGATGCTAGAAAAGTTGAAAGTTGGGTAAGAACGGTGATTTTTGATCTGGCGAGAAATGAGACGGAATGGTTGAGTGACTTTCCACCAAAATGAATTCATTAGATATTCGATGAATACGTCGGACATATCATTTCTTTTTTGGAGCTCGTCGATTTGTTTTAGGAGGCGCTCATTTTCTCCGAGAGTTTTTTTGAAGCTGTAAGAGTTGTTGATGATAACTTCATTTTCGGTGTCTATGAGGGTGTTCAAATCTTGGTCGCCGACAGATAAATTTTTAGAAAGTTTGTCTAGACGTTCTTCTAAATATTTGATGTAGGCTGTTTGGTCGTTTTTGTCGATCATATTTTTTCTCCATTAGTTTTTTGAGCGATAATTTTGTCGATGCCTTTTGACAAGGGAATGTTTGGGGTCCAACCGGTTTCTTTTTTGATTAGGCTGATGTCGAGTACGTTTTTTTCGACGTCGCATTTTCTGGCGGGGTGATATTCGATTTTGGCTTTTTTATTTAATTTGGATTCGGCTAAAGTGATGATGTTGTGTACGGTGTGGCCGATACCAGAGCCGAGATTGAAAACTCTAACTTTGCCTTTGTAGTTTAGGACAGCGATGATCCCGGCGATAGCATCGTCGATATGAATGTAATCGCGAACTTCTTTGTCGCCCCAGACTGGGATGACTCGATCTTTGACGATGCTGTCAATAATGACGGGGATGACACCCTGCTTTTTGCCGTGATAGACGGCTTCACTGTAGGGGTTAGAAAGGCGGATGACTTTGTATTTTAGTCCGTAAAAATGATGATAGAGATGAAGATATTTTTCAATCATGAGTTTGGTAATGCCATAATTGCAAATAGGGTTTTCTGGATCAAATTCGGAGTTCTTTTTAGAATTTTCACCATAGACCGTGCCGCCAGAGGAAATGAAAACGACTTCTTTTTTGAGTTCGGCAGCGTTTTTTAGGAGTATAGTGGTAGGGAAAATATTGTCGGCAATTTCTTGATTGACATTTGAAAGATTGTCGGATGGAATGATAGTAGACACCATGTGGATAATGACGTCTATATCCTTGATGTATTTAGTAAAATCTTTGCAACCGGTAAAGTCTAGCTGTTGATATTTGACATTGGGTAAACCAAATTTTGGGCCGTGACCGATCACGGTAACGTCGTGTTCTTTGGCCAAGCTTGACGCTAAAAAACTACCAATAAAACCGCTGCCACCCAGAAGTAAATATTTCATGCTGCCTCCTTTATGATGTTTAGTAAATTATTTTCGAATATGCCCATTTCAAAATTTTGCAAATAAACTTGGCGACCGTTTTGGCCGATTTTAGCTAGATCGTCTTTGTGGTCGATGATGTATTGGATTTTTTCTGCTAGTTTTGGAACGTTTCCGGATCCAAAGATAAAACCGTTTTCGCCGTCTTTTAGGTAGTAAGAAGTGCCAGTAGTGTCGGAGCAGAGGACGATTTTTTCTAGCATGAGCGCTTCGGTAGCAACTACGGGCATAGGGTCATCTAGGGAAGGGAGTACGAGAACGTCAGTTTTTTTGTATATATCAAATAGCCCTTCTCTGGTAACGGAAGTGATGTAGTCAATGTTAGCGTGGTTTCGAGAGGCAGAAAGAAGGGCGTTTTTGGTGTTTTTGCCGTCGATATCGGCTTCGGAAACGATGTCGCCAATAAAAGTAAAGTTAGCAGCTTTTTGGTATTTGGGCGGTAGGATTTCGATAGCGTCGAGTAGGATTTTTTGACCTTTTCTTTTGCCGATACTGCCGGGGAGAATAAAATTGACTTTGTCATGTGAAGTGGAGCTATTTTCTGGGTCAAAAGTATCGATGAGTCCGTAATTTAAGATTTTGGCTGGATAAAATAAATTGTAATTTCTGAGTTGATCAAGGGCGTATTTGCCTCCGGTATAAACCCGGATGGGCGGAATGATAGTAGTAGGCATGAGCGGGGCAAGATTGTCATAAGTGGCGGTGCCTTCGTGAAGCCACCAGATAATGGGGGTCTTGGTGCTGCCGTTTAAGCGGTGAATCAAATTGCAATATACTGCGGTAACGATAATAGCTTGGTCAAAACTTTTAATGAAGTGATCTACATACATGGGGGTGTTTTTGGCTTCCATGATTATTCGACTATCATAAGTAAGCTCTAGTTCGCGGTCAAAGACTACGGGGATGCCACTCTCCAGTAATTCTTTCAGGAGTGGGCCACGACGCATGGTGATGACGGTGACGAAATAACCATTTTTGATTAGGGCTTTGGCGGCGTCAACGGCAACAACCGGAGCGCCAGTGCGACTAAGCTCGTGAATGAGAAGTAGGACGTTCTTCTTGGCGGAGAGATTTTGCGGATTATTAGGGGTGTAAATGGTGAGGCCGGGATTTCTGGTGAGAGTGCATTTACTCTCTCTCCCAGAGGCTATAACCTTTTTAAAAGTGGAAAGGAAAGATTTGGCGTTGTCTTTTTTAAGACACACTTCTAGTTCAAAAAGATTTTTTACCTCGCTAGACATATTAGTATAATTTTAACACACTTTTTTATTCTTTATCAAAACTCCTTGAAAAAATAGGTTTTATTTTTTGCTTCTTTAAGGTATAATGGTGGAAACGGAGGAGTTAATGAAAAAGAAAACTGTGATTGTGGTGGGTGCTGGGCCGGCAGGATTAACAGCGGCTTATGAGCTTTTGGATAAATCTGATGACTACAATGTGGTAGTTTTGGAAGAGACAGATACTTTTGGTGGAATTTCTCGGACGGTAAATTACAAGGGCAATCGGATGGACATGGGCGGTCATAGGTTTTTCTCAAAAGTGCCAGAGGTGAACGAATGGTGGGAGAAGATGATGCCGACACAAGGTGCATTGCCATATGATGATAAAATTTTGAAGAGAAAATCTAACACGGTAAAAGGTGGCCCGGATCCGGAAAAGACTGATAAGGTAATGCTCCGCCGCAATAGGCTCTCCCGAATTTTCTTTAACCAAAAATTCTTTGACTATCCAGTTTCTTTGAAAGCCTCGACAATTAAAAATATGGGGCTCGGTACGACTTTCGTGGTGGGGTGCAGCTATTTAAAGAGTGCAGTGCATAAAAGGCCAGAAAAATCTTTGGAAGATTTTTACATTAATCGGTTTGGTAAGAAGCTTTATTCGATGTTTTTTGAAAATTATACAGAGAATTTATGGGGGAGGCATCCGCGTGATATTTCGCCAGAATGGGGCGCACAGCGGGTAAAGGGTTTGTCGATTTCGGCGATTCTTAAAGATATTTTCGGCAAAGCCTTTGGCAAGAAAGACCGCAAAGTAGAAACGTCACTGATTGAGGAATTTGCTTATCCGAAGCTTGGTCCAGGGCAGCTTTGGGAGCTTACGGCTAAAGCGGTGAAGAAAAAAGGTGGCGAAATTATTATGAACGCTAAAGTGATTGGTGTGAAGAAAAATAGCAAGGACGTTTTGACTGGCGTGATTTATGAAAAAGACGGGAAGAAAGTGACCCTGAAGGGCGACTACGTGATTTCTTCGATGCCGATTAAAGATTTGGTGGCGGCGATGAATGATGTGCCGGCCAAGTATGCGAAGATTGCTAAAGGGCTACCTTATCGGGATTATATGACAGTGGGGGTTTTGGCGCACAAGTTAGCGCTTAAAAACGAAACGGATATTAAAACTATTGGTAATATTGTGCCAGATAACTGGGTGTACGTGCATGACAAAAGCGTGCAGATGGGGAGATTTCAGATTTACAACAACTGGTCGCCGTATTTAGTAAAAGACATTAAAAATACTGTATGGGTAGGTTTAGAGTACTTCTGTAATGAAGGCGATAAACTTTGGTCTATGAGCGATGACGACTTTGCTAAAATGGCTATCAAGGAAATGGTAAAGATTAACGTTCTAGACAACGAGGATGAAGTGATAGATTATCATGTAGAGAGAGTGAAGAAAGCTTACCCGGCGTACTTTGATACATACGAAAAAATTGACGATTTGCGTGCGTACCTAGATAAGATTCCAAATCTCTTCTGCGTAGGACGAAATGGGCAACATAGATATAATAATTTGGATCATTCGATGTGTACTTCTTTTGAAACGGTGAAAAATATTATGAGCGGGGTGACGGATAAAAGTAATATTTGGGAAGTGAATACTGAAAAAGAGTATCATGAAGACAGTAAATAAAAAAACTAAAAAAACTAGTACTACTAAAACAAAGTCACAGGCGGTGGGACTGGAGGCTTTTGGGGCCATAGTAAAACAATTTTTAAAGCATAACTATATTTATATAATCATGATTCTTTTAGTAGTAGCGAGGATTGGACTTGGTTATGCGATGGGCGGTTGGTATGGCATTAGCGAGACTTACGATGACGTAGCGATGATGCAGGGGCTGTCACTTAAACGGTTAATTGAGCCAACTAATTTAGCGTTGATTAAAGATTTGAGTTTTTCGTTATTTTTGGGATTCTCGGCTATTTCTGGCTTGCCTTACACAGTGGTGTTGTCTGGATTTTGGGTTTTGACAGCATTTACGGCTTGGCTTTTGACTGGCAAAGTGACAAAAAATAAATGGGTGCGACTTTTTGTCTTTGCTTATGTGCTATTTCTTCCAATTGCCTTTACCTCGTGGGGAGGACTTCGAATATATCGTAATGCAATAATTGCGCCATGTATAATATTGACATTCTGTTTGGCACTGATATTGGTAATAAATCTGGTGCGACAAGAAAAAATGAAAAAGACAATTTGGGCGGCGGTATTTACAGGAATTTCCTTTGCATTTACATATTTTCTGAAAGAGGATGGGCTATGGTTGAAAGCTTGTATGTTAGTGATTTTGCTAGTATGTCTCGGAATAATTGGCTATCGATTATTTAAGAAAAAGGTTAAAGGAAAGTTTGAAATTAAAAAGGCCGTTTCTTGGACTTTGGTCTGCCTAATTCCGTTTGCGGTGCTATTTGTGTGGGACAATGTGTACAGGGGCGTGAACTATGCGTTTTTTGGAGTTTATGAAATTAACACGCGGACTGAAGGCGAGTTGGGTAGATTTGTAGAAAATATTTACAAGATTGATTCGCCAAATCGGAGTGAAGTGGTGTGGGCGCCATATGATGTAATCGAAAAAGCCTTTGAAGTTTCGCCGACACTAGCAGCGCATCCGGAACTTTTGGATGAGATTATGAATACTGGATGGAATGAAGGCGGAATTAAGGAAAATCCAATTAAGTATGATTTTTTGGGTTGGGTGATGCGGTCGGAACTTGTGGATGCGAGTCTTTGGACTTCGGAAAAAGATGTAAATGACATGTTTAAACAAGTGAATATTGAACTGGAACAGGCGTTTAAGGATGGTACGCTTAAGAAAGCCGAAGGTAGGTTGCAGCTTTTGGCCTCGACCGGTGGGTATAGTTTGGAGGAAATCATGAATAGTAATTTGCTAGAGCAAGTAAGGATGTCGTTTGAGGATGCAAATTGGTTTTTGAATTACACGATAGGGTTTGGTGATACTGAACTAGCCTATGGGACAAAAGGTTTGGAATGGGACTATACCAAAGTAAATAAAGTACTACACATGGATGGAGATATAAATGTGACAGAAGGCAGAGAAGTTCCGGTTGCGGTGGTGAATGTTATAATGATAGTTTATCGGGTTGTGAATACGGGTCTATTAATAGTGACGATTGCCCTTCCGATCTGGCTGATTATAAAATTATTTAGGACAAAGGAACGTAAGCAATATGTTAGAGATGATGGCATGGCGATTTGCTGCGCGATTGTCGGGCTAGCGTTTTTGGGGGTGACTTTGGTGTATAGTTTTGCGACAGCTTGGTTTTTTATAATGCCACTTGATGAGGCGGCGTATTTTACTGATGGGTTCGTGTTTTATCGAGTGGGAGTGCCGGGGTTACTAACGATGGCTTATTTGCCGATGGCGGTAGGTTGTAGTATAATATCTGTATGGCAAAAGAAGAAAGTTCAGAAGAATACATCCGTGCGCTTGAAGAAGAATTAATGGCTTCGATAGAACGGGAAGAGAAACTCAGTAATGAAGATTTGAAAATCCGTCCGTTTGTGATGCAAAAAATCAAAAGGACGAAACTATATAAAAACGTGATTTCCGATCCGGACAGTAAATCGGGGAAGCTGGCTAGAGCTCCGAGGACAATCTATAGGATGATTAGAAACCCAGAAGTTAGAAAAAGTTTATTGCAAAAAAAAACGGCAAACGGGAAAATAATTGAAGCCGAAAAAGTAAATTCTTTGGAGCCGTGGACGGTAAGCTTAAAGACACGGAAAAAAATTGCTCGTGAAAGTTTGAAAGATGGCCGAAAATTGGTGCTTTATTTTGTGGATAAGCCGGATAGTTCGACATTTAGGTATCGTTGTTATAATACTTTTCAGGCGACTCTTAAGAGCAAAAAGTGGCAGGCGGTTTACTTTTTTCGAGATGAAGTAAAAACTTTTGAGGAACTGCTTTCCAAAAGTAGTCTGGTAATAATGGGGCGACAGTCTGGGCAGACTAAAATCGTGGAGAAAATAGTAGAACTTGCACATAAAAATAAGATTAAAGTGGGTCTAGACGTAGATGATTTGGTATTCGATATGAAATATCTCGATTTGATGTTAGACGCAATTGGCGAGAAAACAAACAAGAGCTATTGGGCGGGGTATTGTGCTGGCGTACAAGCAATAGCAAAACAAATGGATTTCTTTGTTACGACAAATAAATTTTTGATGGACAAAATAAAAAAATCATACAATAAGCCGTGTGTGGTAATAAGAAATTCTCTAAATCAAGAACAAGTTGACGCGTCTTTGGCATATACTCGACTGCATAAAAAACATGATGGATTTAAAATCGGGTATTTTTCGGGGTCGCCGACACATGCGAAGGATTTTGCGGTGGCGGAGCCGGAGGTGATTAGATTTTTGGAAGAGCATGACGACGCGACTTTGAATGTGGTAGGGTATATGCGATTTTCTAAGAAAGCGGAGAAGTTGGCGGATAAGAAAAAAATAAAGTTCCTCCCGATGGTGGACTTTAGAAAGCTGCAAAGACTGATGGCGGAAGTGGATGTGAATATTGCGCCGCTACAGGTGAATGATTTTACGAATTGTAAATCGGAGCTGAAATTCTTTGAGGCGGCGGCGGTGGAGACGACGACGATTGCCTCGCCGACCTATACCTTCTCGCGTGCGATTACTGATGGCGAGAATGGGTTTTTGGCCAAGCCGGGGGAGTGGTATGATAAGCTAGAATATTTATATAAGAATCCATCTGAAAATATTAAAATTGCGAAGGCGGCGAGGAAGTATGCGCTTGAGAACTATTATGGTGAGAAATTCTTAAAAGAGGTGGAAGAAGCGTACGATTCTTTCATGGTATAATGAATGTATGAGTTTTTCGGATAGAGAAAAAAGAATGGAAGAAATGGCTGCTCGGAAGAATGGAGTGAATGGAGTGTCGAGGAGGAATGCTAAGAAGATTTCGGTGATTGTGCCGAATTATAATTATGCAAGGTATCTAAAATGGCGGATCCTATCGATCGCGAAGCAGACTTATCCGATTTATGAAATGATAGTACTTGACGATGCGTCGCGTGATGGGTCGAAGACGATGATCAAAAAACTAGTGGCGGAAGCGAAGCAAATAAACCCAGAGATGCGGGTGAAAATGATTTTTAATAAAACGAATTCCGGCAAGGCAATTTCGCAGTGGATTAGGGGAGTGGAAGAAGCGAGCGGTGATTACATTTGGATTGCGGAGGCGGATGATGTCTCTCGTAAAGATTTCTTGATGGAAGTGATGAAAGGATTTGCGGCGGACGAGGAAGTGGCGGTGGCGTATTCGGAATCGGCGATTATCAATAAATACGGAATACTTCTGACTCCGAATTTTCGGAAGTCGCGTGATAAAGAGGGGACGGGACACTTTAACAAAAGTTATATCCGGCCAGGGCAAAAAGAAATTGAAGAAATTATGGCGATACGATGCACGATTCCAAACGTCTCGGCGGTGGTGTTTAAAAATACTGTGAAATTTAAACGGGCTCTAAAGGAAGCGCTCAAATTTGAACAGGTGGGGGACTGGTATCTGTATGCTAAACTGCTAGAAGACGGGAAGATTTTTTATAATAAAAGATCGATGAACCTTTTTCGCGTGCATAAGGAGAGTGCGACGAAGCGGGGTAAAGAGCACGTGGATGAAGTGAAAAAAATGCATAAATATTTCCAGGATAATTATGAGCTAGACGCGAAAGTGCGAAAGTGGATGGAGCTGGAACTTCAACGGACTAGAGTGAAGTATGGTATAATAGAATAAATAATTGGAGTTATTTATTCTATGAAAGGAATTATTCTTGCGGGGGGATCTGGGACTAGGCTTTATCCTTTGACGCTGGGGACATCGAAACAGATGCTACCGGTGTATGACAAACCGATGATTTATTATCCTTTGACGACTTTGATGTTGGCGGGAATTCGGGAAATTTTGATTATTTCGACGCCGGATGATTTGCCGAACTTTGAGAGGCTACTTGGGGATGGTTCTAATATGGGATTGCAACTTTCGTATAAAGTGCAGCCTTCTCCGGACGGGCTGGCGCAGGCGTTTATCCTAGGCGAAGAGTTTATCGGTGGTGAGCCGTGCGCGATGATACTAGGCGATAATATTTTCTATGGGTCGGGATTTAATGCGACACTCAAAAATGCTGTTTCTAATGCGGAAAATGGTCGGGCGACGGTGTTTGGCTACTATGTGAATGACCCGGAGAGATTTGGTGTGGTGGAGTTTGACTCCAACTGGCATGCGATTTCGATTGAAGAAAAACCGCTTGAACCGAAGAGTAATTATGCGGTGACGGGACTGTATTTCTATCCTGGGGATGTTTCTAATCGAGCTTCGCAAGTGGTACCGTCGGATAGAGGGGAGCTTGAGATTACTTCGCTCAACGAAATGTACCTTTCGGATGGACTTCTCGATGTGCAACTACTCTCGCGCGGGTTTGCGTGGTTGGATACGGGGACGATTGACTCGCTGTCGGATGCGTCGGATTTTGTGAGGGTGGTGCAAAAGCGGCAGGGGGTGCAGATCGCAGCACCGGAAGAGATTGCATTTAAAAACGGTTGGATTTCTAAAGATGTTTTACTCTCTGCTGCGGAAAAGTATAAGAAGACTACTTATGGTCAGCATCTTTTAAGGGTGGCTGAAGGAAGGATGATGGATTAATGGGAAAGTTTAAATTTAATCCGACGGCGATTGAGGGTATGTATGTAGTAGAGCCGCAAGTCTTTGGCGATGAGCGGGGGTATTTTATGGAAACCTATTCGGCGGAGGAGTTTAAAGAGGCGGGGCTTGATTATGATTTTGTGCAGGATAATCAATCGTCTTCTAGAAAAGGAGTATTGCGCGGGCTCCATTTTCAGAAAACTTATCCGCAGGCAAAACTAGTGCGGGCAATCTCAGGCGAAGTGTTTGATGTGGCAGTGGATCTTCGTGCGGGGTCGCCGACTTATGGTAAATGGGTCGGGGAACTACTCTCGGCGGAAAATCATAAGCAGCTAATGATACCACGAGGATTTGCGCATGGATTCCTGGTAGTGTCGGACACGGCGGAGTTTGTGTATAAATGTGATGACATATATCATCCAGAAGATGAAGGCGGGGTAATGTATGATTCCTGCGGGATTGAGTGGCCGGAAGTAGATGTGGAACTAACTTTGTCAGAAAAGGATTTGAAACATCCAAGGCTCGAAGATTTAGATTTTAAGTTTAATTTATAAAAAGGAGGAAAATGGAAGACAAAAAAACAATTATTGTGACAGGCGGGGCAGGATTTATCGGCTCGAACTTTGTGTATTATATGCTGAAGAAATATCCGTTCTATCGGATTGTGTGTCTTGACGCATTGACCTATGCGGGAAATTTGTCGACACTAGAAAAGGCGATTGAGACTCACCCGGATAATTTCCGATTTGTGAAGGGTGATATTCGCGATGCGGATTTGGTAGAAAATCTATTTGTAGAAGAAAAGCCAGATATTGTGGTAAACTTTGCAGCGGAGTCGCATGTGGACAGATCAATTCTGAATCCACAGGAATTTTTGGAAACTAATATCATGGGGCCACAAGTATTGATGGATGCCTGCCGAAAACATGGCGTGGCTAGGTATCATCAAGTTTCGACAGATGAAGTGTATGGGGATTTGCCGCTAGACAGGCCGGACCTCTTCTTTACGGAGAATACTAATTTACACGCATCTTCACCATATTCGGCGTCGAAAGCTTCGGCGGACCTCGTGGTGATGGCATACCATCGGACCTATGGACTACCAGTCTCGATCTCGCGCTGCTCTAACAACTATGGACCGTATCATTTCCCGGAGAAATTAATTCCACTGATGATTATCAATGCTCTAAATGATAAACCTTTGCCGGTGTACGGTGATGGGCTAAATGTGCGCGACTGGCTGTATGTGGAAGATCACTGTAAAGCGATCGACATGATTATTCACGGAGACTGCGTAGGCGAAGTATATAATGTGGGTGGACATAACGAGAAATCAAACATCGAAATTGTAAAGCTGATTTTGAAAGAGCTAGGTAAGCCGGAAAGTCTGATCACCTTTGTGGAAGATAGAAAAGGACACGATAGGAGATATGCGATTGACCCGTCGAAAATTTCTCGGGAGCTAGGCTGGGAGCCAGAAACGAAATTTGAAAATGGGATTGTAAAAACAATTCAATGGTATCTCGATCACAAAGATTGGTGGGAAGAAATTATTTCCGGTGAATACCAAAATTATTATAACAAAATGTATGGGGGGAAATAAATGAAAGTACTAGTAACGGGAACTTCGGGACAGCTTGGTTATGATGTGATGATGGAGCTCTTGAAGCGGGGACATGAAGCGATCGGTGCGGATAGACACGAGTCGGAAGCGGAATTTGAACATGTGATTCTTGACATCACGGATGCGGAGAGAGTGTCGGAAGTGGTGAAGGAAATTCATCCAGATGCAATCATTCACTGTGCGGCGTGGACAAATGTAGACGGGGCGGAAGACCCAGCCAATTACGACAAGGTGATGGCGGTAAATGTGGAAGGGACTGGTAATCTGGCGCGAGTGGCGAAAGAAATCGATGCCAAGATGATGTATATTTCTACGGACTATGTCTTTGATGGGCAGGGTGAAAAACCGTGGGAACCGGACGACAAAAACTATGCGCCGCTAAATGTCTATGGCGAGTCTAAACTGAAGGGCGAGCTGGAAGCTTCGGAGAATTTGGATAAATATTTCATCGTGAGAATCGCGTGGGTGTTTGGCAAAAATGGCAACAACTTTATCAAGACGATGATAAAAGTGGGTGAGGGTCGCGACATGGTAGAGGTGGTAGCAGACCAAATTGGTACGCCGACCTATACGTTTGACCTTTCGCGACTGCTCGTCGATATGATTGAGACGGATAAATATGGGTATTACCATGCGACGAACGAAGGTGGATATATTTCTTGGGCGGAGTTTGCCGAGGAAATTTATAAAGATGCTGGAATGGATGTGGAAGTGAAAGCAGTGACGACCGCGGAGTACGAGGCTAAGGCGGGGAAGGCGGTAGCGAAGAGGCCGTTTAACTCTCGGCTAGATAAGGCTAAATTAGTGGAGAATGGGTTTAAGCCTTTGCCGGATTGGAAGGATGCGGTGAAGAAATATATCGCGGAACTATAAAAGCACTCAAGAATAAAAGAGCCTGTAAAAGCGGGCTCTTTTTAATCCCAAAGTTTCTCGTAAGCGGTGGCGACTTCGTCTGGACTGCCGTCTTTGACAATTTTGCCGTTTTCGATAAGGATGGCGCGAGTGCAATATTTACGGACATTTTCCATGGAGTGGGTGACGAGGATGACGGTCTGGTTGCCTTTGATGGCGGCGAAATAATCGTTACATTTTTTCTGAAATTCGGCGTCGCCGACGGCCAAAACTTCGTCGAGCAACAGGATGTCGCCTTTGGCGCGGATGGCAATAGAAAATGCCAAACGAACTTGCATACCAGAGCTGAAGTTCTTGAGCTTTTGATTCATAAACGGGCGAAGTTCGGCAAAGTCGACAATATCATCGTACATGGCGTCCATTTCTTTGTTGGAAAAGCCAAGCAGGGCGCCGTTTAAATAAACGTTTTCATAACCGGTGAGGTCGGGGTTAAAACCGACGCCGAGCTCGATGAATGGAACGAGGGTGCCGTTGATTTCGAGCGAGCCCTTTTCGGGGAAGTAGATTTTGGCGAGAGTTTTGAGTAAGGTAGACTTACCTGAACCGTTGCGACCGACAATGCCAACAAACTCGTTTTGATAAATGTCGAAAGAGAGACCATTTAGGACTTTTTGCTCGGTGTAGCCTCGGATGCCTTTTAATCTATTGAAGATAGCTTGCTTGAGGCCGCCGGCGCGCTCGGTAGGGAGCTTGAAACTTTTGTGCAAGTTCTTAACAGAAATAACAACTTTTGTATCGGCTTTCATTAGATTTCCTCCGCGAATTTTTTAGACTTTTTGCGGAAATACCAAGAGCCCCAGATGAGAACAATGACTACGATGGCGATAGGGACGAGTTTCCAGAAAAAATGCTCGGAACCGACGTAATTCCAAACGGTAATAGACTGATCGGTAACTAGACAGTAACGAATGTCTTGGATGATTTGAGCGATGGGATTCATAAGGAGAACTTTGGCGGCGGTCTCGGAAGTCTCGGCAATCATGGTGAGGGGGTAAATAATTGGAATGGCATAGAAAAGGGCCTGGATACAGACATCCCAAATGGAAGTGATGTCGCGGTATTTGACGTTAATAGCGCCAAGTAGGAAAGAAATGCCGAGAGCTAGGACGTATAATTCCAAGACTAAAACTGGTACGAGAAGCCAAGTCCAGGATGGGGTAATGCCGTTGATGAGGGCAAAAATAACGACTACGACGAGGTTGATTGCGAGATTGATAACGGCGGTGAGGGTGGCAGAAACTACGACGATATATTTAGGAAAGCAGATTTTGCGGATTAACTCGCCGCGCTGAATGATGGCCTGAATGCCTTGATTGGTACATTCGGTGAAGAAGCTCCAAAGAGTAGTGCCGACCAAAAGATATACAGGATAATGAGGGATGCTATCGCCAAAACGCATAAGCTTGGTAAATACTATATATAATATAGCAAACATCATCAGTGGGCGAAGAAGTGCCCACAAGTATCCGAGGACAGAGCCTTGATAACGAAGCTTAAAATCTGTCTTGGTAAGCTCTTTTAGCAAAACTCGATTATTCTTGTATAGGAAATTAGGAATTGCCATACGATATTATTTTACCATAATTATTGATGATTTTCTAGGTAGGTGAGGGTGTCTCTTATGGCATCTTCGACGGTGAGGTGAGTTTGCCAGAGCAAGTCTTTTTTGGCTTTAGACGGATCGGCCCAAATTTCGGCGAGGTCGCCAGGGCGGCGTGGGGCGAATTTGTGAGGAAGCTTCTTACCGCTGATTTTTTCGAAAGTATTGACGATTTCGAGGACGGAGGTCGGGGTACCAGTGCCGAGATTGTAGGCTTTGAAGCCGGGTGTTTTGACAGCGCGGAAGGCAGCTAAATGACCTCCAGCTAGGTCGGTAACGTGAATGAAATCGCGGCGACAAGTGCCATCAGGCGTGTCATAATCGTTGCCATAAATATTTAACTCCTTTAATTCGCCGCTCGCTACTTTCATAACGTAAGGCATGAGATTGTTGGGGATGCCATTAGGCTCTTCGCCGAGAAGCCCAGAAGGATGATTCCCGATAGGGTTGAAATAACGTAAAGCCACGGCAGAAAATTTGGGATCGGCGGCGCAGACATCTTTTAGAATTTCCTCGATCATGTATTTGGTGCGGCCGTAAGGATTGGCAATATTTTGGCCGGTCGGCATATCCTCGGTGCGTTTGGCGTTTTTGGAATCGCCATAGACGGTGGCAGAAGATGAAAAGATGATTTTGTTGACATGACCGACTTGCATGGCTCGGAGTAAATTGATGGTGCCGGTGAGATTGTGTTGGTAATACATGATGGGTTTTTCGACAGATTCGCTGACGGATTTGAGCCCGGCAAAGTGGATAACTAAATTAAATCTGGTATCTTTGAAGATTTTTTCGATAGTACCGTAATTGATGAGGTTGGCGTGATGGAAAATCGGCATCTGGCCGGTGATTTTCCCGATGTTCTTTAACGCGGTAGTTTTGCTATTGATGAGGTTGTCGATGATGGTGACTTCGTGGCCGTTTTTAAGTAATTCGACAACTACGTGCGAACCGATATAGCCAGTGCCGCCGGTAACTAGGATTTTCATGCGTGCTCCTTTTCTGATTTTTCTGCTTTTTTAGGCTTTTTGGATTTACCGAAAACGAATTTGTCGTAGAGCAAGAAATTCATAATCATAGTGACGGCGGTAGTAAGGACAAAAGCACCGGTCGTAAGGACAAACTCGTAGGAAAAATCTAGATGGAGATTTTGGCAGATATTGTGGGCGAACTCGTAAAGAGGGGTAAAGAGGCTAAAAAATTGGGTGAGGCCAGGGCCGATAGGAAAGGTTAAAAGTAGGTTCCAAATGAAAAATTTGTAAACCGCAGTTTTTGTTACGTGGCGCTCCTTCCAAGTGATTTTGGAATGCATAAGGTAGGCTACGATAGTGGTGATGAAAGTGGCGATGGTGGTAGAGAGCCAAAGCAAATCGTTATTTTTGATAATAAGATTAGAAAGAATAGTATATAGAATGTAGTTAAAGACAGTTAGAAAAATGCCAACGAAAAGATAGCGAGTGGCATGCGTGGCAGTCTTGACGTCTGCCTTTGGGTCTGGATTTTCTAGAGTCTTTTCTTCGGTCTTATTTGAATCTGTATCCATGGGTATTATTATATCACACCTGTGGTATAATAGGGGTATGAAAGGGAAGTTTTTTAGAGAAAATCGGTATCTTTTGAAACCGTTTTTAATAATTTTCTTGATTTATCTAGTAGGGATTTCGGCGATTATTCTTGCGGGGGTGCATTATGCGGATGATGTGGCACGGACGAACTATGGATACGCGGGATGGTCGGGATTTTCGAGATACTTAAGTACGATTTTGTCGCATGGGCTGCACGCGGATAATTATTTGACGAATATTGCACCGCTACCTCAACTTCTCGCGGTGGCGATTCTTGCAGTGTCTTCGATGATCGTGATTACAGTGGTGAACGGAGCGGAGATTTTTAAAGAAAAATGGACGCGGTGGATTTTGCCGGTGATTGCGGTGGTGCCTTTGGGACTATGTCCGTATATGCTGGAGTGTCTTTCGTACCAATACGATGCGGTGTATATGGCGCTGTCGGTGTTTTTTGTGGTAATGCCGTTTTTGTTTTATCGTGAGTCGCGAGGGAAGTTTGTAGTTTTCTCGGTGATAGGGGTTTTGGGGGCGTGTATGACTTATCAAGTGTCGGCGGGTATTTATCCGATGCTGGCGATATTTGTGATAATGAAAGATTGGAATGGGAAGAAAATTGAGAATAAAGAAATTATTAAAAATATACTTTTGATGGTGGCGACATTTGGGCTGACGCTCATTTTGTTCCAGAAAGTCTTGATGAGGCCGCAAGATATATATGTTTCTAATGAAGTGCCAGGGCTGGCGGAATTTTTCCCGTCGCTATTCTCGCACCTGTCACATTATTTTGAGCTTTTATTTAACGATTTTCGGATTTTGTGGCTGGTGCTGGTTGGGATAATGATGCTGGAATTTGTGGTGGTATTTGTGAAAAAGAGCGAGAGAAATAAGATTCTCGCTGCGGTGCTTGGAATGATTGGAGTGGGGGCGATGCTTCTAATGAGCTACTTGCTTTACTCGGCGCTAGATAAGCCGCTTTATACGACGCGGGCGATGTATGCGGTGGGGGCGTTTATGGCAATTATCGGGGTGTACGCCGTGTCGGGGGATGTTTTTGGAAAAATTGCGAAAAAATATGTAGGTAAAAAGACAGAGATGGAAATGCAGATGTCGGTGCGGATTAGCCGGTTCGTGCTGGCAATCCCGGTAGTGATGCTGGCGTGGTGTTTCTTCTCGTTCGCATTTACTTATGGCAATGCATTAAAAGAGCAAGATACTTTTAAAAATATGCAGATTGACATGGTAATATCAGATCTTAATGAGATTGTAAGTGATGGTAAAGTGCGGAAAGTTCAAGCGGAGGGGCAGATTGAATTTGCGCCGGCAGTGAAACACATGCCGAGCGGTGATTACTTGATCCTCCGGAGGCTTTTGAAACCGAGCTATGGGACGACGCCGTGGATGGCCTATCGTTTGACGGAAGCGTCGGGGCTGAATAACTTGGTTTATAATCCAAGTGCGAGCTCGGCGGCTGAAGATTTGTCGGTACTAAAGGATACAGCACTATATATTATATATGGTGATGATGAAGATATTTTGGTGAGATTTAAGGGCGAGGAATTTAATATATGGGAAGATTAATTTCGGTTGTGGTGCCGGTCTATAATGAGGCGGAGGGGATTTCGAAATTTTTGGATGATGAGCTTTTGCCTACTCTAATGGGGCTGAAATATGATTTTGAAATCGTGATTGTGGATGATGGATCTATTGATAAGACTTTAGAAAAAGTGCGGGGGGCGGAGATTTTTCGGAAAATCCCGTGTCGAGTGGTGGTGCTAACGCGCAACTTTGGTAAGGAAGTGGCGCTGACGGCGGGGCTGCAAGAAGCTTTTGGCGATGCGGTGATAATGATCGACTCGGATGGGCAACATCCGGTGGAAGCAATACCAGAGATGATCTTGAGATGGGAAAAAGGCGCGATGGTGGTGACGGCAGTGAGAAAACATAATAGTACGAAACACCGGCTGGGGTCGAGAGTGTATTATCGGCTGATGAAGACGATGGGGTCTCGAGATTTGGTGGTAGGGGCGATGGATTTTCGGCTGATAGATCGGGAAGTGGTGGATGAGTTTTGCCGGCTGGATGAGCGAAACCGGTTGACGCGAGGACTGATTGACTGGCTGGGGTTCCCACAAGAATATATTGTGGTAAAGACGAAGGGGCGGCTATCGGGGAAGCCGTCGTATAGTTTCAAAAAATTGATGGCGCTCACGATTGATTCGATGGCGTCGTCGTCGAGGACGCCTTTAGTAGTGTTTGGATATATTGGCGGGTTTATTATGGTGTTTTCGCTGATACTGGGGCTGTTTATTTTGATTGAGCAGTATATTATGGGGGATCCGCTGGAGTTGGATTGGAGTGGGGCGGTGGCGATGAGCGTGTTTGTGTCGTTTCTAGTCGGGCTGGTACTAGTATCACAGTCGATGACGGCGCTCTATGTGGCGCAAATTCATACGGAAGCAAAGGGGCGACCGCTGTATATTATTAATAAGAAGAGGTCGTTTGAGAGCGGCTCTGGAGGTGGCGCTAAAGCTGGCTCTAGGGCTGGGGTTAGGGCTGGGGTTGACAAAAAGGAGAGAAAGTGATACAATCTAAACATAAGCGCTCTGTGCTTTTGAGTTTTGATGTGGAAGAATTTGATCTTCCACGAGAACATGGCGGGGAGATTTCTTTAGAGGAGGGGGTGAAAGTGTCTTCAGATGGTTTAGTGAAGATATTGGCACTTCTGCGGAGGTCTGAGGTGAGGGCGACGTTTTTTGTGACGGGAAATTTTGCCTCTGCTCGGCCGGATTTAGTAAAGGAAATTTTGAAAGATGGGCATGAGGTGGCGTGCCACGGGGTGGATCATTTTGAGCCGCGCGCCAGTGACATCCGCGAGTCGAAAAAAATCGTGGAAAAGGTGGCGGGGGTTAAAGTGGTGGGGTATCGGCAGCCGAGAATGTTTAAAATTGATTATGTAGAGCTTCTAAAGTGTGGATATTTGTATGATTCGAGTGTAAATCCGGCGTGGGTGCCGGGGCGGTATAACCACCGAGATGTGCCGAGGAAAGTGTTTGAAAAAAATGGGATAATGGAAGTGCCCGTGTCGGTGGCGACGGCGATTCGGGTGCCGCTGTTCTGGCTGTCTTTACATCTTTTCCCGATTTCGGTGTATATGGCGGGGGCACGGGAAGCTTTGAAAAAAACGGGGTATTTTGCAACCTATTTTCATCCGTGGGAATTTAGTGATTTGCTTAAAGGATATGGGGCGGTGCCGTCGTATATTAAATTAAATAGTGGGGAAAAATTGGTGGGGAGGCTGGAGAAAGTAATTTTGAAGCTTAAGAAATCTGGATGTGAATTTATAACATACAAAGACTATGTAGCTCTAGACAAATCTTGAGTTTTGGTGTATAATATATACCGTTTATGGATGATAATTTTATACGAGTCAGAGGTGCTCGGCAGAATAATTTGAAAGATATTGATGTGGATATCCCTAGGGATAAGCTCGTGATTATGACGGGTCTCTCGGGGTCGGGGAAGTCGTCTTTAGCATTTGATACGATTTATGCGGAGGGGCAGAGGCGGTATGTGGAGTCTCTCTCGTCTTATGCACGGATGTTTCTCGGGGTGATGGATAAGCCAGAGGTGGATTCGATTTCGGGTTTGTCACCGGCGATTTCGATTGACCAGAAGTCGACTTCGAGAAATCCGCGTTCGACGGTGGCGACAGTGACGGAAGTATATGATTATTTGAGGCTTCTATTTGCGAGAGTAGGGGTGCCGCATTGTCCGATTTGCCATAAGCCGGTATCAAGACGGACGGCGGAAGATATTGTAAATGAAGTGATGAAATTGCCGCTTGGCTCTAAACTGATGCTACTTGCGCCGATCGTGTCGGCGAAAAAAGGTGAGTTTTTGCATATCCCAGAACAGTATACTCAAAAAGGATTTTCGCGAGTAAGGGTAGATGGGATTATTTACGCCCTAGATGAATTCCCGGAGCTAAATAAAAATGAGCGGCACGATATTGAGATCGTGGTGGATAGATTTGTGCTGTCGCCGGAGATTCTATCGAGGATATCTGGGTCGATTGAGCAGGCGCTCGAGATGGGCGAAGGAATTATCAAGGTGCTCAAAATTACTGATCGCTCGACGGCGGTGGGGGAATCTCGAGTGACTTCGGAAAATACGGAAGTGATTACTTATTCGCAGAGGTATGCGTGTCCGGATCATCCGGATGAGTTGATACCGGAGCTGACGCCGCGGCTATTTTCATTTAACGCGCCAGAGGGGGCGTGCCCGGATTGTACGGGGCTCGGGTCAAAGATGGAAGTGGACCCAGCGCTGGTATTTAATAAAAACCTGACGATTGCGGAAGGTGGAATTCGGCCGTTTAACCGGGTGCAACAGGAATCTTGGTGGCTGAAAAGGTTGATGGCGGTGGGGTTGAAGCATGGATTTGATGTGTACACACCGATCGGAGATTTGTCAGAAGATGTGCGGCATTTGATTCTTTATGGGACGGGGGAAGAAAAATATGAAATGAAGATTTCTGGGTCGGGGCGGTTTGCCGATGGGACGGTGTATGAGACGACTTATGAGGGGGTGATTCCGACGCTTGAGAGGCGGTATAACGATCCGAAGACTTCGGAGTTTACGAAGCATGATATTGAAAGATTTATGCGGGTGAGGGAGTGTCAGACTTGTCACGGGGCGCGGCTAAAGCCGGCAGTGCTTGCGGTGACGGTGCACGATCTCAATATTGTGGATATGTGTAATCTGGATGTGGATGCGACACTCGAGGTTTTGAATAAAGATTTGAAATTTAGCGCTGAAGAAGAGATGATTGCGGCGCCGATTCTGAAGGAAATTCGCGAGCGAGTGAAATTTATGAAAGATGTGGGGCTCGGGTATTTGGAACTTGGGCGAGCGGCAAATACTCTGTCTGGTGGCGAAGCGCAGAGAATTAGGCTGGCGACGCAAATCGGGTCGGGGCTGACGGGGGTTCTGTATGTACTAGATGAGCCATCGATTGGGCTGCACCAGAGGGACAATGATAAGCTAATCAATACTTTGAAACATTTGCGAGATCTTCATAATACGGTGCTAGTGGTGGAGCATGATGAAGATACGATGAGAGCGAGCGACTATGTGATTGACATTGGGCCTTATGCGGGGGTAAATGGTGGGCGACTGGTAGCGGCGGGGACGCCGGAAGAGGTGGCCGCTAATCCGGATTCTATCACGGGGCAGTATCTGTCGGGGGCGAAAAATATTCCAGTGCCAAAGAAACGGCGGAAAGCGCCGAAGGGAATTGAACTGGTGGTACGAGGTGCGCGGGAAAATAATTTGAAAAATATTGATGTGCACATCCCGCTGGGAGTGATGACAGTGGTGTCGGGCGTGTCGGGGTCGGGGAAGTCGACTCTCGTGAATAATATTTTGTCGAATGAACTTTTGGCGAGATTACATCATGCGCAGACGGTGCCGGGTCTTCACGACAAAATTGACGGGGTGGAAAATTTGAATAAGATTATTGTGATTGACCAGAGCCCGATTGGGCGGACGCCGCGGTCGAATCCAGCGACTTATACGGGGGTGTTTAACGCGATTCGCGAACTTTATGCGTCGCAGCCAGAAGCGGAAGTGCGGGGATACAAGGCAGGAAGATTTTCGTTTAATGTGAAGGGGGGTAGGTGTGAACATTGTCAGGGTGATGGGGTGAATAAGATTGAAATGCATTTTCTTCCGGATGTGTATGTGACTTGTCCGGCCTGTCATGGGCGGAGGTACAATCGCGAGGCGCTCGAGATTAAGTATAAGGGTAAAGATATTTCGCAGGTGCTCGACATGACAATTGATGAAGCGGTGGAGTTTTTCTCTAATATTCCGTCGATCGCTACGAAACTCCGGACGATTCAGGAAGTGGGCTTAGGGTATATTCGGCTGGGCCAGCCGGCGACGACTTTCTCGGGTGGTGAAGCACAGAGAATTAAGCTCGCGACGGAACTGGCGCGACGGTCGACGGGACGGACTTTGTACGTCCTCGATGAGCCGACGACGGGGCTACATACGGACGATGTGAAACGGCTACTTGAGATTTTAAATAAACTGGTGGACGGGGGGAATTCGATGATTATTATTGAGCATAATCTACATGTGATTAAATCGGCGGACTGGGTGATAGAGATGGGCCCGGAAGGTGGGTTGAAGGGTGGCCAAGTTTGTGATGAGGGGACGCCGGAAGATCTCGCGAAACGGGCGAAAACTCCGACTGGCGAGTATCTCAAAAAGTATTTGAAATAATATGGCGTGGAAGAATGATCAGGTTTCTTTGAAAGAGACTGAATATATAATAGATAGTGCGACCTCTGCTCTTGAGATCGAGGGGGATTTTGTGGAACTGGGGTGCTATAGAGGAGATACATCTTTATGTCTGGCAGAGGTTGTGGAAAAGTATAACAAAAATTTGCAAAATACCTCTGATGAACCTGTGGAAAACTCTGGTGAAAATTTGGCCAGGAAACTGTGGATTTATGATTCCTTTGAAGGGCTACCAGAGAAGAACAGAGAGGACGAATCGGTGCTGGGGAAGGAATTTGTCTCTGGGGCGCTAGGGGTGACCAAGAGAGAGGTAAAAGAGAGGTTCTTAAAAGCAGGGCTGAAAGTACCAATAATTAAAAAAGCTTGGTTTAATGAACTAACCTCTGATGACATGCCAGAGAAAATTGCGTTTGCTTTCCTCGATGGGGATTTTTATGGATCAATCAAGGATTCTTTGAATTTGGTTACACCTCTGATGACCTCTGGAGGGGTGATTCTAGCACATGATTATAACAATCTGGCGCTCCCAGGGGTGAAAAAGGCGGTGGATGAGTGGCTAACGGGGAAGAATGTAAAGACTGAAGTATTTGAAACTTTGATCAAAATTACCATAAAGAATTAGCACTCTAGGGTTGCAAGTGCCAAAAAATGTGCTATAATAGGGGTAGATAAGCGCGAAAGCGCAAAAAGGAGTAAAATATGGCACTTAAACCATTAAAGGATAGAATCGTAGCGGTGGTGGAAAAGCCACTAGAGAAGACCAAATCGGGGATTCTCCTCGGTGAAGCGAAGGAAAAACCGGCCTATGCGGTGGTGGAATCGGTTGGCCCAGAGGTAAAAGCGGTAAAAAAGGGTGACAAAATCGTTTATAAAGAATATTCTACGACAGATATAAAGGTGGACGAAAAAGAATACATCATCGTGAAAGAAGAGGATGTGTTAGCAACTCTGTAAATGAGTGTAAAGGCCAGCAAAAATGCGGAAGACCGGTGAAAATTTGAATAAATAATAAGGAGTAAAAATGGCAAAGAAAATTTATTATGAGGCGGAAGCCAGAGAAAAGGTGCTATCAGGGGCGAAACAGCTCTATGATGCGGTGAAAGTGACATTTGGACCGAAGGGTCAGAACGTGATTATTGAGAAAGATTACGGCGCACCGGTGATTACACATGATGGTGTGACGGTAGCAGAGGCGGTGGATCTCCCGTCCGATAAGGAAACGATGGGCGAGGCCGTGGGGGTGAAGCTGATCAAAACTGCAGCGCAGAAACTTAATAAAGTGGCGGGGGATGGCACCACTACGGTGACGGTGCTCACATACAACATCCTCTCGGAGGCAAACAAATTGATCGCTGCGGGGGTGAACCCGATGGAACTTCGAAGAGGTATCGAGAAGGCCGGCGCGGAAATCGTAGCCCAGATTGACAAAATGTCTGAAAAAATTGAGGGTAACTCCAAGAAAGTGGCAGAAGTTGCGACGATTTCGGCGGGGGATGCGCAGATTGGCGAGCTGATTGCGAAAGTGATTTCGAAAATCGGTAAAGACGGCGTGGTGACGGTAGAAGCTGGGCAGGGCCTTGAAATGGAAGATGAAATCGTGGAAGGATTTACCTATGATAAGGGGTATGCTTCGGCGTTCTTTATCACCGATGTGAACCGGCAGGAGGCGGTGTTTGATAAGCCTCTAATACTGGTTACCGATAAGAAAATTTCTTCGGCGAATGAGATTCTGCCACTACTTGAGAAGTGTGCGCAGGCGGGCAAGAAAGAGCTGGTGATCATCGCGGAGGAAGTGGAGGGGGAAGCATTGTCGCTACTCGTCCTTAATAAGCTAAAGGGCGTGTTTAACTCTTTGGTACTCAAGGCGCCTTCTTTTGGTGATAGACGGAAAGAAATTATGGAAGACATCGCGATTCTGACTGATGCGACGGTGGTGTCTGCCGATAAGGGATTGAAGCTTGAGGAAGTGGGGATGGAAGTACTCGGGTCGTGTGGCAAGGTGATTGCGGCGAAAGATGAAACTACGATTATCAAGGGTGCGGGCGTGAAGGCCGAGGTAGAAGCGAGGATTGAGCTGATTCGTAATTTGGCGGAGAATGCGAAGTCTGACTACGAGCGCGAAGAATTTGAAAAGCGGGCGGCAGCGCTATCTGGCAAGGTGGCGGTGATCAAAGTAGGTGGTGCGACCGAGACCGAGATTGACGAGAAAAAGTTTCGCGTGGATGATGCGGTGGCGGCGACCAAAGCGGCCCTTTCGGAAGGAATTGTTCCTGGTGGGGGTGTGACTTTGGTAAATCTCGCTACATCGCTCGACGCTACGGATGATGGCGCGCGGATTGTAAAAAATGCGCTGAAGGCTCCGTTTACCCATATCATGGAGAACGCAGGGCTGAATGCACAGGCGCTACTCGCGCAGGTAGAGTCGGCGAAACCTGGATTTGGTATAAACGTGATGGCGCCAGAGAAGGGCCTGATTGAAATGAAGAAGGCGGGGGTGATTGACCCGGCGAAGGTGACGAAGGAAGCGGTAAAGAACGCAACTTCGATCGCGGCGACGGCGATTACGATGGGGGCGCTGATCTCAGAAATTCCAGAGGAGAAGTTGGCGGCTCCGGCGCCAGAGATGTACTAGACATGAGCGGCGCCTAGCACTAGATGTAGTACTAGGCGCTGTGGCTAGCAAAAGTGGGGAAAAAGTGATATAATATTTTTAAGTATAATATCAATTAATTTTGGAGTGAAAAATGTCTGGACATAGTAAATGGGCAACGACCAAACGTCAAAAAGCGGTGGTAGATGCAAAGCGAGGAGCGCTATTTACCAAAATTGGGAATCAAATTGCGATTGCGGCGCGAGCGGGGACAGACCCAAATATGAATCCGTCGCTCGCGATGGTATTAGAAAAGGCGAGGCTCGCAAATATGCCGAAGGCGAATATCGAGCGGGCGATTGCGAGAGTAGCGGATAAATCGGCGGCGGCGCTGATTGAAGAAGTGTATGAGGCTTACGGGCCAGGGGGTGTTGGCATCGTGATAGAAGTGGCGACGGATAACAAAAACCGGACTTTGCCAGAAGTGCGGCATACTTTGGATAAGAATGGTGGTCGGATGGCAGATTCGGGAAGTGTGATGTTCCAGTTTGCTAGAAAAGGCGTGATTGAAATTTCCGAAAAGGGTGATGATGCGATGATGATGGCGCTCGATGCGGGGGCTGCGGATGTCTCGGAAGAAGATGAAGGAACAGTGATTTATACCGATTCGGCGGAGCTGATGAAAGTACGGCAGGCGCTGGTGGACGGTGGTTTGACGATAACTTCGGCGGAGCTTCAGTACGTGCCGAACTCGTATGTGCCGGTAGAGGGCGAAAATGCTGAGAAGCTAGAGAAGTTGCTTGGGGCGATTGACGATCTCAATGACGTAACAAACGTTTACACGAATGCAGAATAAAAAATAAAAATTGCCCCCGGATAGAACCGGGGGCTTTTTGAGGATATTAGATGGCTCCAAGCATTGCTTTGAATACAGGTGCCATAGTGTTAGCTGAAGTTGCTATCATTTTGATGAAAAATACCCTGCCTCATTGAGACAGGGTATGAAAGTACGTGGCCATGGAGACCAGTTTGTATAGGGGGTGGGTGGTCCCCAGGCCGAATTATGAAGGAGTATGACCAATAAAGATAAATTTTAGTCATCTACGATCTGAACGGTACAACCGTTCGGAGTAGCATTGTAGAGCCACTCTGCATCGGTAACCGAAAGTCTCACGC
The DNA here is from genome assembly GCA_017432225.1 of Candidatus Saccharimonadota bacterium. Classification (GTDB taxonomy): domain Bacteria; phylum Patescibacteriota; class Saccharimonadia; order Saccharimonadales; family Saccharimonadaceae; genus Nanosyncoccus. The sequence goes on from JAFRJN010000004.1 coordinate 89,690, forward strand.
AGCCGCGAGAAACGGATGTACCGAGTGCATCGACTTCTTCCTGAATGGGCTCTGCATCACCACTTTTACTGTAGCAGACGGTATGAAACATGTACCCACCTTTTTTCCATCTCATGCAGTATTTGGCATAAGTGCCATCTACCATGAGGTGGTAGCCGTCCCCGATAGTGTGCTCATAGATGCTGTAAGTACCTAAAGGGGTACGATGGCCTTCGCGGCCGGTAGACACTGTGAGCGTCCGGAGTAGCTGGCTGTCTTTGTTGTAGACATTGGCAGTGCAGGATACTCTGTGCACTATGATAAGTGCAGGGGTGCCATCAGTGGTGGTGGTAACGGTGCCGTCGGGATTGGTAACCGTATACAGAGGTACACCAGCTATTTGTGGTGTTTCTGCTTCGGTGGTGTCGCCGCAGGCATAAACTCTAGTAACAGGGGCCATGATGGCCAGGGCTATCATAATGATGCCAGTTAAGATTGCGTACATTTTTCTCATAATACTCACCCTCCTTATATGTGAATGTACTCAAAATCAATTGCTATACTTTATATTATACCACAAGTGGAATAAAAAATCAAGTACTTTTTTGGATTTTCCTGAAAAATATGATATAATCAGAGATGGAAGGGTGGCCGAGTGGTTTAAGGCACTGGTCTTGAAAACCAGCATAGGTAACCCCTATCACAGGTTCGAATCCTGCCCCTTCCGCCATTTAAAATTGCCTGAACTAGAGGGCATTTTTTTAGTTGGGATTCGAATCTCGCTATGCTCGATGCGAATCCTGCCCCTTCCGCCAAAATCACCAATCTTGGTGATTTTTTGATATAATGGAGGTATGAAGAGGTGTAAATATTTATTTGTGACTGGTGGGGTGTTGTCGGGTGTCGGTAAAGGGATTACGGCGGCGAGTATGGGGGCGATTTTGAAGGCTAAAGGCTATCGGGTGACGATGCAGAAGTGCGACCCGTACCTGAACGTGGATGCGGGGCTATTAAACCCGGTGGAGCATGGGGAGTGTTTCGTAACTCATGATGGGGTAGAGACGGACCTTGACCTCGGGCATTATGAGAGATTTCTCGACTTTGAGACTTCGAAATATTCGATTACTTTGTCCGGCTCGATTTATAAGGAGTTGATTGAGAGAGAGCGGGCAGGTGGATTTCATGGCAAAACGGTGCAGCTGGTGCCGCATTTTACCGACCTGGTGCAAGAAAAAATCGCTTTGGCCTCGAAAGATTCGGACGTACATATTGTGGAAATCGGGGGTACGGTGGGGGATTATGAAGGGTTGCCGTTTATTGAGGCGATTAGATTATTTGCAAATAAAGTGGGGCGGCGGAACTGTTTGTATTTATCTGTAGTGTACGTGCCGTGGATTAATACTTCGAAAGAGCTCAAGACCAAGCCGGCGCAGAATGCACTCAAAGATCTCCGCGGATTTGGGATTATCCCAGATATCGTGTGCGTAAGGACGGAGAAACCGTGTCCACGGTCGATTTGTGAAAAAATCGCGGCATTTTCGGGGATTTCGGGAGACGCAGTGGTAAATTTGCCAGATATTAATTCGGTGTATGACGTACCATTTAATGTACTGAAATCTGGGGTGCTTGATATTTTGAATGATTTTGTGGGTGATACAAGAGAGCCAGATATGAGTAAGTGGGCGGATTTTTCGGCGATGAGAGCGACGGATTTTGATCAGACGATAAAAGTAGGATTAGTGGCAAAATATGTAGGAAATGACGATACTTATATCTGTGTGACGGAGGCTCTGAAAGCGTCGGCGGCGCATAATAAAGTGAATCTAGATATCAAATGGGTAAATGCGGAAGATTTGGAGACTAATCCTCCTGAAAAGATGCTGGAGGGGCTAGATGGAATTGTAGTGCCAGGTGGGTTTGGTTCGCGTGGGGTGGAGGGTAAAATTAAAGCGGCAGACTATGCGCTTTCTCATAATTTGCCGTATCTGGGGCTGTGCCTAGGGATGCAGGTGGCATGTATCGCAGCGGCTAGACGAGGTGGAGCCAAAGATGCTAGCTCTGAAGAGCTGGGTGCGAATGACAAGAATAACGTGATTTATATTATGGATGGACAAAAAGGGAAAGAGTCGACTGGCGGGACGATGAGACTGGGAGATTATCCGGCCAAACTTAAGAAAAAGACTTTGACGGCGGAGATTTACCGTGAAGAAGCGGAAGAATGCGGCGAATATATATACGGTACGGAAGTTTTGAAAAGTGGTGATGTGAAAGTGATTGAAAGGCATCGACACCGCTATGAGGTAAATCAGAAGTTTTTGCCAGAGATAGAAAAAGGTGGGATTATCGTATCGGGGACTTCGCCGGACGGGAAACTAGTGGAGTTTGTCGAAGCACCGGAATGTGATTTCTTTGTGGCGACTCAAGCGCATCCGGAGTTTAAATCTAGGCCGCTCGCGGTGCATCCATTGTTTTATCATTTTATCAAAAATATCAAAAAACGTGCAAAATAGTTTTGACGCTTATGGTATAATAGTACTATGGACGAAAGGGAGATACAGAATAAAAGGCGTGAAAACGAGGAGCAGGCTACTCGTGAGCGTGCAAAAATTTTGGGCCTGCCGTATGCAGATGCGAGAGAATTTGAAGATACAGTACCACTAGTGAAGGGGCTGATTGAAATTGAGCAGATGCATAAAGATTCGATTCTGCCTTTGTCTAGGGGTGGAGATAGCCAGCATTTTCAATTTTTGGTGACTAGCCAGACTCCGAAATCTGTGATCGACAAAATGCGCCAAGAATATTTGGATAAGGGTGAGCACGCGGACTTCTTCTTGATTTCTCTGTCGGCTTATCGGGTGCTGATGCTGCGCTACGATCCGCCAAAGGAGATTAAATATGATGATATCAAGATTGCTGGCGAAGGTGATTCGGAGACGATTGCGTCGGTATCCAAGACTCTTGCTAGCGTGTCGACGGAAAAAGTATTTGATTTCTTGATCGATCAGGCGGATAAGCTGGGGGCTTCGGATATTCATATTGAAAATTTGCGGGATGAAATTAGGATTCGGATGCGCGTGGATGGTTTGCTCCACCCAGTGGCAAAAATTGACCGAGATAGATACCGGATTTTTATGGGGGAGCTGTCGTCACGGGCGGATGTTTCGACGGCATCGAATAAACCGCAGTCTGGGCACATGCAAAAAGAGATTGCAAGAGGGAAATCGTCGCACCTTCTAAATATTCGTGTGGAGACGATTCCGACGATGTATGGACAAGATGCAGTGCTGCGTCTGTTCAACTTTGATGAAACACTGCTTAATTTGGATTTGCTTGGTTTGTCGACTGACGAGCGGGCAGAAATTAATGAAGTGATTTCGCATCCGCGAGGGCTAGTTTTGATGGTAGGTCCTACAGGGTCTGGTAAATCTACTACATTGTATTCGATGTTGAATGCTCTGAATACGACCGACCGTAAGATTATTACTTTGGAGGATCCAATCGAATATGGGATTACGGGGATTTCGCAGATTCCAATTCATACGAATGATGGCGGATCGTTTGCAGAAGGTTTAAGAAGTGTGCTTCGTCTAGATCCGGATGTAGTAATGGTAGGTGAGATTCGTGATGCGGATACGGCCAAGACAGCGATTCAAGCGTCTATTACTGGACATTTGGTTTTGTCGTCGTTCCACGCAAATTCAAGTTCGGCGGCGTTTTCGAGGATGATTGATTTGATTGGTGTAAACCCAATTTTTGCTTCTTCAATTCGGTTAGTAGTAGCACAGAGATTGGTGCGTAAATTATCACCTTCTAAAAGAGCGCGGCGAATTACGGATGCGGAGGCGAGGTATATCCGCAAAGTGCTTGCTGGTGTGAGTCCGAAATGGTTTAAAGGCATCAAGGATGCAAGTGAAATTTTGGCGACGAAAAATTCTGGACCAGTATTCACCGATGAGACGATGAACGCAACAAAGCTAGATAAAGCCCTTAAAGCTTACGATGATGACGCGGTGCTATCAGAAGCGGACTTGGAAGAGTTTGACTTTGGCGATTTGGTGTTATACGATCCGGTGCCAACAAGAGAAGAGCCGTTTGGATATAGTGGTCGAATGGTGATTATGGAACAGCTGGTAGTATCTGAAGATATGCAGGCGTTTATTAGCGGTGATGTGACGGATATTAATACTGCTGCAATTGAGAAGGTTGCCAAACAAAACGGAATGTTGACCCTCGAACAAAAAGGAGTGCTAGCGGCACTCAGAGGGGAAACGACTCTTGCTGAAGTATCTAGAGTAATATAAAACTGGTAGGGCCAGTAGGAATCGAACCTACATTGTATCCTTAGAGGGGATATGTCCTATCCGTTGAACGATGGCCCCGTATTTATATATTATACACTATTTTTCGGGTTTTCTCAACTTGTAATAAATTGATGGGGCGAAGCGAATGGGGGCGAGGGCCTGCTGGGCGGTGTCTTCCATTTTGACAAGACCGCGGGTTTTGAAAATCTTTTTTAATGCTTTGCTGCGGAAGTTAGAAACGGACAAAACTTTTTCTTGTTTGAAACCGATGCGTTTGAAAAGCTCCTCGACGTATTTGGGATGGTAATTATAAAAGCCGGTTTCGCAAATTTCGGTGTAGTTGGCTGGCTCTTTGCTCCAAGGGTTTTCTTTGGAACGAAAAGTGATATAACGAGCCATTTTGGGTAGAGTACGCTTGTTGGCAACTTCAATGACGGCGACGCCGCCTGGCTTCAAAACGCGGTAAAGCTCTTCCAAAGCTTCGTCGAGATGCTCAAGGTGATGAGTAACGCGGACCATCATGAGGCCGTCCAATTCGTTGTCGCGGAATGGCAATTTGTAAATATCGCCGGCTTTGGTGTCGAGTTTGTTGCCATAAATTTCTTTGGCTTGCTCGAGCTCGGTCTTGGAATAGTCAAACAAATAAACTTTGCGAGCGCGCTTTAAGTATTCATTGGCGAGACGGCCGTAGCCACCGCCGATGTCGGCAAACTTTTCCATGCGCTTCGGGAGGAGCTTACGAATAGCCATACGATCGGCTTGGTCTTCGTATTCGCGATCGGCGTCTTCCCAAAAAATCTTCTTGTAATCATATCCATTATAATCTGAAACGACTTTATTTGTCATATTTTTATTATAACATATTTATGATACAATAAAAGCATGAGCAGAGTCAGAAAAGACAAGTTTTTGCGATGTGGTGTGCTGCTTCTGGCGTTTTTATTTTTGGCTTTGGCGCTCACGCAACCGACCTTGGCGCTCACGAGCCATCAAATTAATTTGTATGGGCAGAATAGTATATTTTTTTATGATCCGAATGCGAACTGTGTGGATATGAATGATGAGGATGATGAGTCGGGTGAGAGTGTTGGCTGGGATGGACATTGTTCGGATGTGTCATCGTATAATTCGCAAATTTTTAAATATTTCTTTGACGTATATAAAGTGGCGAGCAGTAATGGGCTGCCGTGGGAAGGCTTGATGGCGCAGTTAATTGGCGAAAGTAGTTTTATGACTAGAGAAGTTTGCGCATTTAACCCATTAGGTCTTAAAGGCGAACCGTCTTGCGACGGAAAACACCGAAGCTTTAGTAACTATGATGAGGCATTTGCATATTATGTGAATAGTATTGTGCCGGTAAGAATGGCAAAAGGTAGATTTACGAGCGATCCTTATGGATATGTAGAATTTTTGATAAATGGGGTGCCAGGATATAGATATGCAACTGACCCAGATTATATAAATAAGATTTCGGCGATAGTCTGCGGTTTACAAAAATGGGCACAAAGAAATAATCGGCCGATTTCAGGGGTTGGCTCGGGAAGTAGCTCAACTAGTACAGGCAGTACGAGTAACAGTTCTTTGTATTGTCAGCCAGATAACAGTGAAAAAGATCCCTACGAACGTGGAAATTGTATGGAAAATGGAACTTGTAGTGATTACGTATTTCCCTTAAAAGGAGCGACGAAATCGAACTATTTGCACAATAGCAGTCTTTCGCCTTTGCCCTGTAGAAACCTCTCTATGGGTGGGTGCCACCACGATTACTTTGCGATGGATTTGGGGTTAAGCACGGGCACGAAGAATGAGAACAATTATCCAGATCTTGTCGGTAAATTTTCTAGTTATTATTGGCAATCGGTGGGGGTTAAAGTGGTCGCTATGACTTCAGGTAGAATTATCAGTTATAAACCATATTCTAGGGCTACTCTTAATTATCAAACTAAATGTGCTTCGGTGATATATCAAACGAATGATGGTAGAAAGTTTTGGCTAGGGCATATGTTATATGATTCTAGATACAAAGCAGGAGATAGTTTTGGAACTGGTGATGTAATTGGCGAGGTGGGGCCACCGCCTTGTGCTGTGAGTACGCAGGCGCATTTACATGTAGATGAAACTCCTACATACGGAAGCAGCGGGTCGGTTAAGACGGTTGAATTAATTAATACTTTGTATGAAAGGCTACGGTGAAGGATAAAATAGAAAAAAACAAAAAGTTAATTATTGTTGTTTTGGCTGGCGTGGCTGTTGCAATAATAATGACGGTAATTTTGGTAATAGTAAATAGCGCGCCAAAAACGGATTTTCCGGATGTGAATGAAGGACCAGGTGAAGAGGTGGATGAAAAATCTTTAGTTTTTTATAATCGAGATATTTTGACATTGACTTATAATATAGATATATCGGCTAGAATACTAGATAATATTCAGACGGTGGTTTTTTCGAAAGAAGAAATGGTTTTTTCTAAAAATAATGAGTCACAAGAAGGCGATAATAGTATATATTATGATGCGACGATTGATATTCCGAGTCTTGAATCTTATGATTTATATACGGTAGGATTTGAGGTGGGGATTTCGGATGGGCGAAAATATAAGGTGATGGTAAGGACGGATTCTTTGGACGAAAATTACACATATATATACAGTGCAATAAAAAGAGAAGGCGGGGAGGAAATTTACTTTGTGGCGGACGGTGATGAAAGCGAACTAGCAGAGTTTAAGACTCTAGCCGAGGAGGTAATCGAGTAGCATTTTGGCGGTGAAGAAGCCGGCGAGCTCGTCGTCGTTATTGAGGACGAGAAAATAATAGGAATTGGTGCGTTCGATTTCTTCGACGACGTGTTGTAATGAGTCAGTGACGTGAAGATATGAAACGGTTTTATCCATATACTTTTCGGCGCGGTCGGTCTTTTTGATTTCGAGAGCGTTTAATGCCTCGGTATGAATGACGCCTTTGACGTGATTTTTGTTGTCTACGACGGGGAAATTGGTGAAGCCGGATTTATATAATTTGTCGAGCATGAGAGGACCGAGAAAATCTTTGGCATTTACAAAAACCATTTTGGATTTATCTATCATCAAGTCGGCGACGATGCGGTCGTCAAAACTCATGACGGCGGAAATACGGGCGCGATCTTTTTGATTTAAAACGGTGAGTGGTGTGCGCTTAATCACGCCAATAAAATCTTGGATGGTCTTTGGCGTGTAAGGCTCGGGCTTTTTCACCTCTTCTGGCGCTTCGGACTCATCTGAACCTCCGATGATTTTTGATAAAAACTCACCTAGCATGTTATAATAATTATAACACAAAGGAGTAATATGAAAAAAGCAAGAGGTTTCTCAAAGGTGGGAGTGATAATTGGTGTGGTGGCGCTAGTGTTTGTAGCGGTGGCGACATATTTTGTAATAGACGGGAACAATAAAGCAACAGATTTTACAAAATATGATTTTTATTCAGTGATTTCTGGGGACGAGCATAACGGAAATATTAGTGATCATGTGAAAACGGATAAAGATGGGTCTTATACTGGCGCGCCGGTGTACGTGTTTGAATATGCGGACTATCAATGTCCGGGTTGTGCGTCACTCAACACCAAAATAAATCAGGTAGTGGATGAATTAAACGGGAAGCTCGTGGTGGTGTATAGAAATTATCTACTATCTTATCACCAGAACGCGACAGCGGCAGCTTCGGCGGCGGAAGCGGCAGGGATGCAAGGATTTTGGAAAGAATATGCGGATCTTTTATTTGCCAATCAAAGCGAGTGGCAGTATCTTAACGGCTCGGAAAGAACGGCGGCTTTTGAAAAATATTTTGTCCAGGTAGCTGGCGATAAAGCAGATATGGAAAAATTCCGTAGCGATCTAGCTTCGGACGCGGTGTCAAAAAAGATTAGCTTTGACATGGGGATTGGTAAACGTATAAATGTGGAGGGGACACCAGCATTTTATGTAGAAGGCCAATTTATCCCTTGGAGCAAAAGCGAGGGTGGTTCGGTTACAATTGACGGCAAAACTATCACCTGGGATTCAGCGCTCTCTGGTAATGATTTTGTGAATATTTTGAAAAAAATTGTAGAAGCGAAACTCGGTGAATAATTAAATTTCGATGAATTCTTGCCACTTGGCTGGGGCAATTTTAGCCTTTTGCTCTTTGGAATTTTTGGATTTTTTGATACGCATGGTATCTATTCTATCAAAAAAATGCGCGTGATGCAAGCACAAAAATGAATCTTATGATATAATATATCTTATGAGAATTAAAACTGCTGATTTAGATAAACATTTGGGTGAAGAAGTAGAGGTGGCTGGATGGGTGAATAGCCGGCGCGACCATGGAGGATTGATTTTTATTGATCTTCGCGATTTCGATGGGCTAATTCAGCTGGTGGTGACGCCAGAAACGGCGGAGTCGTTTGCGTTGGCGGAGACGGTGCGAGATGAGTTTGTGCTATCGGCTCGGGGTACGATGCGGAAGCGCGAGCCGGAGCTGGTGAATTCGAATATCCCGACGGGCGAAATTGAACTGGTGGTGTCAGAGTTGAAACTCTTAAATCGGAGTGAGCCTTTGCCGGTGAATACGCACGATGATGGTGATGCGTCATCGGAAGAGATGAGGCTGAAATATCGGTATCTGGACTTGCGTCGGCCAAAGATGCAGAAAAGGTTGAAACGGCGCTCGGAGTATTACAAAGTGGTGCGCGACTATATGTATGCGCATGGATTTACGGAGATTACGACGCCGATTTTGGCTAACTCGTCGCCAGAAGGGGCGAGGGATTTCCTTGTGCCGTCTAGGCTTCATCCGGGGAAATTTTATGCTTTGCCACAGGCGCCACAGCAGTTTAAACAACTTTTGATGGTGGGGGGAGTGGAAAAGTATTTCCAGATTGCGCCGTGTTTCCGCGATGAAGACCCGCGGGCAGATAGGCTGTATGGTGATTTTTACCAGCTGGATTTTGAGATGTCGTTTGTGGATGATGGCGAGATAGTGCGACGCGAGATTGAACCTTTGTATTTGAAATTGGTGACGGAGTTTGCGGAAAAGAAAATTGTCTGCCGGAGTGAAATTGCGAAGTCGTATATTCCGGAGGATGACGTGGTGCCGAGGCTTCCTTATGAAGTGGCGATGGATAATTACGGCGTGGACAAGCCGGATTTGCGCTATGGGATGGAGCTGGTAGATTTGACCGAGGTGTTCTCAAAAACGGAGTTTAAAGTATTTAAACAGCCGTGCGTAAAGGCTTTGTGTGTGAAAGGTGGGGCGGAGCTGACGCGGCGGGAAATTGACGAATTTACCGAAAAAGCGCGGAAGCTGGGCGCTGGGGGGCTGGCATATATATTATATAGTGACGGGGAAGCGAAATCGCCGATTTTGAAGTTTATGTCTGAGGCGGAAATTGATGCAGTGAAGGAAAAAATGGGCGCGGAGGATGGCGATGCGGTGTTCTTTGGCGCGGATACAAGGGATCTGGTAAACAAAGTTTTGGGGCAGCTGAGAATCGCTTTTGCGGATAGATTTGGACTCAAAAATCCAAAAGAAGTGGCGCTGACTTGGGTAGTAGATTTTCCATTCTATGAATGGGACGAGAAAAATAAGAAACTGGACTTTGGACATAACCCGTTTAGTATGCCAAAGGGTGGACTCTCTGCTCTTGAGGCAGCGAAGACTGATGCGGAGAAACTGGCGATTAAGGCCGACCAGTACGATATGGTGATGAACGGGTATGAATGTGCGTCTGGTGCGGTGAGAAATTACAATCCGGAAATTATGTACAAAGTATTTAATATACTCGGCTATAACAATGAGTATGTGGAAGCGAGATTTGGCGGGATGCTAGGTGCATTCAAATTTGGCGCGCCACCGCATGCGGGCTGTGCGCCGGGGCTAGATCGGATTTTTATGATTCTCGAGGATGAAGACAACATCCGTGACGTGGTGGCATTTCCAAAGAACGGTAACGGGGTGGATTTGATGATGAATTCGCCGTCGGAAGTGGATGCGGAACAACTTGACGAGGCGCATCTTGCAATTATTCCAGAAGAGGATTAATTCTGGCGCATGAAAGATAATTACAAAAGGAATCGGAGAATATTAATCGGTGGATTTGTATCTGTCTTGATTGTTATTCTTGTGATTTCTTTGGGATTTTTGATTTATGGGCGGATTTATTCGGCTGAACTCAATATCTTGGTGGCGCCGTCGATTGCTACGGTAAAAGTGGGGGATGCGGAGTTTTCGCCATCGGGGAATTATAAAATGATGCCGGGTGAATATGCAGTAGAAATTAAGGCAGAAGGGTTTGAAGCTAAAACGGGCAAAATTGTTTTGAGTGCCGATAAAACTTCAGAACTTCATTTATATTTAAATTCGAATGATGAATCTACAGCGAATTGGTATGAGACGCACGCGGAAGACGCTTTGATTGTAGGTGAAATACAAAATGCCGAAACTTTGAAAATGGTAAATAAGCTGCTCGAAAAAGAGCCGGCGTTGAAGGAATTACCTTTGACAGTAGAATATTATTCAGATGATTTTAGCGAATATACAAAATATATAATAAGTTATGGACTGGATGATAGCGATAGAGGGTTTTATTTAATCATGAAAGATTATACAGGTGTAGGAATGATTGGCGCGATTTCGAAAATGCAGGAGCTCGGAATGAATACGGTAGGGGTGGAACTTCGGTATGAGAATTTGTCGGGCGATTCTTTGAGCGGGCACGCAGAATAAAAAATGGTCTGGGATACCAGACTTGAACTGGCGACCTCACGCCCCCCAGGCGTGCGCGCTACCAACTGCGCCAATCCCAGCTAAATGGTCAGGGTGATCGGACTTGAACCGACGACCTCGGCGTCCCGAACGCCGCGCGCTACCAACTGCGCCACACCCTGATAATGTTAAAACGGACTTGAACCGACGACCTCGGCGTCCCGAACGCCGCGACGCTTTTAACTGCGCCACACCCTGTAAAAAATGGTCTGGGTGACAGGACTTGAACCTGCGACCTCGACTTCCCAAAAGTCGCGCGCTACCAACTGTGCTACACCCAGATATTAAACTAAAGTACTTATTCCTGGGGACCTCGACTTCCCAAAAGTCGCGACGCTTATAACTGTGCTACACCCAGATGTTCTATTTATATTATAGCACATTTTTGTGAAAAAATAGAGAGATTTATGGTAGAATAGATATATATGAAAGGAGAAAATAGTGGCAGGTGAAAATCCCAAAAATTCAGTAAGCGGTAAAGGTGCTAATAATATGATGAATCGTTCTAATATGATTCGGAGTGCGCTATTTACGATAATTCTGATTTGTCTTTCGGCGATGCTGATTGTGAATTGGACGAGCAATGGTCCGGTGAAGGTAGAAGTACCTTTTTCGGAAGTGGTGACTAGGGCGAACGATCCAAACGGTGACATTGCTAAAATCACAGTGTATGGGGATACACTTGATATCACTCTGAAGGGGAAAGACCAGCCAACGGAGACTTCGAGAAAAGACTCTTCGGGGACTTTGTATGAACAAGGCATAATTAATCATTGCGAAGATTTGGAAGGTGACGAGCTGAAAAAATGCAACGAGACTTATCCAGTGATTGAGTATAAGGAAAGTGTAAATACGTGGGGAATCGTGCTAGATGTGGCGCTGACGGTGTTGCCAATTATAGCAGTGGTGATTTTCTTCTCCTGGATGATGAAACAGGCGACGGCGGCGAATAGTCAGTCAATGTCTTTTGGTAAAGCAAAGGCAAAACTTTATGGTCCGGATAAAAAGAAAGTAACTTTTAAAGATGTGGCAGGAAATGAATCAGCTAAACAAGATTTGACGGAAATTGTAGATTTTCTCAAAAATCCAAAGAAATATGAGAAGCTGGGAGCGAAAATCCCGCGAGGGGTACTACTCGCAGGAGCACCAGGCACTGGTAAAACTTTGATGGCTAGAGCAGTGGCTGGGGAAGCTGACGTACCGTTTTTCTCGATTTCGGGTTCGGAATTTGCAGAAATGTTTGTAGGCGTAGGCGCTTCTCGAGTCCGTGATCTTTTCTCTAAAGCGAAGAAAAATGCGCCGTCGATTATCTTTATTGATGAGATTGACGCGGTAGCACACAAACGTGACGCTCGCGGTGGAGCGGGGCGCGAAGACGAGCAGACTCTGAATCAAATTCTTGTGGAAATGGACGGGTTTGATAACGACTCGGGGGTGATTGTGATGGCAGCGACAAACCGGGTAGATATGCTAGATAAGGCGCTCCTTCGTCCGGGGCGGTTTGACCGGCACGTAAATGTGACTTTGCCGGAGAGAAAGGACCGTTTGGAGATCCTTAAAGTGCATTTTAAGGGCAAACCGGTGTCTTCGGACGTAGACCTCGAGGCTTTGGCCAAGAAAACTGCGGGTTCGTCTGGTGCGGACCTCGCGAATATCGCTAATGAGGCGGCGATTACGGCGGCGCGCGAAGGGCATAAGGCGATTTCGAATGCGGACCTTACCTCGGCGTTTGAGCGGGTAGCGATCGGGCCGGAAAGAAAGTCCAAAGTGATGAACGAGAAGGAGCGCAAAATCACGGCCTATCACGAAGCGGGGCACGCGATTGTGGGACATGTACTGCCAGATTCTGACCCGGTGCATAAGGTGACGATTATTCCGCGGGGTTCGACTGGTGGGGTGACGTGGTTCTTGCCACCAGAGGATAGAAGCTATAAGAATATTTATGAGCTGAAAGACATTTTGGCGCGAGCGATGGGTGGTAGAATCGCAGAGAAATTGATCTTTGGCGCGGATGCGGTGACGACTGGTGCGTCATCGGATCTTAAGAATGTGGCGGAGCTTTCAAAATCAATGATCGTAGAAGAAGGCATGGGAAGTGGCACTAGAAATTTGGTATTTCCGGGCGAAGAAACAGGATATTATACGATTACTACTGGCAAGCCATATTCGGAAAAAACTGCAGAGCTAATTGACGCCGAGATTAAGAAATTGTCGGATGAAGCGGCAATGAGGGCCGAGCAAGTTTTGAAAGCGAACAAGAAAGTGTTGGATAATTTGGCAGAAGAACTTTTGAAACACGAGACTTTGGAAGAGGCAGAGCTTGAGCCGATTCTCAAGGATGCGAAATTGCCAGAGGCGGCAAAACTCTATAAGTAAAAATTAAAAAAGGAGATTTTGATGGAGAGATTTTTAGACTATTTTGTGCCGGAAAAATATGAACTTAATCTAGAGATTGATAAGTTTCAGAAAAAAATCGGTGGAATAGTAAAAGTTACTGGCGAGACAAAAGCAGAAGTGATAAAATTCCATGCGGTGAATTTGAAAGTTTCTGATGTAACTTTCGATGGTGCTAAATGCAAGTTTGAAGCGGACGGAAAGGTTTTGACGATTTTTGATGTGGATCTTGGCAAGGCAGAAATCGAAATCCATTACGAGGGGAAGCTAAATGAAAATATGCAGGGAGCGTATCTTTCGACTTACCAATATAAGGGTAAGATTGAAACGATTGTGGCGACACAGTTTGAGAGCCATTATGCGAGAGAGGCTTTCCCTTCAGTTGACGAACCGGCGGCTAAAGCGGTGTTTGAACTTTCTCTAACTACTGCAGATAGTGATGATGTAGTTTTGTCTAATATGCCAATAAAAAGTGTTGTAAAAAATACAACACTTTTTGAACAATCGCCAAGGATGAGCACATATCTGCTAGCTTGGGTGATCGGGAAGTTCAAAAGTCGGAGCGTGGTAAATAAACATGGAACCACGATTACAACTTATGTCGCACTTAACCAAAATGACAGTTCAGTGAATTTTGCTAATGAAGTGGCGGCGAGAAGTTTGGAATTTTATGATGATAGTTTTGGAGTGCCGTATCCTTTGAAAAAATTGGATCAGGTGGCTTTGCCAGATTTTGAAGCGGGGGCGATGGAAAACTGGGGGTTGGTGACATATCGTGAATCGATGTTGCTTGTGACGGGAGCGGCGACTTTATCTACGATGAAATCTGTGGCTCTGACTGTGGCGCATGAGCTTTCGCATCAATGGTTTGGCGATCTAGTGACAATGGAATGGTGGGATGATTTGTGGCTAAATGAATCGTTTGCGAGCGTGATGGAATATTTTGCGACGGATGTGATTTTCCCGGAGTTTAAGATTTGGGAGAGCTTCTTTACGGGTGACTGTTTGGCGGCGCTCAAACGAGATTGTATCTCTGGCGTGCAGTCGGTACATCAGGATGTGAATGACCCGGAGGAAATCGCGACGCTATTTGACGGGGCGATTGTGTATGCAAAGGGGGCGAGGCTGATGCTAATGATAATTCGGCTGATGGGATGGGAAGCGTTTAATACTGGCATAAGAGATTATTTTGAAAAATATAAATATAAAAATACGGTAGGGGATAATTTGTGGGACGCATTAAATAAATATGCGGATTTTGATGTAAAAAAAATGATGCATGCCTTTATTGATCGGCCTGGGTATCCGGTGGTGTCTGATGGGGGTGCAGGAGATTTTAAAAAGATTTCGCAAAAAAGATTCTTGATTGATGGGGGTATGTCGGATTCGGATTGGCTTTTGCCAGAAATTACAGAAGATATGAGTGGGCATTATATTCTGAATCTTTCGGACGAAGAATTTGAAGAGAGGCTAGCCAGATTTGACGTGCTTAATTTGGAAGAGAAATTGAGGCTTCTAATTGATAGAGAGCTGCTTTCTAAAACTGGCCTCGCAAGCTCGGCGTCGCTTCTGCCTTTGATCTTTAAATTCCGTGAGGAGACAAGCGCGGCGGTTTGGAGTATTATTCTCACGATTGTCTCGGGGCTCAAACCATTTTTTAAGCCCGATTCGGAAGAGGAAAAAATGTTCCAGAGCTTTGTGCGGAAACTAGTCGCACCGGGTCTTGAACGGGTGGGGTTGGCTACGCGTGAAAATGATGATGAAAATACTTTGAGACTTCGGTCGATACTACTAGCGCTTGATTTCTACGCGGAAAATAAGGAAAACCTGTACAAGCTTGCGAGTATGTATTCGTTTAAGTATTCGAGGCTAGATAAGGAAATTCGGGCAGATATTTTGGATGCAAAACTGTATGTCGAACCGAATTTTATTGATGAGTACATAAATAGATATCAAAAAATAACCGATCCGGACGTTAAATTTGATTTGATGGTGGCGATGACTTTGACGAAGAATATGACTGCACTAACAAAAGTGATAGAACTCTTGGACCGTCCAGACATAGTAAAGCCGCAAGACCAATTTTATTTGTATTTGTATCTTTACCGAAATCCGGTGTCAAAAAAATGGGCGTTTGAATGGCTAAAAAAGCATTGGGATTATGTGAAGAAAATGTCTGGAGACAAATCGCTGGATAATTATCCAAGATATATGGCGGGCGCGGTGCGGACAAAGAAAGAATGCGAAGGATATAAGAAATTCTTTGGTCCGATGAAAAAGGATCCGGCGCTAGCTAGAGCAATAGAAATGGGCGAGAATGAAATTGGAGCGAGACTGAAACTACTGGAGGCTGACAGGGAACCAGTAATGAAGGAGCTGCGGAAGATGAGCAAAAAGATTTGAATGGTCTGAAATGGCTTGGATGGTTTAGGTGGCCTGAATGACTTGTGGGGGCACTAAAAATCTGCGTGAGGTGGGCACGCAGATTTTTTGATTTATTTTTGTTACATTTTGTCGATAGAATCGATGAGGTAAAGCAAAGCTTCACCACGATCGCGTTCGTCTTTGATCTTGGAGGCAGCATAGTAAGCTGGCTCAATGACGCTAGAATCGTGATAGTTGTCGATGACAGTTTTGTAAATGCCAAATTTCTGTTCGGCTGGAACATCAAGTTTGGAAAGAATCGGAGCGAGTTCGCGAAGAGCGGCTTCTCGAACTTGGTTGATGCCGAGGTTGCCCTTTTCCATGAATGGGGTCTTTGGCTCTGCGGCCGGAGCTTCGATGTCTTCTTCGTGGCCGATAGGAGTTGGCTCGAGATTTTCGATTGGTGCAGAAACTGGTTCGGCTGGCTTGACTGCTTCTGGCATTGGCATTGGTGCTGGCATTGGTGCAGGAGCTGGAGTCGCGACTGGGAATGGTCCGACTGGTGCAGGAGCAGGAGCTGCTACTGGATCAGCGAAAAGCGGATCAGACCCGGTTGATTTAGTGATGTCATCTATTGCTTTTTGTAGATCATTATCTACGGATACGTTTTGGTTCATTTACCCACCTTTAATAAAATTACTTATGTTTATTATAGCATACATTTGCGATAAAACGCAAGGACTTTTGCGCTAGATCCTAAGAAAACTGACAAGTTTGTCTAGTAGATCTGGTTTGACTTCTTCCATGGGGAGGCGGGCACCGAGGGCGTCAACAATGGCTTCGCCGCTACCTTCTGGGAAATAAACTTTGACGTTGAGGCCGAAACGCTTTTTGGGGATGAGGACGGCGCTGTAGTGAGAATCTTCTTTGACGATGCCAAAAGCGCGATAGTCTATAAAAGAATGTTTTTGCTTGCCTTCAGTGAGGCCGGTAGAAGTGATGCTATAGTGGATTTTGCGTGGAGGGCGAAGGTTAAAAACTAGAACGGTGATGGCGCTAACGAAAATCAAAGCGAGGAAGGTCCAGCCTTGAAGCCAAACGGCAAGAGCGCTTAAACCTGCGGTGACGATAACTAAACCAAAATACCACCAACCATTGTGAGATTTGGTAATGTATTCTTCGGCGTCCCAGGTGATTATGTTACTTGTCATAAGCTTATTATAGCACAAAAAATGGGAGAACAATAATCTCACCTCCGCTCAGAGCGCGCAAATTCTTTTGAATAAGAAGCCATAGAATGGTTTTTAAAATTAACTAGCAAAGCCCTAGAAAAATAAATTTTTCTAGGATCTTTACTAGCCAATTTTAAAACTCCACTATTGTGGAGTTTCTTATTCAAAAGAATTTGGCGGAGGGAGGGAGATATTCATCTCTGAACCCTCCTTCAAAATGCAATCAAAAAGGCAAGCCTTTTTGCTTGCATCTTGGCGGAGGGAGGGAGATTCGAACTCCCGCTCCAGGTTGCCCCAGACTAACGATTTAGCAAACCGTCCCCTTCAGCCACTTGGGTATCCCTCCGTTAAATTAATTTTAACACATCTCATGATATAATTAAAGCATGAACATGGCAAAATGGTCTCGGAGGCTGAAGTTTCTAATTGCATTTTTGATTCCGGTGGCGGGGGTGATGATTTGTAACAATGGCCTCGATAACGACTCTTGGTATATTTTGGCGGAGGGGAGAGAGATTGTAGAGAATGGAGTGTACTATGAGGACCAGCTGTCGATGCACGAGGGGCTAAACGTAACGGTGCAGAACTATGGATTTGCGGCGATTTTTTATCTTTTGTACTCGGCACTAGGCGGGACTGGGATTTATCTAATTATGTTAATTTTAAACATAGTGCTGTGCTATCTAATTTATAAAATTTGTATGTTGATAAGTCATAAGAATGAGAACCTGTCGCTGCTTTTGATGATTTTAACGGATCTTTTGCTCTCGTATGGATATGTCGTGACGAGAGCCCAGATGGTGAGCTATATCATAATGATGCTGGTGATTTATATCTTGGAACTTTACGCGAGGGAGGGGAAGAAAAAGTCGCTTTGGTGGATACCGATTTTATCTTTAGTACAAATAAATTTACACGCGTCGCTTTGGCCGATGATTTTGATTGTAATGGCGGTGTATATAATAGATGGGTTTAAACAGCCGAAGCTACATTATAAGGGGTATAAAATCAAGCCATTGATTTTGGTGGGGCTAATATCGTTTGCGGTGGGCTTCCTAAACCCATACGGATTTAAGATGATGACGTTTATTTTGACGAGCTACGGGGTGCCGGAAGCGAATAACTATATAAATGAATTAAGTTCTTTTAGCTTAACGACTGGTTATAATATTTTACTTTATGCGACGATTGTGGCGGTGCTGATTTTGTATATTTTTGGAAAAAACAGAAATATACGATTGAGATATCTGCTACTTTTGTTTGGTTTTTTGGCGCTGGGGCTGAATACGGTCAAGGGAATGAGCCATTTGATTTTGGTGCTGCTGTTTCCGCTGGCGGAAGTGTACAGTGGCATAAAGATGAATAATCCGCGGTGGCGGAAGTTGAGATTCTCGGGGGCGATTTGGGCGGGAGTGCTGGCCCTAGTGGTAGTTGTGGCCACTACGACAATAATTATTCCAAATACGAATGCGCGTGGGCCGAGCGATGTGATGATATATGCGCTTGATGCGCTGGATGAAAAAGTGGGAGACATGGACAAAAGTAAATTCAAAGTGTATGGCGATTATGATGAGGGCGGCTATGTGGAATATCGAGGGTATAAATCTTATGTAGATCCGCGAATGGAGGTGTTTTTGAAAGCAAATAATGGCAAAGAAGACATTTTCTCGGAGTTTTATAGTTTGCAACATGGTGACTTGGATAAAGCGGAGTTTCTTAAAAAATATGATTTTGACTTTTTGGTGGTTCGTGAATATGATAAATTGTATAATTCTGTGGACGAGAATGAATATGAGCTGGTATATCATGATGATGAAGCCGCTGAATATGACGGGGTAAAGGTGTATCGGAAAAAGACGAATGAGGAAGGGTATATAAAAATCTAAAAATGTGGTATAATAAAGGCATGAAGAAAATTATCAAGATATTTTTACCATTATTAATCTGTGTGGCCTTGGTTGGGCTTAGCCTTGGGGTATCGACAGGAGCTTTTGCAACTACTCTTAAGGAAGGGGCAGAAGCGGCTCGGTGCGATGGCTGTCCGGAGAATTTGTTTGGTGATACAGGTGTGTTTAAGCAGATTACTAACGTGGTACTTTATATCGTTGGCGTGATTGCGGTGATTATGCTGATTATCGGCGGTATTAAATATGTGGTGTCTGGGGGTGATGCAAAGAAAGTGACCGATGCAAAGAATACCGTTTTATATGCAATTATTGGTCTTATTATCGCGTTTCTAGCGTTTGCCATCGTGAACTTTGTAATTACAACTCTACCTTCGGCTTAAACTTTCTTTCAAGAAAGAAAGTTTAGCAAAGAAAGCAAGTATGAAAAATTTCCGAAAAGCGCGGTTTCCGGAAATTTTTTGATTATGATGAGAATGCTAGTAAAGCAATAACTATCTTTTTGGCGCCTTTTTGTTTTAGCTTGTTGACGGCAGAAGTGACGGAAGCGCCGGTGGTCCAAACGTCATCTAGTAAAAGGTAGGTGGCATTTTTGTCTATCTTTATTTTTGGATTTATCTTGTAGGCAGAATCGGCTTGAGTGAGACGAGCGGAACGGTCGGAGCCGACCTGGACGGTGTTTTTGTTTCGCTCAAGGAGCTTTTCGACTGGGAGATTACGGAGTTTGCCGAGTTTTTTGGCAAGGAGCAAAGTATGGTCGAACCCGCGACTTCTGATGTGATGGGTGGCGGTAGGGAGGGGGACAATGCGGGTGTCTTTAGGCAAATCTTTTGGCAAGGCGGAATCTAGGAGCTCGGCGAGTGGACGCGCAAGAGCGCGAACGGAATGATATTTGTAGTCGTGAATGAGCTCGCCAAGCATACTATCTCGATTTGAAATCACGTAAATGGGCGGTAAATCGGGGCAATTTTTGCAAGTACTAGAAGATTTTATTTTTTTACATTGCGGACAAAAGTTTTGGTGAGTTGATTTAATGTAATTTTTACAACGCTCGCATAAAACTTCACCGATACGCCCACAACCCCTACAAGAGTGGGGAAAAACGAGGTCCAAAGGTCCAATTAATGTTGTATTTTTTACAATATTTGGCATATTTCTCTTGATTTTACTATAAAAGTGGTTTATAATAAAGCATAACAATATAAGTGGAGGAAATATGGCTCGTAACGATAACGAAGATTTGTTAGACGACGAAATTGCTGCAGTATTCCTGAACGAGGATGCGCCAGCGACTCCGGCGGCTAAAGACATAGCCGAGGAAATCGCGTCTGACATTGACGAACCAACTGAAGACGAGTGGGGCACAGAAACCGACGATTTCCCTGGACAACTAGCAGTAGATGTCTATGAAACCGCCGATAAATTAGTAGTAAAAGCAAGGACTGCCGGTATCTCGAAATCAGATCTCGACGTAAGTATTGCGGACAATATTTTGACCATCTCTGGTGTACTTTCTGGCGGTGAAGACGAGCAAACAACTCGTTGGCACATCCAGGAATGCTATTGGGGTGAGTTCTCGCGGATGATTGCACTGCCAGTACAAGTGCGCGAAGATGAGAACAGTGTCAAGGCAGAGCTCAAAGACGGTGTTCTGACCATCACCTTTGAGAAAGAGAAGGTGGAAGCACCAAAGCGAATTGCGATTCAATAGAGAGTGGGCGAATCAATAAGCTAGGTTATACAATATAATCGGACCCCCTGGTGGGGTCTGATTTTTTGTGAAGTCGTGAAAGTGACTTCACAAAAAAAACGGGCTATTTTGGATAGCCCGTTATAATTGCAAGGGATTATTATTTGATGATGTTCGCGATGACGAAGTTGACAATAGCGAAGGCTAGTACACAAATGACGAGACCAATCACGCCGTAAAGAATGGTGTCTTTAGCCTTTTTGACTTTGCCAGCATCACCAGCGGATGTCATGTAGTTGATACCACCGATGATAATAACGATTACTGCAACGAGGCCAAGAACTGCAACAACGCCATTGATGATGCCGATGACGGCGTTTTTGAGGTTGTCACCGCTGCCGCCTGCGAGATTACCATTTACAGTAATCATACCGTTTGATGCAGCGATACGTGTAAGAATGTTTTCCATTATAAATAATCCTTTGTTTTACTTAATACTATTGTATAACTTTTTAAAAATGTTTTCAAGGGTTTTTTAACTATTTATGACATTTGCAACTACGAAATTGACAATGGCGAAGGCGAGAACGCTCACGATGAGGCCAATGACGGCATAAAGAATGGTCTTTTTGGCCTTTTCGACTTTGCCGGAATCGCCGTTTGAAGTCATGTAACCTACTCCGCCAACGATGATAAAGACGGCAGCAACGATGCCAAACACGCCGACGACGCCGTTGATGATATTGATAATGACGTCTTCGATCTTGGTGGAGTCGCCGTAGCAACCAGCGGCGGTTTTGGCCTCGTGGGTGGCGTTGCTAGTGCAAATGTCGCCACTTGTGATGGCATAAGTAGTAGTGGGCAAAGCGATGCTAGCAAAGCTGATGGCAAAAATAGCTAAAAGAGAAATAAATAGTTTTTTCATTTGAGACCTTTCTCTATCACGGCGACTGAACTTGGCAAGTAGGAAGTATTGGCGTCAGCAACGGTGTTGGCGACAAAGGCGGCGATGACTTCAGCGAGAGCGACGATAGCGAGGCCGATAAAGGCATAAAGCAAAGTGTTCTTGGCCTTTGAGAGTTTGTTGGGATCGCCTGCGGAGGTCATGTAGCCCCAACCGCCGACGACGATAAAGACGGCGCAAACGACGCCGCTGATACCGGCAATCCACTGAACGAGGTTGGCAATTAAGGTTTCTGGGGTGACACAGGTAGAACCGACCGTGCAATTGCCGAGGTTGCCGCTGCCGCCAAGTAGAGCGATGCGGATAGCGCCAAAAATAGTGTAAGCAGAAATACAGATAGCGAGGCCGATAAAAGCGTGGGTGAGGGTCTTTTTGCCGGCGGCAGCTTTGCCAGGGTCACCGGAAGAGAACATATAGAGGTAGCCGCCCCAAATAACGTAGCCAACGACGAGATAGGAGGCGATGGCGGCAATATCGGTTAAAATATTAGAGGCAATAGTGACGATGTTGTTTTGGAGGTCAGTTTCGCTGTGCATATCGGTAACACCATAATCCCAGTTTGTGAGGCCGAGAAAAGAACTGTCTTGTCCTCCTAGATTGCGTGCAGCAAATACACTGTTTGGTGCGGTGAGACTAATTGTAGCGGAGATTGCTACAATAATTCCAAGAAAAACGGTTATTTTTTTGAAAAAATCTTTCATATATTTTTATAATAGCTATTTTTGATAAAAAAGTCAATAAAATAGGGGTAAAGGGATTGACAAAAACGCTTGTGTGTGCTATAATTGGACTTAAGCCTAGTGTGGAAGGCGATTTTTATCATGATAAGAGGAAAGTACCAGAGAAAAGGTATCAGAAAGTGGTTTTTGGGTTGCTTTTTTGCTTTTTCGGTGTTTCTTTCCAGCCTCTTTGGGGGAATCCCTGGTCTTACAGGGGTAAATAATGTTTACGCGGAGCCAGAAGATGCGGTCTCTAGTTCTTCTTGTAAAGATAGTCTAGGGTCGCTCGGCTGGCTGGTGTGCCCTTCTACAGGGAAAGTCTCCGAGGCGGTAGACTTCTTGTACGATAAGATTGAAGATGTGCTAGTGGTGAATCCGGTGGAGCGAAGTGACGATTCGCCGATTTATCAGATTTGGAAATATTTCCAGGGGGTGACTAATATTGTATTTGTGATATTTCTCCTAGTGGTGGTGTTTTCACAGATTACAGGGGTAGGGATTACAAATTATGGAATTAAGAAAGCCTTGCCGAAGCTGATTATCGCGGCGGTGCTGGTGAACTTATCATTTTATATCTGTTCTCTGGCGGTGGATGCGTCGAATATCTTTGGGTCGAGCCTTCGGGGTCTATTTGAGACGATGGAATCCTCGGTGACTGGCTCGAGCGGAGGGATGTCTGGGGTGCAACTTTCGGAGATGTATTCGGCGCTAGCAAGCGGTACAGCAGCAACGGTGGCGGGGGTGGCGGTTGCTTTTGAGACAGGGGCGATTTGGATGTTGATACCACTGGCACTAGGGGCGTTAGTGTCGGTAGTGATTGGGCTGATTACGATTGCGATGCGGCAGGCGGTGGTGACGCTTCTTATTATGGTGGCGCCGCTTGCGATGGTGGCGTATATTTTGCCAAATACAGAGCAATGGTTTAAGAAATGGCGGCAGCTGCTGTTTCAGATGTTGATATTTTATCCGGTGTTTTCGCTGCTCTTTGGGGCGTCGAGCGTGGCGGGGTGGGCGATTATCGTGTCGTCGCAAAATGGATTTACAACTTTGATTGGGGTGGCGGTGCAGATTTTCCCGTTGTTTTTCTCTTGGAGCTTGATGAAGATGTCTGGCACGGTGCTTGGTACGATCAATTCCAAACTCACCTCGCTCTCCTCTGGCATGGTGGGCGGAGTACGAGGCTGGGCTGGTTCGCACAGAGATCTTACGAAGGCTAAAAATTTGGCAGCGCCAAACGCCTATACACCGTCGATGAGATTGCAACAGTATCTGTCGGATAGAAAAATTGCGCGCGATGCGGAGACCAAAGAGCATCTAGAAACTGTGAAAAATCGAGGTCTGGCATATCAAGTTTCGAGAGGATATGACAAGAATGGAGTGCCTACGCGTGAGGCAGAAGAAGAGTATGAGGCACAGGCACGAAATGGCGAATATCAGAAGCAAGTACTCCGCCACAAGAATAATATGAATAAGGGCCTAGGGCAGCTTGAGGCGGTCAAGAGAAGTAGTAACCTCACTCAAAAGGCAAGACTGGACGCTCTAGATATGGCAAATGTGGAAGCATTTGACACTCTCAAGATGGAGCAGGCTCGTGGTGAGAAGATTGATATTGATAATGCCAAGGGCTTCCACAACCGTATGGAAGATGCCATGAATGTTCACATGGATGATAAGCATGCAATGACGGTGGATGAGAGGACTGGCCTCACAACTGAAAATAAGAAGTACAAACGTCACTTTGATCCGGGTAGTGCGGCTGAGGCGCAGGCGAGAGTCAGATACCAGAACCTTTCGAAGATTATGGAAGGCAATGTCCAGGATGCGGAGTATGCGGCGGCGACAGCGGCACATGCCTACGATACGCAGAACAAGATTTTAGCAACGAATATGCAGAGCTATTTCAGCTTACTGCCTCCGACTAAAGATGTAGTGTATCGTTTGGACGAGCTAACGACCGGTATGGACGCGTCGCAAAAAATCGATGCGATTATTCCGGGGCTTCGGGTGCTTAACCAACGCGGCGATACTGATCTTGTGAAAGAACAGATGGACAAGATTTTGAATCCGGATCTTGGTGGTGGCATGCAGCTAGGCACGCATGCGTCGCAAGCGCTGGCGTCATTCCTGATGTTTGAAGTAAAAGATAATGACCCGTTCCTCAGGCGGTTTGGTAAATATATTAACCTGGAGACGGCGCGGGCATATAATGCGAACGAACGAAAAGATTTGAACTTTGACTACGACGAGTATATTAGAGGATACCATGATGAAATTGACGCGGCTACGGGCGCAGTGACGAGGATGTATGCGAAGAAAGGCATGAAAGAACTCATGGAAGGTACGTCACTTGATAATGTGGAACGGACGGCGTTCTCGAGTCTCGATGCTAGCTTGAAAAAGGCATATAGCTACGTTGGCGAAGATGGCGCAACACATTTGAATCTAGATGACTATTTCCGGAAACGTGAGCAAATCGAAACAGCGGCAGGCCCACAGTTTATTTCGGCCAGCCTTAAATATTTGTCTGGTAGTGAACAGCTTTCGAATGCCGTTTCGTTCTTGACTGGATATAGTAGAAAACAAAGAACGGAAAAATATATTGATACAAATGGTGTCGAGCAAAAGCGGATAGTGACAGATACGAATGGTGATCCGGTTTATGATTGGGTGGCTTCTTGGAATAATAGTGGGGACTATGCTGATGATCCAGAAAGAGCTCGTAAATATTTCCAGAGGAAGTCTTTGCAATATATTACTGACCAGACACCATCACAGATTTTGGCGATGCGGTCGGACTATCGCGATCCGCTTATGGGGCATTTGTCAAAAGCCTATGAAGAGGCTGAAACTGATGATTGGTCTGATGAAGAAAGAGAAGAGCATGAGGATTATATTAGAGAATTGGCAGAAATTCAGACTAGATATGGTGATTTGCCTGCCGACGAGGCCAAACGTAAACGTGAAGCAGATATTAAGAAATTAAGCAACAAAATGGCTGGCGCAGAGATTAGACATTTACTCAACTCTACTGGTAAGCTGAATCAGATTTACAGGACTCGTCGTTCGGGTGCCGCTAATAACGCAAAAGACTGGTTGAGAAATTGGCTTGACCTAGATAACGAAGTGGCAATTACGGTGAAATTGGAAAATGATAAGCGCAAATTAAAAGAGGAATACAAGAGAGCCAAGGAAGAGGTCAAGAAAACTCAAAATATTGGGGATACTCCAGAAGATGACGATGTTTCAAATGACCGAATTTATAATGAAACCGACATGGCATCATTTGTGTCTTACATTGAAGATTTGTGGCATGATGAGCGCGAAGAAGATGACGATGTATTTTATAATGATTCGCTGAACTATATCGAAGAGAATTTAGGCAAGGACGCTTATATTGTAGCACAGTATAAGAAGTTCCGTGAAGAAGATCCGTATGCGGACAGCCACATGCTGAAAGAGTACTTGACGGATCTTTTGAATGATATAGAAAATTATTAAATTAGTTTTTATGCTATAATATATATATGGCGCAGTATAAAGTGCCTCAGGATGTTGAGGCGGACGACAAATTGATTGGACCGTTTAGTTTTCGGCAGTTTGTTTATTTGATGATTGCTGGAGGCTTGGTGGCGACGGCAGTGGGGCTGTTTCAGTTATTTCCGGCGCTTGCGATTATCCCGGTGCCGTTTGTACTGTTCTTTCTAGCTTTGGCGCTGCCACTTAAAAAAGACCAGCCGATGGAGACTTACCTTGCG
The DNA here is from genome assembly GCA_017432225.1 of Candidatus Saccharimonadota bacterium. Classification (GTDB taxonomy): domain Bacteria; phylum Patescibacteriota; class Saccharimonadia; order Saccharimonadales; family Saccharimonadaceae; genus Nanosyncoccus. Next base: position 115,772 of record JAFRJN010000004.1, read on the forward strand.
GCACTGGTGTCTTATTATCTGAAACCACACGCTAGAGTTTGGATGCCGGGGCAACAAGATACACCGATTTTGATTACGGCACCAAAAAAGACAGACGACTATTTGACAAGAGATATTACTTCAGAAGAGGCGACACACAGATTGTCGTTCCTTGCGGATATTGTGGATACGGAAGGGTATGCAATTAAAGGCGCTGGGGCGAGTCCGATGCGAGAAGATCTGATGGCAGAAGCGAATGCGACGCCAGATATGTTTGAGACTTATCAATCGCAAGTGATTAACCGGGTGATTGACCAGGACAAAATGAGTCGGCATCAGTCAGCGGTAAACGAAATGCGAGAAGCGATTTTGAGAAATAATCCGAATGCGGTGATGCCGGAAGCTCCAAACAAAGTAGCAGGAGAAAAAGTGGTTGCTCGCGAAGCTACTAGTGAGCCGGTATTGACGCCGGTTTCGGCCGAAGATGCTCATAATGCGGTGCCGGCTATGCCAAAGATTGAAGCCGAGCCAAGACCGATAGCTAGGGAGATTGCCAAGGCTGGGGGGTTGAGAGATTATGCGGTTTTGAAACCGGATGTAGATATAGAAAATAGTGATGTGGTGATAAGACCAGAAGTAAATATGGAAAAGAAAGAAAAAGTGAAAGTGCCGGGGATGGATTATTTGATGGAACGTGAAGCAATGGAAGAAGAAGCTGCAAAAGAGAAGGTCACAAAAGAAGAAACTGCCAAGGAAGAGCCAGAAAAACCTTCCCCAAATCCGGTAAACAATAGTATAATAGAATTAGCGAACAATCCTGATTTTACTGTTGCGACTATCGCGAAAGAAGCTAACAGAATAAATAAAAAAGGAAAGGACGACGAGGTTTTCGTTTCATTACACTAATATGAATCCACAACAACCACAACAAATTTTGCCAAATATGACGGCACAACCAAATATGGCGGCGCAGCCAAATGTAGCGCAGCCGGATATGGCGGCGCAGCCAAACATAATGATGCCAACGGCGGCGCCTAATATGCAGACGATTGGCTCGGCGGCTATGCCTCAGCCAATAAACCAAGTGCCGCAGAGGAAGGATAATCCGAGTTCTACGCAGGCGACTCTGCTGATTTCGGAGCTCCGAGATAACGTGGTAATTATGAAAGACGGTTCTTTCCGCGCGGTGGTGGCCTGTAAATCGATTAACTTTGATCTGATGAGCGAAATGGAACGAGAAGGTGTGGAATATTCATATCAGAATTTCCTGAACTCTTTGAATTTTACCACGCAGATTTTGATTCGTAGCCAAAGAGTGGATATTGGCCCGTACCTTTCGAGATTGACAGAAATTCGGCGGAATAATGATAACCTGCTGCTTGGGGTTTTGATGGACGATTATATCAACTTCATCGAAATTTTGTCGCAAGAAGCTAACATTATGGATAAATCTTTCTTCATTGTGATACCGTATTATACTTCTGCTGATGCCGAGAAATCTTTACAAGAGACGAAAAACTTTTTCAAGACTTTTTCGAGAAACAAAGATATGGGGGTGACGAAAATCGACAGAGTGACTTACGATAAGGCGATGACTGAGCTAAATAACCGCGTAGATACGGTGACGTCGGGGCTTTTCCAGATTGGGATTCATTCGGTGAGGCTAAATACGAAAGAACTGGCGGAGCTTTATTATAACTTCAATAATCCGGATACGGCGGTGAGGGAACCACTGGTAGATTTTTCTGAACTTGCAACCATGTATGTAAAGAAAGGGGAGAAAAAATGAGTAAAAAGAAGAAAAAACTGACTGCGGCGGAGATTGCGAGCCAAGCTGAAGCCATGGAAATGGCGGAAATTCAAAAGGCGTTTGAGCAGGGTACGAATACGCTGCGTGATTTGATCTCGCCGAGTGCGATTGAAATTCATTCGGATTATTTTCGGTTGGGGACCAAATATGGGCGGACGATTTATGTGTATGGCTATCCGAGGACGCTCTATACGGGTTGGATTTCGCCACTGATCAATATTGACGAAGTGATTGACGTGTCGATGTATATTTATCCGGTAGAGTCGGCGGTGGTGATGAAAAATTTGAAAACCAAAGCGACACAGCTAGAAGCTTCGATGAATCTTAATGCGGAGAAGGGTAAAATTCGAGACCCGGAACTGCAGGCGGCGCTTGAAGATACGGAGGAACTACGAGACCAGCTGCAAGTAGGGGCGGAGAGGTTTTTTCGATTTGGGCTTTATGTAACGATTTGGGCGGATTCTCTAGATGAGCTGAAATTTGTCCAACAAAAGATTGAAACGATTTTTGGGCAACAAATGATTTTCTCAAAAGTAGCGAATTCGCAACAAGAGCAGGGGCTGAATTCGATCATGCCGCAATGTATGGATCAACTACAGATTCGACGGAATATGAATACCGGGGCAATTTCGACTTCGTTCCCGTTTACGTCGGCGGACTTGACCCAAGATAAAGGTATATTATACGGTATTAATATGCATAATAACGGGCTGGTGATTTTTGACAGATTTTCGCTTGAAAACGCTAACATGGTGGTGTTTGCGAAGTCTGGTGCTGGTAAATCGTTTACGGTGAAACTAGAAGCTTTGCGTTCAATGATGACAGGGGCAGAAATTATTATTATCGATCCGGAGAACGAATATCAGAAGCTGTGCGATGCGGTGGGTGGGTCGTATGTTCGATTATCTCTTAATTCGGATGTGAGGATTAATCCGTTTGACCTCCCTAAAGTGATTGACTCGGAGGATGCGGATGATGCGCTACGTGCTAATCTCGTAACTTTGCACGGGCTGTTTAGACTAATGCTCGGTGGGGCGGCAAGTGGGCAAGCCTCACTTACGCCAAATGAAGAGGCGGATCTAGACCAAGCGCTGATTGATACTTATGCAAGGGCGGGGATTACTTCGGATCCTTTGACACATCAGTCGACACCGCCGACGATTATGAATTTGTATGATACGCTGCTGCACATGGAGGGCTCGGGGCCGACTCTGGCGCAGAGACTTCGGAAATATACGACCGGTACATTTGCGGGGATTTTCTCGCAGCAGTCGAATATTGATATTAATAACCAGATGGTGGTGTTTAATATCCGCGACCTTGAGGATGAACTTCGGCCAGTGGCGATGTATATTGTGTTGTCGCATATTTGGAATGTGGTGCGAGCAAATCAGAAGAAACGGCTTCTGATTGTGGATGAGGCGTGGCAGCTGATGCAATATGAAGATTCGGCGAATTTCTTGTTTTCTCTTGCAAAGCGTGCACGTAAGTATTATTTGGGGCTGACGACGATTACGCAGGACGTGGAAGATTTCATGGGGATGAAGATGGGGCGAGCGATTGTAGCCAACTCATCAATTCAACTTCTTTTGAAACAATCGGCATCGGCGGTGGATGTGCTATCGGATGTGTTTAAATTGACTGAAGAGGAAAAACGGCGGTTGTCGAATTTCCCGGTGGGGCAAGGGCTGTTCTTTGCTGGGCAAAACCATGTGCACATTCAAGTGATTGCGTCGGAAACCGAAGAAAGGTTGATTACAACTAATCCGGTGCAAGCGCAACAGTAATATGTTATAATATAGATATGAGGCGGAAGCGTGCTTTTCTGATTTTGGTGTTTTTCTTGGCGATTTTGCCAGGTTTTTCAGCTTTTGCAAAAACTATTGACGAGGATACTTTGTATTATTATGGGCTGAATGGGATTTATCATTATAATGGGAATGGTTCTACTAAATGTAACGTTTCGAACGGGAGTAATCAGAATTATGCGGGGGTGAGCGTGTGGAGTGAGGCGGAGCTTTCGGCGATAGAAGAGAACCAAGCGATTTATGAAGAAGCGGCGGATCAATATGGTTTTCCGTGGCAAGTGCTAGCGGTTTTGCATAGCATGGAGACGGGGCTTCGAAGGTATAACCCGGCGAACGGGCAGGGGGTGTATCAGCTGTTTTCTTATACGGATGGGGGGTCGAACGAAAATAGCTTCGCGCCGGGGGCGGTGTCGGAAGAGGAATTTCGGCGGCAGACTCTGCTCGCGGCAGAGTTAATTAGCTCGCGAGTGGGGGATTTGAATGATGCTGACAATGTGAAGAAACTATTTTTTAGTTTTAATGGGCAGTCTGCTAAATATATTCAGAAGGCTTTGGACATGGGATTTTCCTTGGCCGAAGCGCAAAACGGCGAGGGGTCGGTCTATGTGATGAATCGGTACGACGCAGAGCGCGATCCGACTAGTACCGAGATGAGCTCGGCATGGCTGGGAAGGTATACTGCTGATGGAGTGTATACTGAAGGGTCAACTTCGATGGTGTTTGGAGCGTATGTAAAATATGAAGCGCTGTATGGATCGTCGTTTTGTTCGGATGCGGGTGGGTCGATCGTGGAAACGGCGCTTTTGATTTCGTGGGATGGGCATGGGCATAGCAAAGATGACCCGAAGCCGGAGTATGTGGAGGCGATGAAAGAAGCGGGAACTTATTTTGATCCGTGTAGAAGCAGTGGTGATTGTGCGCCGAAGGGAGCTTCTTGTGATATATTTGTGTCAACAGTGATGCGGTATTCGGGGTCGGATCCGTCTTTCCCGGCAACGGGGCCAGGGGTGCAGGAAAATTACATGCGGTCTAATACGGATAAATATATGCAAGTGGACGCGTCGGATGTGAGCGATCTAGAGCCGGGTGATATTCTGGTGACGACGGAAAATGGGCGACATATATATCTATATCTAGGGGATGGGATGCAAGCCTCGGCGTCTTATAATGAGAGGACTGGGGAACATTTCTCGGGGGTGTATCTTTCGGATAGTGGGACGGGAAGCGGGACTAGACATTATAATGTTTATAGAAGGATAAACTAGCACTCTTGCATTTTGAGTGC
>JAFRJN010000001.1 GCA_017432225.1 Candidatus Saccharimonadota bacterium
ATTGTTTGTTCCTACTGCTACATCTAGGTCTGTACTAGCAAAAGGTGTAGTACTAGGATTGAGAGTCAGAGATACCGTGTCAGTAGAGACTGTCACGTTTAGTGATGTGCCGATATTTACATTATAGTCTAGAGATTCGGCCGAGGCAGGAGAAGAATGAATAGATACTATTGCCGCAACTAGCAGCATACTACTAACTCCGGCTAGACTAATTAATTTTGATTTGATACTATGTTGTATGACCATACAGCTCCTTTGTTATTTTTTTAAATCCTGGAGCCATTTACCTATAAAAACGGCACCACGATGGTGCATTTGTCAAGTAATTCTACCAAGCGTTGCTAGATAAAATCCTTCGACCCATCCTGGTGCCGTCTTTAGATTTTATCTAACATGCAGATATAAAATATCACCGCTTTTTGATAAAATTACCTAACAAATGCACTTTTATTATAACACGCCAAAATAACTTTGTGTATTAAAAAACGATAAAATTTTTCTCCACCCCTTGAGACAAAACCCCATAGTGTTGTAAAAAATACAACACTTGACAATAACCGGCATCTAGAGTACAATAAAAACGTAAGAGATAAGCTCTAGGAACTCACCTCTTATGGTTGGGAAGGTTAGGCTTTAAGGCCTAATCTTTTTTTCTTCGGCTGCTTGCTTTTCTTCCCGAAATTGATAATAACGAGCGCAATCTGTGTCATTCTTATCCTTTCCAGGGCAACTTTGATTTACCTAGAACAGGATAGAAATTGAAATTTGGAAAGCTACAACGCTTTACTAACCCAGTCTGGCGGGGTCATGTCAAACAAAATTTCTGGAGTATGCTGGTTAACTATATCTGGATCTACCCCATAATAATGTTGATAAGCGGTATCGACGGAGCCGAATTTGGCTTGTTTTTTATTAAAACCTAATTTCTCTGCAGCGGCCCAGACTTCTGCTTCGTTCTTCCCTTCAATTTCTATGAAAGTCGGAAGCCATGGCCAAGTATCAATACAAATCTCTACCCCGTCAAGCCTCCAGACTTCACGTTTGGTTTCTTGGCGAGATTTAATTTTGACGCCACAACTTTCAAGAAACGACACTGCATCGCCATAATCATTGACTTCAATATTTAATTCTTTAGTACCCATAATCGAGTGGTCGTCACTGACATTTTTATAGGTCATTACGATTTTATCGCCTTCATCACGAACTCTCGCAAAAGAATGTTTGCCGGTATAAAATACAGTACGGCGCATCAAAGTTTCGGGTTTTTCTAAACCGGCACCCAGCTTTTCTAATTTTTGGCGGATAACATCCTTGTCAATGTCGAGAAATTGCGCTTCGATTTCGTTCTTCATATACAATCGCTGTGTTTAGGCTAATTTCTTCCTCAGAATCTCTTGCACCGCCGACGGATTAGCCTTGCCGTGCGATTCTTTCATCACTTGCCCGACTAGGAATCCTAGCACTTTCTCCGACCCAGCGCGGAAATCTTCCTGTGCCTTCTGAGTTTCCGGCTTAGCCAGCACCGTATCTACAATCGCTTCGAGCGCTCCGAGGTCATTTTCCTGGATCACCCCTAGTTCCTTTGCGATCGTCCGTGTGTCGCGTTTTGACATCTGCGGGTCAAACATTTTCAAAAACACTTCCTTCGTCGCCGTCGAGGACAGTTCCTTTTTCTCGTTCATCTCGGCCAGTTCATTTAGTTGCGAAGCAGTAGGTAAATCATTCAGATACTCCGCCGACTTTTCTTCGGCCAAAAGCACCGATGAAAACAAATTAGAAATCAAAACCACACTCTTTTCTTTGACCTCACCGAGCTTCTCCATTAGCTCCGGATAGTCCAAAAGTACTTCCAAAATATCTTCTTTGACCGCCCCGCCAAACTTTGCTCGGTAATCGGCCGGCATCAAAGGTAGCTTCGCCGACTCCTCGGCAATAAATTCTTCTGACAAATGAATCGGTGGCAAATCCGGCTCCGGCATATAGCGATAATCTTTCGCTTCTTCCTTGGACCTTTGTCCGGTCGTCACGCCGGTGGCATCGTTCCAGCCCAAAGTCTCTTGAATCACGCGTCCGCCCTTGTCTAGAACCTTGCTCTGGCGCGAAATTTCGTATTCTACCGCGCGCTCCACGCTCCTAAACGAATTCAAGTTTTTCACTTCTGCCCGGGTCCCAAGCTCATCAGATCCCTCCGGCGCAATCGACACATTTACATCAAACCGCATATTGCCGTTGTATAAATCACCGTAAGTCACTCCAGCGTACCGCATCAGCCGCCACAACTCTTTGCAATAATCGTGCGCATCCTTGCTTGAATGGATATCTGGCTCACTCACAATCTCAATCAGCGGCGTATCCACCCGGTTGAAATCTACCAAAGAGTATGTATCAAAATGCGTCAGCTTCCCCGCGTCACCCTCAAGGTGCGCGTGATTAATCCTCACACGAACACCCGACGGTAGCTCCACATAGCCCGGCCCGATAATCGGCTGATAAAACTGGGTGATCTGATACCCCTTCGGCGAATCCGGATAGAAATAATGTTTGCGATCAAACCTAGAAAACGCGTTAATCTCGCAGTTCATCGCCCGACCAGCGAGAATACAGAATCTCACAGCTTCTCCGTTTAATCTTGGCAGCATCCCGGGCAACGCATAATCCACTGGCGACACACACGAGTTTGGTTCTTTACCTCGCGCGTCGTTATCTACTTCGGAAAACAACTTGGTTTTCGTACAAAGTTGCACATGACATTCGATTCCAATGGTTGGGTAGTACTTCATTATATTGCTCCTAAATCTTTTAACGCTTGTTTGTAAATCGCAAGTGCAGCCAAAGCCTGCCGATAGGTAATTTCAAGATCGTCCTCGTGCGCCAAAGCATTTCGCAGCTTGTGTGCCCGCCACACCGCGTTAATATCAGTAAACTTGTCTTTGCTGTGCTTCAATCTATCCCCCATCGTCTTGCCCGGCACGCCCATCTCCATCATCGCTTTATCAAGTAGTTTATCGCCGTCGATTACAGTCTTCATAAAAGTCGCCGCGTTGTTTTTGTTTAGTCCATTCTCCAGTTTCAAAAATTTTGCTTGATAAACTTCTACATTAAAGCGGTATTGGCGCTTTTTGGTGATGAGCATCGCCACAAAAATCATCACTGCGACGATTAGTATTCCAATTATAAATGGGCCGGCACCACCTTCCATTATTTCTCATCCTCCAAGATTTTAGCAAAATTAATCAAGCTTTTGTCGCTTCTTCTCGGCCCGACCAGCTGCAGACCTAGCGGCAGCCCAGCACTATTCTTTCCCGCCGGAATCGCGAGTCCTGGCACCCCCGCGAGGTTCAGCGACACACTCATCATATCTTCAAGATACATCGCCACCGGATCGTTCACCTTTTCTCTAAGCTTAAACGCCGGATTTGGCGAAACTGGGCTCAAGATAAAATCACACTCAGAAAAAGCCTTTTTATATTCTTCTACAATCAAGGTTCTTACCTTTGCTGCTTTCAAGAAATACGCATCATAAAATCCAGAAGATAGCACAAAATTCCCAGTCATAATTCGGCGCTTGTTTTCTGGCATAAATCCTTCATCGCGCGTATTGGCATACAAACTATTCAAATCCTTTGAATTATCTGAACGAAATCCGTATCGGATTCCATCATAGCGCGACAAATTCGACGCCACCTCCGCTGGCACGATAATGTAATATGCCGCCAATGCATATTTGAGTGCCGGCATCGAGAGTTCCACGATTTCATGGCCTTTAGATTTCAAAAGCTCACATTTTTTCTTCAAAGCTCCACGAATTTCTGGATCCACGGAATCATTATCAAACTCTTTAATGATTCCAATACGACGAATCGCAGACGAGCCCTTTTGGGGCCGTCCGGAGGTCACGACCGAGGAAGAGGGCGCTTCGCCCGTGACGACGGGCCGAAGCGACCCGTGTCCCGAAAGGGCTTGCTGCGATTCGTTATAATAATCGTTAAGAGTTGTCAAGTCTTTGCTGTCTTTCCCTGAGGCAATCTCCATTAGAAGATTCATATCCTCAGGGGTTTTAGTAAAAAATCCGATGCAATCCGTCGACGACGCCATCGCTACCACCCCATATCTCGAAATACACCCATAGGTCGGCTTAAATCCATACACCCCGTTAAACGACGCCGGCTGGCGAATCGAACCACCCGTGTCTGTGCCCGTGGCGAACTCTACAATGTCAAGTGCCACTGCTACCGCCGAGCCGCCAGATGAGCCACCCGCCACGCGCGACTTATCATAAGCATTTAAAGTCGGCCCAAAATACGAATTTTCCGTCGAAGACCCGTGTGCAAAGGCGTCCAACTTCGTCCGTCCAATCATAATCGCATCTTCCGCCTCAAGTTTAGCCACCGCCGTCGCTGTAATCGGTGACTCAAGCCCCTGTAGAATATGCGCCGAAGCCGTCGTCTCTCCCTCTGGCGAAAGGAAGTTGTCCTTGAGTGCATACGGCACACCCGCGAGCCGCCCGACTTTCTCACCGCGAGCAATCCGAGCATCAATTTCTCGCGCCTTCTCTAGAGCTTTAGTATCATTCAAAAACGTAAAAATGTTATAATCCGAAAACTCGTGCGCCTTATCA
>JAFRJN010000005.1 GCA_017432225.1 Candidatus Saccharimonadota bacterium
ATCACGATGTCTTTTATCACGCTTGTGGCTTCTTCCGCCGGGAATTTATATGCCACCGCCCCGCGCGGCGTCTTCCCCACAATCCCAAGGTCATCATAGATTTTACGGTCGTTGATTTTTATCACCATCCCGTCCGTATTAAATTTCAAACCTTTTCTATACTCGTCTAGCTCTTTGATATATTTAAATAGACCTTCTAGATCCGAGCCTCCCCACACTCGGTCTTCGTTCGAAGTCTGAAACCCCATTTCCCGAAGTTTCTCGTAAGCCTCTTTGTGAGTTGGTAAATTCGGCTTTATTAGATCGTACGCGATAAATTTAAGTGGCCTCGATGCTGCGATTTTCGGGTCAAGCTGCCGCACAGACCCCGCTGCTAGATTTCGCGGATTTGCAAATTCCGGTTCTCCGTTTTTCCTTTGGATTTCCTGCAACTTTTCAAAATCTTTTTTAAATATAATAATCTCCCCCCGCACCTCCACATCAGAAGAAACGTTAATTTTGAGAGGGATATTTTCAATTGTCTTTACATTTAATGTTACATCCTCGCCTACTAGCCCATCCCCGCGCGTCACCGCTTGCACAAAAATTCCGTCTTTATATTTCAGCGAGCACGCCAACCCATCCATTTTGATGTCAGTAAAGAACTCTTTGATTTTCCCACCCGGTATCAACTTTTCATTTCGAGAAATCCAGTCTCTCACTTCCGAGGTCGAAAACACATCCGAGAGCGAAATCATCCGCTTCTCGTGCGTCACTTTTTCAAATTTATCCAGTGCCCGCCCCGCCACTCTCTGCGTCGGCGAGTCTGGTGTAATCAGCTCCGGATACTCCGCTTCGAGTTCCGCTAGCTCATGTTTCAAAGAATCCGCCGCCGCCTCACTCATAATCGACTCATCCAGCACGTGATAATGATACCGGTAATCATTTATCAGCCCCCGCAGTTTTTCAATTCTTTTCTCCGCCTCTTCTTTGTTCATTTTTTGTCCTTATTATCATATTTTAGCATATATCTATAGTATAAATACAAATAACTAGCTATATATATTGTAGAGAAGCATCCCACGGCAATCAAAATTACCGACGTCACTGGACTTTCTGGCAACCACACCGCCAGTGGCCAAATCAAAATCGCCCACAATATAAATAATACTATAAATAGTGCAATCAGCCTTAGCACAAATCGGATTCTCCGCCCCATCATCAGCTCATTAGCCGCTTTGATCGCTTCAAATGGATACAGCCCCGGCGCACTCACCGCCGTAAGCGCCATCAAAGAAGAAGACCAAAGATAAGACGTAAGTAGTATCATTAGCCCCGCAAACACCAAAAACAGCAACGCATAAAACGGCTCATCGAGAAAATGTGTTTCTATTGCCGCCGAATAGGCAATAGTTACTAGCATCACCGGCACCGCCTGAATTACCGCCACCGTGAGCACTACTAGAGAAGATAGAAGCGGCGTCATCGCATTATAAAGCGTATCCCGAAGCCCCACTTTATTCCCCGCCATTTTGTGCCGAATCACAAAAATCGTCGCGAGCCACAAAATCAAAATTACTATCGTCACCACAACCGATACTGCCACATCTTTAAAGCTGCTAACGTTCAAAAACCCTAGCGTCAGCACCGTCACCGCCGTAAAAATCACCACGAGTGGCAAAAAAATTTTCCAGTTCAAAAAAATCATTTTGAATGCCTGGAAGATATGCTGCCCTATCCCCGGCACCTCCAAGTCCCGCAAATAATCTTCCCGATAAGTCCTTTTGAAATTTTTATGTGGACTAGCGCTAGCAGTTTTTTTGGTTTTTTTATTTTTTTTAGAAATTGAATTTACCATGTTCAAGTCTTTCAATTCTTTTTTCCAATGGCGGATGCGTACTAAACATATTGTCAAAGAAACCCTTACGCAAAGGATTATTGATATACATCGAAGCCGACGCCGAATTTTGATTTTTCATTGGCCGGCTATGCGATTGCAACTTTTTCAGCGCATCAATCATTCCCTCCGGATACCGCGTAATATTTACCGCCGACGCGTCCGCAAGATATTCTCGCTCGCGCGACACCGCCATCTGCGTAATCGCCGCGAGAATCGGCGCAAAAATCGCCGCTACCACTATCAATATATATGCCACCGGGCTGCCCTCATTATCTCGACGCCGATTGCCATAAAACATCATCCGCATCGCAATATCAGATATCAGCCCAATCACACAGACCAACCCAAACACAATCATCGAGACTCTAATATCGTAATTTTTCACATGCGACATTTCGTGTGCTATCACCGCCGTGAGTTCTTTGTCGTTCATAATATCGAGCAGTCCAGTCGTTGCCGCCACCACCGCGTGCTCAGGATCTCGTCCCGTTGCAAAGGCGTTTGGCGCCGGATCATCAATGATATAAACTTTCGGCATCGGCAGCCCCGTTGTAATCGACAAATTCTCCACGGCATTATAAAGTCGAGGGTTATCCTTTTTGGTAATTTCCCGCGCTCCGCTCATCGCCGTCGCGATCGACCCCGCCGCAAAATACTGAATCACCGCATAGATTGTCGATGCGATAAACACCCACAAAAGTACCCACCAATCGTTCACAAAATACGCTACCGCCGCACCAATCGCCACGATAATTACCACGAACACCATCATAATAATGATGGTCCGTCGTTTATTCTGTGCAATTTGTTTATACATAAATTTATTTTTCTTAACCCCCCCATTTTTACAGGGGAGTCAAGAATCATACTCTTTAAATTTTAAAACATACTTTTTAGAATTTTACGTCCGGAGCTTTTTCAATCTTCGCCTTTTCCGTTTCGTTCACTTCAAAGTAATCGCGTTTCTTGAAGTGGCCAAACATATTGTTAATAATGTTGGTCGGGAAAGTCTTAATCTTTGCGTTAATTTCTTTACAACCAGAATTGTAAAATCTGCGTGCCGCTTGAATTTTGTCTTCCACATCTTGCAGCTGCTCTTGCAATTTCACAAAATTTTCATTAGCCTTGAGCTCTGGATAAGCCTCTGCAATTGCAAAGATTCTTCCAAGTGCTGCCTGCATTTCGCCTTCCGCTTCAGCTGCAGCTTTTACGGTTTTTGCACCCATCGATGCACTCCGCGCCGCTGTCACCATTTCAAAAGTTTCTTTTTCGTGCTTGGCATAGCCTTTCACGGTTTCCACTACATTTGGAATCAAATCCGCGCGATATTTTAGCTGCACGGTAATATCGCTCCAAGCCTCTTCGACCCGTTCGTTAGTCCGCACCAAGCTATTATACGTACTCACAATAATCGCAATTAGTAGCACTACCACCACTGCAATCACGATTCCAATAATTGCTCCTGTACTCATTTATTTCCACTCCTTATGTTATTTACTCTATTATATCAAACTTTTACATTTAAGTAAATCTATGATAAAATAAATACACACGGTGCTTTGGCGGAGTGGTTACGCAGCGGTCTGCAAAACCGCGTACACCGGTTCAATTCAGGTAGGCACCTCCATATACATTTTTAAAAAAGTGTGGTATAATAAATATACAACGTGCGAATGTAGCTCAGTTCTGTACGAGGCCCTTGTGGCCGAGTAAAATCAAGGACAGACTAAACAACTGAGCGAAATGAGCACGGACGTGCGAATGTAGCTCAGTTGTTTAGAGCGCTTCCTTGCCAAGGAAGAGGTCGAGAGTTAGAGTCTCTTCATTCGCACCATACCAAGGCTCCAGAGGCCTTATTTTGTTGGCTAACTCTCGGACCTTCGGTGCGAGAGTTAGAGTCTCTTCATTCGCACCATTTTTGTGCTATAATAACATTATGGACATAAGCATTTTATTACAAGTTTTACTTCTCGTCGGTGGCTTCGTCATTTTAATCAAAGGTGCCGACTGGCTCGTCGACGGCGCCTCATCAATCGCCTCCAATTTTAAAGTGAGTAAGCAGCTCATCGGTCTCACCATCGTAGCTTTCGGCACCGGCGCACCCGAGCTCGCCGTTTCTATCACTTCTATGGTTAGCGGCAATACCGATATGCTTCTTGGCAACGTCATGGGTAGCAACATCATCAATATCCTACTTTTAATTGGCGTCGCCGCTCTGATTAGCCCCATCAAGATCAATCGAAACACCATTTCAAAAGAACTTCCCCTGCTTCTTCTCACCACCGTCGGCCTAGTTTTCCTTTTCCTCGACACCACCATCTCCGGCGCCAACGAAAATTGGATCACTAGAAGCGACGGCCTTATCTGCGTCCTGTTTTTTGCCATTTTCCTCTACTACATCATCCAAATGACCAGAAGAAACAAAAAAGAAAAGCACAAAGTCGAAAAGCCCAAATGGAAACTCGGCAAATCTTTCTTCTTCGTTTTACTCGGTCTTGTCGGCGTCGTCGGCGGTAGCGAACTAGTTGTAAATTCCGCTTCTACTATCGCATCAACTATCGGTATTTCCGACCGCATCATCGCATTGACCGTCGTCGCCTTCGGCACTTCTCTCCCGGAGCTAGTCACTTCCATCACCGCCGCCAAACGCGGCGAAAACGAGCTCCTCGTCGGCAACATCATCGGCAGCAATATTTTCAATATTTGCATCGTCCTCGGCCTACCCGTCGCCATCTTTGGCGGCATCAGACCCGAAAGCTTCGAAATGCTCGACGTCATCATGATGGTCGTCTCCGCTGCTCTCCTCTGGCTGGTCGCGAGACGCGGCAGTCCCATTTCCAAAAAAGAAGGTGCTTTCATGCTCATCGTCTTCGCCGTCTATTACGGTTACATTATCTGTAACGCCCTCGAAGCCATGGCGTAAACCCAACCCCCACCTCTAGCTTACGCTTATTTCTCAGGTCTCTTTATCAAAACTTTCCCCCGCTTCGCCAATACCCCAGCTTTTTCAATCAAAGCTCCCACCTTTTCTTGTTCCGCCTTCTGCCGAGCTTCATCAATGCTCTCCTGCTGCCGTTTCAAATCTCCATAAAA
>JAFRJN010000006.1 GCA_017432225.1 Candidatus Saccharimonadota bacterium
GGTTTTTACGAAGTGACGGTGAACCAGCACACTTTGAAAAAATACGAGGATAGGTATATCGTGTTGGTCGAACGAGGTGACACGGTGACAGAGAATGTTTTGATGGCAGCAGCACTTTCTCCTGGCCGAACAACCATCGTGGGTGCTTCGCCGAATTCTATGGTGCAGGATATGTGTTTCTTTTTGGAAAAATTAGGAGTAAAAATTACTGGAATTGGTACGACAACTTTGACGGTGCGCGGGCGCGAGGAAATTGATGAAGATATTGAATATAATTTATCGGAAGACCCGATTGAAGCCATGAGCTTCATTGCAGCAGCCTATGCGACACATTCAGAAATCACGATTCGACGAGCGCCGATTGAATTTCTCGAGATTGAGCTTGAGGTTCTGAAATCGATGAATGCAAAATTCAAGAAGTCTGAAGAATACGTTTCGGCGAATGGACGAACTAGACTCGTAGACCTCAAAATTTTGAAATCGGATCTGGTGGCGCCAGTTGATAAGATTCATCCGATGCCGTTTCCGGGGCTCAACATTGATAACTTGCCGTTCTTCTCGGTGATTGCGGCGACAGCGGAAGGGCGGACGATGATTCACGATTGGGTGTTTGAAAATCGGGCTATCTATACGACGGAACTAGCCAATCTTAATGCTAAGGTGGAGCTACTTGATGCACATAGACTATATGTAGTGGGTCCGACCAATTGGCGACCAGCAGAGCTCACGGCGCCACAAGCGCTTCGGCCGGCAGTAGTGGTGCTAATCGGGATGCTTGCTGCATCGGGAACTTCGATACTTAGAAATGTGTATTCGATTAACCGTGGGTACCAAGATTTCGCAGCAAGACTTCGGCATCTCGGAGCAGATATTACGCCGCTGACTGGGATTTAGCGTTGGTTATTCCCAAACTGGGACGTCGTCTGGGAACGGGTCGAAATCTGCGTTATCAAAATCTTCCTCGCCAAAGTCTGAGAGGCCATCGCCATCATTATCCTGATAACCAGCTGAACCAATACCAAGCTGATTGAAATTGCCCGCATCCTTATATCCTAGTTCCGCTAGAAATCGTGACGGCATGGAATAACTATAGCTACCATAAGTATTTCTTTGTCTGGCGTAGGTTAAGAACAGCCTATCCATCGCGCGAGTCATACCGACGTAGGCTAGGCGCCGTTCTTCCTCTAGCTCGGCCTCGGTCTCGCTCCCACGCGCAGAGGGGAAGAGCCCTTCTTCCATCCCCACAATGAAGACCACTGGAAATTCTAGACCTTTCGCCGCGTGGAGCGTCATCAGGGTAATCGCATTTTTTTGAGACTTTTCATCGGACGAAGACATCAGCGCTGCATCGGCTAGAAATTCATCTAGAGTTTCGTATTCCGAGGCGGTGGTAGCGAGGACGTCTAGGTTCTGCATCCGCTCATCGGTACTCGGAGTGCCGTCATCTAAAAGTATAGAAAAGTCAAATTTTTTCACAGCCGACTTCACGGTTTCGCCGGGATTGTCAGCCGGATTTACGCTCTTTAGAAAATCTGCTAGTTTATTTAAAGCGGCTTTGGCCTTGGCGGATTTTACCGATTCGAGAAGCTCAGGATCTTCCACGGGTTTACTAGACAAAATTTGCGAGGCGCTCGACAGGACCTTAGTAATCGTCACTTCACCGACGCCAGAAAGGACGTTTTTCATCACGCGCTCTAGGCTCACCATGTCGCGGCCGTTCACGGCGAGCTTTAAAATCGCGAGGACGTCTTTGATTTCTTTGCGGTCGTAGAACCTCACCCCACCGATGATTTTGTACGGCAGGTTCATTTCGATAAAGGCTTTTTCAAAAGCATAAGACTGGGCGTTGGTACGATAGAGCACCGCAAAGTCCGACAAATCTGGGAAATCGCGCCGTAGATTGATAACCTTGAGCGCGACGTATCTCGCCTCGGCTTTGTCGTCGACGAGAGCCTCTATCGTGATTGGTTCGCCCTCGCCCGCCTCGGTAAACAATGTCTTTTCGGAGCGAGTTTTGTTGTGATTGATGATGTCCTGCGAGGCCTTGAGTATACTCGCAGTGGAACGATAATTTTGCTCAAGTTTGATTACTTTGGCACCAGGAAAATCTTTTTCAAAATTTAAAATGTTGGTAAAATCAGCACCCCGCCACGAGTAAATTGATTGCCAGTCGTCGCCCACCACGGCGATATTCTGTTTACTATTCACGAGCAACTTAATCAGCTGATACTGCACCATATTAGTATCCTGGTACTCGTCAATCATGATATGCTCAAATTTGTCCTGCCATTTTTTGCGGACTTTTAGATTTTTTGCAAAAAGCTCAAGGGTTTTTAAGAGCAAATCGTCAAAATCCAGAGCACCGTTCTCCTTTTTGGCCGTTTCGTAGGCTTTGAAGACTTGAGCGATTTTGAGCTGGTTCGGATAGTAGGCTTTGGCCTCATAACTTTCTGGACTGTTGCCCTGATTTTTTTCTGAAGAAATGATATTTTGGATAGTCTTGGGCTTTAGATTTTTGTCGCTAGAAAAATCGAGGTTTTTAAGAATTCGCTTGATGAGAGATATTTGGTCGTCCGTATCATAAATCACAAAATCTTTGGGCAGATTGGCCGCGTCCGCTTCTTGACGTAGAATTTTCACGCAAATGCCATGGAATGTGCCCATGTAGGGCATAAAATTTCGCGCCGGAATGTCGTCGGTACCATTGAAGAGCTTCCAAAGCCTCGCTCGCATCTCGTTTGCAGCCTTGTTGGTAAAGGTCACCGCGAGGATTTTTGAAGGATAAATGCCGTGCTGGATGAGGTTGGCGATGCGATGAGTGAGGGTCCGCGTCTTGCCCGAGCCCGCCCCCGCCAAAATCAGTAGCGGTCCTTCTAGATACTCCACCGCCTCCCGCTGTTTCTCGTTCAACCCCTCCAAAATCACGTTCATTATATTATTATAACAGATTTTTGGAATGTATGGTGGAGAGATGAAAATGTGGAAAAATAGAAAAAATGTAGAAAAAGCAGTTGCATTTTGAAAATGGTTGTGATAACATGGTCTTATGAATAAGGGTTATACAAGACTTTTAAAGGTCTATAAACAAAAAATAGCAAACAACTATTTTCGCATTCGTGGTCAGAAGATGCGAATGTTTGGGATAGCGTCAAGTTTCTTCCTGATTATTTTTGGAACCTTGGCGCTATTTCCGGTGGTACCAAAACAAGAGGCGGCGGACGCTGCCACGGGCACAGCCACAGAATCTAGCACCACCGTTTCAGTTAGTACCGCCACCGCCAGTGTAGACCTCACGGCCACCAGTACGGACGGCACTTTCGCTACTTCTACTGGCTCTGGCATTGCATCATTTGACGTCACTACGACCAACTTTACTGGCTATACATTAACTATCAATGCTTCTGATGATGCCGGTACGCTTACGAATGGTTCAGGTGGGTCATTCACCTCTATCTCTCAAGTACTAGACGAAAAGACTTTTAATTCCTCTACCTATAATGGCTACTGGGGCTATAAACCAAGTAAGTATAATTCTGTAGACAATGTAGCTTATTGGCCTTCTCCTACTACTCATGATACTACCCTTGACGTAACTGACGAAGCAAACAGTACGGCTAATACGTATACTATTGCTCTCGGTGCCAGAGCTTCTGCCTCCCAAGCTGCAGGAACTTATAGCAAGACTGTCACTATAACTGCTACTGCTAATCCATCAGCCTATAGTATTACTTATACAGACAATACTGGTGACCCTACGGTAACCAACATTCCAGACTCTACTAGCTCTACTACTGATGCTACATCTATCACTCTCTCCAGTGTTACTCCAAGTAGAACCGGCTATGTCTTTAATGGCTGGTGTTCGGTAGCTCCAACCAATTCGGGCCAATCCTGTTCTGGCACTAC